>CAWJHI010000020.1:0-14817 GCA_963842485.1 Terriglobia bacterium | reverse complement strand
GTCTGGTAAACCTCCGCCAGCACCGTCGCCATCTCGCCCGGCGCCAGTTCGCGAATGGTTTTGACGTTCGACCGGTCCTCGTATCGAAACGGCGCGTAGACCAGCAGATCTTCGACAATCTTCAGTCCTTTGGCTTCGAGCATCGCCGCGCGCGCCGGCCCGACGCCTTTCACGTACATGAGTGGAGTAGTGCGGTCCAAGGTTAGACTACGAGTTTCGCACGCTCCCACCACGATGAACCGCCTCCAGTCATTCCCGACGCGCTGCCGGCCATGAGCCGTGACCGAAGGGAGCGGTTAATCCACGAGCGCAGCCCGGCCCCCCTCCCGAACGAAGTCGACACCTCGTAGTACAATCAGCGACCATAGAACCGATGACCCTGAGCGAGGCGCTGGCGCCCATCGTCCTGCCCGACGCCGATGGCCTCGAGGTCCGCCTCGGCTCGCTGTGGGAACAGCAGCCCGCCGTAATCGTGTTTCTGCGCCATTACGGTTGAATCTTCTGCCGTGAGCACGTCGCGCAGTTGCGCGAACACGAAGACGAGGTTAAGGCGAGAGGCGCGAATCTTGCCGCCATCGGCCTGGCCGACGCGAATTACGCCCGCATGTTCCGCGACGATACCGGCATCCATTTTCCCCTCCTCGTCGATGAAAACCGTCTCGCCTATCGCGCCGCCGGCTTGCGCAACGCGAACCTTCTTCATCTTCTTCGTTCCGACAACGCCACGGCGCGAAATCGCGCCAAAGCCGCAGGCCACCAGCAGCACCAACTCGGCAAGAACCCGTTCCAGCTCGGCGGAAGTTTTGTATTCGCTCCCGGCAATGTGGATCTATTCGCGCACGTCAGCCAAACCTTCGGCGATAACGCCAGCCCGCAGGCTCTTCTCGCCGCGCTAAAATAGCGGGTTCAATGCCATATTTGCTCGCCGGAAAAACTGCGCTCGTCCTGGGAGTCGCCAATAAGTGGAGCCTCGCCTACGCCATCGCCCAGGCCCTCCGCCGCGAAGGCGCAAAACTTCTGCTCACCTATCAGGGCGAGCGTCTGAAGAAACCGGTCGAGGAACTGGGCGCGGATCTCGGCGCGTCCCAGGTGTTCGATTGCGATGTCACCAAAGACGACGATCTCGTGCGCCTCACCGAAACCTTAAGAACCGTGGGCCGTCTCGACGTGGTGGTCCACAGCATCGCCTTCGCCAATCGCGAGGACCTGGATAATCCCTTCGTCGAAACCTCCCGCGCCGGATATCTTCTCGCCCAGGAAGTCAGCGCCTACTCGATGGTCGCCGTCGCCCGCGCCACCGCGCCGCTCATGACCGATGGCGGGTCGATGATCACGCTCACGTATCTCGGCTCCACGCGCGTGCTCACCAACTACAACGTGATGGGCGTCGCGAAAGCCGCGCTCGAAGCCGCCGTGCGCTACCTGGCCAGCGAACTCGGCCCCCAGCGCATTCGCGTGAACGCCATTTCCGCGGGTCCGGTCAAGACCGCTTCCGCGCGCGGCATCAAAGATTTTTCGAAAATCCTAGCCCGGGTCGCCGAACGCTCGCCCTTCCGCCGCAACACCGACCCCGCCGAAGTAGCCGACGCCGCCGTATTCCTCGCCAGCGATCTGGGCCGAGGAGTCACCGGCGACGTCCTGTTCGTTGACTCCGGCTTCCACCTCATGGGCCTTTAGTCTGCGTCTATCCGCGTCCATCCGTTGCCAATTAACGCTTCACCAGCGGCTCGATAATCTTCGACAACACATCTGCCTTCGACTCATCCCGCTCCAGGTGAGGATATTTTTCCCCGCCATGATATTCGACGCGATGAACGCTGTAATACTCCCCGCTCTTCACCAGCAAATCCATTCCGGTTGAATCCTTCGCCGTCTTCTGCACCGCCTCATGCAACACCGTCGGCGTGAACTGCCGGTTGTCGATCGCGATCACTTTCGACGTCGGCGCGATTCCCGCTTTTTGCGCCGGCCCGCCGTATGCGACATCCTGCACCGTGCCGTCTTCTTTCACAATCATCCCAATCGAATAACTAAAATCGAAATTCTTCCGCTCATCTTCGAAATCGCGCCAGATTCCGGAAGCCGTCGAGATGTACACCAGCTTCCATCCGCCATTTTCGATCCCGCCCAAGGGCGCGTGAGGCGCAACGCTCCGCAATCGCTCCCGCAGAAACGCCGCCCAATCGTACGCCTGAACCGAGTTCAACGCGGCCACCACGTCGTCGAACGTGTACGGCTTCAGCGCCGGCGCTCCGCCCGGGCCCCCATGAAACAGCCGGCAAAAATCGTTCAGCGATTTCTTTCCATTGCTCAGCCGGCGAATCGTGACATCGGCATCCAGCCAGATCAGCGTGCCTTCGTCGTAATAATCCACACCGCGCCGGTACTCCGCATAATCGTCCCGCGCGTCATACAGAAGCTGCGCCGCGATCGCCGTGTCCTCCAGCGGGCGCCACTGCCGTCCCGATTTTCGATCCAGCGCCGCCGCCGTCATCGCCAGCTTCTCGCGAAACTCCTCCGGAGTGAATAGCCCGATTCGCGGCGTCAGAATCTCACCCAGATACTGCGTCAGCCCCTCATACACCCACAGCAAATCCCCCTTCATCGGCACGCTGTAATCCGGCGTCGCCAGGCCCGCCGGCCGCCGGTACTTGCCGTTCCAGGAATGCACGAACTCATGCGGCAACAGGTCCGCATTCGACTTCGCCGCCGCCTCGTCCACCAACCCGCGCTCCCGCACCCGGTCGTCGCTCGATTCGTGGTGCTCCAGCCCGAAGCTCGCCACGTGATCGCTCAGCGTGTACAAAAAATGATAACTGCGATAGTGCCGCGATCCGAACAACGCGCCCGTTTCATTCACCAGGTTCTTATAATGCTCGATCTGCTCCGGCGTAATCTCCACCGCCCGGTCGCTGTCGCCCGCCAGGTGCAGATAGTGGACAATCGACCCGTCGCGTCCCAACTCCACAGTTCGATAATGTTTCCCCGTCGACACTGGTGAATCGATCAGCGTCGTTAACGACGAAGGTTGAAACTCAATCTCGTTCCCGCTCTCATGCGCGATCGGCAACGCAGTCCCGTATCGCCACGAATCCGGCACGCGCAGGCTCGCCTGAAACCGCAGTTGATCCGACGCCCCGCCTTCCGGGTACAACAGAAATTGATTCCAGCTCAGCACCGCCAACTCGGTCGTCGCCGATGCCCCCGACGAAAATCCCGCGGTTTCCGGCGGCGAGATTTGATCGAACACCACATTCAGCGCGCTCGCCCCTGCCGGCACCGTGACATGGAACGCGTACATATTCACCGAATCGCGCGTCCACGGCACCGTTTCTCCGCCCGCCGTAATCTTCAACCCGGTCAGATCGATGATCGGCCCGGTCGGCCCGTGCTCGCCCGGAATCCATTCGGGATACAGCAGCGTCATCGGCCCCGGCTTCGCTGGAATCGTCAGCTTGACGTGAAACATCCGCCGCGGCGCATCCGTCGCGTCCACCTGCAGCTTAATATCCTGCGCGCACCCAACCGACGCCAGCAGGATCCACGCAAAATTACGCATGCGCCTGTTCTTTCTTTTCATCGCGATAAAAATGGGCTAAATCCGTCTGCGGAGGCGCAATCCCCATCTGCCGCAGCATGCCCATCACCTGCCCCCGATGCAGCGTTGCATGATTCACCACGTGCATCAGGATCTCGCACGCCGCGAAGTGATGCGTGTTTCCCTTCAAATCTTTAAATTCGATCACGCGCGCCAACTCCTCATTCGTAGCCGACCCCGCCCAGTCGCTCCACCGTTTCTGGACCGCGGGCCACTCTACTTCTATCGGCTCACCCGACGCCGGCACCGGCGTCGCCAGGATCCGCTCAATCCACACCCGGTCCCCGAACAAAATATGTTTGAGCGTCCCCATCAATCCGCCATGCGACGACGCCAGGTCGCGCGTTCGTTGCTCTTCCGGCAGCGCCATCACCGCATCCAGCACCCGCTGCGATGCCCAAGCCGAATACCGCAAGTGTCTACGAGCTTCTTCCGCCGTCATCGCAGCAGCCACGCTTTCATGGTCCGCGAAACCAGGTCCGACGCGTCCTGCTGCACGAAGTGCGACGCTCCCGGAATCGTCACCAGCGTCAGATCCTTGCCCATCCAGTCCCACGTATTGTTCAACGCGCCCGAAAGCAGCGCCGTATCGCCCAACCCGTGGAACATCAGCACCGGCATCTGTGTCTTCACCACCGGCGAAGTATCTTCGGTATACGGCTCACGCGGATAATTCTGCTTGTAGTAATTCAGCATCGCCTCGAAATCCGACCGCTTGAATGCCTCCACATACTTCGCCCTCGCCGCCGGATCTTTAACCCAGCGCGCGAGCCCCTCCGCCGTCAGCTTCGAAGCCGCATCGGCCTGCTGAAAATTTCGTGCATACGCGCTATTCATCTGCTGCTGGGGATTATGCGCCAATTCCCGGCTCAGCCCGCGCGGATGCGGCAGATTCAGAATGATCAGCCGGTCCGTCATCTGCGGCAGGTTCAGCGCGAATTGCCACGCCACCATCCCGCCCCAATCGTGCCCCACGATAATCGCCTTGTCCTTCCCCAGCGACTTGATCACCGCGACCACATCGCCCACCAGCAGCCGCATATCGTAGTTCTCCACACCCTTGGGTTTGTCGCTCAAGTTGTACCCGCGCTGGTCGATGGCGACGCATTGGAAATGGTCCGACAGCGCCTCCATCTGGTCGCGCCAGGTGTACCAGAAGTCCGGGAACCCGTGAATCATCACGATCAGCGGCCCGCTGCCGAGGCTCGCATAGTGGATCTTCACCCCGTTGGAATCGGCGTACCCGTTCGTCACGCGCGATTCGATATCCGACCCATAAGTCGCCGCGATCGCCGCCAGAGCCAGCAAAGTTGTTCGCATATAGAGTCAGTATAGTCACGCTTGCTACATTAAATTGATGTCCACCGACACCGCCGCCGTTCGCACCGGAGAAGAGCTGAACCTCCCCGCCCTCGCCGGCTACCTGCGCGGCAAAATCCACGGCGCCGATCAAAAGATCGACGTCGAGCAATTTCCAGGAGGCCACTCCAACCTCACCTACCTGCTCCGCATTGCGAAAAAAGAGTACGTCCTTCGCCGCGCCCCTCTCGGACCCGTCGCGCCCAAAGCCCACGACATGATTCGCGAGTATCGAGTCCTCGAAGCCGTCCATCCTCACTTCCCTCCGGCCCCCGAAGTCTATCTGCTGTGCGAGGATCCGTCCGTCATCGGTGCGCCGTTTTACCTGATGCAGCGGCGTCATGGCTTCGTTCTGCGCTCGCAAATCCCGCCGGAAGTTTCCGCGCATGAAAATTACGCCGCACGCATCAGCCGAGCCTTCGTCGATTGCCTGATTCAACTCCATGCCGTCGATGTTGAACGCCACGGCCTGACCGCTCTAGGCAAACCGGAAGGCTTCGTCGCGCGCCAGGTCAAAGGCTGGTCCGATCGCTGGGAGCGCGCGCGCACTCAACCCAGCCCCGAAATGGATCGCGTCATGACGTTCCTCGCCGCGACCATTCCGCCCTCCGGCAAGCCCACGTTGGTGCACAACGACTTCAAACTCGACAACGTCATGCTCGACCCGTCGACGCCCGATCGCATCGAAGCCGTTCTCGATTGGGAAATGACCACCGTCGGCGATCCTCTGTGCGACCTCGGCCTGACGCTGTGTTACTGGAGCTCCGCGCTGGTCCCCGGCACCACGCTTGAAGCTGTCACCACCGGCCCCGGCTGGTGGACCCGCGATGAATTCGTCGCGCACTATTCGCGAATCACCGGCCGCGACCCTTCCGTGCTCCCCTGGCACGAAACGTTCGGCGTCTTCAAGCTCGCCGTGATCTTGCAGCAAATCTATTTCCGCTTCTGGCGCGGCCAAACTACCGACGAACGGTTTCGCCACTTCGACCAGCGCGTAAAAGCGCTCACCGAACGCGCCGCTGAAATGGTGGAGAAGATCGCTTGAGCGTGCTGTACCTGGTCCGCCACGGCCAGGCCGGAACCCGCGAGCATTACGATTCGCTCTCCGATCTCGGCCACACTCAAGCACGCCTTTTGGGCGAACATTTCGTCGAACAGAATCTTCGCTTCGACGCCGTCTATTCCGGCTCGCTGGCTCGCCAGCGCGCCACTGCCGAACACACCCTTCCCGGCGCAAAAGTGACCGTCGATCCCGGCTGGAACGAGTTCGACCTCGCCCAAGTCTACGCCGAATACGCCCCTCGCCTCGCCGCCGATGACGTCGAGTTCAGCCGTCAGTTCGACGAAATGCAGCAGCAGCTCACCGAGAGCCGCGGAGCCCACAGTTCCCCCATCCATCGCCGCTGGAACGATTGCGATAAGCAAGTGGTCCGGGCCTGGGTCGACAGCCGCTACCAATACTCCGGCGAAACCTGGCCCGTTTTCGTCGCGCGAATTCACGCCGCCCTCGAGCGCACCAGGCGCACCGAAGGTAACGTGATCGTCTTCACGTCCGCGACCCCCATCGGCATTTGCGCCGCACTCACACTGGAGCTTCAGGACACTCGCGCCATGTGGCTGGCCGGCGTATTATTCAACGCATCGTTCTCTTCTCTTCGCATCCGCGGCCAGGAAATCCGCCTGTTCAGCTTCAACAACTCCGCGCACCTCGCCCATCCGGACCTCCGCACATTCCGGTAACGCCGGCGGGCGGAACTCTTTCTCGTGCGATTCCCGCGACATGCGACTTCGTTCGAACCCACATTCACAAGTTCATCCCTTAAATTGCGATCAGAGATGGCTGGCGTACTTACCGACCTCCAGTCCACCGAGCGGCGGCAGTCCTAGGCAACCCCGTCGCAACGTCAAGGGCTTAGTAGCGCTTTAAATTGGTCCGACGGTAGGCGAGTACCGGTGCTCGACAAAAATATTTGGTCCCCTCATTGCTTGGGGTTACTGTGTCGATCCTGGCCGCTTGGTTATGCGGCCCCTTACCGTTCTGGGTTACGAGCGGGGGAGCTCCACTTTTCTGAAATGCAGGTTGCCCGCCCCGACGCGCATGGCCGAAGTGTCCCTGGGAGCGTGGACGGTCGCGTTTCACAGACCCCCATCGAACCACGTGTCTCTCGATTTCGAGTAAGATGACCGTTAAATGAACTTCGACCATTCCCCCAAAGTCGCCGCTCTTCAGCAGCGCGTCTCCGCGTTCATGAATGAGCATATTTATCCCAACGAAAAACTCTATTACGACCAGATCGCGGAGGATCGCTGGCGTCCCGTCCCCATCATCGAAAAGCTCAAGCCGCACGCGCGCCAGGCCGGTCTGTGGAATCTCTTTCTGCCGGAATCCGAGCACGGCGCCGGCCTCACCAATCTCGAATATGCGCCGCTGTGCGAGATCATGGGCCGCTCGCCGCCGGCGCCCGAAGTCTTCAACTGTTCCGCCCCCGACACCGGCAACATGGAAGTGCTCGCGCGTTACGGCACCAAGGAACAGCAGGATCGCTGGCTGAAACCCCTGCTCGCCGGTGAAATCCGCTCCTGTTTCAGCATGACCGAGAAGGAAGTCGCATCGTCTGACGCTACCAACATCCAGGCCAGCATCCAGCGCCACGGCGATGATTACGTGATCAACGGCCGCAAGTGGTGGTCCTCCGGAGCCGGCGATTCCCGCTGCAAAATCTCCATCTTCATGGGCAAAACCGACCCATCCGCCCCCAAACATAAACAGCAGTCCATGATTTTGGTCCCGCTCGATACCCCCGGCGTGAAGATCGACCGCATGCTCACCGTCTTCGGTTATGATCACGCTCCGCATGGCCACGCCGAAATGACCTTCACCAATGTGCGCGTGCCGGCATCCAACATTCTGCTCGGCGAAGGCCGCGGATTCGAGATCGCGCAAGGCCGCCTGGGTCCCGGACGCATTCATCACTGCATGCGCCTGATCGGCCAAGCCGAGCGAGCGCTCCAAGCCATGTGCCGCCGCGTAAGCTGCCGCACCGCCTTCGGCAAAAAGATCGCCGAACACGGTGTCACGCGCGCCGCCATCGCCGAATCCCGCATGGACATCGAGCAGGCGCGGCTCCTGGTCCTGAAAGCCGCGCACATGATGGACACCGTCGGCAATAAAGCCGCCCGCGCGGAAATCGCCATGATCAAAGTGATCGCGCCCAACATGGCGTCTGCGCGTCATCGATCGCGCCATTCAAGCCCATGGCGGCGCCGGCGTCTGCCAGGATTTCGAGCTCGCCGCGATGTGGGCCAACTCCCGCACGCTGCGCCTGGCCGACGGCCCCGATGAAGTGCACGCCGAAGCGGTCGCGAAAATCGAGCTCAGCAAGTACGCATGAGCACTCTGACCGTCGTGCGCCACGCGCAGGCGCGCCCGTTCGAGAAGGATTCCGATCGTCTCTCGGAATTAGGCGAGCGGCAGGCGCGGGCGCTCGCCGCGTATTGGACGCAGTGCGGCGTCACCTTCGACGAAATCTGGTGCGGAACTCTGAAGCGCCACGCGCAGACCGCCGCGCTCGCGCTCGAACCATCCCCCACCGTCTGCGCCGATTTTAACGAATACGACGTCGAAGGAGTGCTGAAATCCTATCCGCCGCCCAGTTCCTTCCCCGACAATCGCGCGTTTCAGAAAGTCTTCGAAACCGCGATGCAACAGTGGGTGGAAGGCGCCGTCAACGGCGCCGAACCATTCACCACATTTCGCGATCGCGTCCGCGGCGGTCTCCGTCGCATTCAGGAAGGGGCGTCAAACCGGCGTGTCGTTCTGTTTACCTCCGGCGGACCCATCGGAGTCCTGGTGCAGACCGCCCTCGGCGCTCCGGATCGCAGTTTTCTCGACGTCAACTGGCGTGTCCGCAACTGTTCCATCACCGAATTCGTGTTCAGCAGTGGACGCCTGTCGCTCGATTCGTTTAACGCGATCCCCCACCTGTCTGATGAACGGCTCCGGACGTTTCGTTAGGAATCACGTTCACCATAATCCGCGAGCCCGCCGTTCGCGAATGATACACGCGCTCGGTGGCCTTTTGAAAATCCGCCGCCTTCGCGTCATAAATGTTCGGCACGAACTTCTGCGGATTCCGGTCCGCCAGCGGAAACCAGGAGCTCTGGATCTGCACCATGATCCGGTGCCCCTGCCGGAAAGTGTGATAAATATCCGGCATTACATACTCGATCTTGTCCATTTTCCCCGGCGTAAATCCTTCGGGATTTGAATAACTGTTCCGGAATCGTCCGCGAAACAGCTCGCCACGGACCAGTTGTTCATACCCACCCATGCGAACCCCCGCCGGATTCGCATTATTATCCGGATAATCGTCCGGATAAACGTCGATCAGCTTCACCACGAAATCCGAATCCGTCCCGCTGGTCGACACGAACAAACTCGGCTTCAGTGGACCCGCAATCGTCACATCGTGATCCAGCGCGTCCGTCTGGTACACCAGCACATCCGGACGCGACGCAGCGAAGCGCTGATCCTCCGTCATGTGCTCGCGCGTCATCCCGGACGCCTGTTCGGCGATGTACGGCACCGGCTTGTCGGGATCGCTCACATACTCATCGAAACTCTCGTCAGTAGGCGCATTGAACGACAACTTCCCGCCCGCATGCAGATAAATCGACCCCGGCTGCGCATTCTTGGGAGGCCACGCGTCATGTTTGTGCCACACATTCCTGCCGGTCTCGAACACATACGCCTCCGGCAATTTCGGATCGCCTTTTCCTTTCAAATAGTAATTAAAGAACGGCAACTCGATATTCTCCTGATAAAAAGGTGACGTTTTTGACCCGAAATGCACATTCCCCAGCGATTCGCCGTCGCCCCGCGACCATCCGCCGTGAAACCATGGACCCATTACCAGAATATTATTCGCACCCGGGCTCTGCGCTTCAATCGATTTATAAACATTCAGCGCGCCGAACAAATCTTCCGCATCGAACCAGCCGCCGACCGTCATGATCGCCGGCTTGATGTTCTTCAGATGCGGCCTCAGGTTGCGAGCCTGCCAGAACTCGTCGTAATTGGGATGCTGCATCATCAGGTTCCAGAACGCGACGTCGTTCTTGTAATACTTTTCGTTCACGTTGGACAACGGTCCGATGCGCAGAAAGAACGTATACGCGTCCACCCAGTTGGGATTCGCCGGACGAGGCGGCCCCGGAATCACCGGCTCCGGACGCGGCCGCCCGAATCCATCGAAAAACCGGTAGGCGTGCGGCAGATACAGCGCGCCGTTGTGATGAAAATCGTCGCCGATGAACCAGTCCGAGATCGGAGCTTGCGGCGACGCCGCCTTCAGCGCCGGATGCGCGTCAATCACTCCCGCCGCGGTATAAAACCCCGGATAGGAGATCCCCCACATCCCCACTTTCCCGTTGTTGTTCGGCACATTCTTCACCAGCCAGTCGATCGTGTCATAAGTATCCGAGGCTTCGTCCACATCCTGCGGTCCGCGCTTCGTATCCAGGTGCGGAGTCATATCGCGAAACTCGCCCTCGCTCATGTTTCGCCCACGAACGTCCTGGTAGACGAAAATGAATTTCTCCCGCGCGAACTTTTCATTCGGCCCCAGATTGTTTCGAAAATTATCGACTCCGTATGGCGCTACGCTGTACGGCGTCCGGTCGAACATGATCGGCCATTTCTCCGAATCGTCCTTCGGCACGTAGATCGACGTGAACAGCTTCTTCCCGTCTCGAACCGCGATCTGCACTTCGTACTTCGTATAGTTCGCCTTGATAAATTCGACGCCCTGCGCGCACGAAGCGCTCGCGGCGAGCATCAACAGCGCTAAGAGTCTCATTTAATTTCCCCCAACAGTTCTTTCACGGCCGCGTCGAGCTGCGAATCGCGCCCCGTGTAGGATTCCCCAATCGGCCGCGTCACAGCGATATCCACCGGCCGCGGATTCCCTTCCATCTTCTTTCCGTCCGCTCCCACCACCAGCGTGCCCGGCATGCGCATCACCGTTCCGTCCACCAGATCCATCGACCCTGTATAGATGATCCACCCCGCCGTCGGCTCGCCGACCACTTTCCCCAACTTCAACGTCCGGTATCCTTCCGTGAAATCCTCGGCGTCCGAAAGCGAATGCTGATTCACCACCAGAATCGTCGGCAGTTCCAGCGATCTCTGCCCCAGCACCGTGCGCGCCGGCCCCGGAGGACCGCCGCGATTCGTCATGGTCAGATACGGCCGCCGCGACAACACGTCCAGCGCGATCGCGTTCACGAATCCGCCGTTGTTATTTCGAATATCGATCACCACGCCCGACTTCGCGCGGTTCTCCGCGTCCAGATCGACATACAACTGCGTCAGCGCGCCCTCCGACATGTCCTTTATATGCACGTAGCCCAGCTTCCCGTTGCTGATCTTCGCGACGTAAGCGCGATTGTCCTCCACCCATTTCCGATAAATCTCATCGGCCAGCGAGCCCACCGGCCGCACGATCACTTCCCGCCCGCTGATGTCGAGCGCCACGCGCTTGTCCACCTTGTGTTGCAGCACCTCATCCAGATTCACGTGCGGCCCCATCGCCACGCCGTCCACCGCGCGCAGCTCTTCGCCCACTTGAATCTTTTCGAGCGCCGCCGGCGAATGCGGCAGCACCTCAGTGATCTTCAGCTTGCCCGATTTCTCATATTCCGCGCGATCGAACGTCAACCCGAGCTGTCCCGTGACCGCCCTCGGCCCCGCGCCGCCGCCCGCTACCGGCGCCGAAATTCCCGAATGCGACGAGTTCAACTCCCCGATCATCAGCCGCAAAATCGCGCGCATCTCATCCGGCGTGCGCGCGCCCTCAATCAACGGTGCATACATTTTCCGCACCGCATTCCAGTCCGCGCCATGATAGGTGGGATCGTAAAATCCATCGCGCTGCCCCGCCCACGCCTCTTCGAACACCGCCATTTTTTCCTGATTGAAATCGACATCCATCTCCGCGTTGACGCTCACAGCGCGCGTCTGCTTATTGTCGACATTAATCGTCTGCACGCGCCCCGCTTCCAGGAAATAAACCTCTTTCCCATCCGGCGAGAAATGCGCGTGACTCTTCGCGCCCGCGGTCGACGTCAACTGCCTCGGGCCCCGAGCCTCCCCGCCGCCGCGCCCGCCTCTTCCGCCCGCGCGATTCTCATCCAGTGGATATAGATACAGATTCACCTGCCCGCCCCACGCTCGCCGAAAACAGCAGCCATTTCCCATCCGGACTGATCTGCGGCTGCGCCACGTTCAGCCCGATCGGCAGCATCGTAATCCGGCTGCGAATGTCGTCGAAATCGATCTCCACCGGCTTCACCGGAGGCTTCGCGTCCGCATTCGCGCCGCGCCCAGCCCGCGCCGGTTCCGGTTTGAACAGATCGTCAAATTTCTCTTCCGCGAACTCTGGCTGCCGCGGCGTCAGGTCGATGCGAGCCACTTCCGGCGTCTCCGTCCGCTGGCCCGTTTCATACAGCACGTATTTTCCATCGGGGCTCCATTGAATCGAATTGACATTCGTGTTCGCCAGAAAACTGATCTGATGTGGAGCCCCGCCGCTCGCCTCGACAACATATATATTGCGAAGCGACTGGCTACCAGCATTCGAGTACGCGATCCATTTGCTGTCGGGCGACCAGGTGTAGCTGGTGGCTCCGAAGCCGCCGCCGATGAATCCCGACACCAGCTCGCGATCCGTTTTCTTTTCGCCGTCGAGATCCACCACGCGCAGCTCTTTGCGATCCCGCACAAACGCGATCTTCTTCCCGTCCGGCGAAAAGCGCGGACCCTGATCGGGACGCGGTCCGAACGTCAACTGCGTTTCCGCGTGATGCGCGAAATCGTACGTGAAGATGTGCGTCACCGCGTCGCGCTGGCTCAGGTACGCGATGCGGCTCGAGTCCGGCGCCCACGTGACCTGCGATTCGGGACCGGGAGTGTGCGTCACGCGAATCGCCTCGCCGCCGTCGTGCGCCGAAGCCGCGAACACTTCGCCGTGCGCGATCACCGCAATCTTCTTCGCATCCGGCGACAACGCCAGGTCCGTAAACGTGTTCAGCGTCAGATGCGTCACGCCCGGGACTCGCGGGCGAGCCGACCAGCGTAATCGGCACCGGATATGCCTCGCCAGTCTTGGTGTCGAGCTGCCAGATCTTGAAATCGCGCTCGAAGACAACCGCCTTTCCGTCATACCCGATCGTCGGCCACAGCACCCGGCCGTCGGTGAATTTCGTCACCTGCTTCGCCTTGCCGCCCAGCGCCAGCGTCCAGATATTCTGCGCTCCGCCTCGATCCGACATGAAATATAAATTCTTTCCATCCGGCATCCACATCGGCCACGCGTTGCGCCCGTTCAGGTCGATGACACGCTCATAGGTCGCAGGCGATCCTTCCTTTCGAAGCCAGATTTCAGACTCATCCAGATGACTGTGCCCATGCCGCCACCATTGCTGATCGCCATTGCCGCGCGCCGCGAATGCGATCGTGCTGCCGTCCGGCGCCGGCGCGGCCTGAAATTCGTTCGTAAACCGGTCCGCGCTCACCGCCATCGGCGTTCCACCATCCACGCTCACTCGATACAGGTCGTTCTTGCGGCCGACGTCATGCGTGCCATTCGAAAAATAAATCCATTTCCCGTCGCGCGACCACGCGTCGAGCTGATCCATCCCATCGTCCGCCGTCAGCCGCTTCAGCTGGCCGCTGGCGAGCGTCAGGACGTAGATGTCTCCGCCACCGGTGCGCGTCGAAACGAACGCGAGCTTGTTTCCATCCGGCGAATACAGCGGCCGCGATTCGTCCGCCGGGTGCGAAACCAGCAAGTGCGCTTCCCCGCCCTTCGCCGGCGCGACCCAGATGTCGCCTCCCGATCTCCGGCCGCGTCGGACACAGCGCCGGTTCGGTCATGTAAGGCACGCCGGCCAGCGCGGCGATCGAGATCGTGAGCAGCAGTGAAAAGATTCGAGCCATGTATCAAATCTTAACCGCAAATTTGATAGGCTGTTTGGGCATGAGGGTTTCGCTCTTCTTCTTGATCGCATCGGCGATTTTCGCGCAGGATACGGCTCCGCCTCCCGAGCTCAACGCCGCCGAAAAACAGTTTCAGGACTCGATGGTGAACGTGAAGCTGGTCGGCTTTTTCACGCTCGGCGACAGCGCGGAGCTGCACGACGACAGCTACGTGATTGAGCGCGTCTCGAAGATCAAGGAAGACATGTGGAAGATCGAAGCGCACATCATGTTCAACAAGAAGGACTCGAAAATCGCGCTGAATCTCCCCGTGAAGTTCGCCGGCGATACGCCGGTCATCTCGCTGACTAACTACGTGGTCCCCGGTTTTGGTTCATTTACCGCGCGCGTGGTTCTCTACAACGGAACGTACGCAGGAACGTGGTCCGGAGCAGGCGGGCGAGGCGGCACGCCTCATGGCGGCACGCTTTTCGGAAAAATCGTCAAGAACGAAGCCCCCGCTCCGCAGTAAATGCCAGAGCTGCCCGATATCGCCGTCTACATTGAGGCGCTGGAGCGGCGAATCCTCGGACACACCCTGGAACGCGTTCTGATCGGCAGCCCGTTTCTTCTCCGCACCGCCGACCCTCCGCTCGATTCCGCGTTCCAGCACAAAGTGACCGCCCTGCGCCGCGTTGGAAAGCGCATTGCCATTGGCCTCGACAACGCCATGTCAAACGAGGTGTTCCTGGTCCTGCACCTGATGATCGCGGGCCGCTTGCATTGGTTCGATTCGAAAAAGAAAACTCGACCCGACGGCCGCCGCGTGCTCGCCGCCTTCGATTTCGACAACGGCACACTCACGCTCACCGAAGCCGGATCC
>CAWJHI010000019.1:0-39219 GCA_963842485.1 Terriglobia bacterium | reverse complement strand
ATCCCGGCCAATCCGAAGAACTTGCCGAAGGAACGGAGCACGACGACATTGCCGCACGACACATCGGCCGCAAGGCTCGCGTCCGGCGGCCCGACATCCATGAACGCCTCGTCGACCACGAGCAGGCCGCCGCGACCGCGCAAGTCCTTGGCAAGATCGAGCAAAGCCGTGCGGGCATGCAGCTTGCCGTCGGGATTATTGGGATTGCCGAGGATGACCAACCCGGCGCCGCTGCATGCGTCGATCTCGCGGACCGCTTCGACCTCGTGTCCGGCAATGGCCGCGGCACGGGCGTGCTCGGCATAGGTCGGCGCGACAATGGCGGCGCGGCATGGCCGGACCAGCCCGGCGACCAGGGGCAACAAAATCTGCGTGCCCGGCGCGGGCACGACATGGTCGGCGGAGTGAGCGCCATAGGCGCGCGCTGCGGCTGCCGCGACTGCGGCGTCGGCAGCCGGCTGCGGCAAACGGGCGAATAGATCGGCGGAAAAACGCGGCAGCGGATAGGGATTGGGATTGATCCCGGTCGAGAGGTCGATGAATGGTTCGGGGGCGCCCGGGAACAGGCGCCGGGCGGCATTAAGATCGCCGCCATGCAGCAGCGGTTCGTCTGCGCCGCCAATGGAGACCATGTCAGTCGCGCTTGCCCTTATCGCCATGCTGATCGAGCTCTGTTTCGGTTACCCGGAGCGCGTCGTGAATGCGATCGGCCATCCGGTCACCTGGATCGGCCGCTTGATCGGTGCGCTCGACCGGTTGCTCAATCGCGAAACGGTGGTAGCGAGCGCGCGCCGCGCGGCGGGCATCGTCGCGGTGCTGATCCTGATCATCGTCGTCGGGGCGGTCGGTTTGATCGTCGAGCGCGAGCTGCTGCGCCTTCCCTTCGGTCTCCTCGCCGTTGGCCTCCTCGCCAGCACGCTGATCGCGCAAAGAAGCCTGCACCGGCACGTGGCGGATGTCGCCGTTGCGCTGGAGAAACGAGGCATCGAAGCCGGCCGCACCGCAGTGTCGCACATCGTCGGCCGCGATACCGAGGCGCTCGATGCACCGGGCGTCGCCCGCGCGGCGATCGAGAGCCTTGCCGAGAATTTCTCCGATGCGGTGGTCGCGCCGATCGTGTGGATGGCCATTGCCGGACTCCCTGGCGCCGCACTCTACAAGGCGATCAACACCGCCGACAGTATGATCGGCCACCGCACGCGCCGCTACGAGGCCTTCGGCTGGGCCGCAGCCCGGCTCGACGACCTCGTCAACCTGCCGGCGTCGCGCCTCTCCGCGCTCCTTCTCATCGCGGCCGCGGGCTTGAGCAAAGATGCGTCCGCCAATGGCGCATGGCGCGCCGTGCGGCGTGACGCGTCACGTCACCGCTCGCCCAATGCCGGTTATCCCGAAGCGGCGATGGCGGGAGCGCTTGGCCTTTCGCTCGCAGGTCCCCGCGTGTATGGCGGCGTGCGCCTCGACGATGCCGTGATGGGCGACAGGCGCCGCGACGCCGATGCCGCCGACATTGTCCGCGCGCTTGCGCTCTACCGGCGCGCCGACGCGATTTTGCTCGCGCTGCTTGCCGTAGCCACGGTCTTTATCATCGCGCCAAGGTGAGCAGACGATCGAGATCGAGGTGGGCGGCGAGATGCGCGGCGAGAGCGTCGAGCGTCCGCTCGACCGCCCGCTCATGTGCCAGTGAAAATTCTTCGTCTTCACGTAGAGCGTGAACACATCGGCCAGCATCTTGCGCAGTTCCTGGGAGATCTCGGTAACTCCTTCATGATCCAGGTCCGTGGGCGTGTCGAGAACATTGGTTTTCATTGTGGCTTTGCTCATGCCGGTTAGATGACGATTCATGTCCGTTTGTTGCGGTAAACTCGATAACAATGAAATTTCTGTTTCTCGGGCTCTTCGCTGTAACCGTCTTTGCACAAAAGATCGAAATCGAGTTCGATCAGGCCGTCGATTTCTCCCAATTCAGGACTTTCGCCATCCGCGACGCCCGCCTCCACAGCAAGAACCCGTCGCTGAACAGCGAACTGGTGAAAAAGCGGATCAATGCCGATATCGTGAAGTTCCTGGAAGCAAAGGGACTTGAGTTCGTCGTCTCGGGCCCGTCGCAGCTCAACGTCCGGTACACTCTGGGCGCCGTGAGGGAAGCCCGCGCCGAGGCTTACCCTGCCGGATGGCGTGGCTACGGCACCCGAATCGTCCGGGTTCCGTACACCGAAGGTACTCTGGTCCTCGATTTTCGCGATCCCAGCACCCGGTCGCTGGTCTGGCGGGCCATCGCGAGGGTGGAAAAGAATAATGCCCAAGATGTCGAGAAGAAGCTCGACGACATGGTCAAAAAGTCGATCGACAAGTACCCGCCTAAACCCAAGTAATAAAACCGCGTATTGAGGCGGCACAAGAATCACGAAACGAACCCAACAACGACCCTACACGCGCTGAATACGCCGCAGGGTATACAATTCCGGATTCACGCTCGAATTCTTCAGCTTTTTCCAGTTATCCTCGACATGCAGCAGGCGCCCGGTGATGTGGTTCGATTGCTCCGAGGCGAGAAACACGGCGAGCTCCACCTGCCGCTCCGGCGCCACCCCACCGGTCATCCTAACTTGTTGAGCATCCTCGATTTCCCGCCAGCCAGCGCGCTCGCCCGCAGCCAGAATCTGGTCTGTCATATGGGTGTAGGAGCCGCCCGGCGACAGGCAGTTGATCTGCACGTTATGCGGGCTGACCTCCTCGGCCACGCTTTCCACGAAACGAACCAAAGCCGTCTTGGTGGCCGCATAGAGCGAAAAATTGGGGCGCGCCTGCCGGGCCCCACCGCCCGCGATTACGAGGATTTTCCCGCTCCGCCGTTCGATCATCTGCGGCAGCACCGCCCGGCAGCAGTTCAGGACGCCGGCAAAATTGGTTTCGATGGTTTCCTGCCACGCTTTGGGCTGCGTGTCGACGAAAGGCCCGATGGGCCCCTGCACGGCCGCGGCGCAGACCAGCACGTCGACGCCGCCCAGGTCGATGCGCATCTGGTGCATCACCGCAGTCATCCGTTCATAGTCTCGGACGTCGGCGAGAATCTTGGACGCCGAGCCTCCGGCGTGGCCGATTTCCAAATGGCACATGTCGATTTCCGCCTTGCTCCGCGCCAGCAGCCCGACCCTGGCTCCGCGCGCAGCGAACCCGATGGCCAGACGCTTTCCGATCCCGCGTCCGGCTCCGGTGACCAGAACCGATACTTTGTTCAAGGTGTGCACTTCCTCACGTTACTGCATTGCGAGGAGATGCGGCGCCACCAGCCCGGCCTCGACGCCGATTTCAACCGAGGAACCGTCTTCGAGCACGTAGGTGCCGGCGATCCAGGACGCCGTCTCTTCCGTCCGCGATTGGGCGATTTCACGCTCGCCCTTGAACAGCACCAGAAATTCACGGTCGGTCCAGCGGCAAATAAGGTCCTGTTGGCGGAAGTGCGAACTGAGCCGGGCGGCAAACTGCTGCGCGACCTCGTCGCCGACCTCGCCCGAAACCTCGAAGACAAGAATCACGGGATCTTCGCCCGAAGCCACGCGCAGACCGATCTGGCGCTCCATCTCGCGGCGATTCATCAGGCCGGTCAGCCGGTCGGTGACCTCGGCTTCCTGCAGCCGTTCCGTCACGCCGGCCAGTTCGGCCCGCATGAGCGACACCAGGGAATGGGCGTCGTTGGCCATGCTTTCGATGCAGCCAAACAGTCCTGCGGCCTGGAGCGCAACGACGTCGGAGAGGTGTTCCGGATCGGTCGGGTAGGGCGTGATTTGCATCTGCTCGGCAAACTGGCGCAGGCGGGCGCCGTAGAAATTCTGGCGCTGGTCGAGAGACTGGACGATACCTTCGAGCGCTTCAATGGCACGGCGCAGCTCGATGCCATGCTGCGCGACATAATAGGCGGTTTTTTTGGAGTAGTCCTTTAGTTCGCGCTCGACAATCACGGCGGTCTCGGTGATGGCGTCGGGCGTGACGTCGAAGGCGAGACGGCCGAGGAGACGACTGAGGCGGTGACGGTAGAGGCCGCCCACCTCCGGGCATGCTTCGCCGACGCATTCGGCAACGGCGAGCAATGTCGTGAGGTAACTGCTGACCGCCGCCGAATGGAGGGCGTTCAGTTGCTCAGTTTCTGTCATCTGGATCCGCTATCTCCTTCTATCGGCGGTAGGGAGGAGGGGTGTGATCGGGGGAAAACCTTAGTGCAATAATCCACGCCCTGACGGGACGGGGTTATAACCCCTGGCGTCAGCCAGGGGATGCACGCCACGGATTTGCCTTGCGGCGAAAGTTTCCGGGTTTTGGACGATGAGACGAATGTGAAGCTTCGCTTTCTTCAATTTTTCATCCTGACTTGGATGGCGGCGGCGCAGAGCCCGGTGCTGACGCCATCGCCGGCGTCATTATCGTTTACGTGGGTAACAGGAGGGACCCTGCCGGTCGCGCAGACGGTCGCCGTCAAAGCCGGCAGCAGCAAAGCGGCTTACTCGACGGCTATCGCTCCTGGCGGAACGCAATGGATCACGATCACCCCCGATACGGGCGCCCTGCCGGCCTCGATGAGTGTCCTGGTGAACCCGAGCGGGCTGCCCATTGGAACCTACGTGGCGAGCATTCAGTTTTCGGCCACCGGATTTTCGAGCACGCTGGCGATTCCCGTCACTCTGACGGTAGAACCGGCGCTGCCGACCCTCCAGCTCAGCGCGACGACATTGAGTTTCGCAACGCCTCCGAATCCTCCGGCCACGCAGACGTTGACGCTTTCGACCACCGGCGGACCGGTGCCCTTTACGGCCTCCGGCGGAAACTCGGCGTGGCTGACCGTGTCTCCTACCAGCGGGGTAGTGCTGCCCGGATTTCCGGTGACCTTGACGGTGGGGGTGAACAGTAACGGCTTCGATCCGAATTCGACTGCGTATTCGGGAAAAATCACCATTGTCGCGACGGGGGTGCCGACCAACAACGCGACGCAGACGGTGGCCGTGGCGATGCTGGTGAATGCGCTGACGCCGGCGATTACAAACCTGTATCCATCGGCCGCGCTGGTGGGCTCGACGGCGCTGACGGTAACGATTACGGGCACTGGATTTTATAAAGGCACGACGGCGATTGCGGCGTCTTCGCCGACGCCTTTGAAGACGACTTTCGTGAACGCGACGACCCTGGTCGCGGTGCTGCCGTCGAGCGACCTGGCTTCGGCCGGACCGATCAACGTGGAGGCGGTGAATCCGGCGCCCGGAGGGAACTCGGTAGCGGCGGTGTTCACGGTCTCGGCGACGCCGGTGGTGCAGGCGGTGGTGAGCGCGGCAAGCTACGCGGCGGGAGGCGTTTCGCCCGGAGAATTCGTGACGCTGTTCGGAACCGGCATCGGTCCGGCGACACCGGCGGGAATGTCGGTGATTAACGGCTATGCGACGCTGGTATTGCAGGGTGTTTCGGTGGCGATCGACGGCCAGAACGCGGCCATGATTTACGTCAGCGCGAACCAGATCACTGTGCAGGTGCCGTACACGGTGACCATCGGGAGCGGAAAAGCGGTAGCGGTGAACAACAACGGCATCATCGCGTCGACTACGGTGACCACCGTGGCGACAGCACCGGGATTGTTCACGCTGGCAGGCAACGGGCTGGGGCAGTGCGCGGCGCTGACCTACAGCATGAAAAGCGGTACGTTTTCCGTCAACGGCACCACGAGCCCAGCGATGATCGGCGATATCGTCGTGCTGTACCTGACGGGTGAGGGAATCTACGATCTGACCCCTTCACCGGCCACGGGATACGTTATCCCGGTGAACCAGAATCCGATGCCGCAGTTGAGTCCTCTTCCAGCAGTGACCATTGGTGGCGCGGCGGCGACCGTTCAGTATGCTGGCCCTGTGGCAGGAGGTCTGCTGGGGCTACTCCAGATCAACGCGGTGGTGCCGGCTGCGGCGGCGACGGGAAACGCGGCGCCGGTGTCGGTCACCATCGGCACGGGGACGACGCAGGCAGGGGCGGCGATCGCGGTGAAGTAGGTGTGGATCGCCTGATGTGGGGGGCAGCCGCCCTCTGGGCGGCTTCATTGCAAGCGACAAGCAAGCCTGCTGGAAGCAGGCTGCCGGCTGATAGCCCGCCCCACCAGAAGCGCTGTAAGCGAGCTACTTTAGCGGCACATCCTCGACACGATGTCGGCCAAGTGAGGATAATCAAGATTGGAGACAACAGCCAATATGATCCTCGAAGCGACCATGCCGTCGACCCTCGAATCCGAGTTCAATCCGAAAATATCCGCCGAAGTGCGTTTTGACGAGGCCGCCGTGCGGCTGGGTCTGGACGAAGGAATGCAGAAAGTCCTGCGCTCGCCCTCGCGCGAAATCATCGTCCATATTCCGATCCAGCTCGACGACGGACGTCTGGAAGTATTCACCGGCTATCGCGTGCAGCACTCCATCGCGCGCGGCCCCGCCAAAGGCGGCATCCGCTACGCTCCCGACGTTTCGCTCGACGAAGTGCGCGCACTCGCCGCCTGGATGACCTGGAAGTGCGCCGTCACCAATCTGCCGTTCGGCGGCGGGAAAGGCGGCGTGATCTGCGATCCCAGCCTGATGTCCGCCATCGGAAATTGAGCGCATCACGCGCCGCTACACCGCCGAACTGTTCGACTTCATCGGACCCGAGATCGACGTCCCCGCGCCGGACATGAATACCAACGAACAGACCATGGCCTGGATCATGGACACGTATTCCATGCACGCCCGCCACACGCAGACGGCGGTGGTGACGGGCAAACCGATCAACCTGGGCGGTTCGCGAGGCCGCGCCGAAGCCACCGGCCGCGGCTGCATGATCGTCACCGAACAGGCGCTGCGCAAACTCGGCCTGGAGCGCTCCTCGACGCGCGTGGTCATTCAGGGATTCGGAAACGTCGGCGGCATGGCGGCTAAGCTGATGGCGCGCGCCGGTTTCAAAATCGTCTGTATCATCGAATACGATGGCGCGGTGTACAACGCCAGAGGACTGGATATCGCGGCGCTGGCAAAGCACCGCAACGAGACCGGATCGATCAATGGCTTCGAAGGCGGCGAGGCAATGGACAAGAACGAAGCGATGTTCCTGGAATGCGACGTCCTGCTGCCCGCCGCCAGGGAGAACGTGATTACGTCGGAGAACGCGCACCGGCTGCGAACGAAGATTCTTTGCGAAGGAGCGAACGGGCCGACCACGCATGTCGCGGATTCCATCCTCGCGGAAAAGGGAATTTTCGTGATCCCCGATATTCTGGCCAACGCCGGCGGCGTAACGGTCTCGTACTTCGAATGGGTGCAGGACCGGCAGGGCTATTTCTGGAACGAGCAGATGGTGAACGACCGCCTGGAAGAAATCATGGTCAACAGCTTCCAGGATGTGGTGGCGTACGCGGACAAGCACGGCGTGAACAATCGCACGGCGGCGTACATGCTGGCGCTGGACCGTGTCGCTTATGCCATCAAGCTGAGAGGAATCTACGCCTAGTGCGCGTCCGGCTTAACCAATGACGCCGACGCCCGAAACGCCGCTCATGCGGCAGTATCACGGCATCAAGCAGCAGGTCCCCAACGCGCTTCTCTTGTTTCGCCTCGGCGATTTCTACGAACTGTTTTTCGACGACGCCGTGACC
Organism: Terriglobia bacterium; assembly: GCA_963842485.1. Classification (GTDB taxonomy): domain Bacteria; phylum Acidobacteriota; class Terriglobia; order Bryobacterales; family Bryobacteraceae; genus Palsa-187. Next base: position 31,571 of record CAWJHI010000019.1, on the reverse strand, counting down.
GCCGCGCGCGAGCTGGAGATCACGCTTACCGCGCGCAACAAGGAGAAGGGCCAGCCCATCCCGATGTGCGGCGTTCCGTATCATGCCTCGGAAGGCTACATCGCACGGCTGATTCAGAAAGGCTATCGCGTGGCCATCTGCGATCAGATGGAGGAGGCCGGAGCGGGCAAAAAACTGGTCCGCCGCGAGGTGACCCGCGTTGTCACCCCCGGCACCGCGATGAATGCCGGAGTGTTGCGCTCGCATGAAAATAATTATCTGGCCGCGGTGTTCGCCGATTCGACGACAGCGGGGATCGCGCACGTGGACGTGTCGACGGGAGAATTTCGGGCCACGGAGATCGACGTGGCAGAAATCGCCGCCGCGCTGGAGACGTTGAACGCGAAGGAGGCATTGGCACCTACAGGATCGCTGTTGAAACTTCCTTGTTTGAAGACCGATGTCGAGTCCTGGGTGTTCGGCGCGGACTACGCCGCGCGCAGCTTGTGCGACCATTTTCATCTTCTGTCGCTCGACGGGTGCGGGCTGGAGCATCGTCCGCTGGCCACCGGCGCGGCAGCGGCGTTGCTGCACTACCTGCGTGAAACGCAGCGCGCCGCGCTCGATCATTTAGAACGCCCGGCATTTTACAATCGCGCCGACGCGCTGGTGCTGGATGCGACTACGGTCCGGAACCTGGAACTGGTGGAGCCGCTTTTCGCGGGGGAATCGAAAGAGTCGACGCTGCTGCACGTTCTCGACCGGACGCGCACGGGGATGGGCGGGCGATTGCTGCGACGGCGCATGCTGGCGCCGTCGATCGACCTCCAGGAAATCGAAGCGCGTCTCGACGCGGTGGCGGAGATGCACGCGACTCCGATGCTGCGCTCCGGCGTGGCGGGCGATCTGGGGTCGATTCTCGATCTGGAGCGACTGCTCTCTAAACTGGCGCTGGCGACCGCGGGCCCGCGCGATCTGGCCGCGCTCGCCCGGTCGCTGGCCGTCGTTCCGTCCCTCAACAAACGGCTGGAACGAGCGAAATCGCAAGGCCCGGAGCTGGATGAAATCGCCGACGTTCGCGACCCGGTTTTGGCCGCGCTGGCCGACGAGCCTCCGGTCAACTTAACCGACCTGGGCGTGATCCGCGACGGCTTCGATCCGCGTTTGGATGAGTTGCGCGACATTTCAAAAAACAGCAAGACGTATTTAGCCCAAATCGAGCAGCGCGAGCGCGGCCGCACCAACATCGCTTCGCTGAAAGTGCGGTTCAACAACGTTTTCGGCTATTACATTGAAATTTCGAAGGCGAATCTGCACCTGGCGCCGCCCGATTACGAGCGCAAGCAGACGCTGGTGAACGCCGAGCGCTTCACGACTGCGGAACTAAAGGAACTGGAAGTAAAGATCCTGGAGGCGGAAGAGAAGATGCTCGTCATCGAGCGCGAGATCTTCGAGACTCTTCGAGCCCTAACGGCCTCCCACGCCGCGAGAATAAAGTCGACCGCGGCGTCGATCGCCGAGCTTGATGTGACCGTCGCGCTGGCCGAAACCGCGGCGGAAAACCGGTACACGCGGCCTCGTTTCGATACGAATGGAGAAATGCGGGTCGTGGCCGGGCGCCATCCGGTGATCGAAAAGCTGGCCGCGAAGGACGCACAGCGATTCATCCCCAACGATCTCTACTTCCACCCCGATAACGAATTCATCGCCGTCATCACCGGGCCCAACATGGGCGGCAAGTCCACGTATCTGCGGCAGGCCGCTCTGATGACGATCCTCGCGCAGATGGGATCGTTCGTTCCCGCCGAATCGGCGTTGCTACCAATCGTCGACCGCGTATTCACGCGCATCGGCGCGGCGGACAACCTGGCGCGCGGACGTTCGACGTTCATGGTGGAGATGACGGAAACGGCGGTCATTCTGAATACCGCGACCGAGCGTAGCTTAGTCGTGCTCGACGAAATCGGGCGCGGCACCTCCACCTACGACGGTCTGGCGCTGGCCTGGGCAGTGGTCGAGCATATTCACAAAAACATCCGCGCCAAGACGCTTTTTGCGACGCATTATCACGAATTGACGGAGCTCGCCGAGACGCTCCCCGGTGTACGCAACCTGCACGTCTCGGTGAAAGAATCCGGCGAGCAGATCCTGTTCCTGCGCAAGGTTGAACCGGGAGCGGCCGACAAGAGCTACGGTATAGAAGTCGCGCGCCTGGCCGCGCTTCCCTTATCAGTGATCGAACGCGCGCGCCAGATTCTGGCTCATCACGAAGACTTTGTTCCTAAAAATATGCCGGTCCAAATCCGACTGTTCGAGCCGATTAACCACGAGATCGCCGACCGCATCCGGGAAGTGAAGATCGACGAACTTCGGCCTATTGAAGCGTTGCAACTCTTGTCCGATTTGCAACGGGACCTTAAATCATGAGGGTTGTCGGCATCATGTCCGGCACCTCGCTCGACGGCATCGACGTCGCTGTTGTCGACATCCGCGGAAAGAGACTTAACTGCCGCGCCTTCCATTCGATTCCCTACCCGAAGGCGGTGCGCGAAGCGCTGCTCTCGGTTTCGAACAACATCACTCATACGGCGACCATTTCCCGACTGAACTTTTTGCTGGGTGCGCTCTACGCCGATGCGATTCACGAGACGTGCCGCCGGAAGCGCGTCCCGCTCAACTCCATCGAGCTTTGCGGCCTGCACGGTCAGACGATTTTCCATGAAGGGCAGTCCGTCGAGTATCTTGGGCTTCGCGTCGCGAGCACTCTGCAAATCGGCGAGGCCGCGGTCGTTGCCGAGCGCACCGGCATCCACACGATTTCCAATTTCCGCGAGCGCGACATCGCCGCCGGGGGCCGCGGCGCGCCGCTGGTCCCCTACGTCGACTATTTACTTTTCCGCCATCGCCGCATTGGCCGCATCGCGCTCAACATCGGAGGGATCGCGAACATCACCGTCATCCCCGCCGCCGGCAAGCCGGCTGACGTCATTGCTTTCGACACGGGCCCCGGCAACATGATTATCGATGCGCTCGTCTCGCACAAGACGCAAGGCCGGCAGCGCTACGATCGCGACGGCCGCATCGCGCGCGCTTCAAACATCCATACCCGCATGCTGGAGGCGATGCTGAGCGATCCGTACTTCGCGCTCGACCCGCCGAAGTGCGCCGGCCGCGAACAGTTCGGTCACGAATTCTGGAGCGGCCTGATCGCCACGGGACTTCCCGTCGACGACCTGATCGCTACTGCTACGGAATTTACCGCGCAATCGATCGCGAGGGCCATCGGGAGCTTTAAGAAGATTAGCGAAGTGATTGCCTCTGGCGGCGGCATCCACAATCGGCAGATCATGCGCCGCCTGCGGGAACTCCTGCCTTCCCTTACGATCGCCACAACCGCCGACTACGGCATCGACCCGGACGCCAAGGAAGCGATCGCTTTCGCCGTGCTGGCGCACGAGTTCACGCGGGCCCGGCCGGCGAACATTCCGTCGGCAACGGGGGCGCGGCACGCGGCGCTGCTGGGGAAAAGTTCTCCCGCCTAATGGTCTTGTGGAGGGCTTGGATGATCGCTCCCTGCGATCGCGGCTTCGGTACATGCTTGATTTCGCTTGGCGCCGATTCCGCAACCATAGGGAGCGATCAGTTTAGCGTGTCCGTGAAACATCTTTAGTATGGTTGCAAACCGCACGATGCCGGCAGCCATGACTCTGACCGCTCCCGGAGGTCGCGGTTCCATTATCTCGATGAATCCCCAAGGCTCGAAATAGAGCCGCGACCGGGAGCGGTCCAAGCAGACTTTTCACGCAGACTCTAACTCCGGAGGTCTAAACTGGGAGGATGGTCTCCTCTTCTGCGTCTGCGCGTGTCCTCGTCGTTGACGATGACCAGCAGGACCGGGAACAATTAGCGCAAATCATCGGTGATTTAGGCTACTTGTGCGGAACAGCGGCCGACGGCGAGGAGGCTCTTGAGAAGCACGGCGCCGGTCCATTCGAGGTCATTATTTCTGATTTAATGATGCCCCGGATGGACGGGTTTGAACTGCTTCGCACTCTTTTCGAGCGCGGGGATCTGACGCCCGCGATCGTGCTCACCGGCGCCGGCAGCATCGACCAGGCCATCTCCATCGTTCACGACCTGCGCGCCTTCTGGTTCCTGGAAAAACCGGCGCGGCCAGCCGTGCTGGCGACTCTTCTGGAACGGGCGATACAGCATAAGTCGCTGGTGAACGAAACAGAGCGCCTGCACCGGCAGTTAAGCCAGAAGGGCTACCTGGCGGACCTGGTTGGAGTCTCCCAGCCAATGCGGGAAATTTTCTCCCTGATCCAGCAAATTGCGCCCAGCTCGGCATCGGTTCTGATCACGGGCGAGAGCGGCACCGGCAAGGAACTGGTGGCCAGCGCGATTCACAAGCTGAGCCCGCGCGCCGACCGTCCTTTCGTCGCGGTGAACTGCGCGGCGCTGCCGGAGACGCTGATTGAAAGCGAACTGTTCGGGCATGAGAAGGGCGCTTTTACCGGCGCGGTGGGTAGGCGGGCCGGCTGTTTTGAACAGGCGCATCGCGGAACTTTGTTTCTGGACGAAATCGGCGACATGCCGATGGCCATGCAGCCCCGGCTGCTGCGCGCCCTTCAGGAGTCGACCATCCGCAGGCTGGGCGCCACCAGTGAGGTCGCGGTGGATGTGCGCGTCCTGGCCGCAACCAATAAATCGCTGGCGGAATTGATTCAGGGCAAGCTGTTCCGCGAAGACCTGTTCTACCGCCTGAACGTATTCCAAATCGCGATCCCGCCGTTGCGCGACCGCAAGGACGATATCCTGCCGCTGGCGGAGGCGATCGTCCGGGACTTAAATCGCAAGCACGACTACCGGGTGGCCGAAATTCATCCGGCGGCGCTCGATCGATTGTGCGAGTATTCGTGGCCCGGCAATGTGCGGGAGCTGCGAAATGTGCTGGAAAGGTCGCTGATCGCCGCCCGCGAAGGAACCCTGCTGCCGGGGCACCTGCCCCGGACCTTTGGCATTTCGGCGATTCCGGAAGCCGCGGAACCGCCTCTGCCTGAGCCGGAGATTCTATTTCCGTGGAAGCGGGCCGGCCTCTCAGAGAGGTGGAGAAGGCCTACATCCAGTTAACCCTGAAGAGCACCGGCAACAACAAGAAGCGCGCCGCTCAGATTCTCGGCATCAGTCTGCGGACCCTGCACACGCGGGTGACGGAATTCGCCGCCGAGGAAGAAATGAAGCAGCGCAGGCGCCGCAAGTTGATTCCAACCGCTGGATCCTATTAGCCCTTTTTATAGGGAGCCCAACGATTGAGTTCCGCGTACAGCGGAGCGGCGCTGCGGGGAGTGCGCACTTCGCCCCGCAGAATCTCACGCTGTGTCAGCGGACGTCCATAGATCTTCGCGTTGTCGTCGTTGTCCGGCCGTAGCGTCGCGCCCTGGAGCGACACTCCGGCGAACACGCCGCGCGAACGCGACCAGGACAGAATCTCCGCGTGCATCATGGCGTCCGTCTCGGCGGTGGTCGACCGTCCGACCGGGCCGGCCATCGCGCTGGCGTCGGCGCCGATCGTGAATTTATCGCTCTCCAGGGCCGCCATTCCGGAACGATGATTGACGATAAAGATCAGGTCCGTTTCGCCGAGTCCGATTTGAAATCCGATGCTGCCGCCTTCCACAATGATTGTGGACGGTCCGCTCCAGCCCTCGCCGTTTCGCGTCCGGCATGTCAGAACGCCCTTGCCGTATTTCGCGCCGACGATAAAGCCCGCCCGCTTTAGATTCGGAACGATGCCAACGCACTGTGCTTTGTCCAGCAGATCGTGCGGGATTGCCTTATCCGGGGTGCTCATGATTTCCCCCAGCACGGCCGCGGACTCATGGGTTCGTTTCGTAATTTCCGGTAGCCTGTCGGCGGCGAAGCCCGGAGCGGTCAATAGTACGCTCAGTAACAGCATTTTCATTTTTATTTCCTCCTTTGAAATGAACGGTTCTTATGCGGCATCCCGCACGGCCCGCCTGGACCCGTGCCTATCCTGAAGCTCGATCGCTCTCTTCTCGATGCGCGACCTCGTTGCCCTCCGGGCTCTCAAGAGCCGGATGCGGATGGCGGTCTCGGTCACACCCTGCATGATGGCGATCTCTTCGGTGGTGGCGCCGCACATCTGTTGTTCGAACAGAATTCTTTCCGCTGGCCGGCAGTAATTGAGAATGCGATGAACGTCGATCGCGGCCATGTTGATGCCATGCGGACTGACGATCTCCGGCAGTTCCTGGCTTGGCGCCGCCCGCCGCATCGCGCGCCGGTATGCGTTCAACGCGATGGTATTCACCCACGTGATCACGGTCGAGTCCTCCCGCAACTGATGAAGCCTCTCCCATCCTCTGACCCACGCGCCCTGCGCGACTTCCATCGCGGATTCCCGCGGAGCGCCCCGGGACAGAAGGAATCGAACGGTAAGCTCGAATCCCTTTTGATAGGCCAAACCATACCCATCCCGCGTCATGCCTGCCTCCTACATCTCCGTAGGCACTTCAGATGCCAGAGCCGAAGGCCTTGTAAATCGACCAATCAGGCGCTATATCGAGATACTGGGAGCAAGTTTTACGCGACGCGTGCAAGCTTTGCAGTCGTTCGATCGACATCGGACTCGGTTTCTCCTCAGATAAATTGGCGGTTGGCTTGCACATCCAATCGCATGAAACTCGATTTTGCAGTTTCCGCCAGTATTCTCCTTGCGCTGCTGTTCATCGGCACCGTCGGAGCCTTCCTTTTCTTCGTTCCAGCATTATCGGTACTCTCGGTTTCGATGGTTGTTTTGGGGTTGGGCCTGATGTTCGCGCTGGGTCTGCTCACCGGCAGGCGGTGGCGAAAGATAGCACGCGGCCAGCGAACCGCCTATTTGTTCGGCAAACTCCATGCGTACAAAGTGCCGTCGACGCACGTGAGAACGTACTGACGCCCATCCAATTCATACGTGATGGGCGAACTGTTGAAGTTCCCGCCGGCATAGGAATGCCAGAGGACGCCGCCGTTTCGAGCGTCGAGCGCCAGTACGCTGCCCGCCACGTCGCCGGTGAAAAGGACGCCCCCGGCGGTCGTCAAGATACCTGGAAATCCCCGGCCTTCGCCGGCCTCGCGAACCCACTTCGGACCCCCGGTTCGATAATCGAGCGCGAGCAATCGCGAGCGCGACCAAAACGTATTGGTAGCGCCGGCCTGGTGGCCCTCGGGCTTTTTATCGGCATCGAGCATCAGGTACCACAGGCTGGAACCTTCATCCGCATTCACGTAAAAAAGTCCGGTGTCGGGATCGTAACTGGGCGCCATCCAGTTGGTGGAACCGTCGGCGGGACTCCGGACGAAGGCGCCATCGGGTTGTGGCTCCTTGCCAGGATCGGGAACGGGCCTGCCCTGCTTGTCGACGCCCTTCGCCCAGTCGATATCGGCGAATTTCCGGGTCAGCAGATGCTCGCCGGTTGAGCGGTCGAGCAGGAAAAAATATCCGTTGCGGCTGGCCTGCGCGAGCAATTTGCGCGGCTTCCCTCCGAAATCGGCATCGAACAGGACCGGCGTTTCGACCGCATCCCAGTCGTGCGTGTCATGGGGCGAAGGCTGGAAGCTCCAGACCAGCTTTCCTGTATCGGGGTTGATCGCGACGATCGAGCAGGTATACAGGTTGTCCCCGGTTCGTCCGCCGCCGGCCAGCACTGGGTGAGGATTCCCGGTGCCCCAATAAAGCAGGTTGAGGGCGGGATCGTAGGTGCCGGTGATCCACATCGGTCCGCCGCCATGCTTCATCGCTTCCTGGTTAGGCCATGTTTCGGAACCATGCGCGCCCGGCGCGGGAATACTGTTCCACCGCCACAAAACTTCGCCCGTTTCCGGTTGCAGGGCTTCGAGGAAATGCGGGACGTCGGCCGAATCGCCCGAAGTTCCGATGATGACGCGATCCTTGATCACCAGCGGCGCGACGCTCAGATAGTAACCGAACTTAACGTCTGCGACGACGACGTTCCACAGCTCCTTGCCGGTGCGCGCATCCAGGCAAATCAGGTGTGCGTCGGGCGTGCCGAAGTAGAGCCGGTTTTTGTACATCGCAACGCCGCGCGAGGCGATGTGGTCGCCTTCGGAAGGCCGTTCGTAATGCCAGAGCCGGCGGCCCGTGCGGGCGTCGATCGCCCACACGTGATCGGGCGCGGAGAAATAGACCACGCCGTTGACTTCAAGAGGCGTGCTTTTCAGATTCGACACGTGCGACTGAAATGCCCACGCCATCGTAAGCGACCCGGCGTTGTTCTTGTTGATTTGCGAAAGAGTGCTGTAGCGGCGTCCGCTGTAGTCGCCGTTGAACGTGGGCCAGTTCGCGGTGGGAGGCTTCAGCAGCTCGGCCGGATCGAGCCCCTGCGCGTGAAGCATCGCCGCGGCCAGCAACAGCAACGTTGGCTTCACAGAGTCACCAGATATGCGAACAGGTTATGAATGTCGGCATTGGTGATGGTTTTCAGAAGCATTCGATGAGCGGCCAGGGGGTCCTTGACGTCGACCTTCACCGCGTCCAAAGGCCAGGTGTGGGTCCAGCCGTCGCGATCCTTGATCGTAACGTTGAATCCGTCCATCTGCACCAGAGTTCCTTCCATCCGCGAACCCGACGGCAGCGTCACGGTGGCTGAGGAAAGTTCGCCGGTAGGATAGAGGAATCTGGTCTGCAAGTCGGCGGGCGCGAACTTGTTCCGAATGCCAGCCAGATCGCCCGTGGGCGAGTGGCATCCCGCGCATCCTCCTTGGCCGTTGAAATATTGTCTGCCCGCTTCCGCGTTGCCCGTCAGCAGCAGTTCCAGCGTGTAATGATCGCGCGAAGGTTTTCCGGGACTGGTGCGGTCGAGCCTCTTGAGTTGCGAATGCAGGAACGCCACCGTATCCGCAATCTGCGACGCGGTGAGCGGCACAGCGGGCATGCCCTTATCGGGCCGGCCTTCGCGGACCACGGGGCCGATCAGGTCGCCGTTGTTATCGTGGCGCAGCAGTGCGGAGCGGATCAGGCTGGGGCCTTCCGCGCCGCCATCGCCGTTCGCTCCGTGGCAGAAGGCGCAGGATTTCGCGTATTGCTGTTGGCCGCGCCGGGCTGCGTCGTTCTGCTGTGCGAAGACCAGGCCGCCAAACGCGAGTGCCGCCAGAAGAATCTTCATGCTTACTTGTGCTGAATATCGGACGGAACGCGCTGCCGGTCCAGGGGTTCAACGCGCAGGACCCACTTCAGCGGAACCGTTTCCGGTATAAAACACTCGCGGTCGTCACAGGCCTGGTAGCGGAACTTTCCTTCTACCGTCAGTTCTCCGGGCTGAACACCCTTGGCGATGGTGATGTCGCGCAGCACGCGAAACTGGCCGGTGTATACGGGCAGCGTTTCGTTGATCGCTTTGAGATGCATCGTTTTCGACTTCGGATAGACGGCATCGTGAGCACTAAACGACGCCGATTCCCCAATGGCAAGGTCGATGGGTATGTACCCTTTCACACCCGGCGCATACACATGCATGCCCGGCGGCAGATCGACGTCGACCGAAAGCACGATGCGCTGTCCGATGTGAACCACCGCGTCGCCGGCTGACGTCGAAATGCGCAGGTGCTTCGCCTCCACAATCGAATGCGCGGCTCCTACGCCTGCCCCGAATTCCTTCGCAAGAATGGCGGACGCGGTGTAGCGCTGAGAGTAATCGTCCTCGAAGTATTTTTCCACCACGACGCCCTTGGGATTGAGAATGTATGTGCCTGGATACGGGATGCCGTAGAACGCTCCCTTGGGCGCAGTCTCATTGAGAATCCCGTAAGCGCGAATGATCTTCGAATCGGGATCGGACAGCAGCGGAAAGGTGATGTTTTTCCGCTCGGCGAAATCTTTCAGAATCGCCGCGCTATCGTAACTGATGGCGGCCAGTCCCAGCCCGCGCTTTTGGATCTCGGGAAAATTCTGCTGCAGCTCGACCAGCTGCACTTTGCAGTAAGGTCACCAGTCGGCGGATCGAAAAAAGACCAGCATCATTCCCTTGGGTCCCATCAGGGAATCGAGCGAATGGGAAGCGCCATTCTGGTCGACGGCTTCGAAGTCCGGTACTTTCTCACCCACGGGCGGCCCGGTTTTGGCTGCCGTTTGGCCAAGAAGTGCCACCCCGAAGGTGACGGAAAAAGCGCAAAGCGTGAGCAACCTCATACCATACACACTAACAGAGAGCTACCTGACCGGGACATCCAGCACGACGAGCCAGTATTGTAACGATTGAAGCGTGAATCCGACGAAAATCAATCCGATGCCAAACGCTCCCATGCTGCGCTCCGGGAGATTTTCCGAGAAGTGCTCGATGAACGGACCCAGCGCATTTCCAGCGGCCGTCACCAGGCCGGTCACCAACCCTACACGCAGCGCAAATAACCAGGGATGCTCCAGATGCTGCACGAACGCGCTGCAAACCAGCGCCGTGGCGATGTAGCCGACTGTCCTGATGACAGCCGCCGAGAATTGACGCCGCGACAGGCGCGGGCGGCGGCGAGGACCATAATCGAGGCTCGGGCGTACCCCCCGCGAATAAGCGGCGATCTGCCCCAGCGTAATAAGGACGCCGAAAGCGGCCGCAAATCGAAAGCCAACGTATGGATAGAGCCCGGCGCCAAACGCCAGCCCGCGAATCGCGCTGAAGACGCTCTCCCAAAACAGCGGATAGTGGTCCTGCCTGCGCGCCATGCGTGTCAGTTCGATCGCGATGGTCACTCCGGTCGCCGCGCCGGCCGCGACGCCGAAGAAAAATCCCAGCCCCAGCCCGTAGCCGATTCCAAACACGACGGAATACGTGACGGCGCGCGTCAACATCCGCAAAGGGCCGTGCTGTCCGCCCAATAAATCATAAGCGAGATAGAGACTTCCCAGGACATCGAGACCGCTGCCCGCGATGCTGACCGTGGCGACCGTGTGGTGATCCATCAATTGATTCTAAGATGTACTCATGAGACGCCTGTTCCTCTCCCTGCCGCTCTGCCTGCTGCTGTTGAAAGCCGCCGACGCCCCCGACCTGACCAAAACCCCCACGCTCTACGTGGTCGGCTACGCCCACCTCGATACCGAGTGGAACTGGGATTATGTCGCCACCATCGGGCAATACCTGCCGCGCACGATGCACGACAATTTCGACCTGTTCGAAAAATATCCGCACTACATCTTCAATTTCACCGGAGCCAACCGCTACCGGATGATGAAGGAGTATTATCCGCTCGACTTTAAGAAGGTGAAACAGTACGTCGACAGCGGGCGCTGGTATCCGGCCGGATCGTCCATGGAGGAGGGCGACGTCAACGCTCCCAGCGCGGAAGCAATCCTGCGGGAAGTTTTGTACGGCAACAAGTGGTTCCAGCGTGAGTTCGGCAAATCCAGCGGCGAATACATGCTGCCAGACTGCTTCGGATTCCCCGCATCTCTCCCCAGCATCCTGGCGCATGCCGGCATCAAGGGTTTCTCGACGCAGAAGCTTTCGGCCAACTGGCAGCCCGCGCCTCACGTCGGCGGTCCCGATTCGCCGGAGAAAACGCCGCTGGGAATCCCGTTTAACGTCGGCCTCTGGATCGGACCGGACGGCAAGAGCGTGATCGCCGCGCTAAATCCGCTGAGCTACGGCTCAAGCGTCACGTACGATCTGAGCAAAACTCCTCCGCCGCTACCGCCTCCCGCAGCGAATCCTCCCGCGGGTGGACGCGGACGTGGCGGACGTGGAGGTCCATCCGAAGATTGGACCAAGCGCGTGCAGATCGACGGCAACTTGACCGGCATCTTCGCCGATTATCACTATGTGGGAACAGGTGACGTGGGCGGGTCGCCACAACCGGATTCGGTACGCGTGATGGAGGACATCATCACGAAGAAAATGGATGCACCGCCGGAGCCTCGCTTCGGTCGTGGACGTGGAGGACAGCCCATCGAGCCGCCTCCGCCCGCCGGTCCCCCCATGCAGTATGGCGACGGACCATTGAAGGTGGTATGGTCCAACGCCGACCAGATTTTCAAGGACATGATCGCGTGCTGTTCCCTCGAGCGCCTGCCTAAATACCAAGGCGATCTGGAACTGATCAATCATTCGGCGGGATCGCTCACATCGCAGACGATTCATAAACGTTGGAATCGCAAGAATGAGCTGCTCGCCGACGCCGCGGAGAAAGCGTCGGTTGCCGCGAGCTGGCTCGGCGCTCGCGCGTATCCGCGGCAGCGCTTGAATGACGCCTGGACGCTGGTAATGGGAGGCCATTTCCACGATCTGATGGCCGGCACCGCGACGCCCAAGGCCTACGAGTATTCCTGGAACGACGACGTGATCGCGATGAATCAATTCGCGGGAGTTTTGTCGGATGCGACCGAGGCCGTATCTTCGGCGCTCAACACGCAGACCAGGGGAGTGCCCGTGGTCGTCTACAATCCTCTGTCGATTGCGCGCGAGGACGTGGTGGAAGCCGAGGTATCGTTCCCCGGAGGGATGCCGAAAGCCGTTCGCGTGACCGGTCCGGATGGAACGGATGTGCCGTCGCAATTGTCGAACGGCAAGGTTGTGTTCGTCGCGAAGACGCCATCGACGGGATATGCGGTGTACGACGTGCAGCCCGCGGAGACGGCGATGGCCAGCGAGATCATGACTTATCACGTGTCCGCAATGGCGACCACCCTGGGAAACGCGCGCTATACGATCGACTCCGATAGTACCGGCGACATCACGAGCATCTTCGACAAGTCCTTGAACAAGGAACTGTTCTCCGCGCCGATCCGGCTCGCCTTTCAATACGAAAAGCCGGTGCAATGGCCAGCCTGGAATATGGATTGGGACGATCAGAAGAAAGCGCCGCGTGGATTCGTGAACGGTACGCCGGTGCTGCGCTTCGTTGAACAGGGCGCGGCCCGAGTCTCCTTTGAGATCTCCCGCGAAACCGAGGGCTCCAAATTCGTCCAGACCATCCGCCTTTCGGCGGGCGATGGCGGAAATCGCGTCGAAATCGGCAACTCGATCGATTGGAAGATCGGCGAAACCGCGCTCAAAGCGACGTTCCCCCTCGCAGCGTCGAACCCCGAAGCCACTTACAACTGGGACATCGGCACCATCAAACGAGGCAACAACGATGAACGGAAATTCGAGGTCGCCTCGCATCAATGGATCGATTTAACCGACAAATCCGGCCAATTCGGCACAACGATTCTTACCGATTGCAAGAACGGATCCGACAAACCGGACGACCACACTCTTCGGTTGACACTGATTTACTCGCCCGGCGTGCGCAATCAATACACCTACCAGGCGAGCAACGATTGGGGTCATCACGAATTCGTCTACGGCATCGCCGGACACGCCGGCAAGCAACCTGCCGACTGGCAGGCTCAGCGGCTGAACCAACCCCTTATCGCGTTTCAGGCCACCAAGCACGCCGGTGCGCTCGGCAAAACCTTTTCGCTCCTCACCGTCAGCAACCCGCGCGTGCGCGTTCTGGCGCTCAAGAAAGCGGAACTGGAAGACGAGTGGATTCTCCGCGCAGTGGAACTGGATGGCAACGAAGTGAAGGGCGTCCGATTCTCTTTCCCCGGCAAGGTCGCCGTGGCGCACGAAGTCGACGGACAGGAAGTCCCCATTGGCGGCGCAACCATCGACAACGGAGCGTTGATCAGCAATTTCGCCCCGTTCCAGCCTCGGACGTTCGCGATCAAACTCGCAACGGCGCCGGTGAAGCTCAGCGCGCCGAAGTCGCAGGCCGTCGCATTGAAGTATGACCTCTCCACGGCAACCGCGGACGGCGTCAAATCGTCCGCCCGCTTTAGTCTGCCTGCGGAGATGTTGCCCGCGGACATTAGCTATGACGGGATTCAGTTCAAGATGGCTTCTCCCGACAAAGCGAATGCAGTCACCGCCAAGGGCCAGTCGATTCCGCTGCCTGGGAAATTCAACCGCGTTTATATCCTCGCCGCATCGGACGATGGCGATCAGACTGCAACATTCCGCCTTGGCGATCGCAGGTTCGACCTCAAAATTCAGGACTGGGGAGGCGATATCGGCCAGTGGGACGACCGGACATGGAAGCCGAAGACCACGGAGCTTCCCGCGTTCCCCGGGGCTGCCGACCAGCGCCCGCGCACCCGCGTCGAACCGTTCGGCGAGCTAACCGGCATCACACCCGGCTTCATCAAGCGTGCCGGCGTTGCCTGGTTCGCCTCGCATCATCACAACGCCGACGGCTCGAACGCCATCTACAGTTATTCGTACCTGTTCGCCTATGCAATCGACGCCCCCGCAGGCGCAAAAACCCTAACGCTTCCCAATAACGATAAAATCCGCATCCTTGCTGTGACGGTCGCCGAAGAGAGCGCGAGCGCGCATCCCGCGCAGCCGCTTTACGATACCTTGCGCAGATAGGCGTAGCTTTTTTTCAGGCTCTCGATCGGATCGCCGGGCGTGTAGTCCTGCTCGACATAATAATGCTGCACGCCCGCCCTCTCGGTATCCTTGAGGACCTTCGACCAATCGATCACCCCCGCGCCGACTTCAAGAAAGTCCTGGTGTTTCACCTCGCTCGTCTCGAAGCACACCGGTATGTCCTTGGCTTTGTCCTTTAAGTGAAGCGCAAACAGACGCCCGCTCCACTTCTGGATCATGCTCGCCGGATCCGTCCCCGCGACGCTGGCCCAGAAGCAATCGATCTCCAGCTTCACGTCCTTCGTCAGCTTCTCGTGAAGCAGATCAATCGCCCGAAACCGCGGATCGAACTCGAAATTGTGGTGATGATAGTAAAACGTCAGCCCCGCTTTGGCGCAGTGCTCCCCGGACCAATTCAGAGTTTCGACAAATCTGGGCCAGAACTCCGCCGGATCCTTGCGCTGTCCCGGAGTCACGTAGGCGACACCGATGGCCGGAATCCCGAGCTCTTTCGCCTGCCCGATAAATTCATCCAGCTTCTGAGCCCGGCTGGGATCGGGCTGGATGTGCGATCCGGTCGCCCGCAGTCCTGTCTCCTTCAACACCGCGGCATATTTCTTCGCTTCGTCGAAAGTGATCTCGACTTCCTTGTAGCCGATCGCCGCGATGGCCCGCAGTGTCGCCTCGCCCTTCGCCGGCATCAACGACCGGACAGTATACGTCTGCACCCCCAGCGGCCGGCTGAAGGCGGCGAACATCTTTGGGATAGTCAAGGAAGCGGCCATGCCGCCTAGCAGTTGGCGTCTTGTCACGCCGCTATCTTATCGCCTTTATTTATTCCCCTCAAGTAATAATGCACAGCCGGCGTCACGATTAGCGACAGCACCATGGAAGCCAGAATCCCTCCGATCACCGCAATCGCCAGCGGTTGCAGCATCTGCGATCCGCTCCCGATGGCCAGCGAAAGAGGAATCATTCCCGCGATGGTCGCGAGCGCCGTCATCAGAATCGGGCGCAGCCTGCGCGCTCCGGCCTCGATCATCGCGTCATGCGCGGAAAAACCCTCGGCGCGATACCGGTCGTCGGCATCGAGAAGGAGAATGCCGTTTTTCGCCACAATCCCGATGACCATAATCAACCCCATGAACGACGAGATGTTGAACGTGGTCCCGGTGATCAGCAGCGCGAAAAAGACGCCCGACGTCGACAGCAGCGCCGAGGCCAGAATCGAAGTGGGCGCGGCAAACGTCCGAAACTCGAACAGCAGCACGGTAAACACCAGCACCACCGCCAGCCCCAGCACGACGAGAAGATCCCGAAACGATTTCTGCTGCTCCGCGTAAGTTCCGCCGTAAACCACGCGGATCTCGGCGGGAAGCTGAAGATCCGCCACCGCCTGCTGGACCATCGCCATCCCCTGCCCCAGGCTCACGCCGTCGAACCGTCCCGTGACCGCGACGTCCGTCTGTAGATTCTCGCGCTGGATCTCCGTCTGCCCCACTTCGTTCTCGAATGCCGCCAGCGCACCCAGGGAGGCCGTCTTGCCCGTCGAACTGCTGGTGATCATCGTGTTCCGGATCTGGTCCAGCGACGCGCGCGTGTCCTGAGGAAATCGCACGCGAATCGTGTAGGAGCGGTCGTTCACCACCACCGGAGTCGTCGCCGGCTCGCCCTGCAAAATCGCGCTCGCGTCGATCTCGATTTCCTGGGGCGTGAATCCCGACCGCGCCGCCACCACCGGATCCACCTTCATCACAATCGCCGACCCGCTGATCGTATTCTCGATCCCGTCCTTGACGTCGGCAACGCCCTTGATCTTCTTGATGCGCTCCGCCACCTTCGGCGCCCATTTCTTCAGCAACACCATATCCGGAGAAAACAACTTGATCTCGATCGGCTCCGGCGAACTGGTGAGATCACCGATGTTGTCCTGGAGTTGTTGAATGAACTCGACGTCCAATTGCGGATATTTTTTATTGACTTTTTCCCGCACGCCGGACATCACCTCCTCGATGCTCCGGCCGCGTTTGCGTTTTAACTTCACCGTGAAATCGCCCCGGTTCGCCTCCGTCACCGCCGCCAGGCCGAGCTGCAATCCGGTGCGCCGCGACGTGCTCTCCACCTCCTCGGTCGACGAAAGACTTTTCTCCACGCCCAGCAGGACCGCGTTCGTATCCTCTAACGACGACCCGGCGGGCATCAGGTAATCGAGAATGAACCCGCCCTCGTCCATCGCCGGCAACAAGTCGCTGCCCAGCGCCTGATAGCAGAGGGCGGAGGCGGCGATCAGCACCACGCTCCCTGCGGCCAGCGCGAGCGGATACGCCAGCACGAACCGCAGCGTCCGTTCGTAGATGCTGTTGATCCGGCCCATGAATCCCGTCGGCGGCTCGTCCTCGCCGTGTACGACGTTCGATTTACTGCGCAACAAAAAATAGCTCAGCGTCGGGGTCCACGTCAGCGCCAGCGCCAACGAGGTCAGCAGCGCGGTTCCCACGGTGACGGCCAGCGCGCGAAAGAATGTTCCCGTCACTCCCGTAATCGAAATCAGCGGAAGAAACACCACGATCGGCGCTACCGTCGATCCCACCAGCGGCACGCGAATCTCTCGCAGCGCACTGCGAATCGCCTCCCCTCTGGTCTGGCCCGAATCGCGATGCAGCACGATATTCTCCACCACCACAATCGCGTCGTCGATAATCAACCCCACCGCCGCGGCCAGCCCGCCGAGCGTCATCAGATTAAAACTTTCTCCAATCATCCGCAGCACGATCAGCGTAATCGCGATGGTCGCGGGAATCACCAGCGCCGCCACCAGCGAACTTCCCCAGTCGCGCAGAAACAGCACCAGAATAATGGCCGCCAGCGCCAGCCCGATCAGAATCGCATCGCGCACGCTATCGATCGAATCCCGCACCAGCGTCGACTGATCGTAAAACGTCTCGACCTTCACGCCCGCCGGCAGCGTCTGCCGAATCTGCGCCAATTCCCGCGCCGACGCATCGGCCACCGCGACCGTGTTGCCGTCCGGCTGCCGGAAAATACTTAACAACACCGCTGGCTTGCCGTTCGCCGTGACCATCGTATAAACCGGCATCACCGAGGGATGCACACTGGCGATGTCTCCGATCCTCACCGCAACGCCCGCCGGCGTGCTTCGCACGACGATGTTCGCGATCTCCGACGGATCCTTGGTCTGCCCTGTGACCAGCGTGAGCGACAACTCGTGGTTGTTCTCAATCAGACCGGGAGAATCGATCATGTTGGTCTTCGCCACCGCGTCGAGAATCCCCGGCACCGTTACCTGCGCTTGCAGCAGCTTCGCCGGGTCCGGTTGAATCTCGAACTCCGGCACGCTGCCGCCTTGCAGCACCACCATCGAGACTCCGTTCACCCGATTGAGCCGCGGCTTGATGGTATAGTTGGCGATCTCCCACAGCTCGCTCTGCGACATCGTGTCCGACGTCAGGCTGTAGCCCAGAATCGGAAAGGCCGCGAACGTCAGCCGGTTCGCCACCAGCTTCGCGGTCGGCGGCAGCGACGGCTGAACCCGCGCCAGCGCCGCATTCACGTATTGCAGCGTCTGGAACATGTTCACGCTCCAGTTGAAAAACAGGTTGATTTCCCCCGACCCGCGGCTTGTCACGGACTTCACCAGTTCCAGCCCCGGCACGCTGTTCATCGCCTCTTCCACCGGCCGCGTCACCGTCACTTCCATCTGGTTGATCGGCGCCACGCCGTTGTCGATGCCCACCAGAACCCTCGGGAAATCGGTCGACGGAAATACCGCCACCGGGATCGAGAACGCCAGATACGCGCCTACCCCCATCAGCGTGACAATGACGAAAATGATGGGCCCGGAAAATCGCGCCGTCCAGTGTTCCTGCTGTTCGATCATTCCTTCTTGCCCTTGTCCGCGCCCTTCGCATCGTCGGGCTTCTTCTCATCATCTGGTTGTTACCTGTCGTCTTCGTCCTCATCCTCCGCCTTTGGCTGCTGAATCGACACCTTCGCCTTGTCGTCCAAACCCAGGCCGCCCGACGTGACCACCTGCTCGCCTTCCTGCAAGCCGCTCACAATCTGCACCCGCTCACCCTGCCTCACCCCGACCGAAACTCTCCGCTCATGCGCCACCGAATCGGACGTCACCACCATCACCTTCTGCCCTCCATCGTCCGCGTTCAGCAGCGCCGACGATGGAATCACGATGGTGTCCTGAATCGTGTCGGCAATGATCGCGACGCGGACGCTCGCGCCAGGCTTCAGTTTCTCGCCTGGATTCGCCACCTGCACCCAAACCTCCACCGTCGTCGTGTTCGGATCCACCGCCGGACTCACCACCGTCACCTTGCCCGCCAGATCCCCGTCCGGTCCGCTGATGCGCGCCGGCCGCCCGACCCGAATCATCGACGCTTCCTTCACCGGAATATTCGCCCGCGCCACCACCTGCGATATGTCCACGATGGAAATAATCGGAGTGCCGCTCGCCGGCATCTCTCCCGCATACACCGATCGATCCGCCACAATCCCGCTGATCGGACTGCGGATCTGCGCATAGGAAAGCTGCACCGCGGCATTCTCATAATGAGCCTTGGCCGCGTTCATCTGCGCCTGCGCCCCGCGGATCGTCTCGCGCTGGCTCACCTGGTTCAGCGCCTCCAGATGACGCCGCGTCGTTTCCAATTGCCCTCGCGCCTGCGCCAGCGCGACCTTCGCATCGTCCACCAGCTTCTGCGCCAGCGCACCCTCGCGCTGCAAGGCCACTCGATTGTCATAAAGCTTCTGCGCCGCATCCAGCACCTGCTGCGCGACCTGAACGTCGGCCTGCGCTTTGTTCTTATCCTCGGGAACCGTCGCGCCCGAAATGTTCTGATAGGACGCCTGCGCCTGTTGATACTGGCTGTTGCTCTCATTCGCCGCCGCGGCCAGATCGCCGCTCTCCAGCTCTGCGATCACCTGTCCGGCTTTCACGTGATCCCCGCGATTCACCAGCATCCTCTTCACCGGCGCGCTGATCTTCGGCGTCACGTTCGCCTGGTTGATCGGATAAAGAACCGCGTCCGCTGCGACCATGTAATCGACCGCTCCGCGCACCGCCGTCTCCACCAGCACCGGCGTGGGCGCCTCACCCTCAGCCGCTTCTTTCTCCGCCTTCTTCCCGCACCCGGCGAGCCCGATGGCAAGCAGGCACGCGATCCAAATGTACGAAAAATGGGGACTGACCATTCTGTCCCAAGGCGCCTGAATCGCCCGCCCTGACGCTCTACCCTCCGCCGCCAGCGGACAGAACGGTCTGTCCCCATTTTTCGCCCCGTCCCCAAAACTCCGCGGCCAGGTTTTCTTCATAAAGTCCCCGTCAGCATCTTCAAATTCGCCAGTGCCACGCGATACCGCGCCAGGCCGTCGTCATTCGCATTGCGCGCCTGCGTCGCAGTGTTCTGCGCGTCCACCACCTCCAGCGCTGTCGCCTCGCCCGCCTGATACCGCAGCGCCGTCAGCCGCAGACTCTCCGCCGCCAGGTCGACCGAACTCCGCAGCGATTCCAACTGCCCCCGCGCCGCCTGCAACTCCGCATACGCCGCGGCTAAATTACTTTGCAGCGCCCGTTGCGCCAGCGATAAATCGAGCTGTGCCTGGTCGCGCTTCAATTCCGCCTGTTTCACCTTGCTCCTGGTCGCGCCCCAGTTCCACACCGGCACCGTGAGCGTCACCTGCGCGGCGTATCCCAGGTTTTGCCGCCCCGTCACCTGATAGTTCGGTAGCGTGCTTCGCCCCGTCGCGTCAGTCGGCGTGTTGGTGGTCGCCGCGAACTGATTCGCATCGATTCCATAGAAAAAATCCAATCCGAACGACGGCAAAAATTGGTACCGGGCCACGCTGACCTCCCACCCGGCTTCCTGAACGCCCGCCGCCGCCGCTTTAATGTCGGGACTGCTCGATTTGGCCGCCGCCCTCGCCTCTTCCACCGTCGGCATCTCCGCCGTCTGCGCGAAGTCGTTCACCACCGCGAACTCCGAGCTGAAGTTCGGGAAAATCAGAACGCCCAGCGCGATCCGGGCCTTCTCAATGGCCAGCGCCGCTTCCTTCAGATCCCTCTGCCGCTGCTGCAAATCGATCTGCGCCTTGATCACGTCGGCGTGCGCCACTTCGCCTCCCTTTTCCTGCTTCTGGGTCACGTCGAAGAAGTGCTCCGCCTCTTTCAGACTGGTCTGCGAATTGCCGAGTTTGCGTTCCGCCAGCACGATCGCGTAGTAATTCTGAATCACGATCGCACTCAGTCCGCGCGTCGCGACTTCCACCTTCGCCTGCGCGATCGCCTCCGCCGCCATCGCTCGCCGGATCTCTCCATGCCTCACCAGAGACAGCAGTTCCTGATGAACCACCGCCTGTTCGTTGTAGACATGCACGCCGTCATTCGCGACAAACACGCCGGACGGCGTTCCGTTGGCTTCCGTGTAAATGAACTGGTTCAGCGCGCTCACCGAAGGCAGCGTTCCCGCTCGCGCCTGCGCCCGATCTTCTTTCGCCTGCAGCACCGCCAGATTCGCGCTCTGAATCTGCCCGCCATATTGCTTGGCCCGAGCGAGGGCGTCCTGAAGGGAAATCGTCGGCGGCTGAGCGTACATCACGCCCGCCAGCATGACCCCACAAACCCAATTCCGCATTGACTACCAGTGGACCATCTCATCCTGAAGATAAGCTGAAAACCGCGAAAACCGGGACTGCCTACTCTGTCCTAAGGCGCGCCACGTGGGCAGAGCGCCCTGTCCCGTTGACCACACAGTGCGAAAACCGGGACTGCCCACTCTGTCCCAAGGCGCCGCCATCTCCCGCGAAAGCCAGAGAACGCCCCCGCCGCGTGGGCAGAGCGGGCTGTCCCGGCTTTCGCCCCGTCCGCGAAGCCGGCGCTTTCAGTCACCCTTCAGCTTCCCCTGCTAAGATCGTGGACGATGCAGATTCTGGTCGCCGAAGACGATCGGCGCATGGCCGAGCTGCTCCAGAAGACCCTCGCCGAAGAGGGTCATCAGGTGGTGGTCGCGCGCGATGGCCGCGAAGCGTTCGAAATCGCTCTCTACTCGCCCTTCGACGTCATCGTCCTCGATGTAATGCTGCCCGGTATAACCGGCACGGCCGTCGCCCGTAAGCTGCGCGAAGGCCGCAATCAAACGCCGATCCTGATGCTCACCGCGCGCGACTCCGCCGCCGACATCGTCACCGGCCTCGATTCCGGAGCCGACGATTACCTCACCAAGCCTTTTTCCATCGACATTCTGCTCGCCCGGCTGCGCGCCGTCAGCCGCCGCGGAGCCATCGCCCGCCCCGTCTGTCTCGAAATCGCCGACGTTCGCCTCGACCCCGCCAGCCATCGCGTCACCCGCGGCCAGGATGTGCTGGCGCTCACCCCTCGCGAATACAGCCTCCTCGAACTCCTCATGAGGAACCCCGGCCGCGCCATCAGCCGCGACACCATCCTCGAATCTGTCTGGGGCTTCGGCAGCGGCATCAACGAGAACACGCTCGAAGTCTTCATGCGCCTGCTTCGCGGCAAAGTCGACACGCGCGAGCCAAAACTGATCCACACCGTTCGCGGCTATGGCTACATGATGCGGGAGCCCGCATGAAGTCCATCCGCTTCCGTTTGACCGCCTGGTATGCCGTCATTCTGACCGCCGGCTTCGGTCTCTTTGGAAGCCTTATCTGGCTGTCTCTGCGCCACCGGCTTCTCGATGAAATCGATCGCGACCTGGACGGGCGCGCCAGCCGTTTTGAAAAATATTTCCGGGCCGAATCCCTCGAAACGTCGGACAAACAGCTTCGCGATGAACTCGAAGAATTCTGCCAGGCCCTGCCGCCTCTCAGTTACATCGACCTGCGAGGCAGCTTTCCATTCCACTATCCGCCGGAGCGGCCCTCCGCCAATTTCCGAATCCTTCACCGTCGATTCGCATTCGCGAATCAATCGTTCGATCTGGAGGTAGCCGAGTCCGTCGGCAGCGTGCAGCACGCCCTGGATCTGCTGCGCCTTCTTCTGCTCAGTCTCAGCCCAATTGTGATTCTGATCGCCTGCCTGGGCGGTGCCTGGCTCAGCGCGCGCGCGCTGAAGCCCGTCACCGACATCACCGCCGCGGCCCTGACTATCAGCATCGAAAATCTCTCCGGACGCCTGCCCGTTCCCCCCACCGGCGACGAACTGGCGCGATTGACCGAGGTGCTCAACACGATGCTGGCCCGTCTCGAAGCCGCGGTGAAGACTCTCTCGCAATTCGTCGCCGACGCGTCGCATGAATTTCGCACGCCGCTGGCAGTGATCCGCACGACCGCCGAATTGGCTCTACGCCGGGCGCGGGAGCCCGAGGTGTATCGGGACTCGCTCCAGGAAATTGCCGCCGAAGCCGAAAGAATGACCACGCTGGTCGAGGATCTCCTGATCCTCGCCCGCACCGACGCGGGAGCGGTAGACATGCCCCTCGGCCCCCTCGACCTGCGCGAAGTTCTGCGCGGCGTCCTGGCGGAAATCAAGAGTCTCGTCGAGTTCCGCCAGATTCATATCAAGCCGCTCCTCGGAGACGATCCGGCCGTCGTTTCCGGAAACCGTCCCGCCCTGCACCGGTTGTTTTTAGTTCTGCTCGATAACGCCGTAAAATATTCTCCCGATGGCGGAGAAGTGATCGTCACGCTCTCGAATCACTCCGTAAAGATCGAAGACTTAGGCAGCGGCATCGCGGAAGCCGATCTGCCCCACATCTTCAAGCGTTTCTATCAGGCGGATCGCGCGCGCAGCCAGGGCGGCTACGGCCTCGGCCTTTCACTGGCCGAAAGCATCGTGAAAGCCCACGGCGGATCCATCGACGTGATCAGTTCCCCCGGCGCAGGATCGTCATTCCAAGTGACCTTCGCCGCCCGCGAATCCCGAACCGAACAACTGCTCCCGTCCCTCCGCTAGTCCGGACGGCGAGACTCCAGTTGCAAATGTGGGGCGGGCTATCAGCCGGCAGCCGCCCTCCGGGCGGCTCTTGTTTGCAACATCGAAAAGCCTGCTAGAAGCGGCGCAAGCCCCAATCTAACGCACGAGGCCGAATTGCCAACAAATCATCCGGTCACAACACGAGTGTTGTAGGGCGGACGCCCTCGTCCGCGCCGGACCCCCCGGTCCGGCTCCTCTGGCGCACTCAAAATGAAGGCCGACGGGTCGTCGGCCGCGAGGGGGACCGCGCCCACAATCACGCCTCCGTCAATGAACTTCAGATACACAACACTAGACCTGTTTCTGCGTTTTCATAAACCCGCTGGGAAGCTCTGTAGGGCAGCCACTCACGGCTGCAGCCGCCTCTTCAGGCGGCTTCCTTCATCTTTATAGAAGCCCGCTGAGAGCAGGCTGCAGCCATTGGGTAGCCGTGACACGGCTCTAATGTGCGACCGTCGCGACTACGCTCTCCGCCGCATGCCCGTCTGATACTTGTGCCGCTCCGCCGTCCACGTCGTCTCGCCGTACTCGCCCATGTTGAGCGTGCCCGACATTTTGTCCCCATCCACGGTCCCCATAAACGCGTAGGACAGCCCCTGCCCTTGAATCCGGTAACGGCTCTGGAACTTGACGGCATTGCCTGAAACCATTCCGCTCAAGTCGCCCTGATCGAACTCAGCGTGATGCGTTCCCGTCAGTTTCTCGGCATTCTGCTCAAACACGATGTTGTGAACAGCCGAGCCCCGCCCATACTCGATCCTCGCCACCCATTGCCCCGAGATGTTGACACTGGGAGCCTGCGGCGCCGGCGGATTCTCGAACTTCGGAGGCTTCGATAGCACGTTATACAACCGGTCCGCCACCACCTTCACGTCGCCCGGCATCATCATGTAAGCCACCACGCTCACCGAACTCGCCATATTCTCGGGCCGCGCGCCGTTGCCGCTGGCGAGAATAATGCGCGGCTCCGTGTCGGTCAGCAGCTTATGCACTTCCGTCCCCGTGATCCCCAGCTTCGCGCCGTCCCACTTGATGTTCAACTGCGGCGTGCGATTCGACAAACCCTCGCGCGGCTGCGCGATCGCGGCCGTCACCCCGTCCACTTTTTTCACCTGGGTTGCGATCTGATCCAGCCAGCCTTCCCACATCTTCCATTCGGCGTCGTGGTCGCGCTTCACCCACATCTCCACCGCGGCCAGCATGCCCATGATCTCTTCCTTGCCCACCTTCAAGGACCGTCCGAACGCGTGGTGCGGCGCGCTATTGGCCCACGCGGCTTGCAACAACGCTTTGTCGCCCAGCAGCAGCCCCGCCGCCTGCGGACCACGGATGCACTTGCCTCCGCTATAAACCACCACCGACGCGCCCCTGTCAAGATGGACGTTCGGCTTCAAAGTCAGAATCTCCGCCGCCGCATCCACCACCACCGGCACGTTATGCTTCTTCGCGACTTCTGAAATCGCCTTCGTCCCCAGCGGACCCTGGTCGCCATTGCCGGCCAGAATGTAAACCATCGCCGTGCGCTCGTTGAACGCCGCCTTCCAGTTCCGACGGGTCCTTCACTTCGACAATCTTCACGCCCGTCATGCGCACCGCGTGATCGTACACGTTGCGCGAATACGACGGAATCACCACTTCATTCTTCAATCCCGTCAAATCCGGAATCCTCTGCATCCGCTCCGGGTTGGTTCCGGCGATCGACGCCAGCGTGCAGTTCGTCACGCCGGCGCAGCACCCCGCCGACACGATGCCCCATTCCGCGCCCGAAATCTCCGCCAGCCTTTTCCCCACGCCATCCATCAGTTCGTCCATCTGGACGTAACCACGCGAGGCTTCGTCCATCGCTTTCTTCACTTCCGGAAGCGTCTCCGATCCCGTAATGATCGTGAACGTCCCCCGCGAGTTGATCACCGGCCGCACGCCGATCGAACGATACATGTTCGACCCGAGCTCCAGCCCCGCGGCTACGGCCGTTCGCACGCCTCCGCCCACCGCACCAACCAAAGCCATCAGGCTGCCGCGGCGAAACAAATCGCGCCGGTTGAATCCGCTATTCCAGAACATAGAACCTCCCGTAAAACGTCAATTATGGCATTTTAAGAGCCCCTTGAGGTGTGCTTATGGCACATAATGAGCTTCTAGCGACATGAAATTTGCATTCTTCGCATCTTTAGCGCTCCTCGCGAATGCTCAAGACGGCTCAGCACTGTTCGCCTCCCGCTGCGCCGGTTGTCACGGAGCCGACGGCGCCGGAGGCGAGCACGCGCCCTCCATCGTCGAACGAAGCCGCCGCGACTTGCGCGCCACGATCAAGGAAGGAATCCAGGCCGGGGGCATGCCCGCCTTCAGTTTCGCCGACCCGGAGATGACCGCCCTGGTCTCCTATATCGCTGCGCTACGCGCCCCCGCCGCCGATCATCCTGCGAATGGCAACGTCCAGGCAGGACAAGCGTTCTTCGTCCAAAACTGTGTGCAGTGTCACAGCGTTCTTGCCCTCGACCTGTCCAACATCGGCCGCGAACGAAGGCTTTCGCAAATCGAGCGAGCCCTCCGCCATCCCGCCGCGACTGCCATTACCGTCCGCCTGAAGGACGGCAAAACCATCACCGGCATCGCGAAGAACGAAAGCGATTACGATTTACAATTGCAGGGAACCGACGGCCGGTTGCACGTCTTCTCCAAGTCGCAAATCGCGCAAGAAACTCCGGACCCGAAACCTCTCATGCCGCCCGTCGATGCCGCGCGGATTCCCGACCTGCTCGCCTTCCTCTCGCGCCTGACCGAAGAAACCGCGTCGTCGATGAACCTAGGGGCGCCAACCGCGAACATCGCTTTCGGGCCAGGTGACTGGCCCACCTATCACGGAAAAATGAACGGCAATCGCCACAGCGATCTCAACCAGATCAATGTTTCAAACGTCGCCCATCTCGCGCCCGCCTGGATGTTCCCTATCGCGAAAGCGCAGCGCCTGGAAGGCACGCCCATCGTGGTCGACGGCATCATGTACGTCACCACCGCCAACGAATGCTTCGCCCTCGACGCGAAAAACGGCCGCCAGATCTGGCACTACGCGCGCCCGCTCACCAAAGGCGTCATCGGTGACGCGGAATCCGCCATCAACCGCGGCGTCGCCGTGCTCGGCGACAAAGTGTTCATGGTGACCGACCACGCGCACATCATCGCGCTCAACCGGCTGACGGGGCATCTTGTTTGGGACACGGAAATGGCCGATTTTCACCAGCACTACGGTGCCACCGGCGCGCCTCTTGTCGTCGGCAACCTGGTTCTCTCCGGAACGTCCGGCGGAGACGAGGGCGCGCCCGGATTCATCGCGGCCTACGACGCCGATACCGGCAAACGCGCGTGGCGCTTCTCCACCATTGAAGGCCCCAAAACCTGGGTGGGCCGCGCGATCGAACACGGTTGCGTCGATGCCTGGTTCACAGGCACCTACGATCCGTCGACCGATCTGATTTTCTGGCCCACTGGAAATCCGTGCCCCGATTACAACGGCGATGAACGCAAGGGAGACAACCTCTACGCCAACTCGGTGGTCGCGCTGGAGCCGAAAACCGGCAAGCTGCGCTGGTATTACCAGTTCACACCGCACGACGTGCACGACTGGGACGCCGTCGCGCCTCTGCTCGCGATCGACGCGACGTTCAAAGGCAGACCGCGCAAGCTGCTGCTGCAAGCCGATCGCAACGGTTACTTTTACGTGCTCGACCGCGCCACCGGAGAATTTCTCCTTGGCGAACCCTTCGTAAAAAAGACCGACTGGGCCGATGGCATCGACCCGAAAGGCCGCCCGCGCACTCGCCCCAGCGCGACTCCGACGCCCGACGGCGCCAAGGCATGTCCCAACGTGGTCGGCGCAACCAACTGGTTTTCGAGCGCCTACAATCCCGTCACCGGACTGTTTTACGTAATGGCACTGGAGTCCTGTGGCATTTTTACCAAGTCCGACGCATGGTGGGAGCAGGGCAAATCTTTTTATGGCGGCGGAACGCGTCGCGTCCCGGGCGAAAAGCCCGAACGGTTCCTGCGCGCGCTCGATATTCAGACCGGCAAGACAGTCTGGGAGATCCCGCAGATCGGCGGCGGAGGAGGTTGGGGAGGCGTCCTCTCCACCGCCGGCGGATTGATCTTCTTCTGCGACGAGGCGGGCGCTTTCGCCGCGGCGGATGCGAAGTCAGGCAAACTGCTGTGGCATTTCTACACCAATCAGCCGTGGCACGCCTCGCCCATGACGTACGCGGTCGACAGCAAGCAGTTCATCGCCGTGGCCGCTGGATCGAACTTCATCTCCTTCGCACTGCCATGAAATGTATGAAACAAAAGGACAAACCCACAACCCTTCCGAAGATGGCTTCGCTTTTTACCGACAGCCCAAGTCAACCGTCCTCGATAAAGGTCTGTCCGTGTCTTGTGGCGCACGCCCGTGCAAGGGCGCGGCTCCGCTTATATACAGGCGATGACGTCGATTTCCACCAGCGAATTCCCCGGAATCCCGCCCGCCGCCGCGATCGTAGTGCGCGCGGGAGGCTCGTCGCCGAACGAGCCGTCATAAACCTCGTTCATGGCCGCGTAATCTTTCAGGTCGTTCAAGTACACATTGCATTTCAACACCTTGCTCATCGAAGACCCGGCGTTCTCCAACTGCGCTTTGATGGAGTCGAGGACGGCCTTCGTGTGCACCTTGATGTCGCCTTCTTTGTGATAGCCCACTCCGGAAATGAAAATCAGATTGCCGTAAGCCACCGTGCCGCTCATCCGCGTGGAAGGCTTCGCCGGCTTCTTCCCATCGCGATAAATCACCTTCTTGGTGGGCGAGGCGCTCTGCGCCTTAGCCGGCACCGCCACCACTGCGGTCACCGCCGCGGCTGCCGCGCTCTTGCCCAGGAAATTACGTCGATTCGTCGTCTTCATGGTTGTCTCCTTTAGTCTTCCGTGCAGTCTTTCAAATATAGCTCGGAGAAGGTTTACACTGTTCTGAATACATTATGCGACCTCCCGCTCTCTCGCTCCTCCTCTGCGCGATGCTGATTTCAGCACAAACCCCGGCCCCACCGCCGCCCGATCCGATCGCAACCATGGTAGGGCGTCTCGATCTGGAACGCTACAAAGCGACCATCAAGGGCCTGACGCAGTTTGGCGACCGCCGCCAGGGCACGGACCGCAACCGCGCCGCCCTCGATTGGATTGAAGCGCAGCTCAAAAGCTACGGCTGCACCAATACCGAACGCATTCATTACGTCTATGAACCGCCCGCCGGACGCGGTGGGCGCGGCGGCGGCGGGCGCGGGCGCGGACAGCAGAACCCGACGATTGGCCCCGGAGGCGCGCGCCGCCGAGGCGTGCGGATGCCCGAAGGCGTCAACAACGATCCGATGAAGCAGCCCGACGAAAAATTGCGCGAGCTCAATTCTCAACCCTCCACTCCGGGCCCGCGCGAAGAGGTGTACTGCACCAAGATCGGCACCACCCATCCCGAAGAGATGTACATCGTCGCCGGTCATATGGATGGCATCGGATACGGCGAGGCCGCCAACGACGACGGCTCGGGCACCGCCCTGGTAATGGAGCTGGCGCGCATCTTCAGCAGTCCCGACGTGCAGACCGAGCGCTCGATCCGCTTCGCGCTATGGAACAACGAGGAGACCGGCACCAACGGCGCGCGCGCCTACGTGGCCCAACGCAAGGATCTGCAAGGCATCGAATCGCCGCCCGGTTCCGGCAAATACCCGGAGCCGAAGTGGCTCGGCATGATCCAGCACGACATGATGATGTTCGACCACGGCATGCCGCGCAAGGACGGCTCGGTCAGCCCGGTGCAGAGGCCGGAGGCCGACGTCAATATCGAGTACCAGGTGACTTCGAAGTTCGCCGACGCTGCCATGCTGCTGGCGCACAAATTTCAGTTTGCGAACGAAAAGTACGCCACCGATTACCCCGCCAACATCGGCCCGCACATGACGAATACCGATTCAGGTCCTTTTCAGGACCTGACCCCCGCCATCAGCCTGCGCGAACTGGAGCGCGGGTCGCAGATCGGCAATGGATGGGATCCGAATCATCATCAGCCGACGGATGTATACGCGCACTATAGCGACGACGATTTTCGCCTGGGGCTAAATGCGGCGCAGACCACGCTGGGCGCGGTGGCGCAGCTGGCCGGGGCGAAAATGCTCCTGGCAGTAAATGGAGGCAACTGAAACCGGTTCCCCCACCGTCTATCCTTGTTGGGGAGATATCCAGTGCGCGATTGGGGATCATCGCGATGTGGGTGGCCGGCGATTGCCGTGCTTGTCGCTTTTCCCCTCTACGCCGACGTTACTCTGCGCGGGCGGGTGGTCGATCAGAACGACGCCCCGGTGCGCGGCGCGCGCGTAACGGTCAACTCCCAGGAAGCGCAGACCGATCCCACCGGCAATTTCACCTTGACCTTTCCCGGACCCGGCGATTTTCAGGTCAGCGTGGCCCGCGAAGGATACTACGCATTGAAGGACCACGCCGTGCACGTCGACGCCTCCACCGAGATCACGCTGGTGATCAACAGCGTCCGCGAGGTTTTTCAGTCCGAGAACGTCAACGCCGAAACGTCCCCCGTCGACGTGGGGCAGGCGCAGAGCCAGCAGCGGCTCACCGGCACGGAAGTCAACGACATGCCGATTACGAACAGCCACGACCCCGCCGCCGACCGCAGTGGAGTTGACGTTCCAGATGGTCCGCCGGCCGAGCCGGTCCCGGAACCGGGCGGCCGCGGTGAGCAGCCGCTCGTACCGCTCCGTTCCGATGGCCGGCTCGAGTACAGCTATTGGCGTCCCGGGCACAAGGACCTCGTGCAGCGGGCCTGGCTTGGGCGCCTGCGGCGCCGCTGGTTCGGTCATGAGGATTACTTTCTTCGCGAGTAGGACCAGTTTCGCTGAGACCTTGGTCGGCCCTACTAACGAACCTGGCGTCTCGCCGCCTTCGCAACCGTTTCCCGATGGCTCCCCAAGCTTACGCTTGAAATACTAAACTAGTAGTATTTTTCTAGAAAATAACTGAGGGCCGGAATTCGAGTTACGTGAAATGCCGCTGATGGGCGGAGCCGGAGTTTCCTTCACTAGCGTGAACATCCGGCTAGTGCACGGTGGCGGGGGGTGGCGGCTGCCAGTGCTGCCAGCCGGGGTGCACGGGAATCAGGCGTGAGGGGCCCGGCGGGGCAGTGATCATCTGTGCCCTTGGATGCAGGGTGAGCCCAGCGGGTACGGGCTCCCACCAGGGCTCGCGGCGGAACAGGCGGCTGAACATCTCGGGCGGGCGCGCGGCCCGGCCGAGGACGAGCTCGGCTGGCGTCGGCCCCGGTCGCTGCCAGCGGAAGTCGCCCGAGATCCGCAGCGTGGAACCCCGGTTGGGCAGGGCGGCGTGCGGGGTCAGGCAGTGGAAGATGATGACGTCGCCGGGCTCGTAGCTGGTGGTCGCCCAGCCGGGTTCGGTGGCGCTGAGGGGACGCGGTCGCCGGGGCGGGCCGCGATGGCCGCCGGGCTGGACAGCCAGGCCGCCGATCTGGACCGGGATCTCCATCAGCGGGACCCAGCTGGTCAGCATGTCCTGGACGCCGGACACCCCGTAGTCATAGTGGATGTACCGGCCGCGCGGGCGAGCCTGCGGCCGTTCGGGATAGACGGCGCGCAGCACCTTGGCCGGGTAGGAGAACGCCCGCGGGCCGAGTATCCGCCGGACGACCTCGCGCAGTGCCGGCCGGTACGGGATCTCGTTGAACGCGGGGCCGAACATGGCGGCGCGGAACGCCGGGTCGCCCAGGGCATCCATCGAGTTGACCGCGCGCGGCTGTATCGACGGTATGCCCCGGTCATCGATCCAGCCGCCGGATCGCAGCTGGGCCTGGACCACCTGGCCGGCCGCCTGGACCTGGCCTGCGGGCAGCAGGCCGCGGAAGAACAGATAACCGTCGTCCGCCAGGCGCCGCCGCAGCCCATCAGCGTCATTCACCAGATACGCGGAATCGGCCAGCTCATCCACACGCCCACTGTAAACAGTGAACGCTAGTCCTCGGGATCGGTCGCCTTAGGGATCCAGTGGTCCCCCCGCTTCTCGAACCCCTGCTTCAGCGCCGAGTAGGCGGCCCGGTTGGCCTGGTCCCCCTCACCGTAGGCCTGCACCGCGCTGTCGTGCGCCTGGCTGAATGT
>CAWJHI010000018.1:0-199279 GCA_963842485.1 Terriglobia bacterium | reverse complement strand
TGGTCCGGCTTGCGCGGCGGATGCAAGGGATACGACAACAATAGCAGCGCGTCCGCCAACGCGGGGTTTTCCGCGGCCGCCATCGTCGATTGGCGCCCGCCATAGGAGTGTCCGCTCAGGAATACGCGGCCCGGAGCGATCTGGCGAAGCGCCTGCGCAGCCTGGCAAATTCCTTCGCGATCGCGCGCCGCCTGCGCCGGAAACGGAGGCCCGTGCGGGCGCTGCTGCCGGTAAGGCAGATCGTATCGAAGCACCCACAGCCCACCTTCGGCGAACCGCTCGGCGATCGCCTTCAGAAGCGGCGCTTCGCAGTTGGAACCCGCGCCGTGCGTAATCGCCAGCGCATCGCCGTTGGGCGACAAGGGTTCCTGCAACCAGCCCTTGACCAAATCCCGCTCAAAACGTTTCGTCATGTTCAGAATGCTTCGCAGGCAATTTCGCCTTTCCCCCATACCGTTTGCCTTCCGACGCCGGTCCAGCGCGCGATTTCGAGATATGGAACAAATTCGCCAAGGTCGCCCTCGTATTCGGCGGTTCCGACAAAGCCGCCCAGCGAGTGCCGCTGGCCGGTGCTCCGGCTTACTCGTTCGGCATCGACATACCGGATTTCACAATGTGCCGTCCGGATTCGCGCGGCCCGCTCACCCATCGCTTTGAAATCGACCTCGATCGGCCCCCCGCCATACAGCGCGCGCAAGGTGCTGACGCGATCGCGAATGCGGGCGAACAGCACTCCGAACTCAGGCTGATCGCAGCCTTTCAGCTCCACCGGCGTCAGGAATCGAACCCGAACGCGAGTGACATCGGACCTAGGCGCGAGAGGCAACTTCAGCGGAACTGTCCCCTCTACCGATTCGACCGGTGCAAATGAAGACATGGCCCGCGTGAACGCATCTTCGGCGCGCGGCTCGAACAAATTGAGTCCGACGCGAAATCGTTCTCCCGCTCCGATCATTGCGCCGTCCAGATGAGCCGCGCGAAGTACGAAAGGCCTCGGCCGGTCATGCAGTCCGCTCGGACCGAGATTGGACCCCGGCTCGAACCATCGCGCGTACGCGCAGGCATCCCGATCCGGGCAGCCTCGCGGATCGACGCACTCGGGCGTGCACGACAGGCGCTTCAGATTCTTGCCCAGGCTTCCGCGCAACAGATTCCCGATCGTCCCCGGCGCAAACCGCATGGTCTCACGGGACTTGAAGTGAAACCGCAACGGCAGCACGTCGAACGTCATCTCAACCTCTTATACTAAAAGATGCATGGCCTTCCGGCTCGGAATCGACTACAAGCCCCGCGGCGATCAGACCACCGCGATCGATTCGCTGGTTCGCGGCGTGAAGGAAAGCGAGCAGCACCAGGTTCTGCTCGGCGTCACCGGCTCCGGCAAGACCTTCACGATGGCCAAGGTGATCGAGCACTTCGGCCGGCCGGCGCTGGTGCTGGCGCATAACAAGACGCTCGCCGCGCAGCTTTATCAGGAATTCAGAACGTTTTTTCCGTCTAACGCCGTCGAGTATTTCGTCAGCTATTACGATTACTATCAGCCCGAAGCCTACATACCCTCGGGCGACGTATACATCGAGAAGGAAGCCACCATCAACGACGAGCTCGACAAAATGCGGCTCTCCGCTACGCGCAGCTTGTTCGAGCGGCGCGACTGCGTGATTGTGGCGAGCGTCAGCTGCATCTACGGTCTCGGCTCGCCCGAAGCTTATTACGGGATGCTGCTGATGCTCGAAAAGGGCCAGAAGATCGAGCGGAAGGAGATCACCTCGCGCCTGGTTGATATTCTGTATGAGCGGCACGAAGGCGACCCCAAGCGTGGCACATTCCGCGTCCGCGGCGACGTGATTGAAGTTTTTCCCACTTACGACGATAACGCCTACCGCATCAGCCTGTGGGGCGACGAAGTGGAATCGCTGGAGCAGATCGACCCCCTGACCAGCCAGGTGAAGCAGACCTTTCTGCGGCTTCCCATTTACCCGAAGACGCATTACGTGATGTCGGCTGAGACGCGTAGCAATGCTCTCAAAAGCATCGAAAATGAACTCACCTGGTGGAGAGCAGAGCTCGAAAAGGAGGGCAAGCGGATCGAAGCGCAGCGGCTATACCAGCGCACCATGTTCGATCTCGAAATGATCCGGAATATCGGATATTGCCACGGAATTGAGAACTATTCCCGGCACTTTTCCGGACGTTTACCGGGACAGGCCCCGCCCACCCTGCTCGACTATCTGCCGCATGACGCGTTAATGTTCCTGGACGAGAGTCATCAGACCGTCCCGCAGCTGCAAGGGATGTATCACGGCGACCGGTCCCGCAAGGAAACGCTGGTCAAGTTCGGATTCCGCCTGCCGAGCGCCCTCGACAATCGCCCCCTGACTTTTGAGGAGTTCGAAAATCGCGTACACCAGGTGGTCTACGTCTCCGCGACGCCGGGCCCGTACGAATTGACCAAGACATCCGGCTCCGTGATTGAACAGATTATCCGGCCTACGGGTTTGCTCGATCCGGAAATTGACGTGCGCCCCATTCGCGGCCAGGTGGACGACCTGCTTCACGAAATTCGCTTGCGCACGGAGAAGGACGAACGCGTGCTGGTGACCACGCTCACCAAACGCATGTCCGAAGACTTGGCGGAACATTACACCGAAGCGGGCGTGAAATGCGCGTATCTGCACTCGGAGATTTCCACGCTCGATCGGGTGAAGATTTTGCGGGACTTGCGGCGCGGGACCTACGACGCACTGATCGGCGTCAATTTGTTGCGCGAAGGGTTGGATCTGCCGGAGGTGTCGCTGGTCGCGGTGCTTGACGCCGATAAGGAAGGATTCCTGCGGTCGGCCGGATCGCTGATCCAGACCATGGGCCGCGCCGCGCGCCATTTGAACGGCCGCGCGATTCTCTATGCGGACGTGATGACGGCTTCCATGCGCCGCGCCATCGACGAAACCACGCGGCGCCGGACGATGCAACGCGCCTACAACGAGGCCAACGACATCACGCCGCAATCGATTATCAAGCCGATCGACATGTCTATGATCGCGATCGCCGAAGGCGATTACGTGACGGTACCGCTCGAGCCCGAATCCGAAATCGAGAACATTCCCGAAGATCAAATGGACACTTATATCGCAGATCTTGAAGAACGGATGCGCGACGCCGCTCGCAAGTTCGACTTCAAGGGGGCTGTGGATTTCCGCGAGCGAATCCGGAAACTCCGCAGCCGCGCGGTCGCCGGCGCCGCGATTCAATGAACACAGCGCTCGTGTGCGCAGGCGGCGTCGGCCGGTCATTCGTGGCGCGAATGCCGTCGCTGTTGCGCTCGGTGGGACCGGTGAAAGCAGCGTCGCTCCGGGTGGCCCGCCGCATTGCCAACACTCTTCACGCGGGGCGCGCTGTGGAGGCTTACTCCTCGCTCGACGGCGCCGACCTCATATGGATCGCGGTGCCCGAAGCCGCATTGGACCGGATCACGCGGGAGGTCGCATCGGAGACGGCGATCAGCGGTGCGATGATCGTGCTGTGCGCCACGTGGCGCGACAGCTTCTGCCCGGGTCCACTCCGCAACCTTGGGACGCCCGTTGCCACGCTGGACGCGATTGACCCTGACGAGCGGACGCTAGTCGCCGAAGGGCATGCCGGTGTCCTGAAGAAGCTGCGCCGCGTAGCCGCGGCCGAAGGGCGGAAGCTGATCGAGATTCAGCCGGGTTCGAAAACGCGGTACCTGGCGGGCGTGCACCTGGCGGCGAATCTGGCGCTGCCATATTTCGCCGCGGCAGTGGAAACCTTGCGCGCCACTGGATTTTCGCGCGCGGAAGCGGTGCGTGTCATAGAAACGCTGGGGACTCGATCGCTGCGCGCCTACGGAAAGGCCGGACGGAAAGCGTGGAACCGCGCGACCGCTTTCGATCTACGCCAGTCCCTGAAGCGCGATCTCGATTGCATCCGCCCAGCGGATCCACCGCTCGCGGAGCTGTATCGCCACGGAATCGAGCAGGCGCTGCGCTATTTTGAGGACTGAATCGAACCGTCAGACCAGATTGGGTATCTTGATGATCTTCTTCTGAATCGCGTACTGCACCAGCTGCGCTTTGTTGTGAATGTCCAGCTTGCGCATCAAATTGAACTTATGCGCTTCCACCGTCTTTACGCTCAGGTTCAGATCGCACGCGATCTCTTTCACCGAATTGCCTTCGGCTAGCATTTTCAACACTTCGCGTTCGCGCGTGGTCAGCGTGGCGAAACGGGGCAGGCGATTCGCGGACTTGATCCGGCTGCGGAAATCGTCCACCAGTTGGGACAGCATGCGCGGCGATAGATAGCTGCCGCCGCGGCACACGTCGCGGACCGCCGCCACCAGTTGCTGGCTGGGGCTGTCCTTCAGAACGTAGCCGCTGGCGCCCACTTCCATGCCTTCCACCAGATAATCTTCGTCGTCGTACATGGTCAGGAACAGAACCTTGGTTTCGGGGCGGTTCTTCTTGATCTGACGCGTCGCTTCGAAACTCGACAGACCGGGCATGCCGATGTCCATCAGCACCACGTCGGGGCGAGCTTCATTTGCCTTTTCGACGGCATCGCCGCCGTTAGACGCTTCACCGACAACTTCCATATCCGGTTCGGCGGAAATGAGTGTTCGGATTCCTTGGCGGAACAGCGTGTGATCATCCGCCAGCATGATTCGAATCTTGGCCATAAGGTTTTGCCTGGCTTTCTCCAATTGCCGCCTACGCGACTTTACTTACTTACTGATCGGCAGTTCTATCGAAATCTTTGTACCCTTCTTACTACCTTCCGTACGGCTTTCGACATCGAATTCGCCGCCGAGCAGCGCTACACGCTCCCGCATCCCGGACAAGCCGAAGGATTCGCGCTTAGCCAAAGCTTCCGGAACGTTGAAGCCGACGCCATTATCCTCCACTGTAAGCTTCAGCTTTCCATCGGCTGAGGCGATGGAAATGTTTACATGGGTCGCCGAGGAGTGCTTCCCGATGTTGTTAAAGCATTCCTGAACAAGCCGATACGAGATAATCTCGAGCTGCTGCGGGATCGCCCCCATCTTCGATAATTGCAGCCGCACCCGGCACGGATGCAGCCGCTGAAACCGGTTCACCAGTTGCCGCAATGCCGCTCCCAACCCGAGTTGCTCCAGCACCGCGGGGCTCAACGCAGCGATCAGACGCCGCATTTCGAGAATGGTCCGTTCGGTCAGGTCCCGCGCTTCGCGTAGTTTCACCCGCGATTCGCCTTCTTCCTCGGGAAGCGCCTGCTCGATCAATTCGATCTGCAAGCGTATGCACAGAAGGCTCTGGCCGGCTTCGTCGTGAAGTTCCCGGCTGATCCGCCGGCGCTCCATCTCTTCGACGTGTAGCATGTGCTCAGCCAGGCGGCGCACCTGCTCTTCACGCTGGGCCAGATCCTCCATCAGTCGAGCTTTGTCCGCAGCCATCAGGCAGCGCTCGGCCGCCGCGGCCAGCAGATCCTGCTCGCGCGGCAGCCATTCGTAAGCCTTTGAAAACCCGAACTGCATGACGCCGGCGGTATGGCCGTCGGCCGCCAGCGGAATCGACCAGCAGGATTGGAATCGCTCATGCCAGCTTGCATCCAGCAACACCGCGGCCGAATGCCCGTCGCCATTCATGTGACGCGGCTTGGAAAGCTTCTTGATCAGTCCCGGCCGGTTCGGAACCGAAAGCAGGGCCGGCTGCGGTGTACCTGCTCGCAGCTCCCACATCTTCGAATCCTCGTTCAGCATGTAGAGCCGGCCGGCATCGGCATGGCAGACATGCACCAGGGATTCCAGGAACCGGCGCAACAGTTCTTCCAGATTGCGCGACTCCAGCTCGATCCGGAACAATTCGTAAAACGCCTGTGTTTCCGCCTCGCGGACCTGATAATACGCGTTGTTCAGCGTCAGAATGACGCAAAAATGGAGCTGCTCGCGCACCCACTGAAAATTCGAATGCTCATGCGGGAGACAGCGTTTCGAGCAGCGGACCGAGCAGCTGGTCGTACTGTTGCAGCGCTTCGAGAATCGCGCTCGGAGGCAGATTCAGCTTGGCCAATCGGCGGCCGTTATATTCCACCTGTTCGATGAACTTGAGCGGAGTGTCGCCGCGCGCCAGAATGCACGCCGCGGCGCCCGGGGTGATCGCCGCCAGCGCGATTCTCTGCTTGGGCTGAAATCCGAGTTCGCGCAATCGATTCAGAAACTTGCGCTCGATCTTATCCGTGTGCGGCTCGATCAGCACCGCCAAGCGCTGCAAATGCTCGCGTAGCTGGTCGCTTAATACGTCAGCTGCATCGGCCAGCTCGGGCGAGATCTGCGCACTCTGCACAATCTCCAAATCGGCGGACTAGGGTTTTCTCTTTAGTACCACGGCTACCTCGCTCTGCCCATTTTCGATCGCCAGGTCGAGCGCCGTGCGGCCGTTCTTATCCTTTATATCCGGATCGGCCGCATGCGCCAGAAGAAGCTCCAGCACGTCGAGCCGTCCCCAGGATGCAGCCCGATGAAGAGGAGTCGCCCCGGATTCGGTGTCCCGCGCGTTCGCGTCGGCCCCGTGCTTCAGCAGGACTTCGGCCGCGCCTTGCTGGCCCGCCAGTGCCGCGTCGTGAAGCGGCGTTGCCCCCTGCGCGTTCAGCGAGTTGACGTCGGCCTCGATGCGCCAGCAGCAACTCGATAATCTCCACCTGCCCTTTCAGCGCCGCATCGTGCAGCAGCGTGGTGGATCCGAGCGGGCCCATGCGGTCCACCAGCATCGCCACGACATTCACTTGCCCCCGCAGTACCGCATCGCGCAGCACCGCCGCGACGTCCAGCGCCCGCGAGTTCGGCAGTCGGGCCTGTTTCAGACAGCAGGTCCGCGACCTCCATCTGCCGCAGCCGCAGCGCGTCGTCGAGCGGCGTCGCGCCGGATTGATCCCGCACGTCGACCTGCGCGCCCGCCTCCAGCAAAACCGCCGCCACGTCGCGACGTCCCTGCAGCGCGGCCGCATGCAGCGGCGTTCGCGCCGGTCTCGGGATTCACGCCGTTGGGATTGGCTCCCTTGGCGATCAGCAGCCGGACCATCTCCGTCTCGCCCTTGGACGCCGCGTCTTCAAGAGGTGTCGCACCGGCCGCGTTCCGCGCATTAATCTTTGCGCCCCTGGCGATCAGCAGCGTGGCGATGCGTCCGTAACCGCGCTCGCGCCGCCAGATGCAGCGCCGTTTCTCCGGAGTTGTATACGGCCGCCACGTCCGCGCCGCGATCGAGCAGCAGCTCGACCACGTCCACGCGATTCGTCATCACCGCGTAGTGCAGCGGCGTCGATCCGCCTTCGGCGTGGCGCGCGTTCACGTCGGCGCCCATGCGGATCAGATACTCTGCGACATCGCGCTCGCCCGCCCAAGCTGAGTCGTGCAGCGGAGTTCCGCCCACCGAATCGCGGGCATTCACCGGCACGCCGCCCGCGACCAGCGTCTCTACTTGCTTCAAATCTCCGGACTTCGCGGCTTTGTGGAGTTCCTCTACACCCGGAGCACCTGCGTGAATCACGCCTGCGCACAAGAGCAAAACCGTGCTCCTGCTCAATGGACCTCCTACTTCTTGGCCACCAGCGGGTCGAATTCCTTGACCCAATCCTTCGTATCCGCGCTCCCTTGGGACCAGTCTCTCACGATCGTTCCATCGGGATCGATCGCGAACCAGTGCGGCACGTCAAACTGCGCATGATTCGTCGGAGTGATCTTGAAGTACGATGCGGCCACCTGGCCGGAATCGAAAAGAACCGGAGATGTGGTTTTCGTTTCTGCGAGATACTTGGCCACCGTGGCCATGGTATCCGGCGGAACCACCACGGACAGAACCGAGACTTGCTGGCCGTACCGCTTCTTGACCTCCTCCAGAGTCCCGGCCAAGGCGCGGCAGTGCGGGCAATCCGTTTTCATGAACTCGACGATCAACCAATGCCCACGATAATCCAGAACATCGTGTTGGTTGAAGTTGGAATCGGGCAGAGAAAAGCTGGGCGCGCGCCTGCCGGATAGGCCCTGCGCGGCCAGAGTCAGCGCGGCGCACGCCAGCGCTGCACACAGGAAAGTCCGCATAAGCTCAACGTAGCATGGTTCTCATAACATAGACCTCAGCGATTCTTCATAGGGCGCCCGCGCGATTCCCCGTTCCGTAATGATCGCGGTCACATATCGCGCAGGCGTCACGTCGAACGCCGGATTTTCGGCCCCCATTTCCTCAGGCGCGATCGGCACTCCAAATACGTGTGTCACTTCCGAGCTGGCGCGCTGCTCGATCGGGATCTGATCGCCCGACGGCAGGCTCAGGTCCAGCGTCGAAACCGGCGCCGCGACATAAAACGGTACCCCGTTTTCTTTGGCCAGAACGGCCACGGAATACGTGCCGATTTTATTGGCCACGTCTCCATTCGCCGCGATCCTGTCCGCCCCCACCACCACGCATCCGATGCGTCCTGAATGTAAAAAATGTCCGGCCATATTGTCCGTGATCAGCTTCACCGGAATACCGTCATGCTGCAATTCCCAAGCCGTCAGCCGCGAGCCTTGCAGGAACGGCCGCGTCTCGTCCGCCAGCACGTCGATGTTCTTGCCGGCGCTGACCGCTGCACGAATTACGCCCAGCGCAGTTCCATAACCCGCCGTCGCCAGCGCCCCGGCATTGCAATGCGTCAGCACCGTTTTTCCGTCGGGCACCAGATCCGCGCCGTTTTTCCCGATCGCCTGGCAAATCGCGATGTCTTCCAGGCGAATCCGCTGGGCCTCTTCGATCATCCGCCGCGTCGTCTCCTCCCGCGCTGCGCCGTTCAGCGAGCCGTATAACCGGCGCATCCGCTCAATCGCCCAAAACAGATTCACCGCCGTCGGCCGCGTCTTCGCCAGCGTGGCGCACACCGTTTCGAAATCGGCGCCCGCCGCGACTCCCAGCGCGACCCCCATCGCCGCCGCGACGCCGATGGCCGGCGCCCCGCGAATCACCATCGTCTTGATCGCGTCCGCAACATCCTGATAAGTGCGGCACGTGACGAACACCTGTTCGCGAGGCAGGCGCGTCTGATCGATCATCACCACGCCCGCGTCGGTCCACCGAATCGTTTCCACCATGAACTTCTATTCTGACGCAATGGGCTACTCTAGGAGTTTGTTGGAAAGGGAACTGAGGCAGTCTATCCCCTTTTTCAACCAGCCTCTGGAAAGACTTACCCTGGAAAGACCTCATGCCCCGCAAGCGCTTCGAATGGAAACTCCGCGACAAGACGCTGCAATTGGGTGAGCGCACGCTCATCATGGGCGTGCTGAACGTCACCCCGGACTCGTTCACCGACGGTGGAAAGTATCAGGACCCCGATCGTGCCTTCGCGCGCGCCGTGGAGCTGGAGGAGGAAGGCGCGGATCTGATCGACATCGGCGCCGAATCGACGCGCCCCGGTTCTTCTCGCATCTCCGAGGCCGAAGAATTGCGACGCTTGGTTCCTGTCTTGAAGCGCCTGCGCAACAAATTGAGCGTGCCGATCTCCGTCGACACCTACAAAGCCTCGGTCGCTGAGAAGGCGCTCGAACTGGACGTGGACGCGATCAACGACCCCAGCGCGCTGACCTTCGACGCCGACCTTGCCCGCAAAGCCGGCCACGCCAACGCCGGCCTGATCCTGAATCACATGCGCGGAACACCCGATACCTGGGTGAAGCTTCCGCCGCTCAAGAATGTGATGCGTACGATTGTCGCCGAGCTGGATGCCTCCGTCCACCGTGCCGTGCGCGCGGGCCTGGACCGCCGCCAACTGATCGTCGACCCGGGCATCGGCTTCGGCAAGCGCAAAGAGCAGAACGCGGAAATCCTGGCGCAGCTCGAAGAACTGGCCCGGCTGGAGCTGCCCATTCTGGTCGGTCCCTCGCGCAAGCATTTTCTGACCAGGGATTCGCCGGTCGGAACGGAATTCGCGACCGCCGCTGCCATCACCGCGGCGATTCTTCACGGCGCACACATGGTCCGCGTCCACGACGTGAAGGCCATGAAACCCGTAGTCGATATCGCCGATGAAATTGCAAGGAGTGGAATGGAACCGTGAAGATGATTTCGTTAATCGTCGGGATGGCGGTTGCGCAGGCGGCAGCCCCCGAATACGGCTACCAGGTGGTCCACGTCTACCCGCACGACCGGAGCGCGTTCACGGAGGGCCTGGAATATCGCGGCGGTTTTCTGTATGAGAGCACCGGCCTTGAATACAAATCCACGCTGAGCAAGATCAAGCTCGAGACCGGAGAAGTGGTCCAGCAGATCCGCCTCAATCCGCAGCTTTTTGGCGAAGGCATCACGTTGATCGACGAGAAAATCGTTCAGCTTACCTACAAGACTCAACTGGGCTTCGTCTACGATCAGGCTTCCCTCCGCCGCCTGCGCACGTTCAATTATCCCGGCGAAGGATGGAGCCTCACCAACGACGGTTCACGGATTTATATGGACGACGGCTCATCGCAGATTCGCGTCTGGGACGCCGTTACTTTTCAGGAAAAGAAACGCATCAACGTCCACGACGGGAACCGGCCGGTCGAGCAGTTGAATGAGCTGGAGTGGGTTCGCGGCGAGATCTACGCCAACATCTGGCGGACCGACCGCATCGCCCGCATCTCGCCGGCCGACGGCTCCGTCCTCGGCTGGATTGACTTGACCGGGATTCTGAGCCCCGCGGAACGCGAAGGAGTCGACGTCCTGAACGGCATCGCATACGATTCGCTGGGCGGACGTTTGTTCGTGACCGGCAAGCTGTGGCCGAAGCTGTTCGAGATCAAACTGGTCCCCAAAAAGAAGTAGCTACCGCCGCTGGCATCGCGGGCAAAAATGCGTCCCGCGTTGCCCCACCACGATCTTCCGGATCGGAGAGCCGCAGGTCACGCAGGCCTCTCCCTCCCGGCCATATACCTGATGCAGCAACTGAAACTCGCCGCGCTTTCCGTCCGCATCCACGTAGTCTGAAATCGACGATCCCCGATGCTCGATCGCCAGCGACAACACCTCCCGGATGGCCTGATGAAGGCGCGCGGCGCGCGATGCGTTTAGCCGCGACGCGATCGCGAGGGGATGAATGCCCGACGCAAACAGGGCCTCATCCACATAAATGTTGCCCAGCCCCGCAAGAAACATTTGGTTTAGCAGCAGCGGCTTCACTCGCGAGTTTCGTTTGCGAAGCCGTGCTCGAAATTCCTCGCATCCGATCTCCAGCGGCTCCGGCCCTAACCTCGCGACCCGCGCAGGGTTCCACTCGATCCGCCCGAACTGCCGGGGATCGTCGTACAGAAGTACGCCGTCATCCAGGGTAAAGATGCCGTGCGTGTGGTCGCCCGCGCTGCCATTTATCAACAGCTTGCCGGTCATCCCCAGATGCACCGCCAGCGTCCCCGCATCCAGCGCAATGACGATGAATTTCCCCCGCCGCGTGACGCTCTCGATGGATCGTCCCGCCAGCCGGGCCGCCAGCTTCTTTCGGTTGCCCGGAGTGACGAATCGGGAGCTGAACGCCGCCGCGAGAATCTTTCGCCCCGCCAGATGCGGCGCCAGCGATCGCACCACCGTCTCAACCTCAGGTAACTCGGGCATGCCGCTAGGGAACGTCGATCAGGATATCGTCGGCTTCCACCTTCACCGGAAACGCGTCCAGCCTCACGGTTTCGTCGTAATCGTTGACGCCGGTCAGGCAGTCATATTCCCATGCATGCCAGGGACACACCAGCCGGTTCCCTTCGATAGTCCCCTGGCCAAGCGGGCCGCCCGCGTGCGGGCACTCGCCGTCGAAGGCGCGCAGATGGCCGCTGAAGTTGCAGATCGCGTACGTATTGCCGCCCGTTTCCGCCTCCATCACGGACCCCGGAGGCAGAGCGCTTAGCGACCCGACTCTCACGAATGACATATCCACTTTGTACCACGCGGTACGATGGAGCTAGACTCTCCATGAGCGCAGGCTGGCGGCTCTCGGTAAACAATCGCGCGGTGATCGCCGGCTTTGTCGGCCTTCTGGTCCTGATGGCGGTCGCGGAAATCGAAGCCCTGAGCGCCCTTCGCCAGATCCGCGATACCAACGACACCATCCGCGACGATTTTCTGGAGCGCACGCGGCTGCTTGAAAAAATCCGCGCCGACGTGTACGTCTCGGGTACATACGTCCGGGATTATCTTCTGGAGCCCGAGGCCGGAAAAGCCGAAAGCTATCGCGACAGCCTGCTTGCAACGCGCGCCGATATGGACGCCGCGCTCCAGCAGTACCGCGCGATTCTCAACTCAGCCGACGCCCCCCCGTTTGAAGCCCTGATGGCGCAGCTGGCCGGCTACTGGAAGCTGCTCGATCCCGTCTTCGACTGGAACACCGCGCAACGCCGCCGCGCAGGCTATGTTTTTCTGCGCGACGAAGTCTTTCCCCGCCGCACCGCGATGCTGGGCATGGCCGATCAGATCGGCGCCATTGCCGAAGCCCAGTTGAAATTAGGAAACTTGCGCGTTGCGGATACGTTTCGCAGGTTTCGCCGCCTGCTGACCGTCGTCATCGGCT
Source organism: Terriglobia bacterium (assembly GCA_963842485.1). Lineage (GTDB taxonomy): Bacteria > Acidobacteriota > Terriglobia > Bryobacterales > Bryobacteraceae > Palsa-187. The sequence continues at coordinate 186,726 of CAWJHI010000018.1, read as the reverse complement.
CCACCATGGGTCTCGGCATCGCACTCGCCGCCTACAGCGTTCGCCGGATTTTCAACCTGGAGCGGGAAACCGCCGCCCGCCGGGAGGACCTGCAACAGCTTTCCGCGCGTCTGGTCGAAGCGCAGGAGCAGGAGCGCCGGTCCATCTCGCGGGAGCTTCACGACGAAGTCGGCCAGTCCCTGACCGGCGTCCTGGTCGAAATGGCGAATCTTTCGACGCTGATCCGCAGCCGCGACATCGAGTCGCTCCCGGCGAAGGCGGAGGAGATCAAGAAACTGGTGGAGGATTCCATTCGGGTGGTCCGCAACATGGCGCTGCTGCTGCGCCCTGCGATGCTCGACGATCTGGGGCTGGTCCCCGCCCTGCAATGGCAGGCGCGCGAAGTTTCCAAGCGCGGCCAGGTGTGGGTGAAAGTCGCCGCCGAGCAAGTCTCTGAAGATCTTCCAGAGGAGCTGAAGACGTGCGTGTATCGCGTCGTGCAGGAAGCTTTGCACAATTGCGTCCAGCACTCCGGCGCGCATACCGTGCGCATCGCCATTCGCCAGGATCCGGACCGTATCCTGCTGTCGGTTCAGGACGACGGCAAGGGCTTCCACGCCCGTGACGAGCGCGGCATGGGGCTGCTGGGCATCGAAGAGCGCGTCATCCATCTGGGCGGTGATTTCGCGCTCGATTCCGAACCGGGACGCGGCACTGTCCTGCGCGTCGCCCTGCCGCTAATCCCATCGCCGCCAGCCCTTGTTTGAGTCGCATGATCCGCATTCTACTCGCCGACGATCACACCGTGGTGCGCAAAGGCCTGCGTCTGCTGCTCCAAAACCAGCCCGGCTTTGAAGTGGTCGCCGACGCCTCGAACGGGCGGGACACCGTCGCGCTCGCCGAACAGTTTCTGCCCGATGTAGTCGTCCTGGACGTCGCGATGCCCATTCTGAACGGAATCGAGGCTGCCCGGCAAATCTCGGCCAAGCACCCGAAGACCGCCATCGTGTTTCTCAGCATGCATGCCGACGAAGGCTACGTGCTGAAAGCCCTCAAAGCCGGCGCGCGGGCCTATCTCCTGAAGGATTCCGCCGAGGACGATCTGATCGCCGCCATCTACGCCGTCAACGAAGGCAAGGCGTTCTTCAGCCCTGCCATCAGCAAGATGCTGGTCGAAGATTACATGCGCCAGATGCGCGAGCGCGAAGTGGACGACAGTTATGATCTGCTCACCACGCGCGAGCGGGAGATTCTGCAGCTGCTCGCCGAAGGAAAAAGCAACAAGGACGCCGCCACGCTGCTGAAACTGAGCCTGTACACCGTCGAGACCCACCGCGCCAACATCTTCCAGAAGCTCAACCTGCACTCCAGCGCCGAACTGATTCTCTACGCGATCCGCAAAGGCGTCATTCAATAGCCTCGCTCTTCTTGTGCTTCGGCTTCTTGCGCAGGTTTTTCGGCACCATTACGCGACCCGCCTTCACCGTCCCCACCCGCTCGCGCGCGATGGCCCGCACTTCTTTCTTCGCATCGTACCGTTTCTTCCGTGGTTTCATAAAAATGCCCTTGTGTTACACTACGGGTGAAGGAGGGCCCGAATGGTGCGCGATCTACTCCAACCCATGCATCTGTTGATTATCCTCTTGGTTTTCATGGTGCTGTTCGGGGGCAAGAAGCTCGCTGATGTGGGAAAGGGCCTGGGTGAAGGCATCCGCAACTTCAAGTCTTCCTTGAAGGGCGATGAGCCCCCCCGCCGGCCGCCCCCGACGAAAAGAAGCAGGCGTAAGGCTTCCGGCGCGGTTCGCGGTTTGAACCCTGCCTGACTCGGAATTCACTAAACGAAGACCCCGCGACGGCCTTGAGCCTCGCGGGGTTTTTCGTTCTGGCCCGAGTCTTCACTCGGAATTTTTATTTTTTAAATTCTACTTTTTCTTCGGCGGGACGATCGCGTCCTTCACGGCCTTGGCCACGCGGAACTTCACGACTTTCTTGGCCGGGATCTTGATCGCTTCGCCGGTCGCCGGATTGCGGCCCATGCGTGCTTTGCGGTCCACGCGCACCAGCCGGCCGATGCCGGGAAGCACGCACATCCCGTTCTTCTTGGTCTCGCGCACTGCCATTTCGGCGTATGCGATCATGAAGGACTTCGCGACTTTGTTCGGTACCCCGACCGCCGCCCCAGTTCCTTCACCATCTGCGATTGAGTCATCTTTGCTGCCATAGTGCTCCTTTTGTCTGATTCTCCCGAATGTACGTTTTTGCGGGCTCAAACCCGCAATTGCTAGTCAATCATAAGGGATCGGGAAACCTGCTGTAAAGGGGAATGTGCGAGAAAACCTCGATTTTTCGCGGGTCCGAGCGTACTCCGGCGGTTTCAACCGCGATCGCCGGGGTGTTCTTTCCCGCCTTCAAACCGCCGTTCTGGAACCGTGATATGCTGGCAAAGAAAAGGCGAATGAGCGAAATACAGGAGCAGCTCGCCATCTTGCGGCAGCGCATCGCGCGCGTTTCGCTCGATTGCGACCGGAAGTACGCCTACAGCGAACCCGCGCCGCCTGCGCTTCCACGCCCTGCCTTCGAATACGTGGAAGAATGGCTGACCGGACAGGAGGTCGAGACCGCCTTCGGCCGGCATTTCGAAACCGAAAAGCTGTATGAGCGCCACCGCCGCCATGGCAGCGCCGACATTGGCTCGCTCGCCGATCTTCCTCACGATCTGCTGGAGTCGCTCGCGATCCCGCATGCGCCGCCGTCCGAATGGGCATTTCTCGACACGGAAACCACGGGCCTCGCCGGCGGCACTGGCACCTGCGCGTTCCTGGTCGGCGTGGGCCGCATCACGCCCGAAGGATTCCGCGTTCGCCAGTTTTTCATGCGCGATCACGGCGAGGAATCGAGTCTTCTGGACGCGCTCACGCGCCACTTGGCGCCCTTCCGCGTGCTGATCACCTATAACGGCCGCGCCTACGATCAGCCGCTTCTCGAAACGCGCTATCGCCTGAACCGCGCCCGTCCCCCGTTCGCGTCGCTCCACCATCTGGATCTGCTGCACGGCGCGCGCCGCCTCTGGAAGCTGCGTTTTGAAAGCTGCCGCCTGGTGGACCTGGAAACCCAGGTGCTCGGCGTCGAACGTCAGGGCGACGTGCCCGGCGCGCTGATTCCTTACGTGTACTTCGAATATCTCCGCACCCGCCAGGCCGCGCGCCTGCTCCCCGTGTTTCATCACAACGCAACCGATATCCTGACCCTCGCGTGCCTCACGGCGATCGTGCCGTATGCGTTCAAGGATCCCGCCCAGGCGCCTTTACGTCATGGCGCGGAGATGGCCGGGATCGCGCGCTGGCTGAGCGCAGCGGGCGAGTTCCAGCAGTCGCTGAGCCTGTTCCGCCGCGCCGTCGACGCGGGCCTTCCCGATGACCTGCTCTTCCGGACACTGTGGGACATCGGCATGCTCGAGCGCAAACTGGGTTGTCCGCTAACCGCCTGGACCGATCTCGCCGCCGCGAAAAATCCATTTCGCGTGCGCGCGCTGGAAGAGTTGGCCAAACACTACGAGCACCGCGAAAAGAATTACTCTTTAGCCCTGGAGACGACGCGCCAGGCGCTGGAGCACGAAGACTCACCCGGTCTACGGAAACGCGAGCAAAGGCTGAGCCGCCGAATAAAGTAGTCGAGGCCTGTCAGGCCCCCGCCGCGGATTCTTTCTCTTTATCCCAGCTCTCGAACGTCTTCCCCGCCTCAGCCAGACGCTTCAGCAGCGGCGCCGGGGCCCACAGGTCGGCTCCGTGGCGCTTCTCAAACTCCTGAATCTTCGCCAAGACATGCGGGAGCCCCACCGTATCCGCGTAGAACATCGGACCTCCGCGCCAGGCCGGGAACCCGTAGCCGTTCAGATACACGATGTCGATATCCACGGCCCGCAGGGCGATGCCTTCTTCCAGAATCCGCGCGCCTTCGTTCACCAGCGCGTAAATGGTTCGCTCGATGATCTCGTCGTGGGTGAGATGGCGGCGCTCGATGCCCGCTTCGCGCGCCGTCTTCTCGATCAGCGCCGTCACTTCCGGATCGGGCGACGGCTTCCGGTTCGCATCGTACCGATACCAGCCTTTCCCGGTCTTCTGCCCGTACCGCCCCATTTCGCATAGCAAATCCGCGATCAAAGGCCGCCGCACGCCCGGTTTTTCCAGGTGCTTGAACTCCTTGCGAATCCGCCAGCCCACGTCGAGCCCGGCCAGGTCTCCCATCGCCAGCGGCCCCATCGCCAGCCCGAAATCGTACAGCGCGCCGTCCACCGCTTCCACCGCCGCGCCCTCCTCCACCAGGAACTGCGCCTCGCGGCCGTAGCAGTGGATCATGCGGTTGCCGATGAACCCGCGGCAGTTCCCCGCCAGCACTCCCACCTTGTTCAGCTTCTTGGCCAGCGCCATGGAAGTCGCGATCACTTCCTTGCTCGTGGCTTTCCCCCGCACGATCTCCAGCAGCTTCATCACGTTCGCCGGGCTGAAAAAATGATGACCGATCACCATCTGCGGACGCGCCGTGGCCGAAGCGATCTCATCGATATCGAGAGTCGACGTGTTACTGGCAAGAATGCAATCCGCCTTGGCGATCTTGTCGATCTCCCCGAAGATCTGCTTCTTCAGCGCCATGCCCTCAAACACCGCTTCGACGATGATATCGGCCTGGTCGAACCCATCGTAAGTGAGCTGCGGCGTGATCAGCGCCACGCGCTTCGCCATCGTTTCCGCCGAAAACCTGCCCTTCTTGACGGAATTTTCGTAGTTCTTGCGAATAATGTCGATGCCCCGGTCGAGTGCGTCCTGCGCTGTCTCCTTCACGATCACGGGAATCCCTGCGTTGGCATAATTCATCGCGATTCCCCCGCCCATGGTGCCCGCGCCGATCACCGCCGCGCGCTGGATGTCATATGTCTTGGTTTCCTTGGGAATGTCCGGAATCTTGGCGACCGCGCGCTCCCCGAAGAACGCGTGAATCAGCGACTTCGATTGCGTCGAGAACAGGCACACGCGAAAAATCTCCGCCTCGCGCGCGATTCCGTCCTCGAAACTCAAGCGCGTCGCCGCTTCCACCGCATCGATCGCGGACAGGGGAGCCATCTGACCCCGCCGCGTCTTCCGCGCTTGTTCGCGCGCCAGCGCGAAGATTGCGGTATTCCCGGCGGCATCCTGCAATTTCTCGTTCCGCTCGCGAGTCTTCAGTGCCAGCCTTCCCGCCACCCCGCGCGCGAATTCGATCGCGCCTTCGAGCAGATCCCCGTCGACGATCTTGTCAAGGATACCCGCCGCCAGCGCGGCTTTCGCCTCCAGCGGTTCGCCGAATGCGCACATCTCGACGGCCTTCGCCACGCCCGCCAGCCGCGGCAGCCGCTGCGTGCCGCCGGCCCCGGGAATAATACCCAGCTTCACTTCCGGCTGGCCCACCTGTGCCGTCGCCACCGCCACTCGGTAATGCCCCGACATCGCGGTTTCGAGTCCTCCGCCGAATGCCGTGCCGTGGATCGCCATCACCACCGGCTTCTTCGAGTCCTCGATCTTCGACATCACCGGCGTCAGCGGCACGCGCCCGCTGCCGGCCGCCGTCATTTTCCCGAATTCGCGGATATCCGCTCCAGCGATGAAGGTGCGTCCGCCGCCGATCACCACGATCGCCTTCACCTCCGGGTCCTGATTCGCCGCGTCAATCCCCGCGATAATGCCGTCGGGCACTCCGGGGCTCAGCGCATTCACCGGCGGATTATTGATCGTGATCACGCCAATCCCGCCTCGGCGCGCGTAGTTAACCAGTTCGCTCATAAGCTCCATGGTATCGCGCCGCGGCGAGCCACGCGGACCTACATCTTTAACGATTTGACCTTAATCGTGTCCCCGTCGCGCTCCCCCGTAACCGTCACCCGCAGATGATCCGCCTTGGTGGACGCCTTCAGGGCCGTCACCGCTTCTCCATTTCCTTTCGCGTCGAATTTCAGCACGGTACCGCCGGAGGTGACGATCGCGTAACCGCTCTTCTCGCATTTCAGCGCGCAGTCCCGCGTGTGGGAATCCGGGTCGGCCTTCACCTTGGTCGAGCACGCCACATCCACCACGGATACGTTCTTCCACGTCTCCGCTGCGCACAAGCCCGGAACGGCCAATAGCAGTGCCACGGTCAAAAATCGCATGTTTTTTCTCCTTTTCGTCGGTATAGAGCCTGCCGTGCCCGATTCGTTGCAAAAAGACCGGAACTTTTCAGGGTGGTGGCGACTCAGTATCATATACGATGTCACCGGCGGTTGCAGTCGCAGCGCACGTCACCGACGAAGATGTGGTCATCCGCGTCCGCGCCGGTGAGACCGCCCTCTATGAAGTCCTGATGCGGCGCTACAATCGGCGTCTGTACCGTATCGCCCGCTCGATTCTGCGCGACGATTCGGAAGCTGAAGACGTGATGCAGGACGCCTACGTCCGCGCCTACCAGCATCTCCACGAATTCGCCGGCCGCTCTAAATTCTCCACTTGGCTGACCAGGATCGCGGTGCACGAAGCCCTGCGCCGCGCGCGCCGGCGGGCTAAAACGGACCAACTCGATTCCACGGATTCAACCATGACGCCATCCACCACCGGCACCGCCGACCCCGAACGCCAAGCCTGCGATCACGAGCTGCGCCTCGTTCTGGAGCGAGCCATCGACGCTCTTCCCGGCGGCTATCGATCCGTGTTCGTTCTACGCGCTGTCGAAGGCCTCAACGTCGCCGAAACCGCCGCGGCGTTGGGCATAGGCGCCGAAACCGTAAAGACCCGGCTTCATCGCGCTCGCGCCCTGCTGCGAAAAGACCTGCATCGCCGTGCCGGCGTGGTCTCTTCGCAGGCGTTCCCGTTCCATCTGTCGCGATGCGATCGCGTCGTTGCCGGCGTGTTTCACAGAATCGGCTTGCGCTGAGCGCGCCGGCCCTGCCAATCTGGAGTTATGCGAATGCTTCTGGGGCTGGTTCTGCTGGCCGCCTCCGCCCGCGCTCAGCTCTCACCGGAACAAAAACAGCTCAATCTGGCTTCCTTCGAAAAGGTCTGGACCATCGTTCGCGATAAACATTGGGAGCGGAACCCCGGCGGCCTGGATTGGAACGCAATTCACGCGGAATATCGCCCCAAAATCGAAGCCGCACCTTCCACCGAAGCCGCCCGAGCCGCCATGCGCGACATGCTGTCCCGCCTCCACCAGACCCATTTTGCGATTTTTCCGTCCGTCGTTTATGAAGACGTCGGCGTTGAAGCACAGGGCGACGGCGTCACCGGCATCGATCTGCGCATTCTGGAAAACCAGCCCGTCGTCACCGCAGTCGACCCCGCATCGCCCGCCGAAAAAGCCGGCGTCAAGCCCGGCTGGGTCATCCTGAGCGTGCGTGGCAAGGACCTCGCCCCCACCATCAAAACCCTTCAAGCCGACGCCTCCATCCACCAGCTCACACTCGTCCGAGCCGTCCTCGCGCGCTTGACCGGACCCATCGGCGGGAAGCTCGACTTGGTTTTTCTCGATGGCGCGAACCAAAAGATACCTCTCCATCTGGCCCTCGATTCGCCGCGCGGACAGCTCTCGCACTTCGGAAATCTCCCCGCGATGAATGTCTGGTTCGAATCGAAGAAGCTCGGCAACACCGGATATATCCGCTTTAACATGTTTCTCGACATGCCCCGCATGATGCCCAGCTTCTCCGATGCCGTGGCCAGCTGTAAGCAGTGCGATGGCCTGATCATCGATCTGCGCGGCAATCCGGGCGGCATCGGCGGCATGGCCATGGGCATGGCCGGATTCCTGGTTGACAAACCCGATCAAAAGCTTGGCACCATGTACCTCCGCGATGCGTCCGTGAAATTTGTGATCAATCCGCGCCCGGAAGTGTTTCGCGGACCCGTGGCCATCCTGGTGGATGGATCCTCCGCCTCCACATCGGAAATTTTCGCCGGCGGCTTGAAGGATCTCGGCCGCGCGCGCATCTTCGGCGAGCGTACCGCCGCGGCCGCGCTGCCGTCGATGATCGAAAAGCTTCCCAACGGCGACGGCTTTCAATACGCCATGGCGAACTATATCTCCGAAGGCGGCAAGCCACTGGAGGCCAACGGCGTCATTCCCGATGTGGAAGTTAACCTGACCCGCTCCGCGCTGCTTGCGGGGCACGACTCCGTAATCGATGCTGCGGTACAGTGGATAAAGAAGCAGAGGACACCCGAATGACTCGAAGGCTGATTCTATTCGCATTCCCGTTATTTTCGCTCCGGCTGTTTGCGGCGGACGACGCGCTGCCCAAAGCGGAAACCATCCTCGACCGTTTCGTCGAAGTCACCGGCGGCAAAGCCGCGTACGAGATGCGCAAGACTGAGATTTCTACCGGAACCTTCCAAGTCCCCGCGGCGAATCTTAAGGGCCCCATGACCCGCTATTCGGCCGCGCCCGACAGGAGCTACGTTTTTATCGAGCTCGACGGCGTCGGCAAGATTGAGCAGGGAACCTCCGGCGGCGTGGCTTGGAGCAAGGAACGTCATGCAAGGCGCCCGCATCAAGAGCGGCGATGAAAAAGCTCAGTCCCTTCGTGAAGGACTTTTCAACGCCCCCCTGCAGTGGCGGAAAGCGTTCGCGAAAGCCGAGACCACCGGCGTCGAAACCATCGACGGCGAGGAGTGCTACAAAGTGGTTCTAACCCCGCCTGAGGGAAAGCCCGAAACCACCTACTACCAGAAGAAGTCCGGGCTCGTGGTAAAAACCACCGGCATCGCCTCCAGCCAGATGGGAGACATTGAGTTCGAGGCGGTCGTCTCCGAATATAAACCGTTCGATGGCGTGCTCATGCCCACCAAAGTGATTCAGAAGGCGGCTGGACAGGAGTTCACCATGACGGTCGAGACCGTCAAAACCAACCCGGAGATCACTGCAGATCGTTTCGAACCGCCGGCCGACGTGAAAGCTTTACTCGACAAGGCTACGCCCGAAAAGAAATAGTCAGCACGGGTTACGGACGATCCAGGTCCTCTGGCGGCGGCGCGAGACGATAAAATTTGAGCCTGCAGCTTCTGCACCGGAAGGGCCAGCGCCCGAACATTCGGGCTATCCCGGCCTTCATTCCATCACCCTTTGACCGGCGGACGTCGGTCGAGCCGCATTTCGGGCAGCTAATGCGCCGTTCCTGCGACTCTGATGCTTCCGTCATCACCACTAACACGATAAAGAATAACATGCGACTGGATATTTTTCCCTGTACGGTTTATAAAGGTTAGGTGACCTTGACGTTGCAGAACGGTATGCGCAGGGCGGGTTACGTACTCGCGATCGGACTCGCGGCCGGCTACGGCTGGATTGCATTGCGTGGACCAATGGGCGTCCAGGCTTTGCTCGCCAAACATCGCGAGATCCGCCAGCTTCAGGAAAACAACCAGGCCATCGAGCTCGAAAATCAGCGTCTGCGGGAACGCATCCACCGTCTGAAAGAAAGCCCTAGTGAGCAGGACATGGAAATCCGCAAGCAGTTAAAGCTGCAGCGGCCTGGGGAAACTACCTTCATCTTGCCGGACGCGCCGAAAACGCAGCAGTCGACCGCCTCTCAGTAGCTACCAGACTCTGCACGCCGGGTACCGCACCATCGGCTGCCCCACTTTGCACGCGAACGCCTGTTGAAACTCGGGCATGTTCGAAACCGATCCGTTCACCCGATACTTGCCCGGCGAATGTGGATCGATCTGCGCCAGCAGCCGCGCCGATTCCTCCGTTCGATTCTCGCACCAGATCTGCCCCCATCCCAGGAACAGCCGCTGCTCCGCCGTAAACCCGTCGCGCTTGGCGGGATGCTTCCCCGCCAGCGTATCCAACAGCGCCATATACGCGAGCCTTAACCCGCCGTTATCGGCCGTATTCTCGCCCAGCGTCAGCTCGCCCTTCAGTTTCACGTCGTCCACCGCCGTGAATCCCGAATACTCTTTCACGATGCACTGCGCGCGCTGATCGAAAGCCTTCCCGTCCTGCTCCGTCCACCAGTCCCGCAGATTGCCCTGCGCGTCGAACTGCCGGCCCTGATCGTCAAACCCGTGGGTGAGCTCGTGCCCGATCACCGCGCCGATCGCGCCGTAGTTCACCGCGTCGTCCATTTTGTTGTCCCAGAACGGCGGTTGTAAAATCCCGGCCGGGAAATTAATGTCGTTCTCTTGGGGATCGTAGTATGCATTCACCTGCGGCTGCGTCATCTCCCATTCGGTCTTGTCCACCGGCTTCCCGATCCTGGCAAGCTGCCGCCGCAACTCGAATTCGCTGGTGCGCTCCGCGTTCCCATATGCGTCGTCTCGGGCGATCTTCACCGTCGAGTAGTCGATCCAATGCTCCTTGGTGCCGATCTTGTTCATCACCGCGTGCAGCTTGATCATGGCCTGCTCTTTGGTCTTCGGCGTCATCCAGTCGATCTTTTGAATGTCCTCCGCCATCGCTTTTTCGATCGCATTCACCATCTGCTGGGTCCGCCGTTTGCCCTCGTCCCCTAGCGTCTTGTCGACGAACTTCTGTCCCAGCGCGTCCGAAAGCTGCCCGTCCACCTGGTCTGACGCATTGCTTCCAGCGCGCCTTCATCTCCTTGCGCTCCGGACAGTGCTTTGCCGAAAAACTCGAAGGTCTTCTGCTGGAATTTCACCGGCAGCACGTCGGCGGAATCGTGCACCAGGTGCCAGGTGAGATAGGTCTTCAAATCGTCCAGACTGGTCTCGCACCAGCTGCGCTTCCATGGCCCGCATAAACGGCGGCACATCCACGTTCAGGCTGTCGATCGCGGGTCGCGCCGGCGCCTTCGAAAAACTTCGGCCAGTCGAACGTCGGCGACAGCGAAGCCAGCTCCTTCACCGACAGCTTGTGATACACCTTGTTCGGATCCCGTCTGCGAAATGATATCGAGCGACCCTTTGGCCAGCGCCGTCTCGATCGCCATCACCACGTCCGCCTTCTTCGCCGCCTCCGCCGCGGGGATGCCTATCAGCTCGAACATCCTCTGCACGTGCAGCGAAATATTTCTTGCGAAGCTCCACCGAATTCGCGTCGTCCTTCAGATAATAATCGCGCTCCGGCAGTCCCAGCCCTCCCTGATCCAGATCTCCGATCATCTGCGTCGAATCCTTCGCGTCCTGCGACGAGCGAAAAATGGAAAAATGGCTGCGACCCGATTCGATACAGATGAATCACCACGTCGGTGATCGCGGCCTTGTCGCGCATCGCATTGATCCGGTCCAGATCGTCCTTCAGCGGAGCGATCCCCCGCGCGTCGATCGCCTTCTCATCCATGCACGCTGCGTAGTAATCTCCGATCTCGCGCTCGGTCACGCTGCGGCCGGGTTTAGCGCTGGACGCAGCTTCCAGAATGCCTTGCAAAACCGCGCGATTCCGCTCCTGCAACGCGTTGAAACGCCCCCACCGCGACTGATCGCTGGGAATCGGGTTCGCCGCCATCCACCCTCCGCAAGCGTACTGATAAAAGTCGACACACGGGTCCCCCGACTTGTCCAGCGACGTCGCATCAAACCCATTAAATTTCTGCGCGTAACAAATCGCGGAAACCAGAACCAGCGAACACAGAAAACGCATAAGCCCCCAGAACAGCCCGTACTCTTAGACGAGCATCAGGCGCATCTCGTTAGTGGCGCGAAAACCAAGTTGTTCGTAAAGCGCCCGGCCATCCTCGCTCGCATGCAGGATTACCGCGCCCATGCCGTTGTTGCGGCACCAGTCGAGCGCGATGTTCATCATTTCGCGCGCGATTCCCTGCCGCCGGTAAGCCGAATCGGTGTAAACGTTGAGAATATTGCCTCGACGCGCGTTAGCCGTGCGTCCGATCATGTGCGGAGGCCAATCCATCAGCCACAAACCCAGGCCGGCAACGATCGCGTCTCCCGGCCCCACCGCAACCCACGCCAGGTAATCTCCGCACTCCATCTTGCGCCGCAACCACGGACGAAACGCGGCCATCATCGCCTTCAGCGCCGCGTCGTCGCGATAGCCCATCTCGAAAAACATGGCCCTGCGGTGCCCGATTAAGGCCTCGGCGTCATCGAGCGTCGCAGCGCGAATGCTCGTAGTCACACGGCTTCGAGCGCCTGCTCGAAGTCTTCCGCCAGATCCCGCCAGTCCTCGATGCCGATCGACACGCGAACCTGGCCATCCGTCACCCCCGCTTCGGCAAACTGCTCTTCCGTGAATCCGGAATGCGTGGTCGTCTTCGGATGGCACACCAGCGTTTCCACTCCACCGAGCGAAACCGCATTGCGCGCGATCTTCAGATTCCTCAAGAATTCAAACGCCGCCGGCTTCCCGCCGCGCAGCTCCAGCGAAAACATCCCGCCCGGAAAGTCGCACTGCGATTTGAAAATGCGAATCTGCTCCGGATCGTCGAACAGCGTCGGATACAGGACCTTCTTCACCTTGGGATGCCCTGCCAGCCGCTCCGCCACGCGCTGCGCGTTCTTGCTTTGCCGGTTCATCCGCAACCCGACTGTAGGCAGCCGGTTGTCTAGCATCCAACACTCGTCCGGTTGCAGGATGTTTCCAAACAGGCTTCGCATCGACCGCATTTTCTGCACCAGGCCCCGATCGCGAGCCAGCGCCACGCCGCCGATCAGATCGCTGAATCCGGAAAGATACTTGGTCGCCGAGTACAGCACCACGTCCGCCCCCAATTCCAGCGGATGCTGGAACGCCGGCCCAAGCATGGTGTTGTCCACCATCACCAGCGGTTTCTGTCCGGCCACGGCCGCCGCGGTCTTCGTGGCCCTGTCAATATCGGTCATGATGATGGTCGGATTCGCCGGCGTCTCGATCAGCACCACCCGCAAGATTCTTCGCCGCCGCCAGAAGCTCGTCGATTCGATCCGCCCGACCCGCCGGCATCGCGATACCGGCCACTCCCCATGCCGACAGAAAATTCTCGATCAGCTTCTGCGTTCCGCCGTACACCGGCACCGTGTAGGCGATCGTGTCCCCCGGCCGCACAAACGCGAACAGCGCCGTCATGATCGCCGCCATGCCGGAGTTGAACACCAGCGCCGCCTGCGCCCCTGCTTCCAGCGGCACAATCTGGTCCTCCAGAATTTCCGCGTTCGGATGATTGAATCTGGAGTACACCAGGTCCACATGTTCACCCGGTTCCGCGGTCGCGCGCCCGCCCATCAGGTCGAAAGCCCGCTCGGCCGCCTCCGGACTCGAGAATACATAGGTGGAGCTCCGGAACACCGCCGGCCGTGCCGACCCCACCGACAGGCGCGGGTCGAATCCACGAGTCAGAACTTCAGTGGACGAACGCAGAAGAGACTTGGTGTCAGCCATTAATTCGATTTTAGCTTCTGCCAGGAGACAAAAGGCGGCCCATGGTTCCCTTAGTACATTGGTACGTCAGGCGATACCGTAGCGTAAATAAGCGCTCTTACCGATTGGGCGCGCTCCCCGCATCCTTCACAATGCAAGTGAGGAACAGCGTGCTCGAAATGCAATTTTCCAGAACCGGGAAATCGCAGTACTCGGAGGCCGAGGCCGCCGAAGAACTCGGGATTTCCGTGGAACAGCTTCGGGTCATGATCCGCAGCCACGTAGTGGATCGCGATGAAGACGTGAACAACATCCCGGTCACCACCTTTCAGCCGTCCGATCTGCTGGTCCTCAGGCTCCTCGCCGGGAAGCGGCTGAATTCCATACACCAGGATTAAGCAGGTTTTTCGGCTGGCGTCCTTCTATCGCCGCTACCGCGTTTTCCACCGCGATCATCGACATCCCCCGCCGCGTATCCACCGACGCCGATCCGATGTGCGGCGCCAGCACCGCATTCCGGCTCTCCAGCAGCCCCGGATGCACCTTGGGCTCCTGCTCGAAAACATCGATGCCCGCGCCGCCGATCCACTTCTCCTTCAGCGCCCGCCCCAGCGCCGCCTCGTCCACCACCGGACCGCGTGAAGTATTGATCAGAATCGCCGACGGCTTCATCATGCGCAGTTCCGCTTCCCCGATATAGTGGCGAGTCGCTTCCGACAGCGGAACATGCAGACTGACGAAATCCGATTCGCGCAATACGCGCTCCTTGCTCGGTGCACTCAGCCGCGCAGTCCACCTGCATCGCGTCGTGATACAGCACCCGCATCGAAAACCCCGCCCCGCGCCGCGCCATCGCCTGCCCGATCCGCCCCATGCCCGAGAATTCCCAGCGTCCGATGATGCACGTCCTGTCCCACCAGCATGTCGATGGTCCAGCGTCCCCATTTGCCCGAATGAACGAACTCGTGCGCCTCCACCACGCGACGCGCCGCAGCCATCAGCAGCGCGAACGCGAAATCGGCCGTGGTGTCAGTCAGTACGTCCGGCGTATTCGTCACCAGAATGCCCCGCTCGCTGGCCGCCGCGACGTCGATATTGTCGAATCCCACCGCGACGTTGGCGATGATGAGCACGCTTTTGTCCAACTGGGCGATCACATCGCGCGTAAATTTGTCCACCAGCTGGCTGACAATCGCCTGCTTCCCGCGCCCCCGCTCCAGCAGCTCCGCCGCCGAAAGACCGTCGTCATTCGAGACGTAATCCACCTCGGCATGCTCCTTCAGAAAATCGATCGCCTCGGGATAAACGCGTTTGGTTACCAGCGCTGTTGGCTTCATTGATAGAATCATAACTTCTATGGCACACCTCGGATTTCTCGGACTCGGCCTCATGGGCTACCCGATGGCCCGGCACCTGGTCAAAAGCGGCAACGAAGTCGCCCTGTGGTCGAATCGGGGTGCGAAAGCGAAGTCAGCTCGCCAAGGAGGGCAACGCCACCGCCTGCGCGACGCCCAAGAGGTAGCCGAGCGCTCCGATTTCATCTTCTACTGCGTCGGCGACAGCGTCCATGGCCCGCGCCATCACCTGCGGCCCCGCGGGACTGATCGAGGGCGTCCGCCCCGGCGCCGTGATCGCCGATTGCAGCACCATCTGCGCCGGCCGTCAGCAAAGAAATCGGCGCCGTCGTTCGCCGCCAAAGGCGCCCATTTCCTCGACACCCCCTGCACCGGCTCCAAGCCCGGCTCCGAGAACGCGACCCTGACCTTCATGATCGGTGGCGATCGGGCCGCTTACGACAAAATCAAGCCGTATCTCGATCTGATGGGCAAGGTTTTCTACTATTGCGGCGCCGCCGGCCAAGGCCTGCAAGCCAAGCTTACCCAAAACCTGATCCTGGCGAACATCATGCAAGCCTTCGCCGAAGGTATGGTGCTCGCGACCAAGGGAGGCGTACCGCCCGACCTGATGCTCGACATCCTGAATAACAGCGCCGCCAAAAGCGGCCTGATCTCCTACAAAGCCCCGTTTATCCTCGCGCGCGATTTCACCACCAACTTCGCCACCAAGTGGATGGCAAAAGACATCGGCCTCGCCCTCGAATCCGCCAAATCCATGGATGTTCCCCTGCCCGCAACCGCCCTAACCGAGCAGATGCTCCGCGCCGCTATCGCCAGCGGTTACGGCGAGGACGACTTCTGCTCCGCGATTCGGGTTTTGGAAGATTGGGCCCGGATAGAGGTCAAGACCTAGCCCAAATCCCGGCAGGATAAGGCCTGTCAGCTGCCGGATACGCTCCATCACGTAGTACTTTGTAATGCGTACTATGGATTTAAACAACTGTAACAGAACAACTTACTACACAGGATCAGGGCCCGCCAAAATTTTCTAAGGTATTTCTACAAAAAACTGTTGCAATCCGTCCGACAGTATACTAATATTGGAATCAAGCCGGGGAGGCAACTCCCACCAAAGCGAGACTAACCTCATTAAAGACCCCTGAAGCAAACCTCCCCGGCGCCCCTTTGGGGTCCAACGTTAGGAAAAGAGGTTCAGGGTTCCGAGGGCAGTCGAATCCAACCGGTAACGTAAGCCGGCAACGTAAGATAGTATCGCTCGATTAGGGGTAGTGTTATCATCGGAGTCGAGTGACACTTCTCACCCTTTTAGGATCCACCGGGTCCATCGGGACCAGCACGCTGGACGTCGTGCGTCGATGGCCGGACCGCTTCGGCATTTACGCCCTGGCTGCCGGCCGCAATGTAACGTTGCTGGTCGAGCAGATTGCCGAATTCCATCCTAAAGTAGCGGTCGTCGCCGATGACTGCGCTCTCGATGACCTGTGCCGTGCGCTTCGGCTTAGAGGAATTCCCTTTCCAGAGCTAGCCGCCGGACCGGAAGCCCGTATCGCCGCCTCCTCCGCGCCTGAAGCCGGATTCGTGATGTCGGCTATCGTCGGCGTCGAAGGTCTCGAAGCCACCTACGCAGCCGTGCGGCTAGGCAAGCGTGTCGGCCTCGCCAACAAGGAAGTGCTGGTCGCCAGTGGACGCCTGGTCATCTCCGCAATGCAGGTCTCTGGAGCGGAGCTGATCCCTGTAGACAGCGAACATAACGGCGCCCACCAATGTCTCCGCGCCGGCCGCCGTCACGAGGTTACCAAGCTGATTCTAACCGCCTCCGGTGGTCCGTTCCGTGAAACCCCCGCGTCCGATCTGGTCCATGTGACGCCTGAACAGGCCCTCAATCATCCAACCTGGAAGATGGGCCAGCGCGTCACCATCGATTCCGCAACGTCTCATGAACAAGGGTTTTGAGGTGATCGAGGCGTGTTGGCTTTTCGGCCTTCAGCCGAAGGATATTGAGGTGGTAGTGCATCCGCAGTCGAAAGTGCATGCCATGGTTGAGTACACTGATGGCAGTGTAATCGCCCAGGTATCGGCGACCGATATGCGCATGCCGATCCAGTACGCACTGACCTACCCCGATCGCGCCGATGCTCCTGTGCCGCGCCTGGATTGGGCCCAGTCCGCGAGGTGGACCTTCGATCCACCCGATTACAATAAATTTCCTCTTCTAAAGCTGGCTTTCGAGGCCTATCAAGCTGGCGGATCGGCTTGCGTCACGCTGAACGCGGCCGATGAGATCGCGGTGGAAGCATTCTTAAACGGCCGGATCTCCTTCCCCGCCATCGCGGCGACTGTGGCCGAAACCCTGGAAAAAGTCCCCCTGCGTGAACCCGGTTCAGTACCGGAAGTACTCGAAATCGATCGCCTGTCAAGACAAGCCGCTCGAAACGTCATAGAATCGAGGTGGGGTGAAAAGCTTCCAACCGAAGCAGCCTTACGCGCGTAAATAAGCTATATGCATTTTTTAGAAAATATTTGGTGGTACCTGGTTCTGATCGGAGTGATGATCCTGCTCCACGAACTCGGCCACTTCGTAGCGGCTCGCTGGTTCGACGTCAAAGTGGAGACCTTCAGCTTCGGCT
This sequence comes from Terriglobia bacterium, assembly GCA_963842485.1. Classification (GTDB taxonomy): domain Bacteria; phylum Acidobacteriota; class Terriglobia; order Bryobacterales; family Bryobacteraceae; genus Palsa-187. Next base: position 169,448 of record CAWJHI010000018.1, on the reverse strand, counting down.
TCGGCCCGCGCCTGTTCGGCTTCAAATACGGCGATACCGATTTCCGCTTTTCCGCGCTGCCCATTCTCGGCGGCTACGTGAAAATGGCGGGCGATCAGCCCGGCGATGAAGAAGCCGCCGCCGATCCGCGCAGTCTGATGGCCAAGCCTCGCTGGCAGCGCCTGATCATCACCTTCGCCGGACCCGCGATCAATGTGCTGCTCGCCATCGTGCTGCTCACCGGATTGTTCATGCAGCATTTCCCCAAAGTTCCCACCCCGCGCGATCCCCTGGTCGGGTACCTGGTTCCCACTGGAGCCGCCGCCAAGGCCGGCATTCATGAAGGTGACCAGGTGGTCCAGATCGACAGCACGGTGGATCCCAACTGGGAAGACATCGCGCTCAAGGAGATCGCCAGCGCCAGCCGCCCCATGCAGGTCTGGGTGATGCGCAACGGCGAAAAGCTTCATATTCCCGTCACGCCCTTACTCGACGAAAAAGAAGGTTTCGGCTATGCCGGTTGGGACCAGCAATCGGACGTGCAGGTCGGCAGCATCGTCCCCGGAATGGAAGCGGACAAAGTGGGCCTGAAGCGCGGCGACATTCTGGTGAGTGCCAACGGCCAGCCATTGCGCTCCATTTCGAAACTGCCCGAGATCGAAAAAGCCACCGACGGCCGCCCGGTCGAGCTCGTCTATTCTCGCGCGGGCCAGGAACACACGGTGACTGTCACGCCGGTGAAATCCGACATCGACAATCAGGGCGCCCCGCACTGGATGATCGGGCTGACCGCGGAACCGAAAATCGAAATCACGAAACTTCCGTTCACCGCGGCACTGCGCGAATCCACTCGCTGGAACATGCAGAACGCCAGGCTGATTTTCCAATTCCTGGAAGGCATGCTGGAGCGCCGCATGTCTCCAAAGTCCATAGTAGGCCCCGTAAAAATCGCCGCCATGTCCGGCGACGCCGCCCGCGCCGGCGCAGCTTCTTTCTTCAGCTTGATGGCCGCCGTCAGCCTGAATCTGGCAATCTTCAACCTGCTTCCGATCCCGATCCTCGACGGCGGCGTGATCATGATGCTGCTGATCGAAATGCTCCTGCGCCGGGAGCTGGATCTGAAGGTGAAGGAAGCAGTGGTGAAGGTCGGCTTCGTGTTCTTGATGGTGGTAGTGGTGTTCGTAATCTACAACGACATCTCAAAAATTCTGCCAGGCTAGATTTCGCCACCGGCCCCTGCGCGCGTTGACGTGCGTATGGTAATTGCTCGATCATTCAGCAATGAGAATCGCGAGATGGTGTGCAACCATTTTCGTCGTGCTGTTCGTTCCTGCGTTCGGTGAAGACGGTCGAAGCGAATTGCTGGTTCATGCTGTTTCTTATCGGGTGATTCCGCATGAAACAACCGCGTACTACACCAAGCCCGGACGGAGCAACACGACCTGCTATGGCAGCGGCGCTGATTGGGGCTATTGGACGACCCTGAAGGTGGACTGCGACACAGTCACGACGCCGCCAAGCGTCATTCCGGTCACTATGCGGTCCATCGAGGTGTACAACCTCGTCGAAGCGAGCGGCAGCCTCTACACGATCGAGTGCCACGCGGCTAACCTGGGAAGTGGGTGCATTTGGCTCATCCCCGGCGAGGATTACAAATCCGACATCAAAGGCCCGACGATGTGGGTTGCCGCGCGTAGGTGGGGGAACGCGGGAAACGAAGTTCGAGTGAAATTCAGAGTTTTGGATGTCGCGCACGGCAACGCTGCTGCGGCGTCCTCCTCTGCACTTCCTCCGCCTTCGAACGACCATGTCACCGGTTCCTACGCGGGCATTGTACATAACACGACCGTTGGTGAATCGGCCCATTTCGGAATTGCGATCCGGGAGGAAGGCGGAACCATTTTCGGTTGTTTGGCAATCAAGCGGCCGCTTTACGGCAGCGGGGCACTCCAGGGCACAGTCCAAGGGTCACAAGTATCGTTTGACTCGAAGAGCCTGATGTTCTCAATCAGCTTTCAAGGCGAATGGCACGACGGCGAACTCACGGGCTCTTACGTCGTAAACTCACCCAATCGGCAGAACGGAGTCTTTGAGCTGCAGCGGAGAAGCACCGACGCTCCACAATCGGGATTTGACTTGAAGGACTGTCGCAAGAGATTGGCCGCGTTCTGAACACACGCTCGAGCAGGCCCGTTTCCGCAAGGTAACCACCGGGCAAGTCAGTCTCGATCTTTGGATTAGGCCTACACCCGAAGCTGGCGATCAAAGCAACGCTACACCAGTGGCGCGCTACGCCCCCCAGCGGCCTCAACCCGACCCCCGCATCCTGCAACATCTTGGCGACCATCTCCGCGATCTTCGGATCCCCCGGCGTATCCCCATGAATGCAAATCGTCTCCGCACTCACCTGCACCGTCGCTCCATTCGACGCGACCACCCCTTCCTTCCGCGCGATCCGCACCGCCTGTTCCGCCGCCTTCTGCGGGTCCCGAATCAGCGCATCCTCAAACTTGCTCAACCGAAAGCAGCCAGTCATTGACCGACGCATACATCGAAGTGCCTTACACCAATTCCAGACGCTTCAGCTTCATTCGATCCGCGCGGACATGGGCAAGATCATACTGCGCCTGTTGGACCAGCCAGCTTTCGGCGCTGCCGCCGAAGACCTTCGACAGCCTCACGGCCATCTCCGGAGAAATGCCGCGCTTCTCATTCACGAGTTCCGATAGCGTGGTGCGCGCAACTCCGAGGGCGGCGGCGGCATTCGTGATGCTCAAGCCCAACGGCTCAATACACTGACGAAGTACAAAGCCTCCAGGGTGCGGTGGGTTCTTCATCGACATACTCTCAGAAATCTAGCTCCCCAGCGGCCGCAACCCGACCCCTGCATCCTGCAACATCTTCGCGACCATCTCCGCGATCTTCGGAGCCCCCGGCGTATCCCCATGAATGCAAATCGTCTCCGCACTCACCTGCACCGTCGCTCCATTCGACGCGACCACCCCTTCCTTCCGCGCGATCCGCACCGCCTGTTCCCCCGCCTTCTGCGGGTCCCGAATCAGCGCATCTTCAAACTTGCGCGACCGTAGCGTCCCATCCGGCTCATATCTCCGGTCCGCGAACGCCTCCGCCGCCACTTTGAATCCCGCGTCCCGAAACACCCCCAGCATCGGCGACCCGCGCCGCACACGTCTTTATTCAGCCGAGCCACTCCCTCCGCGATGGCCCGCGCCAGCGCCGGCTTATTCACCGCCTGATTGTACAGCGCCCCGCGGCTACGTGACCACCCAGCTCCCGCCAGTCCCACCAGCACCACGTCTTTATTCAGCCGAGCCACTCCCTCCGCGATGGCCCGCGCCAGCGCCGGCTTATTCACCGCCTGATTGTACAGCGCCCCATGCGGCTTCACGTGGACGATCGCCGTCGCATACGTCGCCGCAATCTCCACCAGCCTCCGCACCTGTTCAAACACCGTCGATGCCACCTCGCCCAGCGGCATGTCCATTTCCAGCCGCCCGAAGTTCTCCCGATCCGGATACCCCGGATGCGCCCCGATCGTCAGGTTCCATCGCAGCGCCTGCTCGATCGTAGTCCGCATCATCGCCTCATCGCCCGCGTGCCCCCCGCAAGCGATGTTCACCGACGTAATCGACCGCATCAGCGACTCCTGCGTCCCATCCGCGATCTGCTCGGGAATTTCCCCCATGTCGCAATTCAAATCGATATGCATCGCGATTATTCCTGGTCTTCCGTAACCGCCAGCTTCGGCACGATCGTATCCGGCCTGATCGGCGCCCGCCGCTTATGCCATTCCGTAGCGCGCTCATAAGCTTTCGCCAGCGCCAGCACCCGGCCTTCAGAAAAGCGCGGCCCCGCGATCATCAGCCCCACCGGCAGCCCCGCCACCGTGAACCCGCACGGAATCGAGATCGCCGGAATCCCGTAAACATCGAACTGACCCGTATTCTCCAGCTCCGGATTCCGAGGCTTATCCGTCTCCTCCCGCTTAATCGACGCATCCACCGTCCGCGGAGTATGCCTGCGCGTCGGCAGCACCACTAAATCAAAATCCGTAAACGCATCGTCGATCGTCCGCCGGATCAGCTCCAGTTTCCATAAGGACCGTACATAATCCGCCGCCTTCGCATTCCCGCCATTCTGCAGCGATCTCCGCGTAGGAATCTGATACCGGCCCGCGCCGTGCGTGAAATATTCTTCGTGATAAGCGTACGTTTCCGCGTTCAAGCTCAAGTTCCCGGTAGGAGGCAGCGTCACATCCCGAACGCTCTTCGTCATCTTGGCGAGCACCCCAATCGCCTCCTCCACCGCGCTCCCCACGTCCGCGTCCACCATGTCGAAAAACGGAGCCCGTGGAATCCCCAGCCTCAGCCCCGCCACCTGCTGCTTCATCCCCGCCGCATAATCTTCCTTCGCGTGCTCGACACTCGTAATATCCAACCGGTCATACCCCGCCAGCACATTCAGGATCAGCGCCGCATCTTCCACCGTCTTCGTCAGTGGACCGCAATGATCCAGCGACAACGTCAGCGGCACAATCCCGCGAATCGGCACCAGCCCATAAGTCGGCTTCAGCCCCACCGTCGAGCAGTACGATGCCGGCGTCCGTATCGACCCGCCCGTATCCGTCCCCAGCGCCCCAAAGCACAGGTCCGTCGCCACCGCCGCCGCCGACCCTCCCGACGATCCTCCCGGATTCCGTTCCAGCGCCCACGGATTCCGCACCGGCCCGTAATAACTGGTCGCTGATGTTCCCTCCGAACGCAAACTCGTGCAGATTCGCCTTCCCGATAAAAATCGCCCCCGCCGCCCTCAACCGCGTGACCACCGGAGCGTCTTCCGCCGGCACCCGATCGTCGAACACCGCGCTAGCCGCCGTAGTCCGTATGCCCGCCGTATCGATGTTGTCTTTAAGGGCAATCGGAATCCCATGCAGCGGCCCACGAAATTTCCCCGCCGCCTGTTCCCCTTCCAGCTCCCGAGCCTGCCTCATCGCCGATTCCCGCAGCACCGTAATGAAAGCGTTCACCTTCGGGTTATAAACCTGTATGCGAGCCAGACAAGCCTCCACCAATTGTGTAGGCGTAACCGCCCGCGACCGTATGCGCGCCGAAGCCTCCGCCAGCGTCAACGCCGCCAGGTCATCTTTAGCATCCCCCAGCGCCGCCATCGCGCCGAGCATAGAAAGGGCAAAACCGCGTCGAGTGACTTCATACATAAGATCAAGATTACCTCGATCTCGTGACTTGGCGATACGATGAAGGGGTGAAACTGACCATCGACCTTGACCGCGAAGAGGACGGCCGTTGGATCGCGGAAGCTCTCGAACTTCCGGGCGTGATGTGTTACGGGCAGACTCGGGAGGAAGCAATCAGCAACACCGAACGCCTCGCAATCGAAGTAATCGCGGATCGCATCGCCCACGGCGAGCTTCCGTCGTCGTCTCTAGCGGTTTCATTCACCATTCCAGATGAGCACCTGGTCCGCCAGTAAGGCGAGGCGGGTTTTAGCCGCACTGGAGAGGATCGGCTGGCGGACGAAGCGCCAGCGCGGCTCCCACCGAATGCTCGCACGGCCCGACTGGCAAGACTACGAGTTTACATTTCACGACCAGGACGAGGTAGGACCACGAATGTTGGCGAGAATCGCCAAGCGGACTGGACTCAAGCCGGAAGACCTATAGCCATGGCACGCATATCGGACTTGCACAAGAAGTGGATGAAAGAGCCGAAGTACCGGAAGGCATACGCGGCGCTTGAGGAAGAGTTCGTGCTGGCTTCGGCCGTAATGGACGCGCGAAACCGAGCCGGTCTTACGCAAGCAGCGCTAGCCCGCAAGATGGGAACGACCCAACCGGTCGTAGCCCGCCTGGAGAGCGGCCAAGCCCGCCCGTCGATGCGCACCCTGGAGCGCCTGGCGAAAGCGACCGGTTCGCGTTTGATAATCAAATTCGCGCCGAAGAGTCAGTCATCCGCCCGTCCGCTTGCCGCACAGCGGGCGTAGCCGCTTGTCGAACGCGGCGACCTTAGGGGTGCTCACTTAACTGCGGACGGAGGCCTTGACTCGAATCAACAGCCAAAGACCTCGCTACTCGTCGTCGGACGCCAACGCGCCGAGCCCGAAAAGCGGAAATCCGCGTGGACTGATTTCTCAAATAGGGATCGACTTTAGGATCAAATCGACGCAAGTATAATAGAGATCGCTGCAACAAATGAACCTGCAAACGAAGAGCTTCGAGAGCCCGGTTTCGCTGATGACAGAGGACCTCTTAGGTCGATGGCGCCTGGCGAAAGATGTCTACGCAATCGTTCGCGAGACCCCCAAAGATTGGTCCTGCCGAATCGGAATTTATGGAAAATGGGGTGAGGGTAAGACGAGCCTCATGCGGTTCGTCGAGACTCAAGCAAACTCAGATGGCTTGGTCTCTTTCTGGGTTAATCCTTCCCACGCTGAAAACGTTGATGGCCTGTGGCGCATCGTGCTTGAGGCATTCATTGACGCCCTAGACCGAGAAGGCCTTCTAGTGGAGGAAGTCCGGAGCTGGCACATCAAGTTCCTTGCTGAGAAAACTGAACCGTTGGACAAGCTCGCAGAACTCAATCAGTACGCTAAGGCGCTCGCTGGATTCAGTCGTGCGGCGATCAAGGAATGGCTAAGATCCGACGGAGAGCAGATCCGCAGGCTCCGAGAAAAGCTCCATGCATATCGAGTATTGGTTTTTATCGACGACCTAGATCGGACGGACCCTAAACTCGTTCCTCAACTTCTCTTAGGGCTGCGCGACCTGCTCGATTTGCCAGGGTTCTGCTTCCTCGTGGCGTTTGACGAAGAGATCATTTCAAAGACATTGATGCGCGTAAACAGCGCATGGGGAGACGGAAAGGCCTTTATCGATAAAGTTTTCGATTTCTCATTTTCACTGCCGGCCCCAACGGCGGGTCAGCGGATGGAACTCGTGAAGTACCACATCCAGCAATTGTGCCCGTGGATGAACTTGGCCGTGGTCGAACAAAACTCCGACCTACTGCCAGAAACGCCACGCAAGCTCAAAGCCCTGCTTCGTAATCTGATGACACTTGGCCCCCATATGAGGCGGCACGATCCGGCCGAGATCCAATGGATTGACTTCCTGATGGGGCAGCTTGTACGGCTCGAATCGATCGGATTCATCGAGGATTTCCTTAGGAACGGGAACGAGAATGTCATCCAAGTTGGCGCATACCTACCGCGAAAGTCTGGTCAGCCCTCCTTTGACGAGCACCTAGACGCAGTGATCAAAGAATCCGTCCCTTCCGACGGCGCTCTACAATCGCGCTTGGCGAAACTGCTCAAAGCTTGGAGCGAGCGGCGCATTTTCGAAAGCAGTAAGAATCTCGGATACTACGCTGGATTCGGCATCACGCACAGGGACATCACGCAGCGCGAATTCGGCGAGCTAATCAGAGCGTCGAAAGACCGGAGCGCGCTCGAGGCGAAGCTCACCGAACACGCAGCACAAGTGGACAGCCTGGCGACGGACATTGCACAGGAGTTTCTACGCATGGTCGTAGGCGCCAGGGAACAGCACCTTCAGGAAGCCACGGAAGCAGAGATGGAATCGGACGCGACCGAATTCCTCGTACGAGCGCGTGAGTGCCTCGAATTGGTCGGCGACGTTTTGGAACATCCGACACCGTTTTTCGCGCTGACTCCCACATTCAGTCGCAGCCTAGTCCAGAGCATCGCGGGTCAGTCACTCAAATGGATCGGTTTCAACCGGTCCATTCACAAGGAGACTCGGCAGGCGGAAAGAAGGCTCCTCCTGTCACTGGCTGAAACGAACCTGATTACGGGGTTTGATTGGATCAGTTTCCTATTACCATGGACAGACCGATCTCTGTACTTTTCGGAGGGCGATTCGGTCGCGGCGGTGAAGCTGATTGATGAGCTCATGCGAATTATCCAAGATCGCGCCACCTCAGAGGCGCTGGAGCTTTTCACAAGAGAAGGTACCCACTTGCAGTTTTATGGCGCGAAAGCGACTAGAGCGACTCGATTTTGCTTCTTCGATCCCGGCAGTCCACTCTGGCAAGAAGCTGGCCGAACTCGATTCTTTGCCGTTTTGGAAAACGCCACGAGCAGCAGGGCTGTACGCCAGAACGCCTCGGAGCTTCTCAGCTGCCTTTCGTGGACTAGGCAGAACAGTGGATTCGCGGGGAATCCCGAGGAACTAAAACGAATTCTATTGCTTCCGGGCGTCGCCAAGGCTCTATGGGCGGCGTCCTCGGCTCAGCCAATACACTACCGCTTCCAGGAGCGCCTCATCGAGATCCGAAGCGCGGTCATTAGGGCTGGAATCGACGAGGACCAATTGCCGGTTCGCCGATGGCTAGCGGAGCGAGTAGAGGAACTGGGGGGCCCGTCGCCCAAATTAGGCACGGACACGCCAGACACCACGGCGTAGCGGCCGCCGTGCGCTTGCCATCAGACCGATTCAGGGACGAATGGGAAATCGCCCGACCGCAGAGGCCCTTACGTCGCACACCTTCTACGCATGACGTCAAAAAGGCTGCTCCAGCGACGGACTCTGCGGCGTAAACAACTCCGCCCCATTCTCCGTAATATGCATGTCGTCTTCCAACCTCACCCCAAACTCGCCCCGAATATAAATCCCCGGCTCGTCGCTGAACGTCATATTGGGCGCGAGCTTCAATGTATTCCCGCGCACCAGGTACGGCCACTCATGCCCATCCATCCCCATCCCGTGACCCACTCGATGCGCGAAGTGATCGTAGTTCGCTCCATAGCCCGCGTCGGCCACCACTTTACGAGCCGCCGCGTCCACGTCCTGCGCCGCGACGCCTGGACCCGCTTTCTTCACCGCGGCGGTCTGCGCCTGGTGGACGAAATCGAAAACCTGTTTCATCTTCGCCGTCGGCTTTCCCAGCACGAACGTCCGGCTCAGATCGGAATGATACCCCTCCACCTGGCACCCGCCGTCGATCAGCAGAATGGTCCCTTCTTTAATCACCTGCGGCGTCACCGACCCGTGCGGCAGCGCCGAATACTCCCCAACCTGCACCCCCGCTCCTCCCGGAAATCCTAGCCGCGAGTGCGCCATCGAAACCAGCCCCGCGAAATCGTTCTGCGTCATCCCCTCACGAAGGCTTTTCCCACGCCGCCTCATACGCCTGCAGCGTGACCTGCGAAGCCAGCCTCATCAGCGCGATCTCATGCGTCGACTTGATCGACCGGCATCCCGCCGTCACCGGAGTCGCGCTCACCAGCTTCATCGCCGGAACCGCTTTCGAGATTCCGTCGGAGAACACGAACTTCACCGTCTCCTCCACCCCCACGTTTCCGGTGGCGATGCCCCGCTCCTTCAATCCGGCCGCGACGCGCGCGTACGGGCTCTCGTCTTCCTGCCAGATCAGCAGCCGGGGATCTTTGCCGCCCGGCCCCAGCGCGATCTGTTCGCGCGCGCGGTCCTCTTCAAACGCCGGCGAAACAAAGAAAGGTTCGCCTTTGGACGGCACCACCATGGTGAACAGACGCTCGCTCAGTCCCCAGTGGATCGCGCCGAAATATTCGAGCGACGTTCCGCCGGTCAGCACCATGGCGTCAATCTTGTGTTCATGCATCAGTTCCCGGACTCGTTCCAGGCGCGCGCGCCGCTCCTCCAGCGTGATCGGCGTGGCTTCCCCCACGCGGCTCTTCAGTTGCAGGATCGGCGAATCGGACGGAAGCGCCTTGGCGCCGGATTCACGCCGTTGCGCCGCGGCCGTGGCGGCGGCAAAACCCAGGGTGGATAAAACTCGTCTGCGGGTGATCATCACAGACATCGTACAACGCTAGACTGGTTGGTTATGACTCGTGCGTCCATCGCAGCGTTCGCCGTCGCCTTGCTGGCGCTGCTTGCGTCGATGAGCTCTTACAAAATTTCCGAGCAGCTCGCCGCAAAATCGCCTGATCCGTTTCGCATCGCCGATTCCGAGGTCCGCTTCGCCCCTACGCTCGGACTGATCCCGCCCTCCGGCGTCATCGGCTACATCACCGATATGCCGGTCGGCGAACGCACCGGCAGCATCGCCCTGATGTCCACGCAATACGCCGTCGCCCCCCGCGCTCTGGTTCCGGTCGAGACCCAGAAGCCCGAATGGGCCATCGGCAATTTCGATCACCAGGGGGACTACGTGGCGCTCGGCCTCCTAGCCGGCTACCGGATGGTGCGCGACTGCGGCAGAGGCGCGGTGGTCTACCGGAGGTCCCCGCAGTGATCGATATTCTTGCGATGCTGCCGGCGTTGGTTCTCGGCTGGATCGTCATTCGCCTTTTGATGCCCATCCGCTCGTGGATATTGCAAATTTCCCTCGGCGTCGGCCTGGGAGCCGGCATCACGTCGTCCATCTACTTCTTGCTCGTCTGGGCAGGCATAGCCAGCCGCGCCACCGTGCTCGTGTCCGAAGCGGCGATGCTGGCCGCCGCGGCGCTGCTCTTTTTTCGGTCGAAGCCTGCGCTGAAAGAACCCTCCCGGTTCCCTAAACCGTCGTGGATTTGGGCGCTGCGCGGCGCCGCGTTTCTGACCATGTGCATTTTCGCCCTCGATGTCTCCGAAGGCCTCACGGCGAGTCCCGGAGGCGAATATGACGCCGCGGCCATCTGGAATCTGCGGGCGCGCTATCTGGCTGGTGGTTCAACCACTTGGAGGTACGCCGTCTCGGATAAGACGGGAACCAATCATCCCGGATACCCGCTTTTGACCTCCAGCTTCATTTCCCGGACCTGGACGCTGATCGGCGATACGCGCGCGTCCACGCCCGCTTGGTTCGGATTAATGTTACCAGTGGTAACATTCGGCGTACTTTTCGGCTCCGTGTCGCTCCTGGCGGGAGAAACCGTGGCCCTGCTCGCGGTGCTGGTTTTGCTGGCCACCGAAGGATTCATCTCGCAGGCAACCGCGCAGTACGCCGATATCCCGTTGAGTTATTACCTGCTTTCTAGCCTCGCCCTTTTGGCGCTCAGCGAGTGGTCCCCGCCGATGCTGTTCCTGTCCGGAGCGTTCGCCGGCTTCGCCGCCTGGACCAAAAACGAAGGATGGCCTTTCGTTGCATTCATTTGCGCAATCGCCCTGTGGTGCGGTGGGAGGCGCGCGGGGCAATGGATCGCCGCGGGAGCCGCATTTCCATTGATTTTGACCTTGATCTTCAAAATTTTCCTGGTAGACGGCCGCGAAGCCATGTTTCCGAAAACCGCTTCAGAAGCCTTGAAAATGATAGTTTCCGGCGGGCGGTGGGGCGAAATTATCGGGTCGTTCGCGGGCAGTTTCTGGACCTTGGGGTTTCCGTGGGCCCATCCTTTCTTATTGATGGCGATTCTGGCGTGGGCCTTTGGATTCTCGAAAAAACAGTGGTGGCTGCTGGCGCCGCCGCTGGGGTTGCTGGCGGCCGATTTTGGAATTTATCTCATTACTGCCAACGATCTCACTTGGCATTTGAACACGTCGAATAATCGCTTGATCGTGCAGGTTTGGCCGGCGCTGGTGTTTGGATTTTTTGCGATGCTCAAAGAACCCGCAGAGAAGCGGGCGAAAACTCGATGACCCACTCCTGGTTGTCGCGCTGGCGCTCGAATTCCGCGCGGGATAAATCCACAACGATGCCGCCGGAAAATTCCAGGCGCATGGATTGCGGCGTTTCGATGGCGCGTTTCAGTTCCACTGGCATCTGATTCGGTCCGGGGCGGCCGTTGCGCGCCGACGCTTTCAGTTGTTCCGGGCGGACGCATACGGTTACGCGGTCGCCTTTCAAACGGCCGGGAAAATATGGGCCGTCCAGCTCGTATTCGCCCACCAGGACGCGGCTTTTGTTCCGGCCGGGATCGAGCGATCGAATCTCTCCGGCCAGCAGGTTGAAACGGCCCAGCAGCCGCGCAACGTCGAGATTCGCGGGCTGATCCAGAACTTTGCCGGGTGTTCCGCTCTGCACGATGCGGCCTTCGCGCATCACCAGCATTTCTTCGGCGAGCTCAAAACATTCGTCCAGGTCGTGCGTGACCAGCAGAACCGGTGTTTTGAATTCGGCGCGAACTTGCCGGAGCACGTCATAGAGCTCGGCGCGGAGCGGGGCATCGAGACCTTGCGCCGGTTCATCGAGCAGCAGAAGCTTCGGCGAGCCGATCAGCGCGCGGGCGATGGAGCAGCGCTGCTTTTGGCCTCCCGAAAGCTCGTGCGGGCGGCGGCCCGCGGCGTCCTGAAGACGGAACCGGTCGAGCATTTCGTTTACGCGGCGATGCCTCTCCAGGCGCGGACGCTTCTCGACTGCAAACGTCAGATTCTGGCGCAGCGTCATGTGGGGAAACAGAGCGTAGTTCTGAAACACGTAGCCGCAGTTGCGCGCCTGCGGAGGCAGGTGGACGCCGGTGGCGCCGTCGAACAGGATCGCGTCGTCCAGCAGGATGCGCCCTTCATCGGGCCGCACAAATCCGGCGATGGAATCGAGCGCCAGCGTTTTTCCCGATCCGCTGGGACCGAACAGGACGGTTACTCCGGCGGAGGCTTGAAATTCGACGTCGACGGAAAAGCCCGCCGAATCGGGACGAGCGGGAAATGTTTTGCGAATCTTAGCCTGAATCATCATCTGGCACGTGACTCGGTCACGTGAGGCGCGGCGATCCGGTTTGCGAAGGTGAGAATCAGCAGCGCCACGGCCGAGATCACCAGCACCAGAGTGCGCGCCACGGCTCCATTGCCGGCCTCCACGGCGTCGTAAATGGCCACTGCGATGGTTTGCGTGCGTCCCGGAATATTCCCGGCGACCATCAGAGTGACGCCAAAATCCCCCAGGGAACGCGCGAAGGCCAGCGCGGCGGCGGCCATGATGGAGCGTTGTGCAAGCGGCAGCGTGACACGCCAAAAAAGCCGCCATTCGGATGCGCCCAGAGTGCGGGCTGCGCGCTCATAACTGCGGTCGACGCTTTCGAGCGCGGCGCGCGCCGACTTCACCAGCAGCGGAAACGAGTGCAAAAACGCCGCGATCACGGCCGCTTTCCAGGTGAACACCAAAGAGGATCCGAAAACTTTTTCCCATACCTCCCCCAGCGGGCTGGCGCGCCCGATCAGCACCAGCAGATAGTATCCGAGGACGGTGGGCGGCAGCACCAGCGGCAGCGTGACGGCCGCGTCCAGCACTTCTTTATAGCGGAAATCGCGGTTCGCCAGGATATAGGCGATCCACAACCCGGCGCCGAGTGCGACGGCCGTCGACAATACGGCGACGCGCAGGCTGAGCCATAGCGGGAACCAGTCGATCGGCATGGAACGACTATTGTAGCGGTTTCGGCGTGGGTGGGATCTCAATCGGGCAGACCGATATTCCGGATTCAGACAAGTTCCCGTGCGCCCGTACGCTACCGATCGTCTTGATCAATTCTTAAAGCAGCGGGATCGAGCGGTCCGACCATTTCAGCTGACAGGCCTCATGTGAAAATGCGAGGAAGTTACCGCTTGCTTGCGAGCCTGTGTGAAAAGGGGCAAGAATCGCTCCGTAACCGTCGCGGCTCGGTTCCGATCACGTTCGCAGGGCAAGCGTTCATTTTTTCGCGCGTTTTCACACAGACTCTTGGCGCGCGCGGCTTCGCGAGCCGCTGTTGTGAAAAATTGCGGGACTGTAACCACAAGGTAGTGGTGGATGGTGCGCACATCAAGGGCAGCATGATAACAAGAGCCCTGCGACACGCCAACTTCTAGCTCTTAGACCGGAAATGCCGCCAGGAGGATTACCCTTTCAACAAGCCTAGGGAATTTCGATCGAATGGGTGGAACAGGCGAGTTTTCGCTCCGCGGTTTCTTCCACGACTTCGCGGACGCTGTAGACTCCCGGGGGCGCCTGCAAGGCAAGTTTTGCGTTGAGGCCGGTTTTCGCGAGCCGGTTGTAAGTGGCTTCCTTGAGCGACAGTTCCATGGTCGCTTCCTTGGCAATGACGATGGCGCCTTCCGCGTTGATGAGAGCGCTGACGAAGCGGATGGTCTGTTTGCGGCGATCGCCCTGTTTTGCGAAGTTCAGTTTGGAGATGTCCACATTTGCTAAGACCACCAGCGTGGTTGTGCCGCCCGAAGGCTTTCCAAGTTGCGCGCTGACATCGACAGGAAAATCCTCGATGGTGTCGGTGGCCATGACCTCCCGGTCGAACCTGGACGATTCGACTACCGGATCAGGCTCAGACTTGGCGGCAGGGGCGAAATATCCTGGCCGGGCCTGCACGGATTTGTGCGGCGCACGGAGTACCGTCACCTTCAGCTTGTGGTACGTGCCATCGGCCGGCACATCTTGAGGCCGAAGGCTCAGGCGATAGACTGCTTCCGGCGGATCTTCCAATTCCAGGAAGCCGGCGGTCAGATCGTTACTGTTGTGGAAAAAGTTCCCGCCGGTTCCTTCGGCGAGCGCGGCCAGCGGTTCATTCATAGTCTCCAGACGGAGGCCCATCTGGGTGGTCTCGAAGTTGTTGTGTTCAACACCGGCTTTGACCGTACTGATTCCGAACATCTGGGTGAGGGCAACATCCTTGGTGTTCGCCTCCAACCACTCGTATAGCCCTTTCGAATCCAGGGCGTTGATAACCACCCCCGCCCGGAGCGCGTTGTTGACGATCTGGTCCCTTTGCTGTTCAAGCGTCGCGGTGAGAAAGCCCGACGATGCCAGCAATAGGACGCGGGTTCCGGGCATCTTTCCCAGACGATCGGCCACGTGTCCGATCGAGTCTAATGTGTCCGCCGAAATTTGCCGGGCTTGCCGCCAGGTTTCTTCGGCCTGTTGAATTCCCGATATGCGGCACTGGCGAACCTGTGCTTTCGAGTCCAGGTCCCGGGGAGCCATCAATTCGTTGAGGGCCTGACGGTCGTTACGAACGACGATTAAATACGCCAGATAGGGGGCAGGGCAACCGGATTCGGATAACCGCGCGTGCGCCCGCACGTTGCCGATGGTCTCAATCAGTTTCGCGACATCGGTAGTAAAGTCGAGCGTCTGCGCGCCGGAAGCCGTGAATATGCCTATTTGAACCTCCGGTTTGAGCGCCTCTTTCACAAATTTCTGAGCTGCATCCTGGGTTTGCTTCAGGTCGTTCAGGTGCTGACCGTCTTTGGCGTTGACATCGTCGATATAAAGCGCGATAAATTGCTGGCGGGATGGAGCGGATTTCGCTGGGGCATCCGATTTTTCGACAGGCTCAGGTAGAGAAGGACTCGCCTGCGGCGCGGTGGCTTGGGCGGCCGGGCCGGCGCTCGAATCCACGGCAAAGCTGCCTATCTCGCGCTCTTTGCCGTTGTCGTGGATCTGGAAATTGTCTTTGGTTAAACCAGAGATCGCGCGGCCGTGACTGTCGCGAACGACTACTCCGATGTCGACAGATTTCGTATCGACGCGAAAGACGCTTTGCGCTTGGGGAGCGTAGGGGCGGCTGGTGACCTTCACTTCATCGGGCGAGAGACCTTGCGCGGCAAGAAATGGCATCGCCAGGACCAAGGAAATGGCCGCCAATGTTTTCGGGGTGTTCATCCCGCCTCCCGGTTACGACTAGTGTATCCCCTAATCGGGATCGCTGGCGCTAACTTTCAGGACCGCCAGGAAAGCTTCCTGGGGGATTTCCACGCGGCCTACTCGCTTCATGCGGCGTTTGCCTTCTTTTTGTTTTTCGAGGAGCTTGCGCTTGCGCGAGATGTCGCCGCCGTAGCACTTGGCCAAAACATTTTTGCGCATGGCCGCGATGGTTTCGCGCGCGATGATCTTGCCTCCGATGGCGGCCTGCAGCGCGACTTCGAACATCTGGCGCGGAATCAGCTTGCGTAAACGCTCGATCAGAATCTTGCCGCGTTCGTAGGCGAAATCGCGGTGGATGATCATCGACAGCGCATCGACGGGTTCGCCCGCGACCAGAACGTCGAGCTTCACCATGGGCGAGACGCGATGGCCGGCGAAGTGATAATCGAGCGACGCGTAACCGCGCGACGCCGACTTCAGGCGATCGTAGAAATCGAGCACGATCTCGTTCAGCGGAAGCTCGTAGACCAGCAGCACGCGGCCGGTGCCGATGTATTCGAACTTTTTCTGAGTGCCGCGCTTCTCTTCGAGCAGCTTCAAAATTTCGCCGAGGTATTCTTCGCGCGTAATCACCGTGGCGTCGATGATGGGCTCCTCGATCTGCCTGATCTCGGCCGGATTCGGAAACTTGGTGGGATTGTCGACCTCGAACACGCGGCCGTCGATGGTGGTGATTTTGTAGCGGACGCCGGGCGCGGTGGTGATCAGGTCGATTTGAAATTCGCGTTCCAGGCGTTCCTGTACGATTTCGAGGTGAAGAAGGCCGAGGAATCCGCAGCGGAATCCGAAGCCGAGCGCGGCAGAATTTTCGGGTTCGAAGGTGAATGCGCTGTCGTTGAGGCGGAGTTTTTCGAGGGCGTCGCGGAGCAGGCCGTGCTCATGCGATTCGACCGGGTACAGGCCGGCGAACACCATGGCTTTCAGCGGCTCGAAGCCAGGCAGAGGCTCGGCGGCGGGATTGGCGTGGTCGGTGATGGTATCGCCGATCTGCGCGTCGGAGACGGTTTTGATATTCGCGAAGAGATAGCCGACTTCGCCGGCGGACAATTCGTCGCACGGGATGGGTTTGGGGGACTGGTAGCCGAGGCCCTCCACTTCATGGACGCTCTGATTCGACCACAGGCGGATTTTCTGGCCGATCTTGATGTGGCCGGAGAAGACGCGCATCAAAATGATGACGCCGCGGTAGGGATCGAACCAGGAATCGAAAATGAGCGCGCGCAACGGATCGTCGGGCGAACCTTTGGGATGCGGCACCAAGTGGACGATGGCTTCGAGCACATCGGTAATGCCGATGCCGTTTTTGGCGCTGACCAGAAGAGCGCCGCTGGCGTCGAGACCGATGACATGCTCGATCTGCTCGCGGACACGGTCGGGCTCGGCTGAGGGTAGATCGATCTTATTGATGACCGGAATGATTTCGAGGTTGTGATGCAGGGCGAGATAGGTATTCGCCAGGGTTTGGGCTTCGACGCCTTGAGAAGCGTCGACTACCAGCAGGGCGCCTTCGCAGGCTTGCAGGCTGCGCGAGACTTCGTAGGTGAAATCGACGTGGCCGGGAGTGTCGATCAGATTGAGCTGATAATCGATTCCATCCTGCCCTTTGTAATTCAGGCGGACGGCGTGGGCTTTGATGGTGATGCCGCGTTCACGCTCCAGGTCCATGGTGTCCAGAACTTGTTCCATCATTTCGCGCTGGGAAAGAGCGCCGGTGACTTCGAGAAGGCGGTCGGCTAGGGTCGACTTGCCATGGTCGATGTGCGCAATGATGCTGAAATTCCGGATGTACTCGGGGAGCATGCGGTAAGATGTTGCTGGAACCTTATTATCCCACGATGTCGAATCAGCAGATCGAATGGAAGCACGATGCGCGCGGATTGAAGTTCGCGATTGTGGTGGCGCGGTTTAATTCGACCATCACCGAGCGGCTGCTGGAGAGCGCGCGGAGGGGGCTGGAGGGCTCGGAACGCTGCGATGTGTTTCATGTGCCGGGGGCGTTCGAGTTGCCGCTAGCGGCGAAGATGTTGGCGCACACGCATCGGTATCATGCGATCGTCGCGCTGGGAGCGGTGATTCGCGGAGATACGCCGCACTTCGATTACGTGGCGGGCGAAGCGGCGCGGGGATTGCAGCAGGTCGCGCTTGAAACCGGGCTGCCGGTGGCGTTCGGGGTCCTGACCACAAACACTTTGGAGCAGGCCGAGGCGCGCGTCAGCAAGGGGTTCGACGCGGCGATGACGGCGATCGAGATGGCGCGGTTCGCACCGATAATTGCCGCGGCCGCGCGTTTCTGACGCCATGCCCGCGCGCCATCGATCCCGCCAACGCGCCTTGCAGGTGCTGTTTCTGTGGGACCAGCGGAAGCAGGCGATCGAAGAAGCCATCTCCGCGTTTTATGAAACGCTTTCCTCCGAGGAAGATGAGCCGGCGCGGGCGGAGCCTGATGAGTTCATGGAAACGCTGGTGCGTGGGGCGTCTGAGAATGCGGAAGAAATCGACCGGCGGATCGCCGAAAAATCCGAGCATTGGCGGTTGGAGCGGATGCCGGTGGTGGATCGCAATATTCTGCGGCTGGCGGTGTACGAATTAAGCGAGCTGGAAACGCCGGCGCCGGTGGTGATCGACGAAGCGCTGGAGCTGGCGCGGCAGTTTTCCGGCGACCAATCGGTTTCGTTTATCAATGGCGTGCTCGACGCCGTACATCGAAGCCCGAAGTGAATCCGCTGCGGGTGGTGCTGGTTTCTCCGAGGAATCCGCTGAATATCGGCGCGGCCGCGCGCGCGATGAGCAATTTCGGGTTCCTCGAGTTACGGCTGGTGAATCCGTATGAAGTGGCGTTTCGCGAGGCGCGGTCGGCGGTGAAAGCGCAGAAGGTTCTGGACGCGGCGCGCGAGTATTCGACGGTGGCGGAGGCGATTGCGGATTGCGCGCTGGTGGTGGGGACCACGTCGAAGGGGCATCGCGCGCTGGAGCATCCACTGAGACGGCTGGAGTTGGGCGGGCGGCTGATTGCGAAGAAGCTCGCATCGGTTCCGGTCGCGTTGCTGTTCGGGTCTGAGAAATTCGGGCTCACGAATCACGAGATGAGCTATTGCCATTGGCTGGTGCGCATTCCTTCCCGGGAGGAGCACGGGTCGATGAACCTGGGGCAAGCCGTGGCGGTTTGCTTGTATGAGATTATCCGGAATCCGGTGGCGGCGAAGGCGGCTCCGGGGCTGCGGCGCGCGGCGAACGGGGAGGATCTGGATCGGCTGACGGCTCTACTGGAAGAGGTGCTGGAGAAGTCGGGATACGTGCACGCCGGCGTCGAAGGGTCCACCAGTGTGAAAATCCGGCGGCTGGTGCGGCGCATGGATCTTACGGCTCACGATGCGGAGGTGTGGCTCGGGATGCTGCGGCAAATTCTTTGGAAGCTGGTATCCTGAGGTCTTCAAATGACGAAAGTGACGCTCCATTATCAACTCCTGCGCCCGCTGACTGAGGACGATTTCACGGGGATCTCGAGTGCGCACAGCACGTACGGAATCGCGCGGCTGCAGGTGGCGCCGGCGCTGGACCGGATCACGGTCGACTATGATGCGTCGCGTCTGACCAAGACGGACGTCGAGGCGGTCCTGGCGCGGCACGGAGTGCCGATCCGCACGGAAGCGCAAGCGGTGGCTTAGACTTGCGGGGTTAAGGCTTGGAGGCCGAACCCGCGTCTGCTTACATCCCTCGGCTCCGCGCAAGATTGGCTAGTGTAGTGCGTCGCTGATCTCGAAGCACATGATTCGGCCGAGGCAAAAAGGGGTACAGGCACGAACTTTCGCAAAAGCGGCGAAATTCGAGCCAGTCCTAAGCCAGTCCCCCTTTTTGCACACTGTGCCGTGATTGGACATGACTTGCGACGTAGACCACTGGCGGGACTGACCGCTTCGCTTGGCCGCGGTAATTTCCCCTAACACAAGGCGACCGGATACGTCTTTGGTAGCATGTTGCGACTCCTCCCACTGCCGCTGTTCTTGTATTTGCTCGCGGCCGATTGGCCGGGATGGCGCGGGCCCAATCGGGATGGGCTTTCGACGGAAACCGGATTGCTGAAGCAGTGGCCTCCCGGTGGACCCAAGCTCGCCTGGCAGGCGCAGGGGCTGGGAGCCGGATTCTCCAGTCTCTCGATCGCCGGCAATCGCATGTTCACCATGGGCGATCGCAAAGATGGGCAACGAGACGGGCAGTACGTCGAGGCGCTAAATCTCGCCGATGGGAGCCCGGTTTGGGCAACCAAAATCGGCCCCGTATGGGAAGACGAAGATAGCGGCGGACCGCGCGGCACTCCCACCGTGGACGGGGACTCCGTATATGCGGTGGGCACCGAAGGCGAACTGGTCTGCCTGGATGTTGCGACCGGCGCGATTCGCTGGCAGAAATCCATGGCCGGCGATTACAACGGCCAGATGATGTCGGATTGGAAATTCGCCGAATCTCCGCTGGTGGATGGAGACAAACTCCTGTTCACGCCGGGAAGCTTCGGCGCGCTGATGGTGGCGGTGGATAAACACACCGGAAAGGATCTGTGGCGGGCGGGCGGCGCCAGGCTCGGACGGCAGGGCAGCAACGGCGCTGGATATTCGTCCATCGTGATTTCGCAGGGCGCGGGCGTGAAGCAGTACGTGCAGCTGATCGGCCGCGGCCTGATTGGTGTGCGCGCCGACGACGGCAAGCTGCTGTGGAGCTACAATCGCGTGGCGAACGACGTCGCGAACATCCCCACGCCAGTGGTCCGCGGGGATTATGTGTTCACCTCCACCGGCTATCAGACCGGAGCAGCCCTTCTGAAACTTGTAAAGACCGCTGAAGGCGTCGACGCGCAAGAGGTTTACTTCCTGGACGCGCACACATTTCAAAATCACCACGGCGGCTTCGTCCTGGTGGGTGATTTTCTGTACGCAGGCCACGGGCACAACAACGGATTTCCCATCTGCCTGGAGTTCCTCACCGGGAAGGTCCGCTGGGGCGGAGATATTCGCCCTGAAGGCGCCACTGGATCGGCCGCGGTGGCTTACGCCGACGGCCACCTGTATTTCCGGTATCAAAACGGCGTCATGAAGCTGTTCGAGGCGTCACCCGAGGGGTTCAAGGAGACCGGATCGTTCCATATTCCGGGTGTCCGCCGGCCAAGCTGGTCGCATCCAGTGATCTACCAGGGGAAACTGTACCTGCGCGAGCAGGATACGTTGCTGTGCTACGAGATCCGAGGATGATTGAAGTGTTGGGATTTAGTGTTACGATTCGATGATGCAGATCGAACAAATCGTCGCCTTGCTGGTGGCTGAGCGCAATCGTTTCGACGCCGCGATCCAGGCCCTGCAAGGCCCCGCAAAACGTCGCGGCCGTCCGCCCGCCAAGAACGCGCCTTCCGCCAATGTGCTTGGGGTGCGGAAGCGCAAAATCAGCGCCTCGGCTCGAAAGGCAATGGCAGACGCAGCGAAGAGGCGTTGGGCGGCGATCAAGGCCGGCAAGGCGCCCAATCCGTTTGCAAAGACGAAATAAAAGACAGCAAGGAGAATACAATCACTTCTTGTAACTAAGCTGTGGGAACCAATCCGTGCCGCGGCCTTCAGGGGTAAGATCGAGTAAATTCCAGAGGGGCCACGCCATGTCATTGTGCCGCTGGTTCTGGCCGCGATCTCCTGGCAGGAATACCAACTCCGTGTTGTAGAAGTGATGGAATTTTCCGCCGCGCTTCACAAACACGTTGAGCGACGGCACCTGCCCTCCCTCGGGATTCTCTCCGTGATAATCGCGATTGTAGGTGTTGCGAGCAGAGGAAAGCAGACGCAAATGGTTCCACCCTCGTCCGCGGGCGAACTCGCGAATGCGGCCTACGGGGGACTTGGCCACCATGGCGAGGTTGGCGCGCTGCTCAAAGTGCGTGGCCGCGCCGTTCAGACTATCGATGAACGAAGTGCACATGGGACAGGCCTGTTTCATGTCCGGCGAGAACATAAAGCTGTAGACCACCAGGGTATTCAGGCCGCCTCGAAACAGCTCAGAGAGTTTGACGGAATGCACCGTGTTTGTAGCGGCGAGATCGGTTCCCCCTTCTTCAAAAACGTAGTCTTCGGGAACCTGGCCGCCGAGCGGCAGTTTGCGCCGCATAACGGCGACCTGCTCCACCCGCCGGCGCAGATCGCGCTCAGCCGTGAGCAGCCGGTTTCTGGCCGTACGATATTTAGAACTCTCGCCTGGAAATCGCATCGCGTGGGTACGCAGCGCCGCCATTAGGTCCTCCCTTACAGATTGACCGGAATCTTGATTTTGGCATGCTGGAGGTCCCCAGCAACGGCGGCATCGAATTTATTCGGCGTAAATGCTGCGGACGAAGCCGGTCACGTTCATGTTCGGCCAGTCCGGGTACTTCGCCTTGAACTCAACGGCGAGCTGTTTTGCCGCATCATCCGCCGGGACGCCCTTGCTTCTTGAGCTCCAGAGCGCTGTTCCGCAGATCGCTGATGAACTTCTTCTCCGCCGCAACCATCGAGCCGTCGCCCGGAGCGCTGTGGTCCGGCAGCACATGCAACGCGTTCAACGCCGCGATCTTGTCGAGGACTGCGAGCCAGCTCGAAGGCGTACCGCCGTCGCCGAAGATGTTCGGCACCACCTTGTTCTGCACCACATCGCCCGATATCAGGGTCCGGTCCGGTTCGACAAAGGTCAGCTCATCCCCTTTGGTATGCGCGCCGCCGAACCAGAGCAGACGCGCCGTCACGCCGCCCAAGTCGATCTTCGCCTCGGTGTCGAAGGTAATATCCGGTGTGCGGAGCGTGGCATTTGCCAGCAGTTCCTTCTGTTTCGCCGAGCGGCTGGCAAACATGTCCACCATTTCCTTGCCATGCAGTTCCATTTCCTGCTGCTGGACGGAATCGCGGATCAGGATCGTACCCTGGGGAAAACCTGCTTCCCCGGCGGCGTGCTCCGGATGGAAATGTGTGGTGGTAAGGAAGAGCTTTTGGTTGCCTGGCGCGAGCTTGGCCGCCACGCGCGCGATGGTCGCGCCGTTGGCCGGTCCAAGGCCCGTA
Organism: Terriglobia bacterium; assembly: GCA_963842485.1. GTDB lineage: Bacteria > Acidobacteriota > Terriglobia > Bryobacterales > Bryobacteraceae > Palsa-187. The sequence continues at coordinate 146,821 of CAWJHI010000018.1, read as the reverse complement.
TCGACCACCAGCGTCGCGCGGTTCCCGACGACGATCGCGATGTTGGGGAAACCCATGATCGCCCAGACATTGTCGGAGACCTTGACGGCCTCTTCCCCAAGTACCGGCTGATTCTGAGCCGAAAGGATGGCGGCGGCAAATGCGGCCATGAGCAGAAGCGTGGTCTTCATTCGAGGGCTCCATAGGTTGAAGGATAAGGTGTTGGAGGCGCGGATCGGAGTCGAACCGACGAATAAAGGTTTTGCAGACCTCTGCCTTACCACTTGGCTACCGCGCCCTAGCCTGTTCGAGCCTACTTAACAGATACCCCGGCGCCGTGAGAAATGTCAACCCTCCACGGCTTCGGCGATTACTTTTGATTTGCCTGCGGCGTCGGAGTCGGCGCTTTCGGCGGACCGCGGCGGCGCCCTCCAGGTCCGCCCGGACGATCCGGCCGGGTCCCTTGCCGCTGTTGCAGATCCTCCCACTGCTGCGCGGTCAGGGTCATGCGCATCTTCAGGGACATCTGCGAAACGGCTTTGGTGGCCTCCGCACGGGCGCTCGCCAGGCGATTGATGGCATCGTTGGCTTTGACCTCATCCACCGGATCCGTATTGAAGACGGTCTCGACGTCCTTTTCAGCCTTGCTCACCGCCGCGCGGACATCTCGCATGCGGGGGCGGAAATCGTCGACGGTCTGCTGGATCTGTTTGGTCTGAGCATCGCTGAGGTTCAGATCCTTGCTGACAGGGCTGTCCCACCACGGACGCGGGCCGCGCGGTTGTGCGCACAAGAGAGCCGGAATCGCGAGCCATAACCAGATCCGCATAGACCTACTGATTATCCTCAAAAAGCTCATGGAGCGGGGAGGCGGCGCGAGGCTCGGTCGACTGCTCCATCGAGTACACCTCGGAGAACAACTGAGCGTCGCCCGAATCCACACGCGGAGCGGGCGCCGAAGCCGGCCGGTTCACCAACACGACCACCGCCAGCAGACACGCGGCCACCAGCGCTGGCGCCCACTTCAACCTGCTAGGCCGCTGGTCCATTCGGGCATAAATTTTGCGACGCTGCGCCGCCAGAAACTCACCCGTCACCGGCGCGGCGGGGATCATCTGGCGATGCCGCTGCTCGAAGGCCTGCCAGCGCGCGGCACACTCGCTGCACTCGGCCAGATGAGCGCTATCGTCATCAGCGATCGCGTATACGCGGTCGATCAACTCATCGTCGGTAAGATGCTTCATCGGGTTCCTCCGTACAGATCGCGCAGGTCCTCGCGGAGCTTCGCAACGGCGCGAAACATGTGCGCCTTCACCGTCCCCACATCCAAGCCGAGCAGCGAGCTGATTTCTTCCAGGCTCATCTCCTCGAAATGCCGCAGCGTGAACACGGCTCTCTGGCGCGGCGACAGCTTTACGAGCGCCTGCGCCAGCCGCTGGCCGATCTCCCCGGCGAAACAGCGATCTTCCGCCTCCGGAGCCATGGACTGCGCCATCGCCAAAATGGCCTGCTCATCTTCATGCGCCGGCCGGCGCCGCCAGAACTGCCATTTGCGGGAGCGCAACCGGTCCAGGCAGGTATTGACCGCCACTCGGGTGATCCAGCGGGCCGGGTCGTCGAGCTCGACCGCGTCATCGCGCGTCAGCGCCTGGTAGGCCTTCAGGAATACGTCCTGGGTGGCGGAGTCGGCTTCATCCCGATCTTGTAGAAAACGCTGGCAAAGCGAGTAGACACGCCGCTGCTCCAACGTCATCCATGCACTGAAGTCGCGCAATACGGCGGGATCAGACTTGTCGGCCAATAGAGGCTCGGCCATCAGCCCCATCATACTCTTCAGGACGGGATTGAATAAGGGCGGTTTACAAGTCGCGGATTCGGACCAATACGGTTGTCATAGCGGACGTCGAGAAAATCCCTTTGGAAGCAATGCCTTGAAGGCTTGGCGCCTATTGGGCACCGAAGGCCGGAATACGAGCCGTCACCAAGACTCCCGCATCGGGCGACGCGTGGTGAGTGACGTTCACTTCGTCCAGGAACTTTGAGATTGGCAACCGGCCTTCGCCCGATACGGCGGCTGCGGCGGCGAATACGGATTCCTTCGGCAACTGATCCAGGTCGTGCCCCTCTTCGACCAGCATTTCATGCTCGATCCAGTTGGAAAGAGGGATGTTGCGGAAGAACAGCCGCTCCTGCATCACCATGCTTTTCTTCGAGGCGGTCAGCGATTTGCTCTCGCGAACGTAGCTGCGCTCCTCCACCCGAAAATCCTGCATGAACTCGTCGAGAGAATGCCGCTTGGTGGCTTCTTCCGTAGCCTTGATCCGCTCCTCCATCGTGATCCGCTGGGACGAGATGGTGGCGCGAGCTTCGGCCAGCGATTCCCGCTCCTTGGCCAACGCCACTTCCATTCGCGCCTGCATAATGTAGAAGGACAAAAGAGCGCTCCCGCCCGCCACGAAGACCGGGAGAAACATCCATAGAAATGCGTCCATGTGCATAATGGGACAGCCTGCTTACCTTCTATCGGAGGGCCATGGTAAGAAAGTTAGGGGGCTAGGTGAAAAAACTTAGATTAGGATAGAGCCTATGAATTCACGCCGGGAATTTTTGAGCTTTCTTGCCGCCAGCCCGCTGGCGCTGGCCCAGCCCGAGGTCATCGCGACTCCGAAAGACGCTTTGAACGTCCTCGAATTCGAAGAGGCCGCCCGCCGCGCCGTTCCTATCGCCCATTTCGCCTACATGGCGACCGGCGTGGACGACGACGCGACCCTGCGCGCGAATCGCGAAGGGTTCAAGAAAATCCAGCTCCGGCCGCGGCGCCTGGTCGACGTGAGCCAAGTCGACACGTCCATCGAGCTATTCGGAACGAAATGGCAGACTCCCATCTTTATTTGCCCGTGCGGGAGCCAGAGAGCGTTTCATCCCGACGGCGAGCTGGGGACGGCCCGCGCGGCGCGCGCGAAAAATACGCTGCAAGTGCTCTCCACCCAGACCTCCACTTCGGTGGAAGACGTTGCGCAGGCGCTGGGGCATCCGCCGTGGTATCAGCTCTACGCGCCGACCAAATGGGAAGCGACGGAAAAGATCGTGCGCCGCGCGGAAACCGCCGGCTGCCCGGTGTTGGTGTTCACCATCGATCAGAACGGCGGCCGTAACACGGAAACCGAGAAGCGCATGGCCAAGGCGGATACACGTCAATGTTCAGCGTGCCACCCCCATGTCAAGCCGATGTATGAGGGAATCGGACAAATCGGGATTAATTCGCCGACGATGACCTGGGAATACGTCGATCGGGTGAGAAACCTGACCAAGATGAAGCTGATCCTGAAAGGGATCGAGACGCGCGAGGACGCGGCTTTGTCCCTGGAACACGGCGCGGACGGAATCGTCGTTTCGAATCACGGTGGACGAGCCGAGGAGAGCGGCCGGGGCACCATCGAATGCCTGCCGGAAGTGATCGACGCAGTGCGGGGCCGCGTTCCGGTACTGATCGACGGCGGTTTTCGCCGCGGCACGGATATTTTCAAAGCGTTGGCGCTGGGAGCGAAGGCGGTCGGCGTCGGCAGGCCGTACCTGTGGGGTTTGGGCGCGTTTGGCCAGCCCGGAGTGGAGCGGGTTCTGGAGATTCTGCGAGCCGAGTTGACCATGGCGATGAAACAATGTGGAGCGCCTTCCATCAGCGCGATCACGCGGTCCCTCGTCGTCTAATGAGGAGCGAGAATGAAAACATCTGGTCTGATCGCGGCCGTCTGCTGGTTTGGCTGCCTCGGTTACGCACAGGCACCCAATTCGGTAAAGAAAGAGGCAGCGATGTCGAATCATGCAACCGGGGCGTTTGAAGTAAAGCTAGTGCCGCAGACGCCGGACGGCAAGTTCGAGGACGCGACCATGGGACGGATGACTATCGATAAGCAGTTCCATGGCGATCTGGAAGCAACCAGCAAGGGGCAAATGCTGAGCGCCATGACGGACGTCAAGGGGTCGGCCGGGTATGTCGCCATTGAGAGGGTGACCGGAACGCTCAGTGGGCGAAGTGGAACCTTCGTCCTCCAACACACCGGCACTATGAATCGCGGCGAGCCGTCGTTGACCGTCACGATCGTCCCCGATTCCGGCACCGGCCAACTGGTGGGGATTGCGGGCCGAATGACCATCAAGATCGAGGACGGGAAGCACTCTTACGATATCGAGTACACGCTCCCGTAGTAGTTTAGTTGCTACATCGCCTGCGATCCATCCAGCTTTTGCCCACTGACCAGCGGACCGATCTGGCGAAAATCAAAGCGTCCCAGTGCGCGGAAAATCGCGCCGATTCGAAACATCAGACCCGCGAAGAATCCGTCGTATTTGCCGACAAACGCCGCTGCGCCCAAAACCCGGTCAGCCTCGAACAAGGGATCTCCTTCGTTCGGGTCCGGCGCTTCGTGATACGTGGCGCCAATCGAGGGATACAACTTGATCCTTTTCTGCGCCCGCCGGACCTGCATGGCCATATCGGCGTCCGCCCATGCGTGGCCGTAACGCTCATCGAAGTAATTCATGCTCTTGATGAACTGCTTCCGCGCCATCAGGGCGTCCAGCCCGGGATGTTCCATTTCCACGCAATCGCGCGTGGCATCGATCTGGACCGCGAACTCCCCGCCGGCGATCATAGCGCGAATGTTGTGATCCCGCGAAACCACCTGGCCCTGCGGATCGCTCAACAGCGGGCACACCGCCGCCGCGTCAGCATCGGATTCCAGACGTTCGGCGAGCTTGTTCACCGTGTCCGGCGCCACTTCCACGTTCGGCGACAAGTAAAGAACCAGATCCGCTTTCGCTGTCCGCGTTCCGATATTCATCGCCCGCGTAGCCCCCAGGTGCATCGGCAGGCGCAGCACGGTGACGCCCTCGTATTCCGAGTCGATCTGCGAGCTCCCGTCCTGGCTCCCACAATCGACTACGAGAATTTCCAGGCGCTCGCGATCCTGGCTCCGCTCCAGCGCCTGAACTGCCCGCCGCAGCGCCGTGGCCTGGTTGAACACGATCAGGATCGCCGACACCTTGGGCTCGATGGTCTCCTCTTGCGCTTCCTGCGGAATTGCAATGGTTTCGACCGGATCTTCCCGTCGAGCGTCACGGCGTCGGATTTCTGCCATTCAATATCAATAATAATCGAGCTATGAAGCGGACCCTTTTACAGCCGTCCCGTGGATCTCCTGCAAGCTCCACACGCGAATCGGGTCGTTTCGGCGCGACACGATGGCTTCCACCGACGCGCGCGCTCCGCTCATCGTGGTGATGCAAGGCACCCGGTATGTCACGGCGGCTCGCCGGATCGCTTTTTCGTCAGAGAAAGCATAAGCGCCGCTGGTCGCGGTATAGATGATCAGGTCGAGCGAGCCGGCCTTGATCAGATCCACTGCGTTGGGCCGGCCTTCATTCACCTTGAAGGTGGTTTTGACAGGCGTCCCAGCGGCCCGGATCGCCGAAGCGGTGCCGCGCGTCGCGGTCACTTCGAAACCCAGCTCGGTGAACCTCCGAGCCAGCGCCACCGCGACCGCTTTATCCCGATCGTTGACGCTCAGGAACACGCGTCCTTTATCCGGCAGCGGCATGCCCGCGCTCAACTGCGCTTTGGCGAACGCTTCCCCGAAATTCTCGCCGATGCCCATCACTTCACCAGTTGAACGCATCTCCGGACCCAGCGTCGGATCGACTCCGGGGAATTTATTGAACGGAAATACCGGAGATTTTACGAAAAATTGCGGGACCTTGAGAACGCCGGTAGCATCCGTCAGGTCCGAGATGTTCTTACCGAGCATGACCCCCACCGCAATGGTCGGCAGCGGCACGCCCGTCGCCTTGCTGACGTAGGGCACCGTTCGCGACGCCCGCGGATTCACTTCGAGCACGTACACGGTGCCGTCTTTCACCGCGTACTGGGCGTTCATCAGGCCGATAACGTGCAGCGCTCGCGCCAGACGCTCGGTATAGGAACGGATGGATTCGAGGACCGGCTCAGCCAGCGAAGTCGACGGCAGCACGCAGCTCGAATCGCCCGAATGCACGCCGGCTTCTTCAATGTGCTCCATGATGCCGGCAATCAGCACCGTTCCGCTTGCATCCGCGATCGCGTCGACGTCCACCTCGGTCGCGTCTTCGAGGAACCGGTCGATCAGCACCGGGCGGTCCTGCGAGAACACCACGGCTTCCTGCATGTAGCGCCGCACCGTATCGTCATCGTATGCGATCACCATCGCGCGGCCGCCCAGCACGTAGCTGGGCCGCACCAGCACCGGAAATCCGATGGAGCGCGCCACCGCGACCGCTTCATCGACGCTGGTCGCCGATCCGTTCGCGGGCGAGGGAATTTTCAAATCGTCCAGCAGCTTGCCGAACCGCTTCCGATCCTCGGCGAGGTCGATATTCTCAGGATCGGTGCCAATGATCGGCACCCCCGCGGCTTTCAGCGGCAGCGCCAAAGTCAGCGGCGTCTGCCCGCCGAACTGAACAATCACGCCATCCGGCTTCTCGGTGTCGCAGATGTTCAGAACTTCTTCGAGGGTCAGCGGTTCGAAGTACAGCCGGTCGCTGGTGTCGTAATCGGTGGAGACGGTCTCCGGATTGCAATTGACCATGATCGATTCGACGCCGAACTTCTGGAGCGCGAAGGACGCGTGGCAGCAGCAGTAATCGAACTCGATTCCCTGCCCGATGCGATTGGGCCCGCTGCCCAGAATCATGACCTTCTTGCGATCTGTCGGCGCCGCTTCGCACTCCGATTCGTAGCTCGAATACATGTACGGAGTGAAGCTCTCGAACTCCGCCGCGCAGGTGTCCACTCGATTGAACACCGCCGTGACGCCCAATTCCTTGCGGCGCGCCCGAACTGCCGCCGCATTCACTCCCCATGCGCGGGCCAGGCGGGAATCCGAAAGCCCGTCGCGTTTCGACGTCTGAAGCTGGTCACGTGTAACACTTTCAAGCGTGACTTCAGAAAGATTCTTTTCCGACTCGACCATCTCCCGCACCTGCCGCAGGAACCACGGGTCGATCGACGTCAGCGCATGCACCTGCTCCTCGCTGTATCCACGTTCGAACGCATAGCGGATGTAGCCGAGCCGGTCCGGATTGGGCGTGATCAGCCGCGGCTCGATCAATTCCGGCAGGTACTTCACCGCGCCGTCAGCCTTCCCGGTTTCCAGGCTCCGCATGCCCTTCCCCAGGGCCTGTTTGAACGTGCGGCCGATGGCCATCACTTCGCCCACGCTTTTCATCTGCGTGCCCAGCACCGGCTCCGCGCCGGGAAACTTCTCGAATTGCCAGCGCGGAATCTTGACCACCACGTAGTCGATGGTCGGCTCAAAGCACGCCGGCGTCTTGCGCGTGATGTCGTTCTTGATTTCGTCCAGGCGATAGCCCACCGCCAGCTTTGCGGCGATCTTGGCGATCGGGAAACCGGTGGCCTTCGACGCCAGCGCGGAGCTGCGCGACACGCGCGGGTTCATCTCGACAATCACCATGCGCCCGCTCTTGGGGTCGATGGCGAACTGCACGTTCGATCCGCCGGTGTCGACGCCGATCTCCCTCAGACACGCCAGCGAAGCGTCGCGCATCATCTGGTATTCGCGATCGGTCAGCGTCTGCGCGGGCGCAATGGTGATCGAATCACCCGTGTGCACGCCCATCGGATCGAAGTTCTCGATCGAGCAGACGATGATCGCGTTATCCGCCAGGTCGCGCATCACCTCCAGCTCAAATTCCTTCCACCCGAGTACGCTCTCCTCGATCAACACTTCGTGGACCGGCGAAAGATCCAGGCCGAGTTCGAGAATCTCCTCCAGATCCTCGCGATGGTAGGCGATGCCGCCGCCCGTTCCGCCCAGCGTGAAGCTGGGCCGTAGAATCACCGGGTATCCGATCCGCGTGGCGAACTCCAGCCCTTTTTCGAGATTGTTCACAAGCTGCGATTGCGGCAGATCCAGTCCGATCTTGCGCATCGCATCCTTGAACAACAGCCGGTCTTCGGCTTTCTTGATCGAATCGATCTTCGCGCCGATCAGCTCGACGCCATAGCGGTCGAGCACGCCCGCTTCCGCCAGCGCCACCGACAGATTCAACCCGGTTTGCCCGCCGACCGTCGAGAGCAACGCATCGGGCCGTTCTTTCCGGATGATTTCCTCGGCGAACCCGACGCTCAGCGGCTCAATGTAGGTGCGGTCGGCCAGGTCCGGATCGGTCATGATCGTGGCCGGATTCGAATTGATCAGCACCACTTCGTAGCCGTCCGCGCGCAGCGCTTTGCAGGCCTGCGCGCCGGAGTAATCGAACTCGCAAGCCTGTCCGATGATGATCGGCCCGCTGCCGACGATAAGGATTCGGTGGAGATCGTCGCGGCGAGGCATCAGCGCTCCATCAACTTCACAAAATCGTCGAAAAGATAGCGCGAATCATGCGGACCCGGCGCCGCTTCGGGGTGGTACTGGACGCAAAACACCGGATCGCTGCGATGTCTGAACCCTTCGAGCGTCCCGTCGTTCAAATTCGTGTGCGTAATCTCCAGATGATTGAGATTCAAGGATTCCGGATCGACCGCGAAGCCGTGATTGTGCGACGTGATCTCCACTTTGCCCGTGATTTTATTCAACACCGGGTGATTCGCGCCGCGATGTCCGAACTTCAGCTTGTAAGTCTTGCCGCCCAGCGCCAGGCCCAGGATCTGATGCCCCAGGCAGATCCCGAAAATCGGCACGCGGCCCACCAGCTTGCGGACTTGCGCCGCCTGGAACTCGAGCGGCTCAGGATCGCCCGGCCCGTTCGACAGAAAGACCCCGTTCGGTTTCAGCGCCATGACGTCTTCGGCCGTGGTCCCCGCCGGCACTACCGTCAGGCTGCATCCCACCTGCACCAGCCGCCGCAGGATGTTGTGTTTGATTCCGTAATCGTAGGCGATCACGTGAAACCGCGACGCGGCTGCATCGCCTTCGAGATCCGACGGCGAACAAGGATCCGCTTTCTTGATCCACTCATACTTGGCGGGCGTCGACACACGCGTCGCCAGGTCGAGCCCCGCCATGGATGGCGACCGCCGCGCTCGCTCGACCAATTCTGTAGAGTCCGTCGAGGTGGCCGACAGCACGCCGCGCATGACGCCGCGCGACCGCAGATGCCGCACCAGCGCTCGCGTGTCGATTCCCGCGATCACCGGTACGCTGTGCCCGGTCAAGAATTGCTGAGCGGTTTCATCCGCGCGCCAGTTGCTCGCCAACGGCGAGAACTCGCGCACCACCAATCCTTCGATGTACGGTTTCGCCGATTCGTTGTCCGCTTCATTGGCGCCGTAATTGCCGATCTGCGGATTGGTCAGCACCACGATCTGGCCGGTGTAGGAGGGATCGGTAAAAACCTCCTGGTAGCCGGTGATCGCGGTATTGAAAACCACTTCGCCGGCCCGCTCGACGGGCGCACCAAAACTGATGCCCTCGAAGACCGTGCCGTCTTCCAAGGCGAGCACCGCAGGGTTCAAGTGTGTTCGAAGCCTCCAGATCGCGCAGGTAACTTCTATTTGACCACACCTGGTAACACCAGCGCCAGAATTCCAGGAGCTTGTTGAAACGGCGGACTGGCCGCTTTGTCCCCACCCGCAAGCATTGATTTCGCGCAGAGCTCCGCGGCGGACATAGCGGTCTGTTCCCTTTTTCAACAGACGGCTAAGGCAGCGGCTTCAGATCCGGCCCGACAAATTCCTTCTTGCTCGGCCGCCTCTGATTGCAGCACATCACTGGCGGTAAAATAAAAGCTTCCCCATGATCACCGAGGTCGCCACTGCCACGTTCGACCAGCTCCCGCTCGACTGCGGCGTTACGCTTTCGCCGGTCGAGGTCGCCTACGAAACCTACGGCGTGTTGAACCAGGCAAAGGACAACGCCGTAATGGTCCTGCATGCTTTCTCCGGCGATGCGCACGCTGCCGGCGAAGGCGGCTGGTGGTCGAACATGGTGGGTCCCGGAAAAGGGTTCGACACCGATCGATACTTTGTGATCTGCTCGAACATTCTGGGCGGCTGTCGCGGCACCACGGGCCCCGGCTCCATCAATCCCGAAACCGGATGTCCGTGGGCCATGTCGTTTCCGTCCGTTTCCATCTCCGACATGGTGCGCTTGCAAAAAATGTTGATCGACCACTTGGGTATTCCGCGCCTGTTGGCCGTCGCCGGCGGATCCATGGGAGGCATGCAGGCCCTGGAATGGGCCGTGGCATACCCCGAAAGCGTCGCGGCCGCGCTACCCATCGCGTGTACCGCCCGTCACAGCGCACAGCAGATCGCCTTCAACGAGGTCGGCCGTCAGGCGATCATGGCCGACCCTGATTGGAACGATGGCAATTACTACGAGGGCCGCCCCCCCGCGCGCGGCCTGTCTGTGGCGCGCATGGTGGGCCACATCACTTATATGAGCGACCACAGCATGCGCGAGAAATTCGGGCGCAGGCTACGCGCACCGGACCAGTTCGAAGTCGAAAGCTACCTGCAATACCGCGGCAGCAAGTTCGTCGACCGCTTCGACGCCAACTCCTACATCTACATCACGCGCGCCATGGATATCTTCGACCTCACCGACCGCGGCACGCTGGCTTCGTTGTTTGAGCGCGTCAAAACCCGCTTCCTGGTGATCAGCTTCACCTCCGATTGGCTGTATCCCAGCTACCAGTCGCTTGAAATCGTAAGCGCCCTGCGCAGCCGCAACTGCGACGTCGCCTACTGCAACCTGGAATCGCACTACGGCCACGATGCCTTTCTGCTCGAATCCGAGGAGCAGACCGATCTGGTGCGCGGCTTCCTCGCGAGCACGCATGCTTGAACTCTATGGACGCAGCGACTACGCCATCATCGGCGAGCTGATCCAGCCCCGCACGCGCGTCCTCGATCTCGGCTGCGGCGAAGGCGAGCTGCTCGCCTGGCTCAAGGAAAACAAGCAAGTGGACGGACGCGGCGTCGAGATGACCGCGTCCAGCGTGCAAAAAGGCATCGCGCGGGGCGTCTCCGTGTATCAGGGCGACCTCGAAACGGCGCTGGACGATTATCCGGACGGCGCCTTCGATTACGCCGTCCTCAGCCAGACTTTGCAGGAGACTCGCAATCCCCTGCGCGTGCTCCGCGGGATGCTCCGCATCGCCAGCCGCGCCATCGTCGCGTTTCCGAATTTCGGCCACTGGCACGTTCGCACCGCGCATCTGTGGAGCGGCCGCGCGCCCCAAACCAAGCTGTTTCCCTATGACTGGTACGATTCGCCCAACATCCATTTCCTCACCGTGCTCGACTTTGAAGCGCTGGCGCAAAAAGAAAAATGGCGCGTGGAACGCAGAATCTTTGTAGCGCATAATCGCCAGATTCGATTCATGCCCAACCTGATGGCTGAGGTCGCGGTTTTTCTGGTCACACGCTAGGCCGGCGCCACTCCGTCCGAGTCGCCTGTTCGAAAGCATGCGCCAGTTGCAGCACGCTCCACTCATCGCGATGCCGCCCGACGATCTGCAGCCCCCCCGGCAGCCCTTCCGGCGTGTACCCGCACGGCATCGAAATCGACGGCGATTCCACCAGCGTGATCAGGTAGCAGCACTTCATCCATTCGATATACGAGTTCATCTTCACGCCCTCGACCTCGGTAACGTAAGGCTGGTCGAGAGAGAACGGCGGCACCTGTGTGCTGGGCACGATGAAGTATTCGTACTTCTCCTGAAACTCGCGCATCCGGTTCCACGCCTGGCTGTGCAGCATCTCCGCGCGAGCCACATCCGCGCCCGCCAGCTTCGACCCGCGCTCCACTTCCCACTGAATCGTGTCCTTCACCTGGTCGCGATGCGTGCGGACCAGCTCAGAATAATTCGCGGCGTAGCCCCACGCGCGCAGCGTGTTGTACGCCTCGTCCACGCCGCTGAAATCGGGCTCGGCTTCTTCGACGATGCACCCCAGCGCCTCGAACGTCTTCCGCTGCGCGTGGACCGCGTCCAGGATGCGCCGGTCGAACGGAACGCCGCCCAGGTCCTTGAACCAGGCGACTCGTACGCCTTTAAAATTTCGATCCAGCCGCCCCGCAAATCGCGACCCCGGCTCGCTGATCGAGATCGGACTGCGCGGATCCGGTCCCGCCATCACACTCATCAGCAGCGCCACGTCGGCAACCGTGCGAGCCATCGGCCCCGCCACGCTGAGCGTCGACCACAGGTTCCCGTTGGTGATTTGCGGAACGCGCCCCGGCGCCGTCCGGAACCCGATAACACCGCAAAACGCCGCGGGATTCCTCAGCGACGCGGCATGGTCGGTCCCATCCGCCAGAGGGACCATTCCACACGCCAGGCTCACCGCCGCGCCTCCGCTTGACCCTCCGCAAGTCTTGGTCAAATCGTAGGGATTCTTGGTCGCGCCGAAAACCGTATTAAACGTCTGCGACCCCGCGCCGAATTCCGGCGTATTCGTCTTGCCCACCGTGATCGCTCCCGCGCGCTTTATCCGCTCCACCAGAATCGCGTCCACTTTGGGCACGTTGTTTTTGAAAATCGGTGAGCCGAAGGTGGTCCGAATCCCCGCCGTTTCGATCAGATCCTTGTGCGCCACCGGGAGCCCGTGCAGCGCCCCCAGCGCCGCGCCGCGGGCCTGCGCCTCGTCCGCTTTGCGAGCATTCTCCGCCGCCTGCTCGGCTACCAGCGTGACGATCGCGTTCACCCGCGGATTCACCCGATCGATCTGCTTCAAATGAGCCGCCATCACTTCTCGCGCCGACAATTTCTTGCGCCGGATCAACCCCGCCATCTCCGCCGCGCTCAGGAAACAAATATCCGGCGTTTCTGCCGCTATCGCTGCTGCCGCGCCCAGGATCTGTCCTGCCTGGCGCCGCGTGATTTTTCCGTCGGTCATGCTGGCTTTTATTCTAGCCCGAAGGCTCGCTAGTGTTGGCCGAAAACCACCACGGCCGGTGATCTCCAGCCACCGTAGTAAACGCGTTAGCCCCGTTTTTTCAATCAATTAGAAATGGTACGCAGTTTGCTCAAGGAGCGCCAGGAGGCTTGAAGCAAATGAAAAAAATGATTGGAATCCTGTTACTAGCCGGAAGCTCTCTCTTCGCTGGCCCGCGTTTTGTTGTTGGAGTTGGAATCGGAGCGCCCATCGTCCCCGTTGCCCCGGCACCCGTCGTGGCCTATCCGGCGCCGGTCGTTCCCTACGTCGCGCCGTATCCGTACGTGGTTGGACCGCGCTACTGGCGTCCCGCCTATGTCGGGCCGCGCTTCTACGGACCCGTCTATCGCCCGTACGTTCGTGGATGGCGCCGCTAAGGCACCGGCTGAAAACCACCGAACTGGTGGAGTCCAGCCGCCCTTGAAACGTATTAATCCTTTAGTTTTAGAGAAATTAGAAATGGCAGACGGCTTGCTTCGTAAAGGGTAGGAGGCTGAAGAAAATGAAAAAGATTATCGGAATCCTGGTGCTGGCCGGAAGCTCCCTGTTCGCCGGCCCGCGCTTCGCGATCGGAGTTGGCGTTGGAGTCCCCGTCGCCCCGGCGCCCTACGTAGCGCCGTATGCGGCCCCTTATCCGTATGTCGCTCCGTATCCGTACGGTTACTATCCTTACGGCTATGGTTATGGCTACGGATACCCCGGTTACTACGGCGGCGGATACCGCGGTGGTTACAATCGCGGCGGTTATGGCTACGGGTATCGCGGTGGTTACGGCTATCGTGGTGGCGGCGGCTACGGCTACCGTGGTGGTGGAGGCGGCTACCGCGGTGGTGGCGGCGTCCGCGGCGGACACCGTTAATCGATTAATGTCCTGCGTCTCCGCGCGGAAATCGAACCTCCGGTTCGAACGAAAGTTCGAACTTCCGCGCGAAGACGCGTTATTGGTCTTGTCCGTGCTCTTCCACTCGGACGGCGGCGCCTGAAGTTAGCGAGTCCGGCGGGTTCACCACCACTGAGTCCTGTTCCGTGATGCCGCTGGTTACTTCCACTTCGGTCCCGAAATCGCGGCCCAGCGTGATGCGAACCAGTTCGGCTTTGTTTCCGCCCCGCACCACTGCCACTTGTAATCCCTCCGCCCGGAAGATCAACGCCGTCACCGGCAGAATCAGAGCCGCCGATTCCGACGGCAGCCTCAAATGGACTTCCGCATAAGACCCCGGCATGAGCTGACCGGAAGGATTGTCCAGGTCGACTTCGGTCAGTTGCGTCCGCGTGGCCGGGTCGATGGCTTCAGCGGTCCGCGCCACCTTGCCCGGGAATTTCCGCCCCGGCGATTCGGCCAGAGTGATGGTCGCCGGCACTCCCGGCACTGCCGCGCGCGAGTACATCTGCGGCACGCTCACGAAAATCCGCAGCTTGTTGGTGGTGGAGATGTGGAACAGCTCCTGCGCCGTTCCGCCATTTCCGGCATTGATCAGCGCGCCGATGTCGGTGTTGCGGATCGTGATCACCCCGTCGAACGGAGCAAACACTTTTTCAAACGACACCAGCTGCTCCAGGCGCCTTACGTTGGCCACGTTCGACGCCACCGTCGCCTTGTCGGCTTCCTCGGTTCCCTCCGCGTTATCCACGTCCTGTTTGGCGATTGCTTCCAGCTTCAGCAGCGACTGGTAGCGCGCCAGCGTCACTTCGGCCAGCTTCAGATTCGCTTGCGCCTGGTTCAAAGTCGCCCTCGCCTGGTCCAGTTGCTGGTCCACTTCAGGCGATTCGATCTCGGCGATCAACTGCCCCGCCTTCACATGCGTGCCGATGTCCGCGTACCACTTCTTCAGGTATCCGCTGGTGCGCGCGTAAATCGGCGCTTCCACAAAAGCCATGATGTTGCCCGGCAGCGCGATTTCGTCCTTCAGGGCGCCCCGCTTGGGATGGATCACCGCCACGCTCGGCACCGCCAGATCCAGCGTTTCCTGCTTCACGATGGCGGCAACCTTGATTCGCGACGTGATTCCGCGGACCACCACCGCGCCGGCAATCAGCACCACCGCCAGGACAAGGAAGCCGAGTTTGAGCGTTCGCGCCATGTGGATCAGTTTTTTCTAACTCTTGGGAACCAACGGGACGGCCTGTTCACGGACCCGGTGCAGCATGCTGAAAACCGTGGGTACAAAGAATAGAGTAGCAACAGTGGCGAACATCAGTCCGCCGATCACCGCGCGGCCCAGCGGGGCGTTCTGCTCGCCGCCCTCTCCCAGGCCCAGCGCCATGGGAACCATGCCGATCATCATCGCCAGCGCGGTCATCAACACCGCGCGGAAGCGGACATACCCGGCGTCGAGCGCGGCCTGCTGCGGCGTCGCTCCCTCCGCCAGCCGTTCCTTGGCGAAGCTCACCACCAGGATGCTGTTCGCCGTCGCCACGCCCACGCTCATGATGGATCCCATCAACGCCGGAACGCTGATCGGAGTGTGCCATACGAACAGGCACAGTACGATGCCCGCCAGCGCGGCAGGCAAAGCCGTCACAATGATAAACGGATCCAGCCAGGACTGGAAATTCACCACGATCAGCGCATACACCAGTACGATCGACAGCACCAGCCCGCCCAGCAATCCCGTAAATGACGACCGCATCGTTTCGATTTGGCCGCGTACGTTCACCTGCGCGCCGCGCGGCAGCTTATGGCGGTTCGCGTCCACGATTCTGGTAATATCCGCCGCCACGCCGCCCAGATCGCGATCCTGCACGGAGCCGAAAATATCGATGACCCGCTGGATGTTGTAATGCGACACCACGGCCGGTCCGGACCCCCGGCTGGTGGTGGCCACATCGCCCAGAATCTCGTGTTTATTCAGCAACGCGGAAGAGATCGGAATGTTTTGGAGATCGCTCAGCGAAGTCAACGTATACTGCGGCGCCTGCGTCACTACGCTGTAACTTACGCCGTTTTTCGAATCCAGCCAGAATTCGGGGGTGGTCTGAAAGCTGCCGCTTAGCGAGACCAACGTGCTGCTGGCCACGTCCAGTTGCGTGAATCCGCTCTCGGCCGCCTTGGTTCGGTCCACAAAAATGTGCAGCTTCGGCTGGTCGAAGGGCTGATGCACCCGCAGGTCCGTGGTCCCCGGCACAGCTTTCAACTGGTCCAGCAGCATCGTCGCGAATTCGCGGCTCGCCTCCGAGTTCGGCCCGCCGACCTGAATGTCGATCGGCGCCGGCAACCCGAAATTCAAAATCTGACTCACGATGTCCGCGGGAATGAAGTAAAACGAAACCCCCGGGAACTGGCGCGGCAGCCGCTCCCGCAGCTCGCGAACGTAATCCTCCGTCGGCCGGTGTCCTTGCGCCAGCGACACCAGAATATCGGCGTCCATGGTTCCAATCGGCGCGGAGGTGCTGTAGGACATGTTTACCGAACTGTAGGGAATCCCGATGTTGTCGATCAGGCTGACCAGCTCCCGCGAAGGAATGACGTGATGGATTTCGGCTTCCACCAGATCGCCGATTTTTGCCGTCTCTTCGATGCGCGTCCCGGACTTGGCTCGGAAATGCAGGTCGAAACGGCCCGCGTCCACCGCCGGGAAGAAATCCTGCCCCAGCCAAGGAACCAGCAGGAAAACGGCCACGCACGCCGCCAGAAAACCGGGAACGAACAGGTACCGGAGGCGGATGCAACTTTCGGCCGTGTTGCGATAGGCGTTTCGAAGAGCTTCAAATCCCCTTTCGAACGCGGCTTGCAGCCGTCCGGGAATGTTCCAGGTGGATGGCTCGACGTGGTGATGGTCGTCCACTTTCAACATGTACATGGCCAGCGTGGGAACCAGCGTGCGCGAAAGACCGTAGGACGCAAGCATCGCGAAAACCACCGCCTCGGCCAGCGGGACAAACAGGTACCGCGCCACGCCGGTGAGGAAGAACATCGGCAGAAACACGATGCAGATACACAGCGTCGAAACCAGCGCCGGCACCGCGATTTGCGACGCGCCATTCAAAATCGACTGCACCACATCGCCTTTTCCCAGTCCCAGATTGCGATGGATATTCTCGATCTCGACGGTCGCGTCGTCCACCAGGATGCCCACCGCCAGCGCCAGCCCGCCCAGCGTCATGATGTTGATGGTCTCTCCCAGCGCGCTCATCACGCAGATCGAAGTCAGAATCGACAGCGGGATCGAGATCGCGATAATCAGCGTGCTGCGCCAGCTTCCCAGGAACAGAAGAATCATCGCCGCGGTCAAACAGGCGGCGATAATCGCTTCGCGCACCACTCCGTTCACCGCCGCGCGCACAAATACCGATTGATCCGCGATGGGATCGATCCTCAGCTCCGGTGGCAGCGTGGAGGCAATCTGCGGCAGCGCGTCGCGAACCTGTTTGACGATGTCGAGCGTCGACGTCGAGCCCACCTTCATGATGGTCAGCAGCACGCCGCGCGCGCCGTCGCGCCGCACGATATTAGTCTGCGGCGAGTACCCGTCGCGGACATGCGCCACGTCGCGAATGTAAATCGTGGTATTTCCGACCGCTTTAATCGGAAGATCGTTCAGCTCCTGCACCCTCGCCGGGCTGCTGTTCAGATCCACGTCGTATTCGAATTGCCCGATCTTGGACGTCCCCGCCGGCAGAATCAGGTTCTGCTGGCTCACCGCACTTACGACATCCGCCGGCGACAACCCTTTTTCCTGCAGCAGGTCCTGCCGGATGTCCACCATCACCTGCCGCTGCTTGCCCCCATAAGGCCACGGGATAGCCGCTCCTTGCACGGTCGCCAGCGCGGTTCGAATCTGCTGCGTGGCGAAGTCGAACAGTTGCTGCTCGTTCAGCCCCTTTCCCGAAAGCCCGAGTTGAAGAATCGGCACGCTGGAGGCGTTGTAAACCAGGATGTAGGGAGGCGTAGTGCCCGGTGGCATCTGCCGCACGCTCGATTGCGCCAGTGCCGTCACCTGCGCCACCGCCATCTCCACCTTCACCGCCGGATGAAAAAATACCTTGACGATGCTGCGTCCGTTCACCGTCTGCGATTCGATGTGCTCCATGTCGCTGACCGAGGTAGTCAGCCCGCGCTCAAACCCCGTGGTAATGCGTTCTTCCATCTCCTCCGCGTTGAGACCCGTGTAGTTCCACAGCACCGCCACCACCGGAATATTCACGTTGGGAAAAATATCGATAGGCGTTCGCAGGATCACCAGCGGACTGATCAGCAGCAGCAACAGCGCGACCACGATAAACGTATACGGCCGGCTAAGCGCTACTCTGACAATCCACACGTCACACTGCTCCTGATGTCTATATTTTAGATGCTGGGAACCAGCGCGTCTCTGTGCCGTTCGGCTTATCCCGTAACTTCCGCACAAACCGCGCGGCCGCCTCAATCACCGCGTCCGGCCGGTCGCGATGCGGCGAATGCCTGCACCGTTCCAGCTTCAACACCTCCACCCACCGAACCGCCGCCGCAATCCGGTGGATCTGCTCCATGGTCCCGTATTCATCTTCAAAACCCTGAATCGCCAGCACCGGACACTCGATCCTCGGCAAATATTCTTCGATGTTCCAATCCCTGAACTCCGGCTTGAGCCAGATATCGTTCCATCCCCAAAACGCCGAATCCGGGTGGTCGTGATACCGCACCAGCTTGTCGCGCAAATCCGTGGTTTCGTAGACCTCCTTTGTCGCGCGAATACTCACAATCGCGACCTCTTCCACCGTGACATGCGGCGCCAACGCCACCACCCCCGCCGCCGGATGTGTTGCCGCATAAATCAATGCGATGGACGCCCCGTCGCTATGCCCGAACAGCACCGGCCGCTCCACCTCGAGTTTCTCGAGCAACTCCGGCAGCGCCTTCAGCGCCTCCTCATGCATAAACTCGACCCCGCGCGCCCCCGTCAGCGGATCCGATTTCCCATATCCATACCGCGAATACACCAGCGCGTCGCATCCCGCGGCCTGCGCACATCGCGACGGAAAATCCTTCCACATCGCCAGCGATCCCAGCCCTTCGTGCAAGAACACCATCACGGGTTTTCCGCTCCGTTCGAGCTCGTACTCCAGCCGATGCCCCTGGATTTCTATAAAGTGCGCCAAGCAGTGCATTATAATCTGCGCATGGAGCCGGTTTCGGCCGCCGAAACGCTACGTGTCGACTTTCAGACCGATCCGTCCGTCTATCAGCACTGGCGCGTCAGCTACGACGGCCCCGTCGCCACCCTGACCCTCGACGTCCGCGAAGACGGCGGCATCCGTCCCGGCTACAAACTGAAACTCAATTCCTACGACCTCGGCGTCGATATCGAGCTCCACGATGCCGTCGAGCGCCTCCGCTTCGAGCATCCCGAAATTCGATGCGTCGTCATCGCCAGCGCCAAGCCCCGCGTCTTCTGCTCCGGCGCGAACATCTACATGCTCGGCCTGTCCTCTCACGCGTGGAAAGTGAATTTTTGCAAATTCACCAATGAAACCCGTGATGGAATCGAAGACGCCAGCGCCCGCTCCGGCCTGAAATTCATCGCCGCCTGCAACGGCTCGACGGCCGGCGGAGGCTACGAGCTCGCTCTGGCATGCGATGAAATCATTCTGATCGACGATCGCAGCTCCACCGTCAGTCTCCCCGAAGTCTCGCTCCTGGGCGTCCTTCCCGGCACCGGCGGCCTCACCCGCCTCACTGATAAGCGCAAAGTCCGCCGCGATCGCGCCGACGTTTTCTGCACCACTCCCGAAGGCTTCCAGGCCCAACGCGCCAGGCAATGGGGCTTTGTCGACGAAATCGTGAAGCCGCAAAATTTCAGTGGCCATGTCCGATCTCGCGCCCTCGAGCTAGCCCGCCAAAGCGATCGTCCGCAAAATCAGCAACCCGTAACTCTGACTGCCTTGCATCGCCCCTATCGATATGCCGATGTTCAACTCGATCGCCAAGCCCGCACGGCCACACTCACCGTCCGCTCGCCGGAACATGCCGAATTCCAGCCCACCGCAGCCTGGTGGCCATTACAAATGGCTCGCGAATTAGACGACGCCATTCTTGATTTACGGACAAATGAGCCGGAAATAGGTCTATGGCTTCTCAAAACCATTGGCGACCCAAACACAGTTCTCGCCGTCGATCGCTATCTTCTTGACAACTCCGCCGACGGGTTCGTCCGCGAAGTCGTCGCCAAGCTTCGTCGCACCCTCGCCCGCCTGGACCTGTCCGCCCGCTCTCTCTACGCCGTAATCGACGAAGGCTCCTGCTTCGCCGGCTCGCTTCTGGAACTCGCCCTCGCCTCCGATCGCGCCTACATGCTGGACGCCGACACCTCCGTCGCACTTTCTGAAATGAACTTCGGCCCTCTGCTCGGGGTCAACCGCCTTCCGCGCATTTGGAATCAGTCACTTCGCGAACACATCGGCCGCCGTATCGCCGCTCGCGAAGCCGTCGACCTCGGACTCGCCACCTTCGCCCCCGACGAGCTCGACTGGGCCGACGAACTCCGCCTCGCCATCGAAGAACGCACCAACCTCTCTCCCGATGCCCTCACCGGCCTCGAAGCCAACCTCCGTTTCGGCCCTCCTGAAACAATGGAGACGCGAATCTTCGGACGCCTTTCCTCTTGGCAGAACTGGGTCTTCACCCGCCCCAACGCCTCCGGTCCGAACGGCGCATTAAGAGTCTACGGCACCGGAACGAGACCTAAATTCGATTGGGAACGGACCTAATCCATGATTAACTACAATGAACTGATTCCCAATAACGTGGATTTAGCCGGCGATAAATCCCTCCAGCGAGCCCTGGAAAAATGGCAGCCCGGCTTTCTCGGCTGGTGGAATCAAACCGGTCCGGTCGATAGCTCCAGCCTCGAAGTCTATCTGCGAACCGCCATCAGCGTCGAAAAGGACGGCTGGGCGAATTTCGGCTATGTGCGCATGCCCGATTACCGCTGGGGAATTTTTCTGGTTCCCCGCGACGAATCGCGCACCGTGCCCTTCGGCGATCATATAGGCGAGCCCGCCTGGCAGGAGGTCCCCGGCGAATACCGGTCCACATTACGCCGCATCATCGTAACTCAGGGCGACACCGAACCCGCTTCGGTCGAGCAGCAGCGCTTGCTCGGTATGACCGCGCCTTCCATGTACGATCTGCGCAATCTTTTTCAAGTGAACGTCGAAGAGGGCCGCCATCTGTGGGCCATGGTCTACCTTCTTCATCGCTATTTTGGCCGCGATGGCCGCGAAGAAGCGGAAGCTCTTCTGGAGCGCCGCTCCGGCGACCTCAATCATCCGCGCATTCTGACCGCGTTCAACGAACAAACCCGCCACTGGCTCGCGTTTTTCATGTTCGCGTTCTTCACCGACCGCGACGGCAAGTATCAGTTGGCGTCCCTAGCCGAATCCGCCTTCGATCCTCTCTCGCGCACGTGCCGCTTTATGCTGACCGAGGAAGCGCATCACCTTTTCGTCGGCGAATCCGGAATCGCACGCTCCATCGAGCGCACCTGTCAGATCATGCACGAACACCATGTGACCGATCCCGCTCAGGTCCGCCGCTTCGGCGTGATCGACCTTGAAACCATGCAGCGCTTCGTGAATTTCCACTACAGCATCACGCTCGATCTGTATGGCTCGGAAGTTTCGTCCAACGCCGCGACGTATTTCACCACCGGCCTCAAAGGCCGCTATCAGGAAAACAAGCTGGCCGGCGATCACCAGCTCGCCGAATCGGAATATCCGGTTCACGAAGTCGAGGATGGCGTCATCGTCGCCAGGAATGTCCCCGCGTTAACCGCGCTCAACGCCCGCCTTCGCGACGATTATATTCGCGAAGTGCAAGCCGGGCTGGACCGTTGGAACCGCATCCCCCAGAAATTCGAGATCCCGTTCCGCTTCGCTCTGCCGCACGTCGGCTTTCATCGAAAAATCGGAGCTTTCGCCGGCCATCACATCACCCCCGGCGGCCGCGTGATTTCGGAATCCGAATGGACCGCCCGGGTGCGGGAGTGGCTGCCCGATGCACCCGACCACGCTTATATCGAATCGTTGATGACCCGTGTCGTCGAGCCGGGAAAATTTGCCAACTGGATCGCACCGCCCGTGCGCGGCATCCACGGCATGCCCATTGAGTTCGAATATGTCCGGTTCAACTGACCTGCCGCCCGCGGCACTGCATTTACTCGCCTTGATCGCAAACCAAGCCTGCCATGGAACGTTAAGCTCCAAGCGCCCCGGAATCGCGACGATGCCCGAGCTGCACGAAGCCTGCGGCCTGGACGTGGACGCGATGGATACACTACTGCAGGCGCTTAAAGACGCGAACTTGATCGCCATCGAAGGCGAGTATCCCTTCGAAGAGATCCGCCTGATGGCGCCGTAAGACGCGCGACCCGGGACTCCGAGAACACCGTGCGAGCCGCGACCACAGGCAGGGGTGGATGGTCGCGAGCATGCCAGCTACGTCACCGCGACCTATCGCGCAATCGACTTAATTTGCAAATACTCTTCCAGCCCGTACATGCCCATCTCCCGCCCGATGCCCGAATGCTTGTAGCCGCCGAACGGCGCCAGCGCGTTGTACTTCCCGCCGTTGATGTCCACTTGCCCGGTCCGCATCTTCCGAGCCACGCGCATCGCGCGCTCCGCATCGCCCGACCACACGCCCCCGGCGAGTCCGTAAATTGTGTCGTTCGCGATCCGCACCGCTTCGTCTTCTGAATCGTACGGAAGAATCGATAGCACCGGCCCGAAAATTTCTTCCTGCGCGATGGTCATAGGCGACTTCACGTCCGCGAAAATCGTCGGCTCCACGTAGTAGCCTTTTGAAAACGCCGCCGGCCGCGCTCCGCCCACCACCAGCCGCGCGCCTTCGTTCTTGCCCTGCGCGATATATCCTTCCACGCGCTCGCGTTGCGTCGACGAGATCAGCGGCCCCAGCCGCGTCGCCGCATCCAGCGGGTCGCCCAGCGGCAATCCGCCGATCGCCTTCGCCGCCAGGTCGATCGCGTCCTGTTGCCGCGCGCGCGGAACCAGCATCCGAGTCCACGCCGAACAGGTCTGACCCGAGTTGAACATCGCATTCCGCGCCCCGTTCGGAATCGCTTTTTCAAACGGCGCGTCTTCCAGAATCACGCACGCCGATTTGCCGCCCAGCTCCAGCGTCACCCTCTTGATCGAGTCCGCGGCCAGCGCCGCCACTCGCTTACCCGCGCGAACCGAGCCCGTGAAGCTGACCGCGTCCACCTGTGGATGCGTGGCGATCGCCTCGCCCACCACTGGC
The DNA here is from genome assembly GCA_963842485.1 of Terriglobia bacterium. Classification (GTDB taxonomy): domain Bacteria; phylum Acidobacteriota; class Terriglobia; order Bryobacterales; family Bryobacteraceae; genus Palsa-187. Next base: position 123,671 of record CAWJHI010000018.1, on the reverse strand, counting down.
CCGTACCCCGTCACGATGTTCAGCACGCCGCGCGGCAGCCCGATCGCAAGACACGCTTCAGCCAGCAGCATCGCGTTCAGCGGAGCCACTTCGCTCGGTTTCAGCACCACCGTGCACCCCGCGGCCAGTGCCGGCGCGACTTTCGCCATGATCTGATGCAGCGGATAATTCCAAGGCGTGATCGCCCCCACCACGCCGACCGGCTCGCGCACGATCAGCGAATTCCCGATTTCGTGCTCCAGCTTTGCATCGCGAAGAATCTGCGCGTAGCTGGACGTCACCGTTACCGGCAACCCGGCTTGAATCATGGTCGAGAATCCGATCGGGGAACCCACTTCCATCGCGATCGTTTTGGCGATCTGCTCCGTGCGCTCCTTCAAAGCCGCGGCGATTTTTTCCAGCCATCCGACGCGTTCTTCGCGCGAGGTCTCACCCCATCCGCCGTCAAAAGCGCGTCGCGCGGCCGCGGCCGCCCGGTTCACGTCTTCCGCCGTTCCCTCCGGAATCGATCCGATGACTTCTTCGGTGGATGCCGAAAGCACGTCGATCTTCCCTTTGCCCGCCGGAGCCTGCCAGCGGCCGTCAATGTATAGCTCTGTGAAGTTCATCATGGTTTCTTATTGTCTCAATTTGTAGCGCAGCAGCTTCCCGGCCGCCGACTTGGGGAGCTCCGCAAGAAACTCAACGCGCCGCGGATACTTGTATGGCGTGATGCGCTGCTTCACGAATTCCTGCAACTCGTGTGCTAACTCTTCGCTCGCCGTGAACCCGTTTTTCAGTACGACGAACGCCTTCGGCGTGTGCAGCTCATTCGATTCCGTGTACGCCACCACCGCCGCTTCAAGCACCGCCCGATGCTCCGCCAGCGCGCCCTCCACTTCCGCTGGCGACAGCCACTGCCCCGAAGCGCGGAACATGTCGTCACTCCGGCCCGCATACCAGTAGTAGCCGTCGCCGTCCATCCAATATTTGTCGCCGCTTAGAAACCATTCGCCCAGCATCCGCTGCGCGCTCAACTTTCGGCGATTCCAATAGCACGCTGCCGTGCTTTCGCCGCGGACTAACAGATCTCCAATCCTCCCGCGGGCCACATCGTTCTGCTGATCGTCGACCAGACGAATCGAGTAGCCTGGAACCGGCTGCCCCGTGCTGCCCGGATTTACTTTTCCCGGCCGCGCCGACAGGTAAATGTGCAGCACTTCCGTAGATCCGACGCCATCCAGAATCTCGACGTTGAAGCTTTGCTTCCAGCGTCGAAAAATCTCCGCCGGCAGCGGCTCCGCCGCGGAAACGGCCAGCCGCACGCTGCTCAAATCGAACGGTTCCGGCACTTCCAGCATCGCCGCGTACAGCGTAGGCACGGAAAAGAACAGCGTCGGCCGCGATTCTTGCGCCAACTCCAGAATCGCCCGCGGCTGCGGCTTGGCTGAGTGCAGAATCGTCGTCGCGCCCGCGTGAAACGGAAACATCAGCCCATTGCCCAGTCCGTAAGCGTGAAACAGCTTTGACGTGGAAAACGTGCGGTCCTCGGCTTTGATCCCGAGCACGCCCCGCGCGTAATGTTCGCAGCAATGCATCCAATCCTGATGCCGGTGCACCGCTCCCTTCGGCGTTCCCGTGCTCCCCGACGTCCACAGCCAGAACGCGGCATCGTCTCCGCGCATCGGAGCGGTTTCGAGCTCGCTCGATTGCCCCGCCAGCCATTGGTCCGTCATCACGATCACCCGCCGCCCCGGCTGAACCAAGTCGCGAAGCGACGGATGTACGATGACAGCCCGTGCGCGGCTCTCGTCCAAAAAGTACGCGTAGTCAGGCGCGCGCAACGCGGTGCTGGTGGGAACCGCCACCGCGCCCATCTTCATCGTCCCGAAATACGCCGCCGCAAACTCGGGACCATCCGGTAGCAGCAGCAGCACTCGCTGTTCTTCTTGCAGGCCCAGCGCGCGCAGCCCGTTACCCACGCGATTTACCTGCTCCGCAAGTTCGCCGTAAGTAACCGCGCGCCCATCGCAGACGATCGCCGTTTTCCCGCCGCGTCCTTCGCGAACGTGGCGATCGACAAAATGGTCGACCAGGTTTTCGCTAGACAATGTTTGAAAGAGATCCCGAAGAAACCAGCGTGGTTAGCAGACTAGTCATGTGATCGTCGGATCCGAGCACATCTTGCAGCGTGGTTTTGCCCAGCACTTCGTCCAACGCGCCCTGCACGCGGCTCCACAGCGTTCGAATCGAGCAATCCGTGGTGTGCGCGCAAATATGCGCCGTGCCGGCGTGGCTGTCGCAAAAATTCTTTTCGAACATCTTCCCGCCCAGCGCCGCCAGCACTTCCCCGACAATGATCCCGCTCGCCGGCCGCCCCAACGAGTATCCGCCCACTTTGCCTCGCGCGCTGGTGATGAATCCGCCTTGCCGCAAAATCCGCAGGAGTTTCGCGGCGTAGGACGGCGAAATCCCTTCGGCTTCACTGATTTCGGGTATCGTCAGAGGTCCGCGCTTCCCAATCTGGACCAGGCAGCGGAATCCGTACTCTTCGTGCGCGGTGAGTTTCATTTTCCCAACCTGCTCGCGGGCACCACATCGAAACCCAGATCGAAGCCCAGCGAAAGTTTCGCCGCGTCGGACATCTTGTCCCGGTCCCACGGCGGGTCCCAAACCAGTTCCAGCTTCACATCCGTGATGCCCGGAACCGCGCGCACCGCCGTTTCCACCTGTCCTGGCAAGATTCCGGCCACCGGACAACTCGGCGCTGTCAGCGTCATTCTGATGCCGGCCTGGCCCGACTCCGAAACCTTCAAATCGTAAATCAGACCAAGCTCATAGATGTTCACCGGAATTTCCGGATCGTATACACTCCGCAGTGCATGGACGACTTTGGTTTCCAACTCGTTCATTCCGTGGACACCTTTTCGGGCGAGCTTTCGAGAGCAGCGTGCAGGGTGTGCCATGCCAGGGTTGCGCATTTTACGCGAGCGGGGTATTCGCGCACTCCGGAGAAGACCGCAAGTTTGCCCAGGTCTTCGGTTTTACCAGTGTCCGTGGTGAGCAACAGATGGAATTTGTGAAACAGAGCTTCGGCTTCCTGGCGCGTTTTCCCTTTCAGCGATTCAGTCATGAGCGATGCCGAAGCCATTGAAATCGCACAGCCATTGCCGACAAAGCGGGCGTCCTGCACGATGTCGTTCTCCAGCTTCAATTGGAGGGTCAGCCGGTCGCCGCACAGCGGATTGAAGCCTTCCGCTTTGGCGCTGCAATGTTCCATGGGCCCGAAGTTGCGGGGCTTCTTCGAATGGTCGATGATAACCTCTTGATATAAATCGTCGATCACGCGAAAACCTCTTTCACTTTGGCGAGCCCCGCTACCAGCGCGTCCACTTCTTCACGGGTGTTATAGAAAGCAAACGAGGCGCGGGTGGTGGCGGGAACGCCGAAACGGTCCATCAGGGGCTGGGCGCAGTGATGGCCGGTGCGCACCGCAATACCCTGCCGATCGAGGATTGTACCCACGTCGTGAGGGTGAATTTGGTCTAAAACGAAAGAAATGACCGCAGCCTTGTGTTTTGCGGTTCCGATGATCCGCAAACCGCCCACTTTTGACAGCGCAAGTGTCGCATAATCAAGTAGTTCGGCTTCATAGGCGGCAATGTTACCAATGGTAACATCGTTCACATAATCGATGGCCGCGGCGAACCCGACCACTCCCGCAATATCCGGTGTTCCGGCTTCGAATTTGTACGGCAGCGCGTTATACGTAGTCTTTTCAAATGTCACGGAGCGGATCATGTCGCCGCCACCCTGATAGGGAGGCATCGCGTCCAGCAGAGCGGTTTTACCGTACAAAATTCCGATGCCGGTGGGGCCGTAAAGTTTGTGGCTCGAAAAAACGTAGAAGTCGCAATCGAGCTCCTGGACGTCCACCTTGGTATGGGGCACGGCTTGCGCGCCGTCGACCAACACGGGCACATTGCGGCGATGCGCCTGCTGGACGATTTCGCGAACCGGCAGGACTGTGCCCAGCACGTTGGACACATGCGCGATGGCTACCAGTCTGGTCCGGTCAGTCAGCTCGATGGGGCCGACTTCGCCTTGATCGTTCACCGGGGCGACGCGCAGGGTTGCGCCTTTTTCTTCGCACAGCATCTGCCACGGCACGATGTTGGAGTGATGTTCGAGCGCAGTGACCAGAATTTCATCGCCGGGGCCGATGTTTTTCCGTCCCCAGCTCTGGGCCACCAGATTGATGCCTTCCGTGGTGCCGCGCGTGAAAATGATCTCACGAGCGTGGGCGGCGTGGATGAAGTGCTGGATTTTAATGCGGCCTTCTTCATACAGGCGCGTGGAGCGTTCGCTCAAGGAGTGCACGCCGCGATGGATGTTCGAATAATCGGATGAATAGAAACGGGTGATCGCATCAATGACGGCTTGCGGCTTCTGGCTGCTGGCGGCGTTGTCGAAGTACACCAGCGGATGGCCGTGCACGGTTTGGCGAAGGATGGGAAAATCCTCGCGCAGCGCGGCGACGTCGAATCCTCGCGCGGCTGTGGTCATAACCGCCTCCCTACATAATCGCGGAAACTTTCGGACCTGACCTGATCGATGACTTCGTGCGCGAAGGCATTCAACAGCATGGTGCGGGCATGCTCGCGATCGATGCCGCGGCTGCGCAGGTAGAAGATAGCTTCTTCGTCAAGCTGGCCGATGGTGGCGCCGTGGGTGCACCGGACGTCGTCGGCGAAAATCTCAAGCTGGGGCTTGGTGTTGATGGTTGCGTCTTCGGAGAGCACCAGGTTTTTATTGGTTTGCTTGGCGTCGGTCTTCTGGGCGTCCTTGCGAACGATGATTTTGCCGTTGAAAACCGCGCTCGAATGGCCGTCGAGAATGCCTTTGTACAGTTCATGGCTGGCGGCGTTGGGCTTGGCGTGGTCGATGGACGTGCGGGTATCGACATGCTGTTTGCCGGTGACCTTATACAGGCCGTTCAAGGTGCTTTCGCAGCCTTCTTCGAGAACGGCGTCAATGGCGGTTCTCGCCAGGGCTCCGCCGAAGGCAAAGGAGCGGGAGGCGACCACGGAAGCACGGCTTTGGCGAATGTGGATGCTGGAAATGTGAAATGCGCGGACGGATTCGATCTGCAGTTTCGAGTGCTCCACCATGGCGCCTTCACCCGCGACGATTTCGGTGACTGCGTTGGTGAAGTATTCGCCCTCGCCGATGAAGGTTTCGGTGACAGAGGCGTGCGCGCCCGCCTCGACTACGATCAGACTGCGCGGATGCGAAACCTGGGCGGGCTGGCTTCCGGTGGAGATGTGGACGATGTGAATGGGGCGTTCGGCGATGGCGCGGGCCGGAATGTGTACAAAAGCTCCGCCGTCGAGAAATGCAGTGTTCAGAGCCACAAAGGGATGCTTGCGATAGTCGGCGTAGCGGGCCAAGTGCCGCTCGAGAAATGCCGGCGGAGCGCCGGCGAAGTGGCCTGCGGCGGGGTCCTGGCCGGAAAGCGCCGGCATGAAATGGCCATTCACAAAGACCAGGCACGGGCCGTCGCACGGGAGGTCTTCTACAAATTTGCCTTCGCCGGGCCGCGCGAGTTCGAAGGAAGCTCTGGTGAGCGGGTTCAGATTCGTAAACTTCCAATCTTCCTGGCGCGCGGTGGGAAATCCCTGTTCGGTGAAGCACTCCATGGCCGCATCGCGCAGCTCATGCAGCCATCGGGGACCGCTGGGACGGAGTTTCGCCGCCCGCTCGAAATTCGCCAGGTAGGAAGACAGTTCTGCTGAGACCTGCTCAACGGGCATCGGCGGTCTCCCACTCGAGGCCGGCGTAGCCCGACGCTTCCAGTTCCAGGGCCAGTTCTTTGCCGCCGGACTTAACGATACGGCCTTCCGAAAGAACGTGAACGAAATCGGGCGTGATGTAGTCGAGCAGGCGCTGGTAATGCGTGACCAGGATCATCGACCGCTCCGGCGAGCGCAGCGCGTTCACCCCGGCCGCGACGGTTTTCAGCGCGTCGATATCGAGGCCGGAGTCGGTCTCATCGAGAATCGCGAGCTTGGGTTCCAGGACGGCCATCTGGAAAATTTCATTGCGCTTCTTCTCGCCGCCTGAAAATCCGGCGTTCACGGGCCGATTCAGCAGGCTCTGGTCCATCTCCATGATCTTCATGCGATCCTTGACCAGCGCCAGAAAATCCATGGCGTCGAGCTCGGCGAGGCCGCGATTCTTGCGAATCGTGTTGAGCGCCGCTTTCAGGAAATACAGGTTGCTGACGCCGGGGATCTCCACGGGATATTGAAACGCCATGAACACGCCGTCGCGGGCGCGGTCTTCGGGCGACATTGCAAGCAGGTCTTTTCCCTCAAATAGGACTTCGCCGCTGGTGACGACGTACAGATCGCGGCCGGCGAGCACCTGCGCGAGCGTGCTCTTGCCCGAACCGTTGGGGCCCATGATGGCGTGGATCTCGCCCGCTTTCACCGTGAGATCGATCCCTTTGAGGATCTGTTTCTGGCCGACGCGCGCCTGCAGATTGCGAATCTCGAGCATTAGCCGACGCTCCCTTCGAGGCTTACGCCCAGTAATTTTTGCGCTTCGACGGCGAATTCCATGGGAAGCTCGCGAAACACTTCCTTGCAGAAGCCGTGGACGATCATGGATACGGCATCTTCGGACGATATGCCGCGCTGGCGGCAGTAGAAAATCTGGTCTTCCCCGATTTTCGAGGTGGAGGCTTCATGCTCCACCGTGGCGGAAGTGTTTTTCACTTCGAGATAGGGGAACGTGTGTGCGCCGCACTTGTCGCCGAGGAGCAGCGAATCGCACTGCGAATAGTTGCGGGCGCCGGCTGCGCTTTTGAGGATCTTGACAGCTCCGCGGTAGGTGTTTTGGCCGTGGCCGGCCGAAATTCCTTTGGAAACGATGGTGCTGCGCGTGTTCTTGCCGACGTGGATCATCTTGGTTCCGGTGTCGGCTTGCTGATAGTTGTTGGTGAGCGCGACCGAGTAGAATTCGCCTACCGAATTGTCGCCGAGCAGCAGGCAACTGGGATACTTCCAGGTGATCGCCGAGCCGGTTTCTACCTGGGTCCAGGAGATTTTCGAATTGACGCCGGCGCATTTGCCGCGCTTGGTGACGAAGTTGTAGATTCCGCCCTTCCCTTCTTTATCGCCGGGATACCAGTTCTGAACCGTGGAGTACTTGATCTGCGCGTTATCGTGCGCCACCAGCTCGACCACGGCTGCGTGCAACTGGTTGGTGTCGCGCATGGGCGCGGTGCAACCCTCGAGATAACTGACGTAAGCGCCTTCGTCGGCGATAATCAGCGTGCGTTCGAACTGGCCGGTGTTGGCGGCGTTGATGCGGAAGTACGTCGACAGTTCCATGGGGCAGCGGACGCCTTTGGGCACGTAGCAGAACGATCCGTCGCTGAAGACCGCGGCGTTCAGAGCGGCGAAGAAATTATCGGAGAACGGGACCACGGAGCCCAGATACTTCTTGACCAGATCCGGGTGCTCGCGGACGGCCTCGGAAAAGGAGCAGAAGATGATGCCCATGCTGCCCAGCTTTTCCTTGAACGTGGTGGCCACGGAAACGCTGTCGAACACGGCATCAACCGCTACGCCAGCAAGCATTTCGCGCTCGCGCAACGGGATGCCCAGCTTGTCGTAGGTTTTGAGCAGCTCGGGGTCTACTTCATCCAGGCTTTTGGGGCCATCCTTCTTCGATTTCGGCGCCGAATAGTAAACGATGCTTTGATAATCGATGGGTGGGTAATGGACGTTCTGCCAAGTCGGCTCCGTCATGGTCTGCCAGTGGCGGAAGGCGCGCAGACGCCATTCGAGCATGAACGGCGGCTCCTGCTTTTTCGCCGAGATCACACGGATGACGTCTTCGTTCAGACCGGGAGGGACTGTATCGGCCCCGATGTCCGTAACGAAGCCCCATTTATATTCCTGTGTAGCCAGCGATTCGATCGTGTCGATTTGCGTGCTCATGAATGTCTTTCAATCCTACTTTAGCGAAACTGTACTAATCAGTCAAGATTGCGATAAGATGGAATCGATGGCGGATCAACAACAGAAGTGGCCTGAGAATGTTCCGGGCAAGTATTATGTCGACCAGACTTGCATTTCATCGCAGTTTTGCGTGGCGGTGGCGCCTGGGAATTTCAAGCTGGGTGAGAACGGGTATGCCTACCTATTCAAGCAGCCGTCGACTCCGGAAGAGGAATTGCAGTGCCAGGAAGCGCTGGCCGGTTGTCCGGTTTGTGCCATCGGGGATAATGGGGACTGAAGATGATTGAAGTGACTCCACAGGCGGCGAAGCGGATTCGGGTGCTGCTGGACAAGAATCAGTGCGAGGGCGGGATGCGGTTGGGGGTGGTGGGGGGCGGATGCAGCGGGATGAGCTATAAGTTCAAGCTGGAACCGCAGCCGAAGCCGACCGATAACGTGTTTGAATACAATGGCGTAAAGGTTTTTGTCGACCCTAAGAGCTATAAGTATTTAGAGGGCTTGACGCTCGACTATACCGAGTCGCTTATGGAGAGCGCGTTTGTGTTCGTCAATCCGAATGCCAAGCGGCATTGTAGTTGTGGGAAGTCTTTTCTTACCTGAGTTTTAGCGGCGGATGGACGCGAATTTCACGCCGATAGGACCCGGCCTAGGGTCAGCGGGGTACCGGGGTCCGCGAGCTGGGTTTTCACATAAGCTAGAGCGACGGTTTTGCCGGTTGACGGGGAGAAGGCAGCGCTCATGATCTCGGCTTGATCGGTTTTGGTACCGGGCGCGGGAGGGTCGGCGGTGTCGATCTCGATCCGGCGCAAGACACGGTGGATTTTGGCGATGCTGCGGACGCGCTCGACGATTTCCTGGCCGAGGTAGCAGCCTTTATTGAAATGGACTGCGTGTAACTGGCCGGTTTCCTGAACCAGGTTGCGGTCCGTAATTTCCTCTCCATAGCGCGGGCGGCCGTGTTCGATGCGGACGACGCGAGCCTCTTCCGGGGTGGCGGCGGGGATGGCGAGGGCCGCGATGAGAGCTTCCTTTTCGGGCGCCGGCGCCAGAAGAAAGAAGCCATCGGAGCCGGTGGAATCGATTCGGGCAACCGTCCGGGAGCCCCATTTCAAGGACGAAAACGCGAGTTCCGGCACTGGCGCACCGGCCTTTACGAGCACGGCTCCGGCGTCCGGGCCCTCCACGGCGATGGTCGCGATGGCATCGGTTTGATCCTCAATGGTCACATCGTCAGCGATGATGTAGCGGTCCAGATGCTCGAACAGTTTCTGACGGGTTTCGGGCTCAGTGTCGAGGAGAAAGTGATCCTCGAAACAGAGCACATTCACGTCGCCCAGAATGCGGCCTTGGGCGTTGAGGAAAAACGCGTAACAGCCTTGGCCGGGTTTCAGGTGCTCGACGTCGTTGGTGGTCATGGCATGCAGGAGACGGGCACGATCCTCGCCAGTGACGCGGATTTTGCCGCGGGCGGACAAATCGAGCCAGGCGGCGTGTTCCCGCAAGGCCACATAGCCGGGAGTTATTTGAAGTTGAGAGACATCCACCGTAGATAGGCCGAGATCGCGACGATCGCCGCGCCGGAGATGACCACTCCGGTCAGCGCGCGCTCTTTTCCTTTCCGATAAAGAATGACGGCCGCGAAGACGTGCAGCGCAAGAAGAGCCTTGATTCCAAACCACATCTGATAGTGCGTTGGATAGAAGGATTTGCTCAAAAAATTGTATAATCCCGAGACAAGGATTCCGCCGATAGCGACATATGCCATGGGTTTAAAGGCCGGGACCATCTCGCCGGCCGCAAGCCGGGCATAGAACACACCGCCCAAGAGAACGATCACGGAAGCAATATGGAGCCAGCGCATCGCGAGCGGGAGGGCTGCATCCATACCCCGAGTATACAATCGAGAAGGATGATTCACGAGATTCTGCCAGTGGGTATGTTGCAATGCAACTGCTCGATTTTTGGGGACGAACAGACGCGCGAGGCGATCGTGATCGACCCGGGAGATAACATCGACCGGATCCTGGCGGTGCTGGGCAGGCATACGCTGAAGGTGAAGGCGATCGTGATCACGCATGCGCACATCGACCATATTGGCGGCGCGGCGAAGCTGAAGGCGGCTACGGGCGATCCGCCGGTATACATGAATCAGAACGACCAGGAGCTGTACGATCACCTGGATGTTCAGGCGGGGTGGCTGGGGATGGAGACGCCGGCGAAGACTGGGATCGATATGGAGGCTCGCGAAGGAGGGTCGATCATGCTGGGGGATTCGGCGTTCCATGTGCTCGAAACTCCGGGTCACACGCAGGGGAGCATTTCGCTTTGGATTCCTGGGGAGAACAAGTTGATCGCGGGAGACACGCTGTTTCGGGATTCGATTGGACGGACGGATTTACCGGGCGGGGATGGGCGGCAGATCTTGCGGTCGATTCACACCAAGCTGCTTACGCTGCCTGAGGAGGTAGTGGTGGTTCCGGGGCATGGGCCGAATACGACCATCGGCCGGGAGAAGCAACGCAATCCGTTCCTGACGTGATCACTTCTGGTTGTCGGTTTTGGTAACGTCGGCGGCTTCGGTGGCGCTCTTGATAGCGTCTTTGAAACCGCGGATACCTTCGCCGAGACCCTTGCCCAACTCGGGAATTTTCTTCGGTCCGAAGAGCAGAACACCCACGAGCAGGATGATCAGCAAATGCATCGGTTGAAACAAGCCTTCAAGCATGTAGATCCTCTTCCGGTATCACAGACATTATACTCTATACTTTAGAGGTTTGTTGAAAAAGGGGACCAACCGCTCTGTCCGCGACGGCGTCTGCAAGAGATCGACGTTCTGCGACGAGGGACAGAGGGGTCAGTCCCCGTTTTCCCCTTTTCCAACAGACACTTAGATCAGAGTTGGTATGAAGCGAAATATCATCACGGTGCCGATCCGGAGGGTGGAGGGCGGGGAAGTATCGACGGAACAGGATCTACTGGCGGTGGAGGAGCCGCTCGAAATTCGGCTGGGCGGGAAGAATGTCGCCATTACGATGCGGACTCCGGGAAACGACCGGGAATTGGCGGCTGGATTCTTGTTTACGGAGGGGATCGTCAAGAATCCGGGGCACATTTCTTCGGTCTCGGTTACGGATCGCAATGTGGTGACAGTATCGCTGGCGGATGAAACCGGGATCGACTTGGAGCGATTAGAGCGGCATTTTTACATGAGTTCGAGCTGCGGCGTGTGCGGAAAAGCGTCGATACAGGCGCTGGAGGCGGCGGAATGTCCCGCGCTCGAACGCAATCAGCCGCAGGTGGATCCGGCGGTGATTCATCGGATGCCGGAGACGGTGCGAGCCAGGCAGGCCGTGTTCGAGCGAACGGGCGGACTGCATGCGGCGGCGCTGTTTGACGCGAACGGGCTGTTTCTGGACGTGCGGGAAGACGTGGGGCGGCACAATGCCGTCGACAAGCTGATCGGCGCCGCGTTCCTGGATGGAAGGATCCCGTTGAATCGGCATGTTCTGTTGCTGAGCGGGCGCGCGAGCTTTGAACTGGTGCAAAAGGCCTTGATGGCGGGGATCGGGGTGATGGCGGCGGTAGGCGCGCCGTCAAGCCTGGCCGTGGAGGTGGCGTTACGGTACGGGATGACGCTGGCGGGATTCGTGCGGAACGGGCGGTTTAATATCTACTCGGGCGACTGGAGAGTTACTCCTTGTCGTCCTTTTGAAGCATCTGCCCCATCGAGCTTTTGACCAAGAACAGGACCAGGGTTGCCGTGATGCATCGCGAAAACGGAGGGGTGGCGTCGAAAAACAGCGAGGCGACGGTCATCGCACCGCAGAGGTAAAGGAAAAAATTGATCAGCTTGGAAAAATGGCCACCCATTTTTGAGGAAGGCTGACTGCCGGCGACGATGTGACCGCACGACCAGCACTCGGTTTCACCCTTTTTCAGCGTCGAGTTACAATCCAGGCACTTTTCCATTGTGTATCACCGCGCGGCAAACTAAGTTTAATGCCTATACGTCCTCTTGCATATCGAGCATATACCTGAGTAAGGCCCGAAAAGGTAAACTGTCCAAGTGGTCTTATCGGCAGATGTAGTCATCGTCGGAGGCGGAATCGTCGGGTCGAGCATCGCGTATCAATTGACCAAGGCGGGATGCCGCGACGTGGTGGTGCTGGAGCGGGAAAGCCATCAAGGCAAAGGGTCGACCGGGAAGAGCATGGGGGGCGTGCGGGCCCAGTTTTCGACCACGGCGAGCATTCAAATGTCGCTTTACTCGATTCCGTTTTTTCGCGATTTCGAACAGGTGATGGGGTATCCTTCGGGGTACCGGTCCCAAGGCTACCTGTTTATGGCGACGGAAGCGCGGCATATGAAGTACCTGCGCGCGAACTACGCGTTGCAGATCGCGGCCGGGCTGAAGACGGTCGAAGTGGTGACGAAGGAAGATATTGTCCGTATGGTGCCGCAGGTGCGCGCAGACGATATTATCGGCGGAAGTTTCTGCTCGACGGATGGGTTCGTGGACCCTTATAGCGTGATGACCGGATTCACGCTGCGGGCGGTGGACCAGGGCGCGCAGGTGATTCGCGACGCCACGGTTACGGGAATCGTGCGCGATGCGCGGGGAGTGGCGGCAGTGGAAACGTCGCAAGGAACGGTTTCGACGCGCGTGATCGTAAATGCGGCGGGAGCGTGGTCGGCGCAAATCGCGAAGATGGCGGGGTTGGATTTGCCAGTGGAACCGCTGCGGCGGATGCTGGTTCCGACCGAACCGTTCGACAAGATTTCGCATGGCGCGCCGATGACCATCGACATGTCCACGGGATTTCATTTCCGTCCGGAGGGGCTGGGATTATTGATGGCGTGGAACGATCCGGAGGAGAAATCCAGCTTCAACACAAATTTCGATCGCGCTTTTGTCGAAAAAATTCTGACGCGAGGCGTGGACCGGTTTCCAGTGCTGGAAGAGGCGGGAGTGAATCCGTCGCGAGCCTGGGCGGGATTGTACGAAATGACACCGGATCATCATCCGGTGCTGGGGGCGGCGCCGGGAGTGGGCGGCTTCTACCTGGCCAACGGATTCAGCGGGCATGGAGTGATGCATTCTCCGGCTACGGGCAAGATTCTGGCCGATTTGATTTTGACCGGTACGACGGATTTGATCGATGCGGCGCTGCTGGACTACAACCGGTTTGCGGAAGGGCGGTTGATTGAGGAAACCGCGGTTTTATAAAGTTTGTTGAAAAGCGGACCGACGGGAGTGGCTATCTCCCAGGGACAGAGTGGTGCGTCCTTTTTTTTCGACAGACTCCAAAGGAGGATTGCGTGGAAGGTGTTTATTCGGTATTGCCCACACCGTTTTTTGACGACGGATCGCTGGATCTGGAGAGTTTGCGCCGGGTGGTGGATCTGTTCATCGCGAGCGGCGTGAATGGATTGAAGGCGCTGGGGGTGACGGGGGAAGTCGCAAAGCTGACGGAATGGGAGCGGCAGACGGTGCTGGAGACGGTGGTCGGACACGCGGCGGGGCGGGTTGCGATCGTCGCGGGGACCACGGCGGAAGGGCTGCACACGTGTATTGAGTACACTCGCAATGCGAAGAAGACGGGCGCGGCGGCGGTAATGATCAGTCCGCCGCGGATGGCGAAACTGAATTCGGACGCGGTGGTACGGCATTTTGCGGCGGTGGCGGAAGCCGTCGACATCGAGATTGTCGTGCAGGATTTTCCGCCGATCTCCGGACTTCACGATGGAACCGGCGCTGCTGGCGCGAATCGCTCGGGAGATTCCGCGGGCGCGGACCATTAAGCTCGAAGATCCGCCGACACCGTTCAAGACGTCGCGGATTCTCGAAGCGATGAAGGAGATTCCCGTGAAGATTTTCGGCGGGCTGGGCGGCGTTTTTCTGCTGGAAGAGCTGATGGCCGGCGCGACCGGGGCGATGACTGGTTTTGCCTATCCCGAAATTCTGGTCGAAATTGTCAGCGCGTTCCGATCGGGCGACTTAAAACGCGCGGCGGACGTGTTCTATCGAAAACGTTCCGCTCATGCGCTTCGAATTTCAGGAAGGCATCGGCATGGCGATTCGGAAAGAAGTGCTGCAGCGGCGTGGCGCGCTGAAGAGCGCGGCGATTCGGCCTCCGGGCGCGAAGCTCGATGCGCCGACGCTGGCGGCGCTCGATCGGGTGCTGGCGTGGATCGAACAGAATCGGAGCGTGGAATGCATCTCGGCTTGACGGGCAAAATCGCGATGGTCGCGGGCGCGAGCCGCGGCTTGGGATACGCCGTGGCGCACGCGCTGGCTGAGGAAGGGGCGATGGTATCGATGTCGTCGCGCGATGCGGAGGCAATCTCAGCCGCGGCGCAGAAGATTCAGAAGGAAACCGGCGGAACCGTGCTGGCGGTGGCGGCGGACGTGCAGTCGGTGAAGGACATCGCGCATTGGCATCAGGCGACTCTCGACCGGTTCGAAGGGATCGATCTGCTGTTCACCAATTCGGGCGGCCCGCCGCCGGGGTCGACGCTTTCGTTCGACGACGCGGCGTGGCAGCGGGCGTTCGAACTGCTGCTGATGAGCGCGGTGCGGATGATCCGGCTGGCCGTTCCGTCCATGGCGATGCGCGGCGGCGGGGCGATATTGCTGCCCACGTCGTCGTCGATCAAGGAGCCGATCGCGAATCTGGCGCTGTCGAATATTTTGCGCGGCGCGGTTTCGTCTTTCGCCAAGACTCTGGCGATCGAGCTGGCTTCCAAGAAAATTCGCGTGAATCAGTTGATTCCAGGGCGGGTCAGTACGGATCGGCTGCGCGAATTGGATGAGGCGAACAGCAAGCGGCTGGGAATCCCGATCGAGGAACAGCAGAAGCGGATGGAGAGCACCATTCCCATGGGACGCTACGGGGAGCCGGACGAGTTCGCCAGCGCCGCGGTGTTTCTGCTGTCGGACGCGGCATCGTATATTACGGGCGCGACGTTGCAGGTGGACGGCGGGATGATCCGGGGAGTGGTTTAGAATACTGCCGCGGATGGACGCGGATTCACGCAGATTAAATCCATGAGATTTTCCAGCATGATTACGGCTGTGGACGCACACGCCTGCGGCGAACCGGGGCGCGTGATTACGGGAGGGGTTCTCGATGTCCCGGGCAAGACGATGTTCGAGAAAAAAGTTTATCTGGAAACGCACGCCGACCACATCCGCAAGCGCATGTTGCGCGAACCGCGCGGATACCCGGCGGCGAACTGCAACCTGATTCTTCCGCCGACGCATCCGGAGGCCGACGCCGGGTTCGTGATCATGGAGCAGGTGGAATATCCACCGATGTCGGGCACCAACACGATCTGCGTGGTGACCGTGCTGATCGAGACGGGGATGGTGAAGGCGACAGAGCCGGTGACCAGGCTGAAGCTGGAAACTCCGGCCGGGTTGATTGCGCGTGGAGGCGGAGGTTCGCGACGGCAAAGTGAAACGGGTGACGTTTCGCAACGTGCCGGCGTTTGCGACGCATCTGGATGCCAAGGTGGAAGTGCGGGGGCTGGGGACGGTGACCGTGGACGTCGCCTACGGCGGGATGTTTTACGTGATCGCGGACGCCGGGCCGCTGGGGTTTCGGCTGGCGGCGGATGAGGCTCGCGACCTGGTGAGGGTGGCCGAGATGATCAAGGCGGCGACGCGCGAGCAATTGCCGGTGGTGCATCCCGAGAACCCCGGAATCGCGGGGGTGACGATCGCGCAACTTTCGGGGCCGCCGTTGGGCGCGGGCGCGCATCGACGGAATACGGTGGTGGTTTCGACCGGAGCATTGGACTGGGCGAGACCGGCATCGTGGACGGGGGCGCTGGACCGATCGCCGTGCGGAACCGGGACGTGCGCGAAGATGGCGGCGCTGCATGCCAAAGGCGAGTTGGAGCTGAATCAGGATTTCGTGCACGAAGGGATTTTGGGGACGACGTTCACGGGGCGCTTAGTCGAGGAGACTCGCGTGGGGCCTTACGCGGCGGTGGTGCCGACGCTATCGGGGTCGGCTTGGATCACGGGGTTCGCGCAGTATGTGGTGGATCCGGAAGACCCGTTTCCCGAGGGATTCACGGTCGGAGACATTTGGGGATAGGTGGATTCTCCACTTGAAGTTCGGGGGCGACCTTAGAGTACGCTGATTCAAGGCGTACCATACTCCCAGGGGCCTTAGTACTAATCGGTTTTGGAAGACTTTGCAGCACGCGGTGGCAACGATTTCTCCCGGCGATACGATCCTGGTGGAAGCGGGAACGTATGCGGGCTGCCGCATCGGGATCTGGGGCAGCCAGGCGTGCCCAAGACCCTGAGACTAATCCGCGCCAGTTGTCGATTCACCGGACGCCGGTTCGTTATTCTTCTGAGTAGCGATGCCGAGCGAACTGTTGGAGCACTTGTTCCGGCGCCAGTCCGGGCGCATGGTGGCGCACTTCACGCGTCTTTTCGGTCCCGCGCATCTCGAATTCGCGGAAGACGCGGTTCAAGAAGCCATGCTGCGGGCGCTCCAAACGTGGCCGTATCAGGGTCCGCCGGAAAACGCCGCCGCGTGGCTGTATCGCGTCGCGCACAACCTGGCGATCGACGCGGTTCGGCGTAAGAAGCTGCTGGGCGAAAAGACCGAAGAGGTGGTGGCGGCACTCTATCGCTCCGCCGCGGCGCCGCCTGACGATCCCGACGTCGAGGAGCAGCTTTGCGACGATGAGCTGCGGATGATCATCATGTGCTGCCATCCGGCGCTGTCGCGCGATTCGAGCGTCGCGCTGGGGCTGAAAACGGTGGGCGGATTCAGCGTTCGCGAGATCGCACGGGCGTTTCTGGCCGATGAGGCGGCGGTGGCGCAACGGCTGGTGCGCGCGAAGCGGCAGATCCGCGACGGCTCCCTGACGCTGGAGATGCCGCCGGCCGCGGAGTTGAAGGACCGGTTGGCATCGGTGCTGGATGTGCTGTATTTCATGTTCAACGAAGGCTACGCGGCGCATGAAGGCGAGGATTTGATCCGGCAGGACCTGTGCCAGGAAGCGCTGCGTCTGGCGAGGCTGGTGGCGTCGTCATCGATTGGCGTTCCGAAGGTTCACGCGCTGGTGGCGCTGATGGCGTTTCAAGCCGCGCGGTGGCGGGCGCGGGTGGACCAGGCGGGAGATCTGGTGCTGCTCGAATCGCAGGACCGGAGCCGGTGGGATCAGGAGTTGATTGCGCTGGGGTTTCATCATTTCAACCGGTCGATCGCGGGCGAGGAGATTTCCGAGTATCACGTGCAGGCCGCGATTGCGGCGACGCATGCGGGTGCGGCGAATCCGCAATCGATCCAGTGGCCGGTGATTTTGGAGTTGTACGATCAGCTTCTGGCGATCAACGAGTCGCCGGTGGTGGTGCTGAATCGCGCGGTGGCGATCGCGAAGGTGCGCGGCGCCGCGGAGGCGCTGGCGGCCATCGAGCCTCTGGATGGGAATCCGAAGCTGAACGACTATTATCTGCGGCTAGCGGTACGCGGTCATCTGCTGGTCGGAGCTAGGGCCGGCTGGCGGAGGCCGCGGCTTGTTTTCGCGCGGCGTTGCGATTGCCCGTGCTCGGAACCGGAGAGACGGTTCCTGAAACGAAAACTCACTGGCCTTGCGTCGAAGGCGGATCTTTAACACGGTGGGTCAACTGAGCGATTGTTTTTCTGATAAGTTATGCGCATGCGATGACGGTTTGCGCAAGATCATCGGTAAGTTGGCTGGGGAGGGCGGTAGCATGACAACGCGCATCAGCCGGCGGGAGCTGGCGCTAGCGGCGGCGGGAATCGCAACGGCGGCGGCGCAGGAATCGGAGAGATCGTACGGTGGGGCGCTGGAGGGAGCGAGCGTCGACGCGAAGGCGTTCGATCCGGTGGCGTGGACTTTGCAGCGGCATGATTCGGCGCCGCTGAAGTTGACGTTCAAAGCAACCACGCGCAAGCAAGCCGAGGCTTGGCAGAAACAGTTGCGGGCGAAGTTGGTGGAATTGGTCGGCGCGTTGCCGGCTGCGGGCGGTCCTGTGCGGGCGCAGACGCTGGATGTGAGAGAGTTCGCTACTTATAAACGCGAGAAATTCGTGTTTGAGAGCCGGCCGGGCGTGGGTGTGCTGGGGTATCTGATTGTTCCGGCGAAGGCGCAAGGGCGATGGCGACGGTAGTGTGTATTCCAGGCCACGGGCGCGGGGTCGACGATATCGTCGGGATCGACGAACACGGGCGCGACCGCAGCAGCAGATCCGGGTACGCATTCGATTTTGCGCTTCAGGCAATCGAGCATGGCTTGGCGGCGGTCGCGATTGAACCGATGGCGTTCGGGTGCCGGCGGGACGCGCTTACGAAAGCGAAGGGACCGGCGGCATATGCATGCCAGCCTGTGGCGGGATCGGCTTTGCTATTGGGCGAAACCATGATCGGGTGGCGAGTGTACGACGTGATGCGGATCGATCGACTGGATCGATACGCGGGCTGAACTAGACGCGAAGCGGGTGGGCTGCGTGGGGATTTCGGGCGGCGGAACGTGCGCGCTGTTCTCGGCGGCGCTGGAACCGCGCATACGCGCGGCGCTGGTGAGCGGTTACCTGAACACGTTTCGGGCCAGCATCATGAGCATGTCCCATTGCATGGACAATTATGTTCCAGGGATTTTGAATTGGGCGGAGATGTACGACATTGCGGGACTGATCGCGCCGCGGCCGCTGTTTTCAGAGGGCGGCGATCACGATCCGATTTTTCCGCCCGTGGCGACCCGCGAGAGTTTTGCGAGGGTGAAGAAAGTCTATGACGTGTTCGGAGCGGCAGACGCCGTTCAGCAGGAAATTTTTGCCGGCGGGCACGAATTCCACGGAGTTCGCGGGTGGCCGTTCATGGCGAACGCGTTGAGCGCATGAGTCGAAAAATTCTTGCCGGCGTGGGTCTGATGACCTTTCTAACCGCCGTCGCGGAGGCACGGGTGGTGAAACTGCGGGTGGAGCGCCGTGAAGCGGTCCTGCACGGGAAAGCATTCGGGCTGGCGGGCTCTTACGAAAAACTGGTGGGCAAGGCGGAGTTTGCGCTGGATCCGTCGGCGGCGATGAATTCGGGGATCGTCGATCTGGGACTGGCCCCGCGGAACTCGCGGGGAGAGGTCGAATTCACGGCGGACTTCTATTTGCTGAAGCCGGTGGACGCGTCGCGCGGAAATGGGCGGCTTTTGTATGAGGTCGGCAACCGGGGCGGCAAAGCGACCTTGCGGGTATTTCAGAAAGCGCAGGCGAGCCAGGACCCTAAGACTGCGGCTGAGTTCGGCGATGGCCTTTTGATGACGGAGGGATATTCGCTGCTGTGGATGGGATGGCAGTGGGACGTTCCCGAGGGCATGATGCGGATGGACCTGCCGATCGCCAGCGATCACGGGAAGCCGATCACCGGCCTGATCCGGGGAAATTTCATCCCCAGTACGAACTCCAGGATGGAGCCGCTAGCCGACCGCGGGCATCGGGCGTATCCGGTGGAAGATCCGGCGAGTGCGGAGCACGTGATGACGGTGCGGGACCGGGCGATCGATCCGCCGCAGCGGATTGCTCGCGAAAAGTGGCGCTTTGTTGGCGACGGCAGTGTCGCGCTCGACGGAGGGTTCGAACCGGGGCGCATCTACGATGTGATTTATCGCGCGCGGGAGCCGAGAGTGGTGGGATGTGGGCTGGGCGGCACGCGCGACCTGATCAGTTTTCTGAAATACGACAGGACCGAAGCGAATCCGCTGCTGGGGGTGCGAGTTGCGTATGGTTGGGGCATCTCCCAGAGCGGGCGATTCCTGCGGCACTTTCTGTACGAAGGCTTCAACGAAGACGAAGCGGGCCGCCGCGTGTTCGATGGCGTGATCGACGAGGTTGGAGGGGCGGGGCGCGGGTCCTTCAATCATCGTTTCGCGCAGGCTTCGAGAGATGCGGAGCAGTTTTTCAACATTTTCTATCCGGTGGATATGTTTCCGTTCACCGACGGGCCGGAGACCGATCCCGAGACGGGACAGACAGATGCGCTGTTGGCGCGGGCCGCGGCGCGGCACGTAGTCCCGAAAATATTTCACGTGCTGAGCAATTCAGAGTATTTCAATCGCGCGGGGTCGCTGATCCATACGGATCCGGCGGGGCAACGCGACATCGAGCCTCCGGAGGATTCACGGATCTACGCGGTCGCGTCAGGGCCGCACTTCATCGGCCCCTGGCCGCCGGCGCCAGTGAATGGCACGGCGGCTCCGTTGAATCCGCTGGATCGCAGCCCGATTCTGCGCGCATTGTTGCAGGCCCTGGATGCATGGGTGGTGGAGGGAACTGCGCCGCCGCCCAGCCGCTATCCCAGGATTTCCGACGGCGCGTTGACCGCACCCGAATCGGCGGGATGGCCCACAATTCCCGGAGTACATTTCCCGCCGCCGATGCTGATTACTTATAGGCTCGACTTTGGACCGCAGTGGCCGCGGGGGATCGTCGGATTTGAGCCGCCGCGGGTGGGAAAGCCATTTGTCGGACTGGTGCCTGCGGTGGACCGGGATGGGAACGCTCGAGCGGGAATTCGGTTGCCGGCGGTGGAAGTGCCGGTGGCGACGTATGCGGGGTGGAATTATCGCGCGGCGGGGATCGGAGCGCCCGATCAGTTGAACGGGGAGGCGGGATCGATGTATCCGTTTGCGCCGACTCGCGCGCAGCGTGGCGAAGGGCGATTCGAGATTGTCGATGGAAGAGCGTTACACAAGCCGCGAACAATTCCTGGGGAAGACGGCTCTGGTCGCACGCCAACTGATCGCGGAGCGATATTTATTAACAGCGGACTTGCCGGACCTGCTGGATCAGGCGGGGGCGCAATATGACTGGGCGGTGCGTCACTGAGTGCGGCGAACCGTCGGATACTGGATTCCGAGCTGCTCCAGATATGTATCGTACTTCGCGGGGTTGTAATAGAACGCCTTCATACGCTCGCGATACTGATCCATGATTTTCTGGTTCAGAAAGAGGGCAGGCTGGTCAGTGGGACGCAGGAAGCTGCGATATTTCACTTCCTTCGTCTGCACGTTGTTGAAGTAATCCCAGGCGCGCTGGACCAGTTCGGGGTGCAGCAGAATATCCAGGATGGTCATGGCCTGCACCTTCGCGCCCGCTACTACGCCTTTATGCGCGATCGGCGTCGCCATCGAAATCGCGTTCGCCCAATTGTGACCGGGGCCACCGGGGATGTTCGACGGATACCGCAAAGTCACGGTGGGGACGTTCCACGAAATGTCGCCAATGTCGTCGGAGGGGCCGCCGGTGGGTCCGACACCGCCGCCTTCTTCTCCGCCTGCATTCGCTTCAGGCCGAGGCGGCCGCAGCTCGCCAACTTTCGTAGCCAGGCCGCGAACCGGGACCTTCATCTCGGCTTGGAAGGCTTTCGCGAGCGCCTGATCCTGTTCGGACCATTGCGGCAAGCCCACCTTCTTGATATTCGCGAACATGTCTTCCGCGATGGGCTGATTGAAGTATCCGGGCCATGCGCTGCCCAGGAGGCGGGAGGTGTAGGTGGTATCGGTCATGAGTGCCGCGCCTTGCGCCATGTTGTCGCCGATGCGCCACAGATTCATGATGTGGTCATAATCGGCTTCCCGAAAATAAAACCAGATAGCCGCGTTGGGCGGCACGACGTTCGGCTGATCTCCGCCGTTGGTAATCACGTAGTGGACGCGCGTCGCCAGGCGGAGATGCTCGCGTCGAAATTCGTAGCCTGTGCTCATGAGCTCTACCGCATCGAGCGCGCTGCGGCCGCGCCAGGGTGCGGCGGCGGCGTGTGCGCTTTCGCCTTTAAACATGTACTCGACCGATACCAGGCCGCTGCCGTTGGTAGGGCCGTAGGACACGTTCAGATCATTCGCCACGTGGGCGAACAGGCAAACGTCGACATCCTTGAAAATCCCCGCGCGAACGAAGTAGGCTTTGGCGCCGACCAGCTCCTCAGCGACGCCGGGCCAGATTTTCAGGGTGCCCTTCAAGTGCTCGCGCTCCATCACGCGCTTCGCTGCAAGCGCCGCCAGAATCTGCAGCGGCATGCCGGAGTTGTGGCCCTCTCCGTGCCCGGGCGCTCCTTCGATCATGGGATCGTGATAGGCAACGCCGGGCTTCTGCGAAGCCTGTGGAATATCGTCGATATCGGAGCCAAGCGCGATCACCGGCTTGCCTTCTCCCCAAGTGGCGACGAACGCCGTGGGAATTCCCGCAACGCCGCGCTCGACTTTGAAACCTTCTTTTTCGAGAATGGCGCTCAGGTACCTGGAGGTTTCGAACTCCTGGAATCCCAGTTCCCCGAAACTAAAGACGCTGTCGACCATGACCTGCGCCTGCTTCTTCATGCCGTCGATCTGACCGGCCATGTCGGCTTTCATGGCGGCCTCTTTTTCGGGAGAGACCTTGGATTGCGCAAGGACGCAGGTGGAGGCAAGCAGAACGGTCATGAATAAACGGATCACGAGGGGTCTCCTTTGCAATTCACGATTTTATGATCCGGAAAGGCAAAACGCAAGACTTCACCGCGAAGAGCCAGGTTCGTATGGGGTCAGCTTTGCGGGCCGAAAGTCAGGTTCCAGGAGCAAAGCGGCACGATCGGCATAATAGGCGCGCAATTTCCGGTTTTCTTCCGGACCCAGGTCCCGGGCCCATACAATTCGGGCGCGATCGATATCGGCTTCGTTGTATACCCACTCGTCCTGGAAAATGTGTTGGGGCGAATACCGGACGAAGACCAACAGCTTGCCGGGAAAGGTCGCGAGCTGCTGATTTACCTGGATTCTGCGTTCGGGATTTCGGTGATTCAAGCCGTCCCAGGTCTCATATTGACGCATCTCCTGCGAAAAGTTGCGATTATCGAAGATATGCATCGAGTCCCAAAACACAAAGTGAATCAAGCAAAGGAATAGGATCAATCGCGCGCCCTCCGAGCCTCCCGGGGCAATGTCACTTAATCGCTGCAAGCTCAGTACGCTGACAAGCACAAAGACACCGGTAAGCGAGGCGAGATAGTGAAGTTGAAATGCCGGAAAGAAATTCACACCCAGGGCGAAGAGCAAGGTCGTTAAGAGCACCCACCACAATCGAAACTCGCGGATGCTTACCACGAAAAACGGTAGCGCCACAAAGAGAGCCGGCAGAAAGAAGAAGCGGTAAAAACGGATTCGATATTCCAGGCGCAGAAGATAAGATCGAATCGTCTCCGTCTCGCCGTCGCGAAACGCCAGCTGAGATTTATATTCCATCGCCTGTTGCAGAGTCAGCTCCCGATGCGGAATTGGGTTTGGCTGGAACGTCAAAGACGCCGGTACGCCGTACTGATACTGACTCAAAGTATAGGGAAGCGTGAACCAATTGCCGCTGACTTGTTTGTCATGAAGCAGGGTTATACCGGCAGCCGGCAGAGTCGCTATAACGACAGTGGCGACCAACCGGATATTGAGTTTGCGCAACGCCGGCAGAAAAAAGACGATTACGCTGAGGATCAAGAATATCGACTCGTATGGACGAGTCAAAAGGCTTATGCCAATGCCGATTCCGAGTAAGACCGCGTAGCTCAGCCTTCCTGTGTCTTTGAGCCTGGCTATCGAGCCGAATACAAGGCATCCCGCGGCCGCGGTAAATGTACCGCCCCAATAGGTATTCATCCAGGAGTTGAGAGGGCCGAACTCGATAACGGCGAGAAGTCCACCGGCAAGAGCCCAGGGCGGTGTCGTCCAGCCTAGCAGCATCCAGTAGCACAGGGAACAGAACGCCGCGGTGGAGAGTAGGATACCGGCCCAGGGATTACCAAAGACGATGCGCCCGATGGCTAACGCGAGACCTTGGCCGATCGGATAGATGGAACTGTAGGTGGGCTCTTGAACAACGAAATACGTCTCGAAGAAACGGTGAAACGCGTGCGATGGATTTGCCAGCCGAAAATGGCGGAGTGTATCGGCCACCAAAAGATGGCCAAATTCGTCGTAGACATCCGGCGCGGGGACGTGATGATTCGCTAACAGCAGCAATCGGAGTCCCACCGGAAGTATGGCAAGAAGGAGCATGCACCATGCGGCTCGCGGCGACAATTTCAGGCAAAAAGGTTGAAGGTAGGGCCGCCATAGTAGCGTCAGCCCCACTAACATCGCAGCCAAGAATAGCTCGATGAAGTCACTGGCGCCGAAGCCGATGGGATTCTCTAAGGGTAGGAATGACATACCGGCTAATGTACTTCCTCGAATTTCAAGGGCGGGTGGATCTTTTTCCCGTCTGGCTTTGCGGGCTCGGGTTGGGATTGTTCCTTCTGGGTAGTTTGGAACGGAAGCGACTGATATGGGACTAAGACCACAGGCTTGGCGTCGGGTTCGAGAAGCCAAGCGGTGCGGTTGGGATAGTAACGGCGAAGCTTCTCATTTTCCGGCTCTCCAAGATCACGCGCCCAAACAACCTTTGATCCGTCTATGTCGGCGTCGTTAAACACCCATTCTTTGACCGTGTGCGAAGGTCCGTAACGAACGAAGACGAGTTGCTTGCCAGGACTGTCGGTCAGACGTTGGTGAGTGGAGAGATATTCCTCCGGATCGCCGTGATTCATAGCGTCCCAGGTTTCATATCTCCACATATATTCGGCAAAATCCTGATTGCCGAACAGATGGAGACCGTACCAGAACACAAAATGCGACACGCACAGAAAAAGGATCACTCTGGCGGCGTCGGCTCCGGTGTCTTGTCCACGAATGGTCACACGACTGAGCTGTTGAAGTCCTGTAACGCTGATCAGAACGAAGAGACAGGTTTCAGCGGCGAGGTAATGGGTAAAAAAGTATGGGTAAATGTTCGTCCCCAGCGCAAAGAGGCACAGAGTCAGCACGACCCACCAATATCTGAAGTCGCGTAAGGCAAATAGTGCCATTGGGAGCACCAGATACAGTGGAGCAAGAAAGAAGAAACGATAAAAGCGAACTCGACTGGCGAGACGCGCGAAATAAGGACGGATCCCCGGAGGGTTGACTTGGTGCGCGTAAGACTGAAGGTCATAGTCAAGCTGCTGTTCATGCGTAAGCTCGCGATGCGGAACCGGATTGGCTTGAAATACAAAGACCGTGGGAATGCCGTATTGATAACGGCTGTGCATATAAGGCAAGGTGGTTGGACTTCCGGTAACCCGGTAGTTGTGAAGAAGGATGAGGCCGATGGCCGGTAGGACGGTTAGGATTACAGCCGGCGCGAACTTCAAGACCTTGCGAGGCGCCGGAAGGAAATACAGTAAGATGCTTAGCAACAGGAATATCGACTCGAATGGCCGGGCCAACAATTGAAGTCCAAGTCCGGCGCCTAAAATCACGGCGTGCCGCATTCTGCCGGATTCACGGAGGCGCGGAAGCGCTCCAAAGGCGAGAGCACCCGCGACGGCGGATACTCCACCGCCCCAATAGCTATTCATCCATTGATTAAGAGGGCCAAACTCCATCACGGCAAGAAGTCCGCCCACCAGGGCCCAGCCGGGCGTGGTCCATCCGCGAAGCATCCAGTAGCAAAGTGCGCAGAAGGCGCCGATGGAGAGCGCGACGCCGGCCCAAGGATGGTGAAAGGCGACCTTGCCGAAGGCCAAAGCGATCCCTTGACCAAGAGGATAAATCGAACTGTAGGTGGGCTCCTGGAGTACAAAATACGTTTCGAAGAACTGGTGCAGGGGGTGCGGCGGATTGGTGAGCCGGAAATGAGAGAGAGTGTCTCCGAGAAGGACATAGCTCATCTCATCGGAGACCATGGGGGTGGGGATGGGATGCACGGGAAGCAGAATCAGGCGAAGAGCGATGGGCAGGGTCGCAAGGATCAGCATACACAGCGCGGTCTTCGAGGCCAGCCGCGAAGCGAACTCGATCCAGGAGCGCCACACCAGCGCGAGGGACACCAACAGGAAAGCGACGGCCAGTTCGATGAAATCGGGAGCGCCAAAGCCGATGGGATTGTGAAGGGGAAGGAAGGAACGGAAAAGATGGAAAAGGTAAAACATCGAACCTTTCCATTTTTGCAGATGTTTTTAAAATGAGTTTAGGGAGGCTCCTCAAAAAAGGATCGAGATAGAATGAGGCGGCTGGCTCGCCTTAGACAGCGATAAGGTGTGGAACGCACTTGAGCGGATGCAAAGGAGAAAGGCAGCTTCCGCAACCAGGTCAGTTCCATCGAGCAGCCGGGATGCGGCGGGATTGCTGGCGCCGCCGCCCAAGTGGCGGGGGCGACCCACAGCCTGGGATCTCCAAGGGCGGGGATCGGCGTCTACGCAAACTGCCGCGTTAAGCCTTATACATGTATTTGATGTTCGATTTGAACACCAGCAGGTTCGGCTCGCCTTCGCGGTTCACTTTCAGGCAGGTCTTGTCATACCACTCGATGACACCCTTCAGAGTTTCGCCGTCCTTGAGCACAATGGTCATCGGCGTCTTCGATTGCATCTGCTTCAAATAATAGAAGTTCTCGGCATTGGTCTGGTCTGGCGGAGCGGATTTTTTCGGGCCGTCCTTGCGGATTCTGTTATCTTTGATCTCGTTAAGAGAGGGGCGGATCAACTTGCGGTTTGCGGGCTCCACTGCTTCGCTCCTTCGCGAATGATGAAAGATGGATGGAACTACCTATCTGGTTCCTTGATACCACAGCGCCAGCGGGAGTGCAATTCACGTTAGCGTGAACGGAGTTCGATCACCAGCGCGTCCAGCGCGATGGACTTTTGAATGTTACGCCGCACCAGATCCATCAATTGATCTACCTTCTCGACCGCGGCGCGCAGCCAGTCAAAGGAAACGCGGCGCGCCAGCGCCTCAAGGTCGCCGCGAAGATCATCGTTCCGAATGGCAGGCACGCCATTCGCGAGCCGAACCACGTCTCCGAGCAGTACATACAGCACGTCCAGATAAGAATCGAGCTTCTCCGTCCTCCGGGCCGCGATCGAATCCGAGTGCTTCAACCAGGCTCCGAAGGGTTGCATCCCGCTCGCGACACTCAGCAACGCCAGCATGGCCGTGCGACGCCGGTCGTACGTTTCGAGATCGATCGAAACCGCCAGGCCAGGCGACCCTTCCGCTAATGTTCGTCTCCTCTCCGGTTCGTTCAAGCCGCGAAACCGGACAAATTCGCGCATTTCGGAGTCAGCCAGAGGCGAAAGCCGGAAGGGAATCGCGCGGGAACGGATGGTCGGAAGCAGATCGAAGGGATTGCGCGCCGTCATGACCAGGATCAGGTGCGGCGGCGGCTCTTCTAGCGTTTTGAGCAGAGAGTTCGCTGCCTGCTCATTGGCGCGATCGATTTGATCGATCAGGAATACTCGCCATTCGCCCTTCAGCGGTTTCAGCGGAGCCCGATCCCTCAACAGCCGCATCTGCGGGATAGTGATCTGCCGCAGCGGACCGTCGGGCGCGAAGGTCACGAAATCGGGATGGGATCCAAAGAGAAGCGGATCTTCGTTGCGTTTCTCCGCGGTCCACTTTTCGCGGTCGGCAATCAGCGCGAGGTTCGATTCCAGGCTCAGGTCGTCCTGCTCGATCTTGTGTGCGTCCGCCAGCAGCAAAGCCGCGAACCGTCGCGCAAGGGTCGCTTTCCCGACACCCTCCGGTCCTGAAAACAATAGGGTTTGGGGGATTCTGCGCCGGGAGATCATGTCCTCCAGCGCGGCGGCCGCTTCGCGATTTCCGAAAAAGTTCTCCAACCTCTCACGCTATCACGTTGGATTAACGAATAGAATAATGGAGAGAAGAGGTCGATCATCATGCTTCGAATCCTCACAGTAGTTTTGGTGCTTGGGGCAAATGGCGTGGCGCAGTCGCGAACGCCGGTAGTCGTCGAACTATTCACGTCGGAGGGTTGTTCCAGTTGCCCGGCGGCCGATAATCTGCTGACGCGGCTGGTGCGGTCTTTTCCGGATATTGACGTCATCGCTTTAAGCGAGCACGTCGACTATTGGAATCATCTCGGCTGGAAGGACCGCTTTTCGTCCTCGCTGTACACGGCCCGGCAACAGGATTACGGACGCATGTTTCGCCTGGAGAGCGTCTACACGCCCGAAATGGTGGTAAACGGGCAAGCCGAGTTCAACGGATCAGACGAGATACGCGCGCGCGATGAAATTCGCAAAGCCGCGCAGGGAACTAAAGCCGCCGTGGACGTCTCGCTACAGAACGGTGTAGCGCATCTCAAAGTGGAAAAGCTCCCGGAGGGTACGCGCAACGCCGATATGTTCCTGGCCGTTACGGAAACGAATCTCGAAACCACTCCCATTGCTGGCGAAAACGGAGGCCGTAGATTGCGCCACACCGGCGTGGTGCGGAGCCTGACCGGCATCGGTCACTTGGACTCCAAGAAAGCCGCGGCCTACACCGCCGACGCGAGAGTAAATCTAAATCCCGAATGGAACCCGCAGAATTTGAAGCTGGTGCTGTTCGTTCAGGATCGATCGACGAGGAGGATTATCGGCGCCGCATCCACGCATCCATAAGTGATCGGCTTATGAGACGGGCGGTTTACGCCGATGCCAGTCGGTCTGGCTCTGGAACAACCGTCCTATTGCGATCAGCTGATTTTCATACCACGGTCGCCCGACCAGCGAGATTGCGATCGGCATTTTATCCGCGAATCCGCAAGGAAGGGAAATCGCTGGCAGCCCCGCCAGATTCCCGGCGGGAATCAGCCCGCTCAACCCGCGTGATTTCGGTTTTGGACCCTCCGCGGTCCGGTCGAGCGGATCCGTGATTTTCGACGCCGGCGCCAGCCGAGTCGGCGTGAGCAGCATGTCGACATCGAGAAACAGACTCCGAAATGCTTCCTGAACCAGCGTACGGATGCGCATCGCTCTCAGATACTCAATCGCCGGCAATTCGAGCGAAGCTTTCATCCCAGCGATCTGCCGCTTGTCTGCGAGCTGATCCACCTTGCCGCTGCGAATCAAGTCTTCGAAGATCGACGCGGCCTCGCCGTTGCCGATTGTATTGGTCAGGGCGCCGTAGGGGAAGTCCGGAATCTCCACTTCCTTCATCTGCGCGCCCATCGCCTTCACCACTCCCAACGCGTTCTGAAGATCCGGACGCGCGGAAGCATCGGCCCACTCCGCGAAATCCACGGGCGCGTAACCGATGCGTGATCTCCTGCGGCTTGCGGGCGAACTGCGGCGTGTAATAGAAACTCTTTCCGGCCGACCCCGGATCCTGGCTGTCGGCGCCGGCGATCGCTTGCAGCACCAGCGCGCAATCCTCGGCCGACCGGCACATGGGACCGATCTTATCGAGCGTCCAGGAGAGCGCCATCGCCCCGTGCCGGCTGACGAGCCCGTAGGTGGGACGCAGTCCGGTGACCCCGCAGAACGCGCTCGGGCGTGAGGATCGACCCCGACGTTTCCGATCCGAGCGCGAACGTGACCAGCCCCGCCGCCGTAGCGATTCCCGACCCGCTCGACGATCCGCCGCTCCAGCGCGTGCGATCCCACGGATTCAAACCTGGGCCCGTGAGCGATGCCGCCGGAAACCGGTACCCGCCGGCGCCCGCCAGTTCCACCATCGCGAGCTTGCCGATCAGAATCGCGCCCGCCTTATCCAGTTTTGCGACCACTTGTGCATCTTCGTCGAACACCTGGCCGGCGTATGGTTTGGCGCCCCACGTGGTCGGCTGGCCATGCACGGCGATCAGGTCCTTGACGCCGTACGGAATCCCCTGCATCGCGCGAAACCGCCCGCGCTTCAGCTCCGCGTCGACATCCTTCGCTTTGCGAATCGCCTGCTCCTTCATCGACAGCGCGAGCGCGTTGTAGCGCGGACCAACGCGTTCCAGACGATCGCAAAACGCGCGCGTCAGCTCGACTGCTGAAAATTCCTTAGCGCGCAGCCTCGTCGTAAGCTCGCCGATGCTCGCAAAGAAGACATCATCTGGAGGAGTTTCCATGCGCTTCACGCTTTAAAGTGAAAAGCGGGCTCGATGGCCATCGGCAATTTGACTTTGGCGATCTGTTGCGCGTTGTTCGACATCTGCTCGTGCGCAGTCTTCGACTCTTCGTCAGAAGTATCTTGAGGCGCAGCGGCCGCACTGATCGCGGCGGTCCCGGCCAGCATGCGGGCAAGTGTTCGGCGCGTCACGTCCATGTGGACATTATAGGCGGCGGCGCGTTCTACGCGCCCACGGCCGTATGCTCCGCCGCCAGCGCTTCGAGCGCAGCTTTCTCCATCACCGCTCGCGGAGCTGTTTCGCCCGTCCAGATCTCGAACTGCCGCGCCGCCTGTTCCAGAAACATCTCCAGACCCGGAATCACCGTCGCGCCCTGATCTTTAGCTTTCCGCACCAGCAGCGTTTCCACCGGATTGTAAACCATGTCGAAAACCAGCTTTGCTGGAATGTGGTCCTCGAAGAAGCACTGGTCGATCTTCGGAAACATGCCAAGCGGCGTGGCGTGGATCAGAACGTCGAACATGCGCCCTTCCGCCTGTTCGCGCGAAAGCGGCTCGGCGTCGCACGCCTTGGCGAGCGCTCGTACGCGATCCAGATTGCGCCCGGCGATCGCCAGCTTGGCGCCGGCCTCGGCCAGTGCGTACGCGGCTCCGCGCGCCGCGCCGCCGTTGCCCACCACCAGCACCGACGCTTTCGCCACCCGAACGTGGCGTCCCAACGGCACCGTTACGCCGTAGACATCCGTATTGGTGCCGCGCCATTTCCCGGCCTTACGCCACACCGTGTTCACAGCCCCGATGCGGCGCGCCAGTGGATCGATCAAATCGAGATAACGCAGGATCTTCTGCTTGTGCGGAATCGTGACGGCGAACCCGGCCAGCGGCAGCTTATCTGCGAGCAGCAAAAAGTCCTTGAGCTGAATCGCCTTGACCAGGAATGGCAGAAACACCGAATCGGCGCGGCGTGCCTGGAACGCGCGATTGTGCACCGCGGGCGAGATCGAGTGCCGCACCGGATCCGCCACCACGCCGTAAACCTTGGCGTCGCGCGTGAATTTTTCGACGCGATAGAGATGACGAAGCTGGCGCGCGCTGACTTGTCCGGCAGCGGTCCCTTCGGCGGCGTTGGGCGCGGCGTAGGTGTACAGTCCCCCCACCGCGGTCGAAAGCACGCGCGTGGCAAAGCCGGCCTCGCCCATGGCCAGAAGCACCATCGGCGTTTTCGACGTGCGCGCCAGTCCCAGCACACGATAATTGTCGGACGGCTTACGCGCCGTCGTCACCACTTTATAACCGTCGGAAGGAATACGCGACATGCGCCGAAGCACGCCGTCGAGAGGAGGCGTCCCGCCGTAGTTGTGATACGAAATCAGAAGATACGCCTGGGAGCGCACCGGACTGGAGCCGCTCCACGCAGTTTTCCGCGCTTTCGATCTCGAGATCCACGGCCTGTGCTCCGGCCGCGATCGCGGCCTCCAGAATCCGGACCTGCTGTTCTACGCTGCCGTTGTAGTGCCCATGGTTCTGATGCCGCCGGCAAGTCGCCAGAATCGTGCAATCGGAGTGCCTCGCCAGAAATTTACGAATCGCCGCGATGCCCTGTTCCGGCGTAGGCAGATAGTCGATGCGAAACTCGAAAAAGCGCTCGCCTGCATCGTATTCCTTTCGCGCGTGAGCGAGCAGGGTTTCAGCGTCGGGCAATCCGAGTGCGATGCAGATGCGAGGCAGTGAGATCCGCTGGGGCATTCAGCGTGCTGAACAGCATACCACACGCGGTTTCACTAGAATCTTGTGCGGCGTTTCGTTAGAATTCATTTCGGGAGCTATTCTTGGCCGGTGCTGGGCCTGGTCTTCAAAACCAGCGTGGGGTACTTTGTGCCGCAGGTGGGTTCGACTCCCACTAGCTTCCGCCACTCAAAGTAATTCCAACCGTGGACCGGCGAGATCGGCCAAAGCTCGAAGCTGCTGGGTTTCTAGCGAAAAGACCACGAAACAGATGTGGCTGCCGGATGCGATCGTGAACCTTGGAGCAGGCCTAGCGTTTCCAAGGCGCGACATGGAGCCCCGCGGACGCAGTGACATGCGCAACGTCGAGGTCGTCCTTCGCAATCGGAATCGTGATTGTATACTCGGCCGGGGGCGACGGGTAGTTCGGACCGATCCAGATCGTGATGCTGTGCGTGGACTCGCCGGTCTTCTTCCCGGGCGCCGCGGCCAGCCGATGCTCCGCCAACGTGACCTTGCGGGTTGCGTCCGCTAGGGAGCGAAGCAACTGCGCCAGTTCACGTTTTTCGCACGTGATCAGCGCTTCCCGAATCAGACGCTCCCCCGACGAATATGTCAGCACCGCGACCACATTCGGCGCCCGCAGGCGAAGGTCCGAAACATCGTCGCCCGGCACTTCCAGGCCAACATAACGCAACTCCTGCGTTTCCGTGCCGATGGAGAATTGAATGAGCGGCACATACGTATCGAACAAATGCGCCCCACTACCCAGCTTGTAAACCGACCACCACTCCACTTCTTCCAAGCCTCGCGAAATAACCACGAGGTCGTTGTTCACCCTCTGCGGGTCGACGCCTGACGCGGTCAACGAGTACAGCGGCTTTTGTTTCAGGTCGCGGCCCAGGGGCCAAGCCTGGATGGTGGTGGTCGCCTCCATCCCGATCTCATCCACCACCTCTTTTGTGTGGGAAGTCTTGCGCAGCACCAACCTCTGATCCCCGGGAAGGCCCGGGATTCCGTTGCCAGTCAGCTCGTAGGCGACGTTGGTGATCTCAATCGTCTCCGCATTGTCTTTGACACTGAATCCAATAGTTGACGCCGACTGCGCCTGAAAGGGCTTCTTCTCGCCGGAGCGTTGCGGCGGCTGCGCCGAAAGTGCCGTCACCAGCCCGATCGCCAGCCCAATTGCGAGCCAAGCCTGTTTCATTTTCCCGTCTCCCCTTTTTGCATGTGTAAGCCGGGCGCGATCACTTCCAGGCGCCGAGCAGTTGCCGCACCAGCACCAGTTGTCCCAGATGATACGCGTTGTGATCGGCCACCAGCAGCGCCTCGCGCAGGATGGTTTGGCCGTCGCCGTGCGGGATGCGCGCCAATAAATCAGTCGACGGGTCCGCGACCAGTGCGCACATCTCGTCCAAATCCTGGCGAAACGCGCGCACGCTTTTGCTCCACGCCGTGGAGCTCGCCGGAGCGGGAGTCTTTGGCCAATACCCTTCCGGCCAGGCAGGCGATTCGTGTTTCGGATTGCGGCTGAACTCCAGGATGTCCCCCTGCCCCAGGCGCATGTGCTCCAGGAGTTCCCAAGCCGAATGAGGCGACCCTTTAGGGCGTTTGCCCCGCAGCTCCACCGGCATCCCTTTGACCGCCGAATCGAAGTCAAGATGCGCTCCGCCGCCTTTTAGTAGAAACAGCACGTGATCGCGAAGAGATTTGTCGTCCATGTCCATATTCTTGCATTTGGCGCAGTGCACGTTGCCAGAGCCGTTCAGGATGACCTTCGATACACCGCGAGGTAGTAAGTGGACTGAGGATGATACGACTCGGCTGCGGCGTCCCAGCGGTATTCCGTGTGTTCTTTTGTCAGGATGTCTGCCACGCCCACCAGCCGGTAATGGCGTGCACCATACTCCGACCACCAATCGAAAATGCGGGTGGGCGATTCGTCCACCTGGAGCCAGGATTCCGGCGCGACCACCCGCACCACGAACTCGGGCGCCGCCGCTTCCACCTCGTGGATCATCTCGTTCTGCATCGTAAGCGCATAGGGCTGATCTTCCATCATCCCGTAGGTGTAAATGTGGGAAGTGGCAGAATGGCGCGCCGCGTAGAAATAAATCTCGGGCTCGGAGCCGAGCACGGCGATGCGCGCCTCCTTCGCCGAATGTGCCCGGATATAGGCGGCCACTGGGATGGCTTCGGGAAACGGATTGCGGTCGTATAGTTTGCGGCAGGCTGCCACCGGGCTCATGCGGAACAGGAACTCGCGGTGCACGGCTAGCGACCACAGTAGCGCCGCACCAAACAGCAAGTGCGGCAATCGGCTCCGAAAAGCGGTTCTGGCGATGCCGGCAGCCGCGCCTGCCAAAACCGCCACCGCGGGCAGCACCAGGACATAATAGTGCTCGCGGAAATACAGCCCGGGGCACACGGCCAAGAAAGAGAAGACCAGGAACGCGCTGGCGAAAGCCGCGGAGCCCCTCACCTCGCCCTTCCACCAAACCAGCACCAGCCCGGCCACGGCGGCGATCCAGATTCCGGCGTTTTGCTCCAATAGGGGCGCGAAACTGGCTTGGAGGTTTTCCCATCCGTCGGAAAGCGACGTCTCCGTGGCGTAGATGCGCGCGTAAGTGAAGATTTCGAACCAGAATCGCCCGAACACGCCGGCCCGCCATAGGATCACGCACGTCATCCCGAACGGCGCCGCGGCGGCCGCCGCGAACAGCGTCAGCTTCTTGCCGAGCGCCAGCCAGCGGCCCCGCTCGCGGTTAAAATGGACCGCGGTAAGGTACGCGAGGCCGAAGACTGCGAACAGCCCGCCCGCTTGCTTCATCACAAACGCCAGCCCGAAGAGCAATCCGGCGCCACATAGAACCAGCCATCGCCCGGAATCGGCGTAGCGCAGCAGAAGCAGAGTCCCCGCCAGCGCCGGCAGCATTACGAAGTGCGTGGCGTGGGCTTGGGTGCCTATTACGTTGGGGGTCACCGAGAGCAGTGCGTAGACGGCGCAGGCTGCGCATCCCGCGGCGATCGAAAACAGCCGTTTCGCCAGCAGGTAGACCAGCACGATTGTTGCGGCATTCACCAGCAGCAGGCCCATATGAATCGCGGCGATGGTTTGACCAAACAGCGCTAGGATCAAAGCATAGGCCGCATAAGTACCCGGCAGCTTCATGTTGGCTGCCAGCAGATAGGGCGGAATTCCCTGGAGCATCAACTGGCCGGCATACGCGTACTCGCCCTCGTCGCGCTCGAGCGGAATTTGGAGCAGGCGGATTCGGATGCTGGCCGCGGCCAGGATCACTAGCAGCACCACCATCCACGGAGCCCGCTTCATTACACCTCCGCCCCGTTTGTGAGTACGCGTTCCGCGAGAGGCATCCTGAATCGTCCATGTTACACGCACCACATTCCAGTGCGCGAATATCGCCAAGGATTCCCTGAGCGCTTCCTTTTCAAGTGAACGAACGGACGGGGACTCACTTAAGGTCCGGCATGGCACTTTTCATACTTCAAATTTCGATGCAATCCGATCGCGAGCGCGTCCGCAAGGCTTGATCTGGCGATCACTTTCTCTTCCGCAAGTCGGGGATGGCGTTGCCCGGCGGCCCGGTCAGCGAACCGTCGTCATGGATCGTGAACACAACCTTGGCTTGCCCCGGGCAATCCAGCGACAGTTTGTCTCCATCCACCGTGTAGGTGCACTTACCGGTGTCACCCCCGAACGTGATGGTGGCTTCACCGCCGGACCGAACTTCCAGCACGAAGGAGCCGCTGGGATCCGAATAGGTGCCCTTCACGCCAGCGCTGCAGGAGGCAAGCGCGCAGATCAAACACACCAGGGTGGCAGTGAGGACTGCATCGCGAAAATGAACGTTGTTCATTTGGATTCTCCTGAGGACGCTTCTTAAGTATGCATGCGCGAAGAGGAACCAACAACCGTCGTGGCGCACGTAAATTGCCGACGCGCAGGTGTATTATGTCCATCATGTCCCGGCACTTAGTATTCGCGTGCATTATTGTGATGGCCGCGCACGCCGCCGATCCCGATGCCGAACGGAGCGCCCGTAAGGCGATGGACCAGTTCATGACCGCTTTTAACTCGCGAGACGCACAGGCGTGGGCCGCGACGCTCAACTATCCTCACGTCCGCTTCGCCAGTAACCAGGTGCGCGTCTACAACACGCCCGAGGATTTTGCCCGTGACAACGCCAATTATCCGCAGCGGCTCGCGCCGTGGCACCACAGCCGATGGGAATCTATGAACGTCGTCCAAAGTGGACCGGATAAAGTCCACTTCGCGGTCGAGTTCATCCGCTACGACGCTTCGGGCAAAGAGATCGGCCGGTTTCCTTCTCTGTACATCGTGACGGCGAAGGACGGACATTGGGGGATCCAGGGCCGCTCGAGCTTCGCTCCATAAAGGAAAATAAATGCGCTATCTAGCCCTCGCCGTTGCCACGCTGGCGTGCTACGCCGCGACGCCCATTCCGAAAGTCACCCCGCTTCCCGTCACATCGGATTCCTATCCGTTCGGCGCCGCGGATCACACCCGCGTTCCGGAAGATTTGTCCAAGTCCGGTTATGTGGAAGAGGAGTTCCTGGTTTCCGGCGCCGCCAACGTCTACGATTGGCCGCAAGCCGGACCCGCCGTCGTGCGCTCCGCGAATGCGCCCTACACGACTCGAATCCTCATTCGCCGTCCGATCCAGTGCGGCAGATTTAGTGGAACCGTCGCGGTCGAGATGCTGAACCCGTCGAATCTATTCGACCTCAACATCGGATGGGCCATTTCTCACAGACGCTTTGTTGCCGAGGGCGATGTTTGGGTCGGCATCACCGCCAAGCCAGTGTCGGTGGTCGCGCTGAAGAATTTCAACTCCAAGCGTTATGCGGCGTTGTCATGGCCGAACCCGCTTCCCCTGGACGACCCGCGCAACTGCGCCACCGTCGCGCGGGACAGCGATCGCAGCACTGAAAACGGCCTGGTCTGGGACATTCATTCGCAAGTAGGCGCCTGGCTGAAAAGCGCGGATCCGTCCAATCCACTCACCTACGGCGAGCGCAACCCGCGTAGTCTGCCCGTAAAGCGCCTGATCGCGTGGGGCTATTCGCAAACCGGTTTTTTTCTCTACAACTACGTCAACGCGATTCATCCCTTGGATGTGAAAGCCAACGGCAAGCCGATTTTCGATGCGTACCTGATCACCATGGCCAGCGGTCCGGGAGCCATCAACCAGTGCGCCCCAGCTCCGCCCGCGGGTGACACCCGCCGTCAGATCAGGAACGCCGGTGTTCCCGTAATTCGCGTGATGAGCCAGTCCGATTACCTCACCGGAATCGCCGCCCGGCGGCCCGACAGCGACGACGCGCCGGATCAATACCGGAATTACGAAATCGCCGGCGCCGCGCACGCGACGCCCGATGAATTGATCTTCTGCGCCCGCCCGGAGGACATCGAAAAAAGCGGCCGCGCCGTTCCGCCCATGGAATGCAATGAGGGCCCACGCAGCCGTTTTCCGAACAGTGTCGCTTTCAACGCGATTTTCCAGAACTTGGTCGCTTGGGTCCGCGATGGCGTCCCGCCACCGCGCTCCGAGGCGATTTACGTCGAAAACAACGCTGCCGTGCTCGACGGTTTCGGTAATGTGACTGGCGGCGTGCGCTCACCGTTCGTGGATGTGCCGATCAGCACATGGTACGGCAATTCAACCGGACCGTCCTTCTGCCGCATCGCCGGCCATGAAACGCCGCTCGATCAAGCACGCCTGCATGCGCTTTATCCCACTAGAGACGCCTACGTCCGCGCCGTCACAGCGAACGTCAAGACTCTGGTGGCCCAGCGTTTCATCACCCGCGAAGACGGCGACGACCTGATCGGGAAGGCGAAAACAGCAGATCT
The DNA here is from genome assembly GCA_963842485.1 of Terriglobia bacterium. Classification (GTDB taxonomy): domain Bacteria; phylum Acidobacteriota; class Terriglobia; order Bryobacterales; family Bryobacteraceae; genus Palsa-187. The sequence continues at coordinate 86,120 of CAWJHI010000018.1, read as the reverse complement.
TCCGTAACTGCCTCGGGCTGAAAACACGCCACTTAGCCGACTCGTGTCCGCGATGCCGATTCTTTTGAAAACCCAAAACTCCGGGCCGGCATCTCATGATATGTGAGATCCGCTGATTTGGCCCGGGCCTGGTACAAGATCCTGAAAAGTGAGCGGCCCTCGCTTTCCATCGAAATCACCACGAAATGCCCCTTGCGCTGCCCCGGCTGTTACGCCTACGACAAGTCCCACCTCGGCGACGGCATGACGCTGCGCAGCCTCGTCGACCGCCAAGGTGATGACCTGATTCGTGGCGTTCTGGAACTGGTGGATCGCGTGCGCCCGTTGCATCTCTCGATCGTCGGCGGCGATCCACTGGTGCGGTATCGCGAGTTAGAGTCGTTGATGCCGCAGTTGTTAGACAGGGGGATTCATGTCCAGGTGGTCACCAGCGCCTTCCGGCCGCTTCCATCGGACTGGAGAAGTTTTTCCCGGCTCACGGTTGCGGTCTCCATCGACGGATTGCCCGCCGAGCACGATGTGCGCCGCGCGCCCGCCACCTACGATCGCATTTTGAGGAATATCGCGGGCCAGCGCATCACGGTGCATTGCACCATCACGGCTCCCATGATGGAACGTCCCGGCTATTTGAAGGAGTTCATGGAGTTCTGGGCGCCACGACCAGAGGTCCAACGCATATGGTTCAGTCTGTTCACTCCGCAGATCGGCGACCGACTGACGGAAATCCTGAACCCCGAAGCGCGTCAGCGCGCCATCGCTGATTTACTGGCTTTGCGCAAAAATTTCCCAAAGCTCGACATGGCCGACGCCGTCATCCGGCAGTTCGCGGCGCCACCCAAGAGTCCGCGGGATTGCGTGTTCGCTCAAACCACCGAGACCGTATCGGCGGACCTGAAAACCAAGATTCTCCCCTGTCAGTTCGGCGGCAATCCCGACTGTTCGTCGTGCGGATGCATGGCCTCCATGGGTTTGGCCGCGGTCGTCGAACACCGGTTGGCGGGCGTGTTACCAATCGGGGCCATTTTCCGCGCTTCTTTGGCGATAGGCAAGATGCTGGCGGATCCGGTCGTCACGCCGGCACCCTCCAACGAACTACGCGTGTTGCCATGAAGCGATGCTGAAAATGGGGTCAAACTGCGCTGTCCCAGTCTATAAGCTCTGCACGCCGCGTATGCCTGCGGCCGTGGACAGAATCGTCTAACCCTCTTTCAGTATTCCTCTAAGGGCCTATTTCGCATTCGTGTCGTACTGTCCGGCGCAGACGACGTTGCCTTCGGTATCGAAGAACCGGATGATCCAACCGACGGTCGGGATCACCGCCTTTGGCATCGTCACTTTCCCTCCGTTTTGCTCGACCGCTTTGGCGATGGCGTTGACGTTGTCCACCGTAATGGTGCATTCGAAAGCGCGGAGACCGGTGCCGGTCAGCGGCTCATGACGCTTCTGAAGCAACCCGCCGACGCCTGGATCCTCCGGCGTGCCGGTGGCGACCAGGTAGAAGTCCGGCGGGCCCCAGGCCTCGAATTTCCATCCAAAAACTTTTTCGTAGAACCGGCGTGCACGGGACACGTCGTCTGCGTGGATCGCGAAACGGCCGATGTTGTATGGCATGACGTTTAGGATACAGCGGGCGGTGGTGGCGAACTTACGGTACTGTGACAGTAAATGACGAAAAAGCGTCAAGTTCCCAAAGTGGTGGTGCGGACATTCGCGTTCGGACATTCCGCTGGATACACGATCCCGCCGCATCATCACGATTGGAGCCAGTTAATTTATGCGTCCACGGGCGTGATGACGGTGCGCACCGGGCGCGGCGTATGGGTGGTGCCGCCTGAACGCGGTGTTTGGGTTCCGGCGGGTATCACGCATTCGATCCAAATGTCAGGCGCAGTTTCGATTCGCACGCTGTACTTTGCTCCGGGATTCGCGCAGCGGCGGCTGCCGAAGGCGTGCACCGTGGTGAATGTCTCGCCGTTGATGCGTGAGCTGGTTCTGCACGCGACCAGGATCGGATCGCTGGACCGCGGCGTGGCGGCGCACGCGCGCCTGATCGGCGTGATGCTAGATCAGATCCAGACCTGGTCGGAAGCTCCGCTCGACCTCGCGATGCCGCGCGACCCGCGGGCGTTGAAGGCCGCAGAGATCCTGCGCAGGCAACCGGGTGAGACGGGCCCGCTCGATCGAATCGCGAGGGCCGCGGGAGCCAGCAAGCGGACGCTCGAGCGAAGATTCCGCGCGGAAACTGGCATGGGGCTAGGACGATGGCGCCAACAGCTTCGGCTTCTGCACGCGTTGCGGCTGTTGGCCGAAGGCGAGCCGGTTACGACGGTCGCACTGGAGGCGGGGTACCGCAGCACCAGCGCGCTCATCTCGATGTTCAAAAAAGCGTTGGGTTCCACGCCGTTTCAGTATCGGGGAACGCGGTAACTATCACTGGTCGACCGGCTGGGCTACGCAATCGCCCGAATACTTGAGGTGGAGATCTTTGCCGATTAAAGGTCGGAGACAAGATTTTGGCACACGATTCTCCTAACATTTTATGGATCGGGACTCCGGCCCGGAGTTTGCCGGCCGGATGGCGGGTCGGATCCTCTTTAAATGCCTTCGACGTTGCGGTGATCGCGGTTCCGGTGCCCGGCCGAACGGTGGATGAGCTGGTTGAAGATTTGTTGCGGGCGCGCGCAGACGCACCGATTCTGGTTTACGATTCTGCCGCGACGGTTGAGGATGCCGTGCGATACATGCGGCTCGGAGCGCACGATGTGGCGCAAGAAGAAGGCAGCGTGATGGCGATGATCGAGTCGGTGATCGAACTGCGGCGAGGCCAGCGCGAAGCAGAATGCGGAAGCGAGCCGTGGCGCAAGCTGCTGGTGGGCTCGAGCGCGGCGATGTTACGGACTGTGGAAGTGATTCGCCTGGTCGGCGGGCGCCGCGCTACCGTTCTGATCACCGGCGAAACCGGAACGGGAAAAGAAATGGTCGCGCGCGCGCTTCACATGGCCAGCCCACGCGCGAATCTTCCGATGGTCACAGTCAACTGCAATGCGCTTCCGGAAACTCTGCTGGAAGCCGAGCTGTTTGGGCACGTGAAGGGCGCTTTCACCGGCGCGGTTCAGCAGCGCGTGGGCCGGTTCGAGCAGGCGCATCGCGGCACGCTGTTCCTCGACGAGATCGGCGATCTTCCGCTGGACACGCAAACCAAGCTGCTGCGCGTGTTGCAGGAGCGCGAATTTCAGCGAGTCGGCAGTTCGGAGACGATTCGGGTGGACGTACGGCTGATTGCGGCGACTCACGTGGACCTGGCGGAGCGAATCCGGCAGGGCAAGTTTCGCGAGGATCTGTACTATCGGCTGAATGTGGTACCGATCACGACGCCGCCATTGCGCCACCGGCTGGAAGATGTTCCCGTGCTCACGCATCATTTTCTCGGAAAGATCTGCCGGCAGGAGGAGATTCCGCTGCGGCGGCTGGCGCCCGAGACGCTGGAACGGCTCGGCGCGTATTCGTGGCCTGGAAATGTCCGGCAGCTGGAGAACGCGGTGGAACGGGCCGTGGCGCTGTGCGGAGAGCGCGAGGTTCTGTATGCGTCCGATTTTGCACTGGCGGCGCCGATGAAGGCGGCTCCGGCCCCGGTTGCCGTACCTGATACGGGGCTCGACTTCGAGCGGACCGTGGGCGGCATCGAACGCCAGATCCTGCAACAGGCACTTCAACGGTCTGGCGGAAACAAGACCGCCGCGGCGGAGATGCTCGGGTTGAAGCGAACTACGCTGGCGGCGAAACTGAAGAGTCTGGAAGCCGTGGCGAGTTAGCGCGCGCCACGCGACCTTTCAAAACCGGCTGTTATACTGAGCCGAATGTTTTGCACCCGGTGTGGCACACAGAACCCGGAGACCGTGCAGTTCTGTAATCGCTGCGGCGCGGTTTTTGCGCCGGTTGCCGCGCCGGTAGTTCCGCAGTTTCCTTACGCGGGATTCTGGCTCCGATTCTGGGCCTACTTGATCGACTGCTTGATCCTGGGGCTGCTTCCGGTTCTCATTTCTCTGATCATCGCCCCGCTGTTCTTCACCGGCGCAGCGGCGCTGGCGCTGCTCGGCATTTGGATTTTCATTGTGCCGGTGTTGCTGGCGGAAGGCTGGTTGTACTACGCGCTGATGGAGAGCTCGTCCTATCAGGCGACGCTGGGGAAACGTACGCTGGGGTTGAAGGTCACAGGTATGTCCGGTGAGAGAATCACGTTCGGGACCGCCACCATCCGCTATTTCAGCAAGATTCTTTCGGCGCCTGATGCTTCACATTGGTTTCATCATGGCGGCGTTCACGCAGAAGAATCAGGCGCTGCACGACATCATCGCGTCGTGCCTGGTGATCCGGGGTTAGCTCTCCTTGATGATTCGAGCAGCTTTTTCCGCGATGATCATGGTGGCCGCCTGCGTATTGCCGCCGACGATTACCGGCATGATGGACGCGTCCACGACGCGCAATCCGGAGACGCCGTGGACTTCGAGACGCGCATTGACCACGCTCGGCGGGTCCTGCCCCATTTTGCAGGTGCCCACCGGATGATAAATGGTTTCGGAACGGGCACGGACGTACGGCTCAGGATCGTCCTGCTCGAAGACCGGCGCGCCGCGGAATGGCTCGAGCGCCTTCGAGTCTGCAATCCGGCGGGCGAGCGTCACGCCGTGCGCCAGCGGAGCCAGATCAGCGGGATCGGAGAGATACGCTGGATCGATGGCCGGCGTTTCGAACGGATCGCGAGAGCGCAGCGTGATCCGGCCGCGGCTTTTTGGCGTCAGTAGCGTTGGCCCGAGACTGAAGCCGTGGCCGCCGGGCTTGGCGAATCCGTGATCGACGTAGTGTACTGGACCGAAGTGGAACTGAAGATCGCATTCGGCTAGGTCGGGGCGCGATTTGACGAACGCTCCGGCCTCAGCGATGTTCGAGGTCAGCGGGCCGTTTCCGCCGATCAGAAATCTCAAGAGATTCGGCAGCGTTTCGATATTGGTGAGCGAGACAGGCTGGTTGCAGAAGTACGGTATGACAACAGCCAGATGGTCTTGCAGATTCTCGCCGACGCCGGGGAGATCCGCAATCACCGGAATCCCCAACGCTTCAAGTTGCGCCGCCGGTCCGATTCCAGACAGCAGCAAGGTCTGCGGCGAACCGATGGCGCCAGAAGCCACGATAACTTCGCGTGCCGCGCGCACCTGACAGGTGGAACCTTTCTGGACGTACTCGATTCCCGTGGCGCGGCCGTTTTCGAACAAAACTCGCGTAGCGTGAATGCCCGTCCAGACGGTCAGGTTGCCGCGCCGAATCGCCGGTTTGAGGTACGCATCGGCCGCGCTCCATCGCCGTCCGTTCTTTTGCGTGACGCGATAAAAGCCGGCGCCCTCTTGAGACGCGCCATTGAAATCGGCATTGGGCGCGATGCCCACCTGCCCGCACGCTTCGACGAACGCGTACGAAAGCGGGTTGACGCATTTCAGATCAGAAATACGCAGCTCCTGCGATTCGGCGGCTTTGAACAACGGCAGCAGGTCGTCGAAACCCCAGCCGGAATTCCCCAAGCCGCACCAGGCGTCGAAATCGGCGCGGCGTCCGCGAATGTAGATCATCGCGTTGATCGAGCTGGATCCACCCAGCATCTTGCCGCGGGGCCAGTATAGGCGGCGGCCGTTCAGGTGTTCCTGCGGTTCGGTGGTGTAGTTCCAATCGAGCGGCGTTTTGAACAGCTTCGAGAACGCGGCCGGGATGTGGATTTCACGCTGGCGATCGGGAGGACCGGCCTCGACCAGCAAGACCGTTACTTCGCGATTCTCGGTGAGCCGCGACGCCAGCACGCAGCCGGCGCTCCCGGCGCCAATCACGATATAGTCGTACACGTTAATCTATGGGTTCCATGGAACATCAGTACGCCGAGCTGAACGGTATTCGGATGCATTATGTCACAGCCGGGGAAGGCCCTCTGATCCTGTTCGCGCATGGCTTCCCGGAGTTCTGGTACGAATGGCGCAGACAGATCGCAGAATTCGGCCGTGATCATCGCGCCGTCGCGCCCGATCTGCGCGGCTACAATCTGAGCTCGAAGCCTGACGGGGTCGAGCAGTATCGCGTAAAGCACCTGATCGAGGATCTGCGGGCGCTGGCTGAACATTTCGGCGCGCAGCGATTCGTGCTGGTGGGGCATGACTGGGGCGGCGCGGTGGCGTGGGCGTTCGCGCTGGCGCATCCGGAGCTGCTGGAGAAGCTGGTGATCATCAACGCGCCGCACCCCGGAGTGTTCGCGCGGGAACTATACGCGAATCCCGCGCAGCAGCAGGCCAGTCAGTACATGCGCATGTTCTGCATGCCAGAGGCGGAAGAGATGTTGGCGCGCGACAACTACAGATACCTGGTCGACGCGCTGTTGACTCACGGCTTGAAACGCGGATACTTCGACGAAGCCGATCGGCGCGCTTATATCGAGGCATGGTCGCAAACAGGGGCGCTGACCGGCGGTCTGAACTACTATCGTGCGGCGCGGATGCTTCCGCCCGCGCCAGGAACGCTCGCGGCTGAGCCGATCGTCGACGTCGCGGCGTTAACGGTCCGCGTGCCAACGCTGGTGATCTGGGGCGAGCGCGATTCGGCGCTGCTGCCGGGGAATCTGGAAGGCCTGGAACAGTTTGTGCCGGATCTCACTCTGCGGCGCGTCCTGGATGCGAACCATTGGGTCGTTCATCAGAAACCGGACCTGGTGAACAACTACATTCGCGAGTTTCTTTCGGCATAGACGGTATGATGGTTGTTTGGGTGAGAACAACTCCGGCGCTACGCGCACGCTCGTGGTTTTGGTCGTAACCAACATCCTTTCTGCCGCCTGTCTGGTATGGTCGCTGCGCGACGTGAAGCTCGGTGCGTTGATGCACGACCTGGCGAAGATGAACTGGTGGTGGGTCGCGCTGGCGGTCGCAGCCGACATCGCGGTTTATAGCTGGCAAGCCTGGCGATGGAGTCTTCTGCTGCACCCGGTAGAACCGGTCGGATTCTGGCACGCCGTCAGAGCCATCTACGTCGGGCTGTTCGCGAACGAAGTTCTACCGTTCCGCGCGGGCGAACTGGTCCGCTGCTACCTGCTTTCACGCTGGAGCGCGCTCCCATTCTCGGTGTCCGTATCGAGCGCCGTGATCGAACGAATTTTCGACGGAGTGTGGCTATGCGGCTGTCTGTTCCTGGCGCTTCGCATCGTTCCGCATCCGCATATGCGATTTCTGACCGGCAGCGGTTACGTGTTGGGGAGCGTCGTATTGGCAGGAGTGTTGCTGTTAGCGGTGGCCATGTTCCATCGGCACCGGGCACGAGCGGCACTTGCCGGAGGATCGTGGAGACGGCACGTCCGCGTGCTGATCGACGATCTGAGCCTGATCGGCCACTCGCGGTACCTGTACTTCGCGTTTCTGCAAAGCCTTCCGTACCTGCTGCTTCAGGTGGTTCCGATCTACGCGTCGTTCAAAGGCTACGGGTTCCACGATCTGTTGCTCAAAGAAGCCTTCGCATTAATGGTGATTCTGCGGATGGGCAGCGTGGTACCGCAGGCGCCGGGCAATCTTGGGCTGTTCCAGCTCCTTACTAAAGAAAGCCTGGTGAAGATTTTCCACGAGGTGCCGGGGCAGGCGGAGCGATTTTCGCTGGTGTTGTGGGGAATCGTCACGTTGCCGCTGCTGATCGGCGGCGCGATCGCGCTCTCCGTCACGGGCGCCAGGATCGGAGAGCTGAGGAGGGCGGCCCACGTCGAGCGCCAAGAGTTGTCGCGGTCACGCGAGTAAACTTTCCCGATAAACGTCCCAGGTTCGCTCCACCGCGGCGTTCCAAGTGAACTGCCTTGCGTGCGTCAGCCCGCGGCGAGCCAGGTCGCTGCGGAGGGTTTCGTCCGACGCGAGGCTCGTCATGGCGTCGCCAATGGCATCGAGGTTGGCCGGATCGACCAGCAACGCGGCATCGCCTGCGACTTCGGGTAACGCGGAGCGGGTGGATGTGATCACCGGTACACCATGCGCCATTGCGTCAAGCACCGGCATTCCAAAGCCTTCGTCAAGCGACGGAAACGCGAAGATCCGAGCGCGCTGGTAGAGCCGTTCAAGATCTGGCTGAGATACGTAACCCAGCACGTCGATCGCGTCGCGGCGGGGGCTCTCTTCGACCGCGCGAAGCTCCTCCGCCGCACCGAAACCATCCGGAGCGCCGGCCAGTGCCAGCCGCCACTCGTGCGGCAATCGCTCGAAAGCGCGAACCAGCCGTGCGATGTTCTTGCGCCGCTGAATTGCTCCTACGAACAGCACGAGGTTTTCCCGTGGACCACTGGAGATTGGCCGAATGTCGGCCCCGTGCGGGATGACTCGAATGCGCCCCGAGGGTACACCAAGGAGTTGCTCGACCTGCGACGCGGTAAATCGCGAGACTGTGATGATCATGTCACTCAGCTCGGCTGCGCGCCGGGCTTGGGCGGTGAAGCGGTCGCGAAACTCGCGAGTTGAATAATCACCGGTCAGGACGAACAGGTCATGAAAGGTGCATACGGTACGACGGCCGCGCACGTCGACGCGCTGGTTGAGCGCATGGAATACATCCCCGGGCGGTGTGCCGATCAACAGCCGGCGAACCGCATTTTCCGGGAGCGATTCGCGATAGGACCGGAGAAAGCGGTGCGGCCGGTAGCAGTATAGAAATTCTTCTTCCGGATGCGCCTGCGCCAAGCCGAAGAGGATCCGGCGGGAATAAACGCCAACGCCGGATAGGTTTCGGCCGAGGCTGTAGGAAGCGTCCAAGGCAATCGCCACGCAATTGCTATGATCGCGCACAAAGCCTTCCTTGAAACGCGCGCTCTAGGGTGATGATGGCCTGGGTTGGATTTGGCTAGCGCCGCATTGCCAAAGCGTTCGGCGCCAAGTCAAGCGCAGCCTGTTCCAGTAGCGTATCGAGGGATGCCGGACGATCTGCGTCGAAAATCGCTGCTCCTACGGAAATCCGGTGCGCGAGTGCGTCCGAGTGGATCCTCGCCCAGGCTTCTTCGAGCGATTCGACGTCCGTTTCAAGAACGGCCACGCCGAATCGCGTGTCTCCGATGCGCGCCACCAGATCCGTGGGACTCGCGATACTGCGCAGGTGATCCGCCGCTTCGACTAACGCCAGGTCGCGCCGCTGTTCGCCGAACGAACTCGCCAGTTCCCCCAGGTTCTTCGGCTCCGCTACCAGGATCATCAGGCGCCGGTTCAGACGCTCCGCCAGTTTCCGGTCACGATCGGCGGAGGTGAGGAAGCCGCTGCGGTTGGGCAGGCTGGTCAGAGAATCGGTGGTCGCGCCCGCCCGCATCGCCGCCAGCAGCCGGTGCCGCTCGATGGCCCCCGTAATCGCGTGGGCCAACGGCGCGCAGTCCACCTGTTTCTTGACCAGAAAATCTTGCGCGCCTTCCCGAATCATACGCGCGGCCATATCTTGCCCCTCGGGTCCAATCAGAAGCACTACCGGGATGCGCTCGGCGGCAGCCTGCACCCGCCGAAAGGTCTCGACGCCCTGGCTGTCCGTGACCTCTGGATCCAGCAGAATCACGTCGATGGCTTCGTTTCCAAGAACGGCGCAAGCGGCACTCCAAGTCGACGCGTGGAGGGTTTCAACATGCACCCAAGTGTTCCAGAATCGTCCGGCTTCAATTTCGGAGAGGACGTTCGTCAGGAAGATGACATCCTCCGGTTCGGATTCGACGAGCAGGACGCGGAGAGTCATGGTTGGGTGGTCCTTTGGCTGATAGTTAGTGCAGACAGCGCCCGGGTTGTCTCAATCGCGTTCGACGTACTTGATTAGGCCTCCAAGTGATAATCCTTCAGTTTCCGGTACAGAGTAGTCCGTCCAATCCCGAGAAGATGCGCTGCAATCGCACGATCGCCTTTGGTGTATTCGAGCGCATTCAGAATGGCGCGTTTTTCCAGCTCGACCAGCGGGACCACCCCCGGCAGAATCTGCACCGCGGTCGGTGGCGCTGAAACCGAGCCAGACTCAGCCGGCTCATTTGCGGCAGGCCCCGTTTGGACCGAACCCGCGGCCGCCATAAGGTATTGGGATTTCTTTTGAAGTAGAAAGTTCTGCAGATTCGACGGCAGATCGGCCACGTGCAGTAACGGCCCTGAATTGATCGCCACCATGTGCTGGATGCAATTCTCCAGTTCGCGCACGTTGCCCGGCCAATCGTAGCTCAACATCACTTCCATGGCTTCCGCCGTGATCGAGTGATTTCCTCCCACGCGCGCCAGGAAGTGGTTGATCAAAGCTGGGATATCCTCCCGCCGTTCGCGCAGCGGCGAGAGGCGGATATTAATCACGTTCAGGCGGAAAAAAAGGTCTCGGCGGAAGGTTCCCTTCTCTACTTCCTTGGCCAGATCTCGATTGGTCGCCGCAATCGCGCGAAAATCCGAGCGCCGTGTGCTGATTGAGCCCACAGGCCGAAACTCCTTCTCCTGCAACACGCGGAGCAGCTTCGCCTGCAAATCCAGCGGCAGTTCTCCGATCTCGTCGAACAACGCCGTTCCACCATTGGCGCTCTCGATCAAACCGACCTTGGCGGTCGCCGCGCCTGTGAACGCACCTTTAACATGGCCGAACAGCTCGCTTTCCATCAGGGGGCCGACCATCGACGAGCAGTCAATGGTGACGAATGGCCCCGCGGGGCTAACATTATGAATAGCGCGCGCAACTACTTCCTTGCCGGTTCCCGTCTCGCCGAGCAGCAACGCCGGCCAGCGGCATTTTCCAAGCTTCTGAATCAGATGCAATACATGGCGGGTCCGGGGCGATTGCCCTACCAGTACGTGTCTGGTCTCGTCCATAGTTAAAGGCATTGCCGTTTGGGCTTTAAATTGTAGTGTGTTGAGCAAACATAAACTCTACGGTCGATTTGAAACTTCTTCAACACCCACCTAATGAGATCTAGGATAAATCTGTTGCGGGTAAGAATTACCCTCAAATGTGGGCACCATCAGCGATCGAGGACTACGATCGCCTGACCTGCCACCTCTCGTACCTTTTCCGCCAATCGTTTAGCGTCATCGAGAGTCAACCCGCGTCCCACCAGTACTCGCCAAACTGCCGACGCCTCAACCAAACGGGGATCTTCGAATCGTTCGCGCAGCGACGCCGCGAAAGATTCAGCACGGGCACGAGTCGAGAACGCACCGGCTTGAACCGAATACCGGTCACCCGCTGTTTGAGCAGGAGGAGTTTCGGCAGGAAGTGTTTGGGCAAGTGGGGTTTCGGCAGCCGGATTTCCAGCTTCCCCGTTCTCGGTATTCTCAACGACGCCAGGTTGAGATCGCGGAGCGGCGATGACTTTCAGTCGCACGCGCGCGATGCCTGGTCCGACCATGTCGATTTTTCGCGCGGCGGCGAGCGAGAGATCGATGATTCGTCCTTTCACGAACGGACCGCGATCGATGACGCGAACGTCTACTCGTTTTCCGTTGTCGAGATCGTTGACCTCGATCCAGGTTCCAAACGCCAGTGTTCGATGAGCGGCCGTGAGTTGCTCCATGTCATAAACTTCGCCGGACGCGGAGCGCCGTCCGTTGTACGGTTCGCCGTACCAGCTCGCGATTCCGGTTTCGGTGTCGCCGATTTTCGCCGGCGCAGGAATTCGCACGGAGGTTCGCCGTCCGCAACCGGTCGCGGTGGAGAACATCGCGAAGCAACCCACAGCGGCGAAGAACATCACAACGAAGTTCGCCGCACCTGCATGATTAGGGCTTCGAAACACTAAAACAATTCTACTCGAGTACGTTTCGGAGCGTTTTGTCGTGGCCGAGGCGCCGCGCGCGACGGTGGTCCGTGAGCGCATCATGCATTTTTTTCTTGACTTTCGCCGCAAAGAACCTTATAAAGGGGACACAACCGCGCTCTCTCATGAGTGGCGCGAATCTTGATGTAAAGGGAGAATCAATCGATGATGAACGCAACGAAGAAGAAAGCGCCTGCTAAGAAAAAGGCTGCTCCGAAGAAAAAGAAGTAGTCCAAGCAGGCTCGACAAGTTCGAGTTCAATCCATTCGGCCCCGAGAAATCGGGGCCGTTTTTATTTGGGAGCAACCTTCTATTAAGAGGATGACGGGAACAGCTTCGCCACCAGCGGACGCAGCTCTTCGTACGTCATCCGTCCCGGATGGTACAGCCGCACGATGCCGGCGCGATCGATCAGAACCAGCGTTGGCGTGGTGCTTGCGCCGTATCTGCGGAAATTTTCTTCATTCACTGGAGCGGGTGTGGTAATGATGTCGGCGTAACGTTCGCGCCGCACCTGTTCGATGTATCGAAGCTCGGCCTCCGGCGGCGCTTCAATCCCGCCTTGCACGTAGCCGTACTTTTGCGTCGGCGCCACCAGCTCCAATCCCTTCGGACCAAACTCGGATTTCAGCTGAGCGAGGATCGGAGCCTCGGCTTTGCAGTCGCCGCACCAGTGCGCCCAGAAGAACAGCAGGATAGGCTTGCCCTTGGTGAGGGTCACGTTCTGGAGAGCCGGCGCGGGCTTGCCCTCCATCGACAGAAGATTGATGTTCTTTTGAATGCGCGTGCGAATGGAGGTCGCGTAGAAGGTCTTGAGCTGATCCCGCAAATAGGTGATCGCTTCGGTTCGCTGGTTTCGCGCCGCCAGAACATTCGCCTCCACTTCAATCGCCGCGCCGAGCGCGATTGGCAGGTATTGGTCCCGATCGAGCGGCATCTTCTTCAATTCCGCGACGCTCAGCTCATAGGTTTGATTCGCATACGCCTCCGCCTGATCGTAGTTCCTGGCGGCGAGTTCGCCGCGACCCATCCAGCTCATCGCTTCGAGCCATTCCGGCGTCGCTCCGCTGGTGGAACGATACGCTTTGAGCAACTCCGCGCCGGCGTTGAAGTCCTTGTTCGCGATGGCCGTGCGCACATTGTCGACCAGGTTGCCAGACCCGGCCAAAGCGCCAAATGCAAGTAAAGGAAGAAGGAAGAATCGCACTCGAGGACCCTCTACATCGAGGATAGCAAGTACCCGCCATCGACGACGAGCGTCTGACCGGTCAAATAGGACGACCATTCGCCCGCCAGCATCAGTGCCACCTCGGCGATCTCCACCGGCTGGCCCAGATGCTTGATCGGCTGCGCGCCGAGCTGTTTGCCGCGTCGTGCGTCGTCCTTCCAGTAATATTCACTAAGCGCGGTTTGGATCAGCCCCGGTGCGATAGCGTTCACGCGCACCCCGCTCGGCCCCAGCTCGACCGCGTAGCACTGCGTCATCATGATCAGCGCGGCTTTGGTCATGCTGTAGAGCAAGCTGTGAAACTGCGGTCTGAGACCGGCGATCGACGCGATATTGATAATCGATCCCGAACCGCGCGCGCACATTCCCGGCGCCACCAGTCTCATCAGACGAAACGTGCTCTTCAGGTTGATGTCCACCATCTTGTCGAACTGGCCTTCATCCATCTCGAGGCACGGGCCCTGCGCGATGTTGGTTGCCGCGTTGTTCACCAGAATGTCGATACGGCCGAATTCTCGGGTGGCGGCGTCGACCAGATTTTGAAGCTGGTCAGCGCGTCCCACGTGACAGGCGATGGCCTTCGCCGCAGGTCCGATTTCGCGCGCGACTTGATCCAGAGTTTCCTGCTTGCGGCCCGCAATCACAACCTGGGCGCCTTCGCGAGTGAAAACTTCGGCGATCGACCGGCCGATGCCGCGGCTGGCGCCGGTGACCAGCGCAACCCTGTTTTTGAGGATCATAAGGTCAGGCTCTTGAGATACGTCCGGAATTCCCCGCCGAGGTCATAGCGCTTCAGTGCGAACTCGACCGTCGCTTTCAGGAATCCGAGCTTGTCCCCGGCGTCGTAACGCTTCCCTTCGAACCGGTAACCATAAATCGGCCGGCTGCGAAGGACATGTTTCAGGCCGTCGGTCAATTGGATCTCGCCGCCGCTGCCAGGCTCGATGGCGTCCAGAGACGCGAAGATCTCGGGTGTCAGCACATAGCGTCCGATAATCGCCAGGTTCGACGGAGCCTCGCTGGCCTTCGGTTTTTCAACCATGTTGCGGATACGATACAGACGATCGCGCCCGCCGTTGTGCGCCACCGGCTCGGCATCTACTACGCCATAGGCGGAAATGGCATCGCCGGGCACTTCCATCAGCGCCACCACGGGCGCGCCGTAAAACTCGTAGACGTCCAGCAACTGGCGCAGGCACGGAACATCGGCGTCGATCACGTCATCGGAGAGAATTACGGCGAACGGCTCGCCTCCCACCAGCTCACGCGCCCGCAGGACGGCGTGGCCGAGGCCCAGCGCCTCCTTCTGCCGGACATAGGACACGTCGATCATGTCGGACACGGCCCGCACGGTAGCCAGCAGGTCCTTCTTGTGGCGCGTTTCGAGCAGATGTTCCAGCTCGAAGCTGACGTCGAAATGATCCTCGATCGCGGTCTTGCCGCGTCCGGTCACGATAATGATGTTTCGAACCCCGGATTGGATCGCCTCCTCGACGCCGTATTGGATCAGTGGCTTGTCGACCAGCGGCAACATCTCTTTTGGTTGAGCTTTGGTGGCGGGGAGAAAACGTGTTCCCAGCCCAGCAGCGGGAAACACAGCCTTACGGACCTTGGCAATCATCGCTTCTAATTCTACCGGACGCCCCTTCCGAAATAATTACGCGAGCCGCTAATTCGTGTGGCCCGGTTTCGCCCTTCCGGTAAGGAAAGGGAAAGACGATGCCGAACAGAGCCAAGATCGTGATGATTCCAGCGATGGTCGCAGTGATGGCGGGCGCCGCTTCCTACGGACAAGGGGTCGAGATCACCCGCGAGGATGCCAACGCGATGACCTACAAGGTCAACATGGCGTCCACATTTTTCGAGGCTACCTGGCGCGACATTTTTGCCCACGCCGGCTACAAGTATCCTGCGCCGCGGCTGGTTGGCTACGTCGATACGGCGAAAAGCGGCTGTGGCGAACTGAAGGCGAACAACGCTCACTACTGCAGCGCCGACAATACCATCTACTATGACATCGTGTTCCTGACCAAGATGATGAAGTACACCGGCAACCAGCTCCACACGGACGGCGATTACGCTCCGATCGTAGTACTCGCGCATGAAATGGGCCACGCCGTGGCGAACATGCTCGATGTGAATCCCAGCTACACCAACAACCGGGAGAATTTGGCTGATTGCCTGGCCGGCGTTGTCACCGGCTATGCGGCGGCAGCCAAGAACCTGGAGCCGGGCGATTTCGAAGAAGGCGAGCTGGCGCTGAAGCTCGGCGGCGATGGTCCCAACACCCCCTTCAATTCCGATCATGCGCATGGTCCTGCAGGGGAGCGTGTGCTCATGTTCGAACGCGGCTTCCGTGGCGGCCTGCCGGCTTGCAGCGAATCCATGGCCACCAAGCTCGGCCAGATGCGGACCTCGCAAGGCGCCGGTTACCCAGGACAATAGGTTCGTATGCGCGCCGCCCGCGCGTTTCCGCCCGCCGGCCGTGGGTTGACCCATGAGCCAAGCGGGCGATTTTTCTTTTAAAATGCCTCCGATGACCAAGCTTCAAGCCCTCGCTCGCGAAGTGATCGCCTGCGAGCGCTGTCCCCGTTTGCGCGAATACTGCGCGCGCGTCGCTGAAGTGAAGAAAAAAGCCTATCGCGACCAGGACTACTGGGGCAGGCCCGTGCCTCCCTTCGGCGATCCGCAGGCCCGGCTGCTGATCATCGGCCTCGCGCCCGCGGCGCATGGCGGGAACCGTACTGGTCGTATGTTCACCGGCGACCGGTCGGGCGACTTTCTATACCGCGCGCTCCATGAAACCGGGTTCGCCTCGCAACCCCACAGCCTTTCTCGTGACGACGGCATGACGCTCACGGCCGTCTACATCGCCGCCGCGGTTCGCTGCGCGCCGCCGGATAACAAGCCGGCCCTCGATGAGTTCCGCAATTGCCGCCCCTACCTGGAGCGCGAGCTTGACCTGCTGAAGCGCCTGCGGGTCGTGGTCGCGCTGGGGCGCATTGCATTCGATACGTACCTGGCGATTCTGCGCGATCGCGGACGGATCCGCAGCCGTGCGGCGTTCAAGTTCGGCCACAATTACGTGCATCAGATGGGACCAGGATTGCCTGTGCTGATCAGCTCCTACCATCCGAGCCAACAGAATACGTCGACTGGCAAGCTGACAGCGAGAATGCTCCGTGACGTTTTTGAGCGCGCCCGTCGATTTTCCAGTGATGTATAACCCGTGTATACGTGCCGTTCGTGTGGACCGAGGATTTTCAAGATGGTGCCCTGTTCGGCGGCGTGGGCTTCACCAATCCGTTTCGTCCCGGTTGGCGCCGCGCGGATCTGCTAATCTAACCGGGTTCATGCGCCCGGCCGCAATCGTCACGCTGCTGCTTTCGCAGGCTCTATCTACGTCGGATGCGCGCTTTACCGATGAGCTATGGGTTTCCGTGGAGTCGCTCTACCAGAGAATGCTCGCCTCTCGTGGGAACCCGGGCGACGGCCAACGGGAGCTGCTGGCTGGTACCGTCCGCGAAGCTTTGGAGAAGCTCGCTTCGAAAGCTCCTGACCCGGACTGGCAGATGTTCCTGGCAGAAGATGCGGCCCAAGTCGCGAAAACCAGGACTGCGGCTCGAATGGCACGTGCAACGGACATATACGCGAGCTTTCTCAGTTCGATGGCCGCGAACAAACCTTTCGCGGAAGGACTTGCGGGCGTGCTCGCCGAATACTGGATCAACTTCGAGCTCCGCAAAGACCGCGGCCAATCGATGAGCGGCGAATTCATCGAAACCGTTGCCCAGATCACCCGCATGATGAACTCGGCAGCCGGCCGAACGGACGATGCGGGACGGATCCGTCTGAAAGAAGCCTTCGCGCACGCTGCCCGCGACAAGCTCGCGTTCGAGGAGCAGTGATGCTCCGCCGGTTAGAGCGCTATTTCGAATTCGAGCGGCTCGGCACCAACTGGAGAACCGAGATGGTTGCCGGCGCCACCACTTTTGTCACGATGGCGTACATCGTGTTCGTGAATCCTTCGATCCTGAGTGAAGCGGGCATGCCGTTCAAAGCGGTGGTGGCGGCGACGTGCTTCTGTGCCGCGTTCGCCAGCATCCTGATGGGCGCCATCGCGCGCTATCCCATTGCGCTCGCGCCTGGCATGGGGTTAAACGCCTATTTCACTTACACCGTGGTGAAAGGCATGGGCGTTCCTTGGGAGTCGGCGCTCGGCGCAGTGTTCCTCTCGGGCGTCGCGTTTATGATCCTCACGCTACTCGGCGTGCGCCAGTTGATCGTCGAAGCGATTCCGGGCGAGCTGTATGCCGCCGTGGCTGCCGGGATCGGACTTTTCATCGCGATGATCGGACTGCGCAACGCGGGAATCGTGGTCCCAAACCCCGCGACGCTGGTCACCATCGGCAATCTTCGCGATAAGAACGTTCTGATCGCCGTGTTCGGACTGGCGCTGATTTCCGCGCTGCTGGCGTGGCGTGTGCGTGCAGCCATGCTCATCGGAATTCTGGTGACTACGCTGCTAGGCGCCGCGCTGGGCCTGGTGAAGTGGTCTCCCGATATCTATCACCTCTCTGACATCGCGGCGACCGCCGGCAAACTCAACATTCGCGGCGCATGGAAATTAGGGTTCGCCGAGATTGTCTTCGTATTCCTGTTCGTGGATTTGTTCGACAATGTCGGCACGCTGGTCGGTGTCGGCAAGAAGGCCGGGCTGTTCGACGCCGGTACGAACCGCATTCCCCGCATTCGCCGCATCCTGTTCGCGGATGCCACAGCCACGATCGCCGGGTCGCTCGCCGGGACGTTGACGGTGGTGAGCTACATCGAAAGCGCCGCCGGTGTCGTGGCTGGCGGGCGTAGCGGAGTCACCGCCATCGTCACCGGTCTGCTGTTCATCGTTGCGTTGTTCGTCGCGCCGGTGGTGGGTGCGGTTCCCGTGGCTGCGACAGCGCCCGCGCTGATTGTAGTTGGATCGCTGATGATGTCGCAGATCGGCGAAATCTCCTGGAAGGATCCGTCCGTAGCGATTCCGGCGTTCCTGACGCTGGTGATGATCCCGCTGACGTTCAGTATCGCCAACGGACTCGCGTTCGGGTTCACCGCGTACGCGCTGCTCAGAATCCTGCGCGGCGAGATTCGGCGGACACATTGGCTGGTCTACGTGCTGGCGGCGCTATTCATCGCCCGGTTCATTTACCTGGGAAAAGGATAGCTATTGAACCACGGTCACCAGGTGCTGGCCGCGCGGCAACATCAGGACGCCGCCCGCGAACTCGGGCTTTTGCTCCGCGCCATCGATCTCCAGCTTGCGCGGCACGCGTTCCAGCCTCGCCATCGCCCGTGCGCTGCTTTGATAGGCGAACTCTATGCCGTCCGCAATCACGGCCGCCGATTTCATATCGCCGTTGAAGTCAAGCAGACGATTCGGCGGCTGTTTCGCCGCCCGTTCGATCGCGTGCATGCCGCGCGGCAGCCAGACCGTGGTGTCGTTCGCGAACGGCCACAGCTTACCGTCGACCATTGCCGCGCCGGTCCATGGAATCCCGGCTCCGCGCAGCGAAGCCACCACCAGCTTCCCTCCCACTTGCTCCGCCCGGTCCACCGTGGATGCGGCCGAAGCGAGCAGCGGCCAGTCCTGCTTCGCAATTGAATTCTCAAAGTACAATGCCACTCGTGGAAAAGCCTCGGAAGCCGCGTGGACCAACTCAAACAATTCCGTCCCGGTCTGTTGTTTGGTGGGATAAACGTCCTGATAGCGCTCCACGATATTGATATCGATGGCGAGCTTGTCCTGCGATGCAGTCAATGCGCGGTAGCGCGCAGCGATCTGCGGGTAGCGCTGGGGTCCCAGGTTCCACACCGTCGCCGGATCCTCGATCAGAAACGTGAAATCGTGTTGCGAGAGCAGCGGCAATACGTGCGACGCATCGGCGCCGATCTTTTCCCGCATGGTGGTGTCGAATCGGTCGTCGACGTGCGTCAGGGTCAGGTCAAGTTGCGGCTTGGTCTTGCGAATGGCTTCGATCTGCGCGATCCACTCCGTCTGCTGGCGGCGGGCGAGTTCGGTGCGAAATTCCAGAAATTGCCCGAGCCCAGGCGTGTTCTTCGAATAGTGCCGCGGCGATTGCCGGTCGAACAGCTCCATCGGATCGAAGCCGGCTTTCGCGCGAAATTCCGTCCGAACATCATCGTTCAGCGGCGTGAACCGCGCCGGATTGTCGTGTCCTTCGAGCGATTCAAAGTACAGCTCCGCGAGGTTCACTCCGTCCCAGTCGAACCGCCCGATCAGTTCGCGCACGCCCTGCGCCACCGCGCTGAACGCCGCACGATTCGTCAGATTCATCAGCTTGCGCCAATCCAGCTGCGCATCCTGTAACAACGCCGTCTTCTCGCGCCATTCCGGATGATCATCCCAGAACTTTTCGCTGACGTGCGGCAATTCCAGCCACGCGTAAATCAAGATGCCCTGGCGATGGCAGGCGTCGATCAAGCGGCGCAGATATTGATCGGATTCGGGCGCCGGTTCCCAGTAATGCCACGCGGCGACGTGGAGTGCACCGATTCCGGCCGCGCGCCATCGTGCCGCGAAGTAATCCACGTCGACGCGCGAGCGATACGCGGAATCGAAAAACGCCCACAATCGCTGCGAGCGGAACGGCGCCTCCATTCCCAGATCCGTCAGAGCCTGCGCGATATAGGGAAACCGCTCATACCCCAGGGGCCCGGGCGGCGCGGCGACCCATAATAGCGCCCCGCTGCCCCGCCGCAGCCCTGCCATCAGCGGCGTCCGCTGCCACCGTTCGCTTGAGAACACGCGGGCCTCCTTCGGGATCTCGAAGATCGGCAGCTCCAGCGGCTTTTCCCAAACGATGTGCAGCTTCGGCGCGCGCACGTCCTCCGCGCTGCGCGCCAACACATGCGGCCGATCGGTTGGTTTGAACCCGAACGCAGCCGCCAGCGGCGAATCGCCCTCAAGAATCAGAATCGTGCCCTTTTCGACGCGTGCGGTCCACTCCGCTGCGTCGGCTTTGGTTCCTTGCGGCGCCACCACGATGCCTGCGCCGGCCAGCGGGCCGTCGACCAGCCCCACGGAAGACAGAATCGCCGGCCAGGAACCGGCGCTTTCACCCATTACATGAAATGAAAACCCGGCGCCCGACACGATTGAACACGATGCGATCGCAATGATCCAGGAATTATTTCGTGAACGCATACCAGATCCCCACTCTCACATCGTTGAAATTGGGCCCTCTTGGATTGCCTCGATTCACCAGATATGCTCCACGCAGAGCGCTCACCGAAAACAGCAGTGGCGCCGGCATCCCTTCGAACCTGAACCGCACCCCCGGTCCGGTTTCGACATAGTTCGCCCAATATTGCCCGAGCACGTCCACCGTCGCATTCCAGTTCCAGAAAAGTTGTCCGTGGAAGCCCGCGAAACCTTCTGCCGGGCGAAATGTGTATCCGGTGCGATTTTGCGAATAGAGCAACGTGTCGTTCCCAAAGCGGCTGACAAATATGCCATCGTCGTTGGATTCCGCGAACAGCCCGTGCTTGCCGCGCGCCAGTAGATTGCCGAAGCCTTTCGCGTACGCGACTCCGCCCCGATAATCCGGGACCACTTTACCGGGATCCGTAACGGTCGGCGAGTAGCGCAGCGATTCGCCGGCTTCGAACCAGCCCGTGGTCCCATGCCAGGTCTGAGTCCCCAGGCCCACTCCGAGGATCACGCTGCGCTCCGACAGATACTCCGGACCGAGGTTCGCGACGTTTACGGCGCCTTCGGAATCGCCGACGAATCGGGCCGAGACATACGGATGCACAACCCAGTGGGGCAGCCGCAGCTCCGTTTTGACCTGTGCGTAAGCAAACAAGTCATGCCAGCGCGTGGAGAAGGTCGGAAATACCCACACCGTGGTGCGGAATCGCCGAAACTCCGGCTCCAGGTTATGATAGGCGTGCGACGCCTCCCCGGCGGTTTTCGGGTCCGGACTACGCCGCGCCAGATCGAACCATCGCACTGCGTCAGCATCGTCCTTGAGATTATTGTAGGTCCATCCCAGCTTCAGCATCACATCGAAATCGAGCGGATCTTGTTCATGCGCGATCAGCAAATACTTCAGCGCGTCTTTGAGATAGCCTTGTTCCAGACTCTTCTTGGCGAGCGTGCGGGCCTCAACCGGAGCGATGGAGCGCGTCTCACTGGGACGCTGAAGCAGCGCCGGCGGCATTTTCAGCGCCGCGCGAACACGATCCGCCAGTTCCTGGTCGCCACCGGCCAAGGTTTTTTGCAGCAGCGGCATCGCGTCAGTCTCGTCCCCTTCGCTCAACCGCAGCAATCCGAGCTGCGCCACCGACGCCAAATCGTCGGGCGCACGCTCGACCAGGGCCGCGAACTCCTTAGCAGCTTCTGTGCGATTCTTCATTTCCAGGTGGAGATAAGCCAGCTCGCGCCGAAGCTCGACGTTCGATGGATCCAGCTCCAACGCCTTCTGAAACTCGTAGACAAACGGATAACGCGCCGGCAACCACTCACGCGCCTGTTCGGCGACCATTGGTTCGGCCCCGCGTGACGCCGCCAGTAACGCTGCCATCGCTTCTTCAGTGCGACCCTGCGCTTTCCACACGCGACCCAAGTCGAGCAGCAGGGCGCGGCGCTCCGGCCGCAATCGCCAAGCCTTTTCGTAATGCTCCGCGGCAACCGATAGCTCATCGCGCTGTTCCGCAAGCCGAGCCAATTCTTCATGCGCGCTGAAGTTGTCAGGATCCAGCGTGAGTGCCCGAGTCCACCTCCCGATGCCTTCACGCAATGGCCGATCGATATTTTCAAACGCCTGCGCCGCTGTAGCGTTCCCCGTCGCTCGATACCGGTCGAAAATGCGCCGCGCCATCGCCGTCTGCTTCGTCTCGCTGCACAGGAACGCGTACTCGAGCGCGGCATTCTCATCGCCCGGATCAAGCCGCATCGCTTCATCGAACTGATCCCGCGCGGCCTCCGTCTCCCCGGTTTTCAGCAGCGTATAGGCCAGATCCTTGTGAATCGAAGCGCGATCGGGCGCCACCGCGATGGCCTGCTGAAACCCCGCAATGGCACGGTCGTAATCCTTCCCGCGCAACGCTTCATAAGCCTTGTCGAGCAAGGCGTAGGCCGGGTCCGCCTGCTGGCCGAGGGCCGCCGCGCAGATCACGAAAAGCAGGATTATTCTGGACACACTCAATACCCGTACTGGGGTATTGATGTAGTGGTCAGCGGCTCGTTTTTTTCTCTCCGGTACAATAAGGATACTCGTGCCCGGGTGGCGAAACCGGCAGACGCAAAGGACTTAAAATCCTTTTCCCGGCAACGGGAGTGCGGGTTCAAGTCCCGCCCCGGGCACCACGCTTACTGCTTCGGAAACAGCGTCGGACGCGGATCGCGGGCCAGCGCGATCATGGAAGCTGCAATCACGCAGGCAAACACCCACGCGCCTTGTGCTTGAGGCACGCCCCATAAGCATATTTATGGCTCGATCTTCTCCAGCCGCACTCTCTGTAAGAGACGCCAGTGACTGCCCTTCCACAGAAAGTAGTGCGTATAGTTGTCCCCGCCTTTGCCCGGTTAGGACAAGCTTTTACGATCATAAGCTCGCCGTTCTGCCGAAATTCGATCTCCGAGTGGAGCGGCACCGCATGCTGAGGATCATTAGGAATCGGAAAGACGATCGTCGGGAACATCAGGCCCTCACGTTCTTCAGTCGTAACCAGTCGGGGGGCTGCAGGCGTGCCGGTGAATATCTCGGCTGCCAGATAGTCTTCAAATCGTGGAGCAGGTCCGCTCTGTGCCACGGCAACAATGGCACAAGCGATCGTAGCCATAACGGTCTTCGCGACGGAATACGTTTCTCCGGCACCTGCGACCAACCTCATGCCAATAGTTTCGACAGAATTCTTCCCGCCACTGCTTTTCCGCGCTCGCCGACTTCGCCGATCGGACCTACGCAGCTCGGGCATCCCGAATCGCATCCACACGAGGCGAGCAGACCGGCAGCGCCTTCTATCAGCCTCCGCCGCTGCCGGTACAAAGCCGCGCTCTGCCCGATTCCGCCGGGATAATTGTCATACAGATACAGGTTCGG
The DNA here is from genome assembly GCA_963842485.1 of Terriglobia bacterium. GTDB lineage: Bacteria > Acidobacteriota > Terriglobia > Bryobacterales > Bryobacteraceae > Palsa-187. Next base: position 62,965 of record CAWJHI010000018.1, on the reverse strand, counting down.
CTCGAAACTCTTCAATCCTCCGGCGACAGCCTCCGTAATCGAAACTCCCAGATCGTGCGGGTCGCACATCACCAGCAGCGAACCCACGGTTTTCAACAGCGACCCCAATCCCACTAAGCCATTCTGCTTCTCGGTCGGCGTCAAATCCGCAAATTGTGCTAGAAATGTCTCGGGGAAATGCAGCCAGAACGCGGTCGTATGCATTTCCTGCTCCGGCATGAACAGATTCCCCGCACCGACGTTTTCCATCGTGTAGAACTTGATCTTCTTGAACCCCACCACCTGGCGATTCAGCCGGACATCTCCATGCACCGCGCTGGCGCTCGCCACGGGCGACGCGGCGAACGCTTCCAGCTCCTTCACCTGTGTATAGTCAATCGCCTGGGTGAAATAATCCGAATCGACGGCGCGCACATGCGCTTTGCGGCCTTCGTAATCGAAGCGCTCTACTTGAAATTGCCGCGCTTCGTGCAGATAAATCGCTTTTTCGTGCAGCGTGGTCAGCGCCGCCGGGAAAGATACTTCCGCGATCACCCGATGGTCGCCGGTGATATCGACCACCACGAAATTGTCGCTCGACACAGCGCGCAGGTTGACGGCGTCGGCGGGATACGTATCGGAAGTCCAGTGCCAAAGACCGCCGGAACGGTTCAGAAACTTCAAATCGGCCAGAAACCGGCATAGCTCCGGCGTGGGATGCGAGCCGAATTTCTCATCGTCGCGAATCGGCAATTCGAACGCCGCGCACTTTAAATGATTGAGGAGTATTTCCAGATTATCCGCATTAATGTGCGCGTGTTCCGATGGATGATCGAAGAAATAGTGCGGGTTGTCGATAATATATTGGTCGAGTGGCGCGCTCGAAGCCACCAGCACCGCCAGTGCAGTCGACTGCCGCCGTCCCGCACGGCCCGCCCGCTGCCACGTGGACGCGATCGTACCCGGATATCCCGCCATGACCACGGCATCCAGAGACCCGATGTCGATCCCCAACTCCAGCGCATTCGTCGCGACCACAGCGCGAATTTCGCCTTCGCGGAGTTTGTGCTCGATCTCACGGCGCTCCTTCGGCAGATAACCGCCGCGATACCCGCGCACCCCCGTAAAATCGTCTTTCAGATAGGTGAGCAGCACTTCGGTCGCCAGGCGGCTGTTGGCGAATACCAGCGTCTGCTGCCCTCGTTCCAGTAGTTCCTTGGCCATCCGCCGGGTCTCATTCAGATAACTTCGACGGATGCCCAGCGCCCGGTTCACCACCGGCGGATTGTAAAACACCACGTATTTATCACCTGATGGCGCCCCGTTCCGGTCCACCAGTTCGAATGGCTGTTCCGTCAGCGCCTCGGCCAGCTCTTTAGGGTTTGCGATGGTCGCCGAGCAGCAGATGAACTGTGGCGACGACCCATAAAAGTCACAGACTCGTCTTAGCCTCCGTAGAATATTTGCCAAATGGCTGCCGTAAACTCCGCGATAATAATGTAACTCGTCGATAATTACGTAGCGTAAATTCTCAAACACTTTGGCCCACTTGGTATGGTGTGGCAGAATCCCAGCGTGCAGCATGTCGGGATTTGTGAACACCACGCTCGCCCGTTCGCGAATCGCCCGGCGAGCGTCCTGCGGCGTGTCGCCGTCATAGGTGAATGCGCGCAGATCGGAACCCATCGCATCCACTGCGGCCTGAAATTCCTGAAGCTGATCCTCCGCCAGCGCCTTGGTCGGAAACAGGTACATCGCGCGAGCACCCGGGTCCGCCAGCAGCCGGTTTAAGACCGGAAGGTTGTAGCACAGCGTCTTGCCGCTGGCCGTCGGGGTGACGATTACTACATTGCGGCCGCCGCTCGCATGCTCATATGCCGCCGCCTGATGCGTGTAAAGCTGCCGGATCCCGCGGGAACTGAGAGCCTGGCGAAGCGGCGGCGCGAGTGACTCGGGAAAATCGGCGAATTCACCCGGCCGCGCCGGTTGACGGCGGATCGCCCGCACCGGAGAGTCCGGATTCGCCATCCATTCTTCGAACCGCGCGATCGCGCCCGCCAGTCCGGTTCGTTTCGCCAGCATCCGCTCCTGCGCCGGTTCGGGAAAGCCCAGTGTGAGGTTCATGCTTCGCCCTTTCTTCGCTATCGTACCACTACTTAGCCTAAAGCTAATCCACAGGCGTAGCCGATAGATACGAGTCCCTATTCATATGAATCCATGTAGCCGACGATGCAGGCTCGGGCTGGTTCTGCTCGCGCTTGCCCAAATCTGCTCGGCGCAGCGCTATAAGTTCCAGTTGTACGGCCAAGCGGACGGCTTGACGAACCTATCACCGCTCTGCATGTTGCAGGATCGCATCGGATTTCTGTGGGTGGGCACGCAGAACGGGCTTTTCCGCTACGATGGAACCCGCTTTGAAGCTTTCCATCCCGCGCAAGGCCTTCCCGCAAACAGCGTCCAAAGTCTCTATGAAGACCCGGACGGAACGCTGTTCATCGCGACGCCCGGAGGAGTGGCGCGCTACTCCGGCCATGGTTTCGTCCCGGTGACCACGGCTTCCACCGTCAGGCGTCAGGGGATCGCCACCGATTCGAGCGGCGCTTTGTACCTCGCTACCGAAAATGGTCTCCGCGTGCAGCGCGGCGCCAACGTTGAAACTTTGACTGCAACGGTAAACCCTGTAATCTACAGCATCCATCGCGATCCCGATGGAAAGATCTGGGCGGGTTGTGGAGACCAGTTGTGCACGGTGGAAAACGACCGGTTGATTCCCGTGGCGCCGGAGTTGCCCGCAACTCCGTGGCGCAGCATCAAAGTCGATCGCAGCGGACGGCGATGGGTGCTCGCGAACCGGGCCGTTTGGATGCAGCGGGAAGGCGCGCATCGATTCGACCCGCTGCCGGCGCCGCCCTTCCCCAGCGCTCCTTTTCTCGGCGACCCCGAGCTCGAAGTGGATTGGAACGGCGATGTGATCGTAACCGCCAGCGAGGGGCTGGCCCGCTGGGACCAGCATCAATGGCGTCGCATCGATCGCGCCTCGGGACTTATTCGCACCGACGTTTCGACGCTCCTCGCCGACCGCGAAGGTTCGTTGTGGGTGGGAGTCGCCGGGTTGGGCCTGGCCCGCTCGATCGGCATGGCGGAGTGGGCGAGTTGGGGTGAATCGGAAGGCTTGCCGCACGAAGCCATCTGGGCGATTGACCGCGATCCTCACGGAACCGTCTGGGTGGGAACCAGCGGCGGGTTGGCGTTCTCGACTGGGGCATCCTCGGAAGACAAGCCGCGCTGGAGGGTGCGGCCCGAATTCGTAGGGCGCATGGTGCTGTCCATCGCCCACTCGCCGGACAATTCGCTGTGGATCGGAACTGGCGACAACGGGATCTGGCGCATCGACGGACAGTCCGGCCGCGCTGAGCAAGTCCCGCTGGATAACAAACTCGGCGCCTTCAAGCCGAAGATCCTGGTGGATCGCGCAAACTACCTCTGGGTCACAACCAAGGGCGGAATCTATCGCAGCGCGTCTCCATTGGGCGCCGGAATGCCCAGCCTGGTCGTACAGCCGGTGCCTTCGCTGGTCGAAAACGAAGTCTTCTATGCGCTGGTGGAGGATCCCACAGGTCCGATCTGGGCGGCCGGAACACAGGGGCTGGCACGTTACGACCATGGCCGATGGTCCAGGTTGACCACTCGCGATGGACTGCGAAACAACGATCTCGGTCCCATCGCTGTTGCAAAAGACGGCAGCATCTGGGTCGGTTATGGGGACGCGCTGGGCGTGTCGCACCTGAGCTGGAAGGGATCGTCGTGGAACGTCGAAGATACCACCGCCGCCGAAGATGGCGCGCCTTCGAATCAAGCTCTCTTCCTGGGTGCGGACGCCAGCGGCTCAATCTGGTACGGAACCGATAACGGCGTGCATGTGTTAACCGCGGGAAAGTGGCGGCACTATGGCCAGGCCGACGGTCTCGTGTGGGACGATTGCAATTCCCGCGCGTTTTTCCCGGATGCGGATGGCAGCGTGTGGATCGGAACCAGCCGCGGCCTATCGCGTTTCCACCGTCGCGCGAATGCGCCCACCCCTCCTCCACTGGTAGTCTTGACCGATGCGCGACTGGGCGATACTCAGCTCCCCGTGAGTGCTACAGCCAGCGTCCCCTACTCTAACCGGTACTTGGCGGTTCGGTTCACCGCGCCGGCGCTGTTCAACAATGGCGAGCGCGTTTACCGCTATCGCCTTCAGGGTATCGATCAGGGATGGATCGAAGGTACCCAGGGCGAAGCCCGCTACGCCAATCTTTCGCCGGGCAATTATACGTTTGAAGTTCTGGCGCGCAACCCGGCAGGCGTGTGGAGCACGGAACCGGCGACACTTTCGTTCACCATCGCGTCGCCGTGGTGGATGGCGTGGTGGTTTTGGTCGGCGGTTGGGGCGGCCGCCAGCATCGTGACGCGGGTGATCTGGGGGAGGCATGTCGGCAGGCACATCCGCGAGCAGCGGCGCCTGGAAGCTGCGATCGAACAGCGGACGCAAGAGCTGGCGCTCGAAAAGGCGCGCGCCGAGAAAGCGAACCTGGCGAAGAGCGAATTTCTCGCCCACATGAGTCATGAAATTCGGACGCCGATGAACGGGGTTCTGGGGATGACCCACCTTCTCGCCGAAAGCGACCTCGATCCCGAACAGCGTGACTGGGCGGAGGCTGCGGTGCTGTCGGCCGAGTCGCTGCTGACCGTCATAAACGATATTCTCGACTTCTCGAAAATCGAGGCCGGCAAAATGACCATCGCCTCGGAGCCATTCGACTTGGGCGAAATGGTCGACTCGGCCGTTCTGATGCTTCGCCCCAAAGCCGTGCAGAAGGGGCTCGACCTCCAGCTCTCCTACGATCAATCGGCGCCGCGAGGCGTGATCGGCGACGCCGCCCGCGTTCGCCAGATCCTGATCAACTACATTGGCAACGCTGTGAAGTTTACTGAGCGGGGCGCGGTTCGCGTTAAGGTGGAATACGAGGCGGGATCGTCGTTCTGGAAGCTCTCCGTCACCGACTCGGGAATTGGAATCCCGCCCGAGAAGCAGGACCTGCTGTTCGGCAAGTTTGTGCAGGCCGATTCTTCTACCGCGCGGCGATTCGGCGGCACGGGATTGGGCTTGGCGATCTGCAAACAGCTCGCTGAGCTGATGGGCGGAAGCGTTGGGTTGCACAGCGTGCCCGGGGAAGGCTCCACGTTCTGGGTCCAGCTCCCGTTGCCCCTGGCGCCGGTGGCCCCCGCAGCGCATGATCTGAACCGCTTGCAAGCGATTCATCTGCCTTCCGATCCTGAGAAACGGCGGCTGGTCCTGGTTGCCGACGACAACCATATCAACCAGAAGCTGGCTCGCCGGCTGCTTGAAAAGCTGGGATGCGAAGTCGATGTCGCCAGTAACGGCAAAGAGGCCCTGGAGCGTTGGGATAAACGTCCCTATCAGGCCATCTTCATGGATTGCCAGATGCCGGATCTCGATGGTTTTGAAGCTACCAGCCGCATTCGCGCATCAGGTGGACGCGGCGTGCAGATCCCCGTCATCGCGACCACGGCCAACACCATGGCTGACGATCGGGAACGATGCCTGGCGGCGGGCATGACCGATTTTGTAAGCAAGCCGCTCAGTTTGCAGCAGCTGGAGCGGGTCCTCGGGTCCCTCGCCCAATCCGGACCGTCGAACTAAGCTAAGAGTTTGTATAAGCAAGGGGACTAACCAATTTATCCCTGCCTCGCGCGGGCGGGCCTGGCGATCTGGCCCCTTTTTCACTAAGCTCCTAGAGATCGCTCAAAGCGTACACCAGCGCGCCCTTCGCCGTAGCATACAGCGGATTCTGCGCCAGCCGTATATCGGAAACCGTAATCGGAAAATCCTGTTCCCACAACAGCTTTTCGAATCGGTCGCGGAACCCGGGAGGCATGGTCGTGCCGCCGCTTAGCACCATTGGCACCGGACGCGTGAACTTTGGCAAGTCCTTCGTCCGCGCGAACGCTTCCTTAAGCGCCGCCACCAGGGACCGGATCATATCGTCGTAATACACCCCAATCACCTGGTGGACTTTGTCCGCGAAGAATCCATTGAAGTGAAACGAGTCTTCCTTGGTCAGGCGAATCCGATTGGCGCGCTCTCCAGTGACCGAGGCTGAGCTCGCATCGATAAAATCGCCCGCTTTGGGAACGCTGAAGCTCAGCACCGGAACCGACAGATACGCCAGGCATACATTGCACAACCCGCCTCCCAGGCTGACGCCGATCCCCGTGTAATTCGAGCTTTCAAGCTCCGCGTAAATCACCGCCAACCCTTCATTGATGCTGGTCGGCTGATAGCCGAGCTCAGTCAGGATCTGCCGCACCGTCGCTTCGTGATACGTGAGGCTCCCCTCGGCTCCCAGAGGCGCGGCGGGCACCGTGAAACACATTTTTTGCCGATCGCGATTGCCTGATCCCACCATCGACGCCAGGATCTCCCGGATCATCCGCAGGCCTTCGGGCTCCTTGGGGTCCAGCACGCCCCGCGACATCGGGCGCCGAATTTCCGCGTTGAGAATTCCCGCGAATTTCTCGCTCTCGTTCCCGTGTACGATGATCTCGCCCGCCACCGGGGTGTGCGGAATCCCTTCGCGCTCGAGCACGGCTTGCGTGATCTTGGAATGCGGGATCGAGACGAACGCGTTCAGCTGAGACTCGTATTGGAAGTCGTCGCCGGCGCGCTGCGCGACCACGATCCGGCTGGTCCCGACGTCGAGACCCACAGCTGGTCCAGCGGAATTTTTCAACATTTCAAATGCCTCCCTCGCTCTGTTTTTTCAGAGTGGTTGCGATGTCCTTATAGCGATGCCGAAGCATGGCGCGGTATTTCGCGACCGGAGTCCGTTCGGCTGCGGCCTGCCGTTCCAGCTGCTGTTGAGCCAGATTCAGGCCTTTGACCTCGTCGCCGGTGGCGCGCAGATACACATCGTCATATTCGAAACCGAACGCATAAATGCTGGCGAGCGGGATCGCGTAGTTGTTCGGAAGCCCCAGCGCCCCGAACGGAAAATTGCGGGCCCAATCCGTGTGGTTCCCCACCCGCATGTTCAGCGGATTCACCGAAACCTGCGCGTGCGTCACGCAGTTTTCCGCGGGAATCCCGTAGCGCGAGCGCAGCATCTCCGTCAAGACCTTGGCTGCCAGGATCTGCGCCGGCGTCACTTCATCGGTCGCGTCGGTCTGCCCTTCGAACGCCACTCCGATAAAACTATCGTTCAGGTTGACGTAAATACCTTCGGCGCCCGCCCACACCGAGGCCCCCGAATGGTTGGCGGCATCGGACTCACTCACCACCGAAAACACCCGTCCAAACCGGTCGATCACATAGTGATAGGAGCGCCCCTGCCGGATCACTTCCAGCACGTTGCGCCCGAACTGCTTCAGGTGCCGGTTCTCCTCTTCCTCAAACGGAGCCATGTGGCTTTCCGTGGTGTGATACACGATTCCAACCGGGGTCGAACCCATCTTCGCCGGAGTGGACGCGCCCACCAGTGCAAACACCGGATACTCCGCGCGCGGCCGATTGGAGACCGCGAAGGCGGTGTCGATTCGCAGGCCGTTGCTATAAACCTCTGTGGTTTCAGAGTGTTCCACGCGCCAGACTCGCGGAACCACCCATTCGACTGCGTCGGCCGCCCCCGGCGCGTCCGCCCTCGGAACCAGCAGTCCCCGTTCGCGCGCCACCGTTTCCGCAGCCCCTTTCGGAATCGGACCGGGCGCCAGCCCGATCGCAGCCACCAACGCGAGCCACCCAACCTGCCGGAATCCCGCCGGCATGCGGTGCGCCCGCCGAGCTACCCCCGGCATCGGAGGAGGCGCAGGAGGCCGCACTTGAGACCGCAGAAAGCGCAACCGCTCCACCGGATCCGAGATCCGGCCAGCACGCTGCTCGATCTTTCCCTGGTCGCCGAAGCTACCGATTTGCGCACGCACGCGCAGGACTCCTAGAGACAGAAGTGGGCTTCCGACAGGAAACCTCTCGTTAAGAAACATCGTCTGAGGCAGGGATAAACCTTAGCTCTTCTTAGTCGGGAGGGCCGAAACTTTACTACTTCTCCGGTTCCGCCACCAGCCGGGAATCGGCTTGAAACTTCTTGTAATCCCGATAGGTGATGTCGATTTCCGCGCGCACCTTCTTCACATACGCCAGGCGCGCGTCCGCCCGGATGTGGATATGCGCGGGCAGCCAGACTTCATCGTTGACGCGGGTTTGTTCGAAGCTCATACGCCCGCCCGCTGCCAGCCGAAACAGCGCCAGGCCGAACGACAGTGTGTCCAGGACCTCTCCTTCCACCTTCACCCACTGGTATTCGCCCTGATCCACCCAGATCTTGCCGCGTACCTTGTGGAGCATCCTGGCGTTGAACTCCTTAGGGTGAAAATCGCGCCGCGGCTCCGCGTCGATCACCCACGCCGGCTTGCCGCTGATCTCTTCTTGCCCCACCAGGCGGAATGAAAACGCATCTGGCAGCTCGCGTAGGAACTTGCGCTTTTCAGCGCGTTCTTTCTCGATCTTCGCCTGTTCCTTCTCGGATAGATTCTGCCGCCGCGCGAGCTCCCGGTCCATCTTCTCTTGCTCCTTCCGGGCATCTTTTTCAGAAAGAGCCTTGTCGTCGCGCGCGATCACGCGCTCATACGGACGTCCTGCCATGATCAGAACCTCAGTGGTCTCGGATTCAGTCTTCTTGAGTTTGCCGTGGGGGTCGAACTCGCGGTTTTCTTCGCGCTGTTGGTAGGTGTAGTTCTTGAGGCGCTCGAAGTTGTCCGTGTCGCGGTCCAGCGAGCGGCGCACGATCTCCAGCGGATCCTGCGCCAGCACCGGCCAGATCGCAAACGCGGCAGCCAGCATCCGGCGCATACAAAACAGACGGATGTGCGTCCCGTTCTATTACAACCAACTTAAGCGGTCGCGGTTACGGCGCTGGCCACCCGAGCCGGTATGGTGATGGTGAACTCGGCCCCCCGTCCCTCCGGTCGATTCGCGGCGCGAACGTGGCCATTGGCTTGACGCACGATAGTCTCCACGATATGCAGGCCCAGACCCGAGCCGCGCGTCGAAACGTGCGGCTTAAAAACATCGGCCAGGATTTCAGGCGCGATTCCGGCGCCTTCATCGCGGACCACGATCTCCGTATCGCCAATCCGCCGGCGCGCCCGGACATGAATCGTCCCTCCGCCCGGCATGGCCCGAACCGCGTTCGAAAACAGGTTGACCAGCACCCGCTCCCAAGCCCAGCCGCGCCGCAGCTCGATTCCGGGCTCGACATCGTGAACGAAGCAGATCTTGGGACCCCGCCCGCCGATCAGCGAATCCTCGACAAACGAAATCGCGTGGCCCAAAATTTCCTCGAGCGCCAGCGTGCCCTCTTCGACATTCTGGATGCTCGCCGTCAGGTTCTTCCCCCGCTCCACCGAGCGAGCGATTGCGCCCGCCAGCATAGCCCAGCGCGGGTCGGACGAAAGCAGATCCGCTGCCTCCACCAGCGTCTGAAAGACATTATTCAGGTCGTGTACGAGACACGGCAGCTTAAGATCAACGTCTAGCTGATTTCCCATATACCGTTAACCGGCGATGTCACGCAGTGTACTAAAAAATTCGGGAAAAGACACCCCCGCCGCTCCGGACCCATGAATGACGCACGGTCCGTCGGCGGCCAGCGCCGCCACCGCGAATGCCATCGCGATGCGGTGATCGCCTTGTGAATCGAGCTCCGCGGCATGGAATTTCTGCCGCCCTGGGACGTGGAACCCATCTGGAGCGGTCTCGATCGCCACGCCCATGCGGCGGAAATTCGCCTCGATCGTCGCGATGCGGTCGGTCTCCTTGACCCGCAACTCGGACGCGTCGCGCACCGTGAGCCCATGCTCGCTCGCCGCGCCGAGCACCGCCAGCGCCGGAATCTCATCGATCAGGGCCGCCGTCATAGCGCCTTCCATCACTCCTCCCGAAACTTTCGACGCCCGCACCCGCAGATCTCCGATCAATTCACCACCGGTCTGGCTTACCTCCAGGATCTTGATCGACGCACCCATCCCCACCAGAAAATCCAGCAGCCCCGATCGCGTGGGATTCAACCCCACGCCATGAATCACCAGATTCGCCTCCGGCATCAGCAGCGCGGCCACCAGAAAAAATGCAGCCGAGCTCAAATCGCCCGGAACCACCAGCTCCCGGCCCGTCAGCCTGGCGCCTGCGCGCAGCGTGATCGCACGCCGTTCGATCTCCACGTCGGCGCCAAATTCCTTGAGCGCAATTTCCGTATGATCGCGCGTGCGAACCGGCTCGCGCACCGTTGTGTCGCCCTTCGCAAACAATCCGGCAAGCAGAACGCAGCTCTTCACCTGAGCGCTCGCTACCGGCAACGTGTAGTCGATCCCATGCAACGCGCGCCCGTGAATCGTGAGCGGTGGAAACCGCCCCTCACGCGCCTCAATCGACGCGCCCATCTCGGTAAGCGGACCGATGATCCGTTGCATGGGCCGCCGCGAAAGCGACTCGTCCCCCCCCATTCGCGAGGTAAAGGGCTGCGCGGCCAGAATTCCGGAAAGCATGCGAATCGTCGACCCGGAGTTGCCCGCGTCGAGCTCCCCCGCGGGTTCCCTCACCGTCCCGCCGCTGACGATGATCTTCCCGTCGCGCCTCTCGACGCCCGCCCCCAACGCCTCCATCGCGCGCAACGTCGATTGGCAATCCGCGCCAGTCGAGTAATTGCCGATCGTGCTCGGCCCCTCCGCAATCGCGCTGAGCATGGCATATCGATGAGAAATAGACTTGTCGCCGGGCAACGTGACGACGCCGTCAATCGCCTTTGCGGGCGAAATGATTTCATCCATGAGTTCTTAGTTTACGGCACGCGTCCGCACCGCTTGCTACCTTGCTACAGTGTTACGGAAAGGACCCCCAACATTATGCTCAGCCGACGAGATCTCTTCATCTCAGGAGCCGCCCTCGCCTGCGCCGGACAAGACCTGGTGGGGCAAACCAGGACCACCACCGGGAAAATGGTGGTCATCTCCAGCGCCAACGGCCTGCGAGCCACTCAGCGCGCCATGGACATGATGAAACAGGGCGCCGACACTCTCGATTGCGTGATCGCCGGCGTCAATATTCAGGAGCTGGACCCCGAAGATACCTCGGTCGGCTACGGCGGTCTGCCTAATGAAGACGGTGTGACCGAACTCGACGCCAGTGTCATGCACGGTCCCACGCGCCGCTGCGGAGCCGTCGGCGCCATGCGTGGTTGCCGGACTCCGTCAAGAGTCGCCAAGCTGGTCATGGAGCAGTCCGACCACGTCATGCTGGTCGGCGAAGGCGCAGACCGATTCGCGGTCGCGATGGGCTTTCCCACGGAGTCCTTGCAGACCGAGAAATCCCGCCTTGCATGGATGGTCTGGAAGCAATCCCTGCGTGACCGCGCCGGCCACTCCAATTGGGGCCCTGGCCTCGACACCGCGCCGCACAAACCCGTCCCGGCCGCCGAACTGAAGCGGATTTTCCCGCACGCTGACGAAGATACCCTGGCCTGGGCGTGGAATCAGGCCATGCACCCCACCACCGGGACCATCAATTGCCTGGCGCTGAATTCGAAGGGCGAAATGTCCGGCACGACTACTACCAGCGGAATGGCGTGGAAAATTCCCGGCCGCGTAGGCGATTCGCCCATCATCGGCGCGGGCCTGTACGTCGATCAGGATGTCGGCGCCGCTGGTTCCACCGGCCGCGGTGAAGAAAATATCCGCATCGCCGGTGCGCACACCATCGTAGAAAACATGCGCCACGGAATGTCCCCAAAGGAAGCCGGCCTCGACGCGTTAAAGCGAGTGGCGCGCAATTTCAACAACGATAGGGCATGGCTCGCCCAGGTCGACATCAATTTCTATGCGCTCCGCAACGACGGCGCATACGCCGGCGTTAGCCTCTGGAAAGGCGAGCGCCCGGCGCGCTTCTGCGTCAACGACGGAGCCCAAAGCCGCTACGAAGACTGTGCTTCCCTACTGGAAAAATAGCCGCAATCTGCCGATCACCTAATCGTGATTGTGTGGATGTACCTTGTCCTGATGCAAGACGCGCGCTCGCAGGCCGACCAGGTGCGCGCAGCCATGGCAGCTTCGCTGGAGCAACAGCGTATCTCTGTGCGCAAGCAGGCCCAGTCCATAGGCTCCGCTATGGTCCCATGGACCATGCCAAACCAGCTTTCGCCTGCCATTCCCTGCGATCCTATCCCGCAGCCCGAATTGACCAAAATGATCGCCGAAGTCTCTCAAAAATCGGGAATTGACGCGTCACTGGTCAAAGAAGTGGCCCGTCAGGAGTCCGGTTTTCGCCCGTGCGCCGTCTCTTCTAAAGGAGCCGAAGGCCTGATGCAGCTCATGCCCGCAACTCAGGAGCAAATGCAGATCAATGATCCCTTCGACCCCAAACAGAGCCTGGAAGCAGGCAGTAAGTTGTTGAAGCAACTGCTCGATCGCTACCACGGCGACCTGTCTCTGGCGCTCAGCGCCTACAACGCCGGTCCCGGCCGCGTCGATCAGGCGGGCGGCGTCCCCGACATCCCCGAAACTCAAAACTACGTCCTCAGCATTCTTAGCCGGTTTTTACGGTAATTCCTTAATTCTTTCTTAGTCCTCCGCCGATAGAGGTTAAGGTTGTCGTGTCGTCACACACGAAAAAAGCATCCAGCAAGGAAATCATCGTCCTTCGTCCGGACATGCATCTGCCTCGCTGGGAAAGCGTCCTCGAAGACGCCGCCCAGGCGCCGGCGATCCTGATTGTCGACGACATCGACCTCAATCGCCGCCTGCTCAAGGCCATGCTCAAGACCGCTAACTACAGGATTCTTGAAGCCAAACGCCCCTCCGCCGCCATCGCGATTCTCGAACGGGAAAAGGTCGATCTGGTGGTTGTCGACCTGGTCATGCCTGAAATGTCCGGCCCCGATTTCTGCCGCATGCTCAAGAGCGATCGCAAAACCCAGCTCATTCCCATCCTGATGACCACCAGCGTCCAGGGATCGGAGAACGAAGTGGCCGGGATCGAGTCCGGTGCCGACGAATTTCTCATCAAACCGCTTCAGCCCACCGTCGCGCGCACCCGCATCCGGGCCATGCTGCGCAACAAAGCGCTGATCGATTCCCTGGAAGAAGCCGAAACCATTCTGTTCGCCCTGGCACAGTCCGTCGAGCATCGCGATAAATACACCGGCCTGCACTGCGAGCGTCTGGCGACCTACAGCATCGCACTCGGCCAAGCCCTGGGCCTTCCGCGCCAAGACCAGCTCGCCTTGTATCGCGGCGGCTATCTGCACGACATCGGAAAAATCAGCATCCCCGACGTGATCCTGTTCAAACGCGGGCTGCTCACCGACGAAGAGTGGCAGACCATGCGCCTCCACACCATTCGAGGCGAGGAGATCTGCCGTCCCATGAAAACCCTCGCGCCCGTTCTCCCCATCATCCGCAGCCATCACGAACGCTGGGACGGCAGCGGATACCCCGACGGCTTGGCCGGTGAGGACATCCCCCTGCTCGCGCGCATTCTTCAAGTCGCGGACATTTACGACGCGCTCACCACGGCCCGTCCTTATAAGCCGGCCTTCACGCACCAGCACACCATCGAAATCATGCTCGAGGAATCGCGTCGCGGCTGGCGCGATCCGGAATTGGTCCCGCTGTTCTCCGAGATATGCCAAAAGCCCACCTCCAGCGCGCCTGAGGTTGCTCCGTGGCCTGCAAGCGTTACGATGCAACAATCTCTCGATAACATGCGGCGCGAACTTTCTAAGTAGGATGTACTCTTTGGGCCCTGGGAATCGTCAGTTGATTGATGGGTAAGCTGCTGGCGGTACTCGTGTGTGCCGGAATTGCCGGAGCGCAAGCTCCCGATCCGCCAGACCCGAAAGTCGATTCAGCGCTCGAAGTACCTAAACCGGATCCTGCCAAGGACGACAAGCACATGCTGGGCGTGGTGCCCAACTACACCGCGGTCAACGAGCCTGTGAAAACTTACCACCCCATACCCGTAAGCGAGAAATTCAAGATTGCCGCGCACGACAGTTTCGATCCCTTTAACTGGGTGATCACGGGCGTCTACGCGGCTGTGTACCAGGCTGAAAGCGATTATCCGCAGTTCGGGCAAGGCGCCCAGGGCTATGCCAAGCGCTACGGCGCTACCTTCGCCGACGGCACCATCAGCACCTACATCACGGAAGGAATTTTGCCCTCCCTGTTGCACGAGGATCCGCGCTACTTCCGCCTCGGCGTCGGATCCAAATGGAAACGGGCCGGTTATGCCATGACGCGAGTGCTGATCACGCGGGTGGATTCCGGAGGCGAACGTTTCAACACGTCGGAGATAGCCGGCAACTTCGGAGCGGCCGCGTTGGGGGTCCTGTATTATCCCTCGTTAAACCGCACCGTCGGCGACACTGTGGAGAAATTCGCCATCAACGTAATCAGCGACGCCGGCTTCAATGTCCTCAGGGAGTTCTGGCCCGACATGCGGCGCAAGGTCCTCCACAAGGGCGACCCTGAACCGGCCCACTAAAGGGACGGGCTGCTTTTTCAACACCTTTAAGGGCGAGGTATAATCGCTATCGGAAGCGGCTATTGCAAGCTGCGTTTCGCAAGCAATGCAAGAACTCATCAAAAAGCTCCAGGACGAGATCGCCGCCCTCGAAAACGAATTTCGCGTCGAGCTCCCCAAGGAAATCCTCAAAGCCCGCGCTCACGGCGATCTCAGCGAAAACGCCGAGTATCACGCCGCCAAAGAACGGCAAGGCTATGTCAACGCGCGCCTGAACCAGTTGCGCGGCCGCCTGCGCGAGCTTTCCATGATCGATATGTCCAAGATCCCGCATGACCGCGTGGGTCTCGGCTCCACCGTCACCGTGCTCGACGTCGACAAAGACGAAAAGATACGTTACAAATTGGTGACCAGCGAAGACGTCGATGTGTCCAAGGGCATGATTTCCACCAGCTCGCCGATCGGCCGCGGCCTGCTCGGAAAAAACGTGGGAGATTCGGTGAAAATTCAGATCCCCGGTGGCATCCGCGAGATGGAGATTATAGAATTGATCACGATTCACCAGACGGGACACTAGCATGACGTACACGCGCGCGATCGGAATAGTCTGCGGAAAAATCATTAACTGGATCGTCCGCGGCCTGGCGCTTTCCCGAATCCATCCCAATGTTCTGACCGCTCTCGGCCTGGTGATCAACATCGGCGCCGCCGCGCTACTCGCCGTCGGCCAGTTCCGCTGGGCCGGTGCGGTGATTATCGGAGCCGGGCTGTTCGATATGGTGGACGGCCGCGTTGCGCGTGAAACCAATCGCGTGACGCGCTTCGGCGGATTCTTCGATTCCGTACTGGATCGCTACTCGGATGTGGCCCTGCTGGTCGGGTTGCTGGTCTGGTACGGCAGCATCAACCGTTTCGGATATGTCGTGCTGACGGCCGTTGTCATGACCGCCTCGGTGATGGTCAGCTACGTCCGCGCCCGCGCCGAAAATACGATTCCGCAGTGTAAGGTCGGCTTCATGGAACGCCCGGAGCGGGTAGTGCTCCTGATCATCGGCGCCCTCTTCGATCGTATGGCGCCGGTGCTATGGATCCTCGCGGTCCTCGGCAACCTGACAGTGATCCATCGCATGGTCTTCACCTGGCAGGAAACCAAGCGCCTGGAAGACGCGCAACTGCGCCCCGCCGGGTCGTCGGCAGCGGCGTCCAAATCGAATTAGCGCCGCCCAATCGCACGTCAGTGTGGTTGTCCGATCCTATCACCAAGCTTGGTGAGCTTTGCGAACCCTAGGCCCCCTGTAGTATGCTGAAGCTTCTGAGGTTATTGCGGCGCAAAAGGTGCGGCGCACCGGGTTTGCGCGATTTCCTCAAGAGAAGAATCCATCTTCGTTACCAAGGAACGTGTTATGTACGCAGTCATCGAAACAGGCGGAAAGCAGTATCGCGTCGCTCCCGGCGAATCGGTTGAAGTGGAGACCCTGGCCGGCGATCCCGGCGCTGAGGTCGAGTTCGGCCGCGTCCTCGCGGTGGTGGACGGCGATTCCGTCAAAGCCGGCTCCGAGGTCGCCGGCGCGCGCGTCAAAGGCACTATCGAAGCCCACGGCCGCGGAGACAAACTGATCGTCTTCAAGTTCAAGCGCAAGAAACAGTACAAGCGCACCATCGGCCATCGCCAGAATTTCACCCGCGTCAACGTCAGCGAGATCGTCGCATAAAGAGGCAGTCATGGCACATAAAAAAGGTTTAGGTAGTTCTAAAAACGGGCGCGATTCGAACTCGCAGCGACTTGGCGTGAAGGCCTTCGGAGGCCAGTTGGTTCCCGGCGGCTCCATCATCGTCCGCCAGCGAGGCACTCGCATGAAGCCCGGCAACCACGTCGGCATCGGTAAAGACGACACGCTGTTTGCCAAGGTCACCGGCGTCATCGAATTTCGCGATCGCGGACGCCAGGGCAAGTTCGTCAGCATCGTCCCCGCCGAATAATTCATCAAGTTACTCAATGATGAACCGCTTGCTGACGCGCGCGGCTCAATTGGTGTACCCTCAGCCGCGGTCACAGGGAGCGGAGAGTGCTATTTAATCGCCGTGGCCGCCTATGATGTTCATCGACGAAGTTAGAATCTACGTGAAGGCCGGCGACGGCGGCAACGGCTGCCTCGCCTTCCGCCGCGAAAAGTACGTCCCCCGCGGCGGCCCCAGCGGAGGCGACGGTGGCCGCGGAGGCGACGTCATCATGGTCGCCACCCAGCATCACAATACTCTTCTCCACTTCCGTTTTAATCCCGAACACAAAGCCCAGCGCGGCCGGCACGGCGAAGGCAGCAACCGGACCGGCCACGACGGCGAATCCAAGGAAATCTCCACTCCCGTTGGAACCGTAGTCTACGACGCCGATACCGGCGAGCTGCTTCACGACTTCACGACTCCTGGCGACCGTTTCATCGTCGCCCACGGCGGACGCGGCGGACGTGGAAACGCTCGTTTCGCAACCTCCACCCACCAGGCGCCAACCGAACATGAAGACGGCCATCCCGGCGAAGAGCGCCGCTTGCGCCTGGAGCTGAAACTGCTCGCCGACGTCGGCCTGGTCGGCTTCCCCAACGCCGGAAAGTCGACGCTGATCTCGCGCATCTCGGCCGCGCGCCCCAAGATCGCCGATTATCCTTTCACCACCCTGGTGCCGAACCTCGGCGTGGTCAATGCCGGTGAGGATCGCAGCTTCGTCGTAGCCGATATCCCCGGCTTGATCGAAGGCGCGCACCTCGGACACGGCCTGGGCGTACAATTCCTCCGCCACATCGAGCGCACACGTCTGCTGGTCCACCTGGTCGACGTGTCGGAAGCCACCAGCCGCGATCCCGTTCACGATTTCGAAATCGTGATGGGGGAGCTGAAAAGCTTTTCCGAATCTCTGGTGGAGAAGCCGATGATCGTCGTCGCGACGAAACTCGACGTCGCGCAGGACCCCAGCCGCGTCGAGTCACTCGAAAAATTTGCCGCCGCCCGCGGCCTGACGTTTTACAAAATCTCCAGCGTCACCGGCGAAGGCATCGACGCGCTAAAACGCGCCATGGCTGACGCCGTATTCGCCTCCGCGCCAGATGAATAACGTTACACATTAATACCGCGTGAAGCCCGCAACGCTACGCCCCCTGGACGCCTCTCACTAGTAGGAGCTTGTTTGAAAAAGGGGGACAGACTACTCTGTCCCTGGCTGCAAACCGCCGATTTTACAAAAAGCGTGGTCGTGGACAAAGCAGTCTGTCCCCCTTTTTCAAACAAGCTCCTAGGAGGTCGGTGAAATGAAACGTTGGCTTCTGGCAGTTGCATTTGCGGCGAGCACGATGGTCGGATGCGCGGGGGGCGTCTATTACGCGGCCGCTCCGCCGCCTCCGCTTCGCGTCGAATCCTATGGCCCCGCGCCGGGTCCCGGATACGTCTGGGTCAACGGCTACTGGGGCTGGCGTGGCAGCAATTATGTGTGGATCGGTGGCAATTGGGCCCGCCCGCCGCGCTCGCGCGCAGTCTGGGTCGCGCCGTATTGGGAACATCACGGCTCCCGTTACCGCTTTCACGAAGGCCGCTGGCGGTAACCTTCGCGAGTGCGAGCGATAGAATCTTTGTATGTATCGGCTCGCACTCGTCACAACCGTTCTTTTCGCTACCGCGTCCGCGCAGCCCGCGAATCTCGCGGGAGAGTGGGAGCTGACCCTCCTCCGCTTCAATGGCGCGCAGCGCGACTACCTGCGTTCGAACTTCGAGGTCCAGGGCGATCGACTCACCGGCACCATCGGCCAGCGTCTCGTTGAAGGCACGCTAAAGGGCGATCGCGTCCAGTTTCAATTGCTCGACAAAGAGAAGAAGGTCACCGCGACCGTATCCGGCACTCTAGCCGGCGCCACTCTGTCCGGCGACGGCGCCTCCGCCGACGGTAGCGACCACTTTCAGTGGACCGCGCATCGCCCAACCCCTCGCCCCGCCGCGCCTCGCGCACTCCAGTTCACGCCCACGGAATTTCACAACTATTTTTCGCCCGCGATCCCTCCGGTCCTGCACATTTTTCCTGGCGATAGCGTGGAGACCAATAGCGTCGACGCCGGCGGCCGCGATGAAAAAAGTACCCGCCGTTCGCCCGGCGGCAATCCCCTTACCGGTCCCTTCTACGTCGAAGGAGCCATGCCCGGCGACACTCTGGTGGTCCACATCACCCGCCTGCGGCTGAATCGCGACACCGCGGAAAGCGGCGATTCGATCGTCGCCAGCGCGCTCAATCCTTATTACCAGCGCGACTTGAAACTCGACAAGGATTTTTCAAGCGAATGGAAGCTCGACCGCGACCACGGCACAGCCTCGCTCTCCAAGCCCACCGATCGTCTCAAGAATTTTCACGTGAAGATGAGTCCCATGCTCGGCTGCATCGGCGTCGCGCCTCCGGCTCGCCAGGTGTTTCGCTCCGGCTATCTGGGACCCTGGGGCGGCAACATGGACTACAACCAGTTCATCGAAGGCGTCACCATCTATTTCCCGGTCTTCCAGCCCGGCGCTCTGCTGTTGCTGGGCGACGGCCACGCCGCACAAGGCGATGGCGAGCTGACCGGCGACGCGCTCGAAACTTCCACGGCTTATACGTTCAGCGTCGACGTGATTCGCGGAAAAGGTCCGCAAATGCCCCGCGCCGAAAACGCCCAGTATCGAATGGCGTCGGGTATTTCGAACTCATTGCCGGAAGCCGTGCAGGCCGCCACTACCAATCTGGCCCAATGGCTCACCGACGATTACAAGCTCAGCCCGAACGAAGTCGCCGTCGTCCTCGGATCGTCGATTCGTTACGATATCGCCGAACTGGTCGACCCGATGGTTCACGTAGTCGCGAAAATCGACAAGAGCGTCTTGGCGGCGCTCAACCAGCAGTAGGCGCCGCGGGACCGGAAGACCCGCCGTTCTCCGGCGGCTTCGGCGGCTTATCTTTCCCCGGCGGATGCGGCGCCGCAGCCTTCACCGGGCTCAGCAGCACGTGCGCATTGCGACCTTCCATGCGGGGCGAACCTTCAGCCACGCCATACTGCGACAGATCCGCGGCGAACCGCAACAGCAGCTTTCTCCCCAGATCCGTGTGCGCAATCTCGCGTCCCCTGAACTGGACCACCGCTTTCACGCGATTGCCTTCCTGCAAGAAACGAATCGCGTGATTCCTCTTGAAGTCGTAATCGTGATCGTCGGTGTTGGGGCGGAATTTCAGCTCTTTCACTTGAATGATATGCTGCTTCCGCTTGGCCTCGTGCTGCTTCTTTTTGTTCTCGTACTGCCACTGCCCGTAGTCCATCGCCTTGGCGACGGGAGGCTCCGCGGTGGGCGCGATCAGAATCAGGTCCAGGCCCATCTCCTGCGCCTTCCGCACGGCGGCCGGAGTCGGCATGATCTCCACCGATCCATCTGGAAACACTGCACGCACTTCACGCGCGCGAATTGCTTCATTAACGTTTTCCCGGATTCTCGGCCGGCGGGGTGGAAAGCCTCGTGGGGTCATTCAGGTTTAGGACGAACGGCGAGGCGGGAAGCGATCATGACCAAATGGTAACAGATTTGGATGGTATAACAGTTCGCCCGCTCCCGCCCCCTACATTTGACCCGCTTGTCCGCCGATATGTGCGTATAATAATCCGGAGGGAGTGGATATGCGTCGCTTAATCGTTTTGGTGGCATTTGGCACGCTGGCGTTTTCGCAGGATGCGGTGAAGAAGCGTATCGCGGTGATGAACTTTGACTACGGGACGGTCTCAACGGCCACCGCCCAGATTTTCGGCAGCAATGTCGACGTTGGCAAAGGCATCGCCGACATGCTGGTGGACCGCTTCGTCAACGACGGCGTCTTTTCCGTTATCGAACGCAAGGCTCTCGACAAGCTGATGGCGGAGCAGAATTTCTCGAACAGCGACCGCGCCGACCCGGCCAGCGCCGCGAAAATCGGCAAGCTCCTGGGCGTCAGCGCGATCGTGATCGGCTCCATCACCCAGTTCGGCCGCGACGACAGCAACAAGAGCATTGGCGGAGGCGCTGGGGGCCTGGGTAAATTCGGTATCGGCGGCATCGGCAAAAAAGAAGCGAAAGCGGTGGTGCAAATCACCGCTCGCTTGGTCGACGTGAATACCGGCGAGATCCTCGCCTCCGCGCCGGGCAACGGCGAATCGAAGCGCGGCGGCGCTACCCTGCTCGGAGCAGGCGGCGGCGGTGGCGGCGCGGCCGGCGCCGGCATGACCATGGGCAGCAGCAACTTCGGCGCTACCATTCTCGGTGAAGCCACCAATCAAGCGGTTAGCGAATGCGCCTCCAAGATCGAAGCCAGCGCAAGCAAGCTTCCGACGCCCTCGCTGGATGGAATGGTCGCCGATGTAAACGGCAAGACACTTATCTTGAACCTCGGCAAGATCGCCGGCATCCGAGTCGGCGACAGGCTGATCGTCTTCCGCACCGGCAAAGAGATTAAGGATCCCGCCTCCGGCCGCGTGCTGCGCCGCACCGACGCCCAGATCGGCGACGTGACCATCACCGAAGTGGACGACGAGTCCTCGGTAGGAACCTTCAACGGCGCGTCCGACGTAAAAGTCGGCGACCACGTGAAGAAGTAGATTGTGTTCGTCGCCGCTCCCGAAGCAGTGATTCGATGGCGCTAGCGGTCTGCGTCGCAACTCATGTCCAATCACGGCACAGTGTGCAAAAAGGGGGACTGGCTGGACTGGCTCGAATTTCGCCGCTTTTGCGAAAGTTCGTGCCTGTACCCCTTTTTGCCCCGCCCGAATCATATGGTTCGAGATCAGCGACGCACTACACTAGTTTCACTCCGATGGAAGCGACCTATACTGTCACATCGAAACTCACTCTTGGGGTTCTCCGGGATGCAAACGGCTGAAGATGATAGTTGCTCCTGACGCAAGAGGGAGCGTGCTCGGAATAAGGGCGCCTTCTCTGGTATGCGAACGATGAAGCCCATGGTTACTCGTCTTCGAGCCGTGCGCGGAGTCGACAAAGAACAGCGACTATGCGGCGACTTCGACGTAGTCGACCGACGTAGTATGCGGCTCCGGGATCGGCTCCCCTACTTCCCGCATAGCCTGGAAGTGCGCGATTAGGGCATCCTGAAAATTCCGGCGCGTCTCTTCCTCGGTATCGCCAACGGACGCACATCCGGCGACATCCGGAGAATAAGCTGAATAGCCCGTCTCCGTTCGCTCAATAACCACTGGATAACGTCTCATTTCAGCCCTGCCTTCTTGAGTATAGCGTTCAGCGTGCCCGGCGCCAGTTCCTTGCCGTCGTTTCCAGGTACAGTAACGATAAGAGCTTGTTTCGGATGTTTGAAATGTCGGTGGCTTCCCATGGACCGCATCTCCACCCATCCCTGCTTCTCAAGTAGGCGAATCACTTCGCGCACCTTCATCGGCGCCCGAGTTCACTCCTCTCGCAACACCGCGATCGGATCCAACCGTGCCGCCCGCCGCGCCGGCAAGTAACTCGCCGCCACCGCAACCGCGATAAACACCGCCGCCGTCCCCGCATACGTCAGCGGATCCCCCGCCGTCACCCCATAAAGAAAGGTCTGCAACAACCGCGTCGATACCGCGGCCCCCACCAGCCCCAGCGCCAAGCCCCACACCGTCAGTTTCAAGCCACCGCCCAACATTAGCCGCAGCACTTGCCCCCGCTCCGCCCCCAGCGCCATCCGGATTCCAATCTCCTGCCTCCGTTCCGCCACCGCGCAGGAGATCACTCCATACACTCCCAGCGACGCCAGCGCCAGCGCCACCATCGAAAATATTCCCAGCAGCACTCCGCGCATCCGATGTTGCGCCAGCGATTCATCCACCTGCGCCTGCATCGTACGCGGGTTGTAAATCGGCACATCTTGATCCAGCGCCGCGATCGCGCCTCGCACCGCCGCCGCGTAACCCGCCGGGTCGCCTTTCGTCCGCACCACCAGCGTTTGCCCGGCGATAGTGGTCTGCGAATACGCGGTGAAAACTTCGCGCTTCGGCTCTTCCGCCAGGCTGGACTCGCGAAAGCTCCCCACTACGCCGATGACTTCCGCCTCCCACGGCACCCCGATGTCGATCGTCACCCGGTGTCCCAACGCGCCATTCGGGAAAAATTCGCGCGCCAACGCGTCGTTGACGATCATCACGTGCGGCGAATCCACCGTATCACTCGCATCGAACAAGCGCCCCGCCAGCACCTTCACCCCCATGGCGCCAAAATATCCCGGGGTCACCACCCGGTTATCCAGCCGGATCTTGGTTTCCTCGGTGCGCACCGGCTGCGTATCCAGCCATACGCCCGCCGAGTTCTTATCGGTCTTCAGCGGAAGCCAGTTGGTGGTCCCGGCGGCCTCAACCCCCGGGATCTGCTCCACGCTGGTCAGCAGCCGGTTGAAGAACACCCGGTCGTCCGCGGTGTTCCTGTAATGCGGACCCAGCAGCGCGATCTGCATCGTCAGGACATCTCGCACGTGGTATCCCGGTTCCACTTGCGTCAGCGCGCGGAAGGTACGCGTCAATAGGCCGGCGCTCGCCATCAGCACCACCGCCAGCGCTACTTCGATCACCACCAGCGCCGACCGGAATCGATTCGCTCCTCGGCCTCCCGTGCCTCCCCGCACCGATTCCTTCAGCGCCTCGCCCAGATTCACGCGGGATCCGCGCAGCGCCGGGACCACCCCGAAGATCGCGCCCGTCGCCAGCGAAATCAGGAACGCGAATAGCACTACGCCGCCACTCGCATGGATCTCCTGGGCCCGCGGCAGCGCCCGCGGATCCAGCCGGGTCAGGACCCGCACGCCCACCGCCGCCAGCCCGAATCCGAGTGCGCCGCCGGCCAACGCCAGCACCGTGCTCTCCGCCAGCATCTGCCGGATCAGAGCCGCGCGGCTGGCCCCTACCGCCGCCCGGACCGCCATCTCCCGCACCCGCACCGCGCCGCGCGCCAGCATCAGGCTCGCCACGTTGGAGCACGCGATCAGCAGCAGGCATCCCACCGCCGCCGCGAAAATCCATAGCGTCTCCCGGACCCCGCCCACCTCGCGATCCAGAAACGTCGTCACCTTCAGCTGGTAGCCTTTCTCGTTTGGATACCTTCGCTCGAAATCCGCGGCGATCCCGGCCGCCTCGGCTTGCGCCTGCTCGACGCCAATGCCGTTCTTCAGCCGCCCGAACACCCGCACGGAGCGCGACCGCCGGCCCGTCGCCAGCGTTGAATCCATTTGCAGCGGCGCCCACATATCGAAATCTTCGGCCAGCGGAAATCCCGCCGGCGCCACTCCCACTACCTCATAGGAAATCCCGTCCAGCGTGACGTGACGGCCGATGACGCCCGGGTCCCCGCCATAGCGCCTCTGCCAGAACGCGTTGCTGAAGATCACTTCCATTTCATGCCCCAGCCGGTGTTCATCCGCCGTGAACACCCGCCCCAGCGCCGGTTGAATCCCCAGCGTTTCGAAAAATCCCGGCGTCACGCGCGCCCCCGGCAGGCTCTGCGCGTCGCCCCCGCCGCTCACGATCCACAGACCGGAAATCAGCCCGGCAATTTTGTCAAATGACCGGCTCCGATCGCGAAACTCGAGAAAATCTCCGCCCAGCATCCCCACAATTCCCTGGCCCGACCGTGGGGGAACCCCCAAAATCCATACCAGTTTCCCGCTGTCGGGATAGGGAAGCGGCTCCAGCAGCAAGCTGTAGAGCAGCGTAAAAATGGCCGTCGTGGCGCCGATTCCCAGCGCCAGCACCATCGTTGCCACCAGTGCAAATCCCGGTTCGCGCGGAAATATCCGAAAAGCTTTCCGAAAATCTGACATCACGACCCGAGAATTATCGCATAATGCGCCCAGGCAACGCAGCGCGCTTATCTTGGGTCCGCTGATCCAGCCACTCCGCCGCGTCCTCCGGTTTCCGGACCCGTCCCGCTAAAATCGCGAGCAATAAATCCCCCGAAACGACATTGGAGAAGGGCTGATCGTACACCCATCCCCGATCTTGCTCCGGCAATTTTAAGATGAACGGCACCAGCGGCGATTGCCCGCCCGCCGTAAGCTGCTCCAGCTCAGGAGTCCAGCCCTGGCGCCCCCGCCACAAGTCTGGCCTCAAGCCGTGATCGGAGGTGATCAGCACCGCCGTCGACTTCCACAGCCCGGCCTGTTCCAGAGCCCTCCGCAGCTCGCCCACCGTGCGATCCACCAGCGCCAGGTTGTCCGCATACGTCAGGGAATCGTTCAAAGTAAAATCCTGCCGCCGGCGATTATAAATTCCGAACGGATGGGGCAGCGGAAAATGGACGAAAAATAGCCCGACACTGGGGTCCACCGCGGTTGCGTACGCCAGATCGCGAATCTGGAAATACTGCTGTTGCTGCCGCCGCTGCACATATTCCGCTCTCGTGTTTTCTGAGGTGTACTCGCCGGTTGGCTTGACGATTTCCGCCAGATTGTCGAGTTGCAGCTGGAACAGGAACGGAATCGACCGCAGCACACCTTGATCCGCCGCGCTGGTCTCGCGCAGCAGAGCGGCCGTGGGATGTCCGCTCGGCACCTCCACGCACTTCACCAGGCTATCGCCCAGCACCCGGCAGTAAGGATGATGCCAACCCACCAGCTCCGCGTTGATGCCCGCCGCGCGGGCCCCCTTGAACACATTCGGTTCGTCGTGCCAGTCGGCCCCGTTCGCCGAGCCCTCCCCGAAAACCCGCAACGTGGCTGCGTCCACCAGCTCCGCCCGCGAGTACGTTTTCCCCGCGATCAGCGAGGGAAGCGCCAGCGTGGTCCAGCCCGCGGTTTGCTGCACTCGATTGGCTACGAAGGATTCCCCGCGCAGCCGTTCCAGTTCCGGCAGATCCACCGCCGGCCGCCTCAAATCGAACGCCAGTTTCTGGTCCATCTCGTCGAACAGCAACCAGATCGCGCGAGTCTTCGGTGCCACCGGCAGCATCGCCAGCGATTTCTTAGGCTGATACGCCGACTCCGGCTCCGCGCTCACCCCCCGCACCGCGAAATCGATCATCAGCGACGGGAACAGCAGCGTCAGCAACAGCGCCACTCGCCGCGCCGCGCTCACCACCCGCGTATTGCCCGCCACCGCCAGCAGGATGCCCGCCGCCAGAATCGCTTCAACCGACAGCAGCGCGATATTGCTGGTCAGGTCGTAATGTTCGCCCTCCGTATTCCAATACCGCCGCACCGATTCGAGCGACCGTATCAACAGCAGCAGAAACCCGCATTGCGCCAGTTTCAGCTTCGCCGGCGTCGGCCGCCTCTCCACCCATAGCCACAGCAGCCCGGTCAGGAGCAGCGCGCCGGCCAGCGTCGCCACCAACAGCGCCGGATTCGCTGGTCCGGTTCGATAATAATCCATGGCGCGATCCTGGAGATGCTCCAGGTCGTACCAGCGCCGTAGGAAACACAAGTTGCCGACCGAAAAGCAGATCAGCAGGTTTTTCAGCCGGTCTTGTGTCGCCGGCGATAAAGATAAATCCATCGATCCAATCCATCCATCCGCTGGCACCGGACCAGCTCAAACCGCTCGCCGGCAACTTCTTCGAACCTCTCTCGGGTCAAATGCGCATAGAGCTGCGTCCGCCCGCGGACAATCCGTTGAAACATCGGATCTTGTGGAGCGACAAACTCTATCAACACGTATTCTCTGGAAATTTCGCCCACCAGCTTCATTAAATCTTCCAGGGGAATCCGTTCCGTCACCAGAATATGGTGCAGCACCGCCAGCATCAGCACCAGGTCGAACCCGCCCCGCGCGCGATCCAGAAACGACGCGCATTCCTGATTGCGCCAGCCTATCGCCGGCGTCGGCCGCGTAAGGTCCACCACCATCGGAAGCACGTCCAGCCCCTGTTTCGACGCCTTGCGCCAGATCGAGCCCACCACCACCGGGTCCGAATCGATCGCCACCACCGACGCGCCTCGTTCCGCCGCCAGCATGCTGAAATGCCCTTCGTTCGCGCCCACGTCCAGCACGGTGCGCGGCCGCGTCAGCGCCAGCGCTTCGTTCACGAACGCTTCCTTCTGCGCCAACTGCCCCGGCGTGTACAACGATTTGCGATCCAGATAGTTCGACCAGGTCGAGTCTGCCGCGCCCCCTGCCAGCGCCCTAGACAACTGCCCTTCGCAGCTCCGCAGCAGCCCCTTCAATATGAACGCCGCCTTTTCCGCCGATCCCTCCGGCTTCGGCTGATAGTTCGTATCCCCTCCCCTCTTCCCGAGCCATTGCGGCAGCGTCACCAGGGTCAGGAACGGAGGCGTCAGCCGCCGCAGCGGCCCGGCCCATCCATACACCATTTCCGGCTCTAACCCGTCGCGCTGCCCGGCCAGCGTTTGATGCGGATGCAGACCGAAATGGCGGCTCGCGATCAGCGGAAGCAGAAACGTCCGCACGAACTGCCCGTACGCCATCCACGCGCTATGTAAGGGATCTCGCTGCTCAAACGACAGCACGTCGACGAATACCGCCCGGCTTCCCCGGAACAGCACATTGTACGGAGTCGCATCTTTCAGCCCGAACCCTTCTTCGAGCGCGCTCTGCGCCAGCTCGATCGTCAGCGTCCCGGCCGAACGCAACATTTCGGCCGGCCACTCGTAGGGATAGCTCGGGAACGGAATCCGCTCGTGTTCGTACAGATCCTCTGCCAGCCGGCTTGAAGTCACCAGCTTCCCGCATTCCGTCGCTTCACACGCCGTGCGAGTCCTCAGAAAGGCTTGCAGCGTGCCGGCCGCCTCCGTATTCACCCGGCGCAGAATCCGGTCGCCTTCGCGGAACAGTGTTCCCGCCGGATCCCGGAACGATCGAATCGGTAGAGCCGCGGCCTCGTGATCGGCGATCATTTTGGAGCCGCTCCCGAGCGCGCGCTATTTGCGCTTACCCCAAATCCGGTTGAGCAGTTTGCGAAGGTAGAAGGTTCCCCCCAGGAACGCAGCGTAAGCCATCTGGTATAGGAAAGCACCCGATCCCGGGTCGGCATATCCGTAGGCCCGTACGGGTGAAACCAGCAGGAGCGGCACGCACAGCAGCAGGATCATGTTAACGGTGCGAAGGAGCGATTTGCGATTGACCATGAGAAAATGACTCCGCCTTCAACCTTACAGATTTCAGGTAATTCATCGTCTCATGTTTGGTTTCCCATTAGATCCTAGGAGATTCGCCTATAAGCTTCTAAGTAAATACCCTAGCCCCACCTATACATTGGTTCCAGTGCGTAGCCGTAAGGCTACTTCAACGTAGCCGGAGGCTACTCCAACGTGGACAATTTCCGAATCTCGTCCGTATAAATCAGCAGCGCCCGAGGCGTATCGCTCAGCTCGATCGCCTTCGACCACGCTTGAATCGCTTCAACCCGATGTCCGTTCGCCTGCTCCGCCCGCGCCAGCAGCGTCGCCGCCCCCGCCGATTTAGGCGCGTCCTGCGCGATCATCTTCGCAACCGTTAATCCATCCACAGCCTTACCGGTTGACAATAGATGCCCCGCGAACCGCTGCATCTCCCCTTCGCCCGCGTCGTATTGTGAGCCAGCCTTCATTTTCTTCGCCTGCTTCAGCGCAGCGTCCAGCCCCGACCCCTGGTATGTCTTATACATCTCCGCCGCACCAGGCCGTTTAGGCATATCCGGCGTCTTGCTGTCCAGGATCGCCCGAATCCCCGCCGCCATCGCGTTCAGCGGAGCCGGCCCCGTATTATTCAGCAACACGATCAGCCGTTTCGATTCCGGATTCCGTGTGATCACGGTATTGAACCCGTTAATTCCGCCTCCATGTTCGATGGTGGTCACGCCATCTTTCTTCGTGATCTGCCACCCGAAACCGTAATTGGATAGCCCGGGCGTAAACATGCGCTCCTTGCTCGCCGCCGACAGAATCTTGTCCGCGTACAGCGTCTGATCCCATCGATACAAATC
Organism: Terriglobia bacterium; assembly: GCA_963842485.1. Classification (GTDB taxonomy): domain Bacteria; phylum Acidobacteriota; class Terriglobia; order Bryobacterales; family Bryobacteraceae; genus Palsa-187. The sequence goes on along the minus strand of CAWJHI010000018.1, from coordinate 34,482 downwards.
CTCCACCGTCGAGTACAACGACCCCGCCGAATAAGGTTGCGACATATCCAGATACCCTGTATTGACATATTTCCCATCGAACGTCTTGTCGTACCCCGCGGCGCGTTTTGGAAGCAGCGGCTCAGTCGAGTCGTACCCCGTATCGCTCATACCGGCAGGCGCAAAAATCCTCTCGCGAAGCAACTTCTCATACGGCTGCCCCGTGACCTTTTCCAGAATCACGCCCAGCAGGAAGTACCCGGAATTGCTATAGCTGAAATGGCTGCCCGGCTCGAAAAACAAATCGAGTTTCGAGAAAAAGTCAATAAACTTCGCGGGAGTATAAGGATCCCGCATCTTCGCCCCCCACGCCGGAACCTCGGTGTAACCCGGAATCCCTGACGTGTGCGTCAGCAGGTGTCGAATCAGAACGCGATCCCCCGTGCGACCCGGATAGTCCGGAAGATAGCGTGCAACCGGCGCACCCAGATCGATCTTCCCCTGTTCCACCAGTTGCAGGATCAGAGTTGCCGTGAACTGCTTGGTTACCGATCCGAGCCGAAACTTCGTATCGGGCGCATTCGAAATATTCCACTCCATATTCGCGAGCCCGTAGCCCTTCTTCAGGACCACCTGCCCCTGGTCCGCCACCAGCGCCGAGCCGTTAAACAACCCCAATTCCTGATAGCGCGCGACAAAGCCATCGATCGCCGCCGCGGGCGGAGCTGCAAACACTATCACGGAGGCAAAGATGCTTCCCGTCAAAATTCCGGCGAATGAAATGTTTCGCATCCGTTGATCGTAGCGCCATCTGCGGAGCAAATAAACCCACCGGTTACTCGCCCTGGTTGCGCCGCGGCGTCTGTCGATCAATTAAGCATCACGGATTACTCCTTCAGTGGCGCGGTCGAAATCCGCACTGAACCAGGACCCAACACAACGAACGTTCCGGTGAGCTTGGGACCGAGTTCGCTCACCAGCCTCGTGACAGATGTCGCCAGGGTGCGTCGCGCGGCAGCAGGGAATCGGATCAAAACGACGCCAGGGTTGTCCAGAAGCCCTACAAAAGTCAGCCAGCCGAAGTCTTTGTCTTCAGTGAGCAAGATTCTGCCCTCACGGTAAGCCATCTCCATTAGTTCGCGGTCATCGGAACGCTGCTGAAAATCACTGACCGCCGCGACATCGTGCCCAGCAGAGCGCAACGCCCTGACCACGGCGAAATCACAATTCTCGTCGGCGAGAAGCCGCACTGCGCTCCTACTCGGAACTCACGCTATAGATGTCCTCGTGCGCAATCGCATCAGCGGCATATGCCAGGCAAGCCTGAATGTCATCTTTCGTGAGCCTCGGATAGGCGTCCAGGAGTTCTTCTGCGGTCGCGCCCTCCGACAACTTGCGCAAGAGAAGCTCGACCGGAATTCGCGTATTGCGAATCACCGGCTTGCCCTGCAACACCGACGGATTAATCTCGATTCGACGGCTCATGACAACTCCCCATTGCGATTGTAGCAACCGCTCTGGGTAGGGGCGACTTCGCGACACCGTGCGACCGTCGAAGCGGACAATTCTAACTCTCCACGATCCCCTATTCCGCCCGAGACACAACCCGCCCACCCACAACCGTCAACGTCACCCGAGCCTTATAAATCTCCCGCACCGGCACACGAAAAAGATCCTGCGAGAACACGATCACATCCGCCCGCATCCCCGCCTTAAGCTGACCCTTCACTTTTTCCTCAAACGACGAGTACGCCCCCATCACCGTATACGCCCGCAGCGCGGTTTCGATATCGACTTTCTGCTCCGGCACCCATCCACCCGCCGGCTCCCCTTCGATCGTCTGCCGCGTGACCGCGCAATACAGCCCGCGGATCGGATCCACGCTGATCGCCGCCGGCCAGTCGCTTGAAAACACCAGGTTCGCGCCCGACTTCGCGAAATCCCGTCACGCAAACGCGAGCTTCATTCTCTTCGGACCCACCGCCCGCTCCCAAGGTTCGGCCGATTCCGGATCGGCGTGAATCGGCTGCATCGACGGCATCACCCCCAGCTTCGCGAACCGCGGCAAATCCTCCTCCGAAACTGTTTCGATATGCTCGATTCGAAACCGCTTGCCCTGCGGATGCACCCGCTCGTACGCGTCCAGCGTCATCCTCACCGACCGGTCGCCGATCGCATGCGTATACACCTGCAACCCGACCTGTGCCGCGCGCTCCACCACTCGATTCAACTGTTCCTGCGTCCACACCGGCGTTCCCGAAGCCTCCGGATGATCCGCATAAGGCGCCAGCATCGCCGCGGTGTGCGATTCAACCACTCCATCCATAATCAGTTTGATCGCCCCGGCCCGCAGCCACTGGCCTTCGTGCGTCCGCGTCTGCGCCGCGTACGTTTCGAGCAGTTTCAGGTCATCCCCCGGCGCTACCGACATCGCCACCCGCACGCGCAGCGTCAGCCGATTCTCTTTCAGCAGCTCGTCATACAGCCCGAGCTCCTCTGGCGATCCGCTCGCATTCTGAATACTGGTGATTCCCAGCCTCGCCGCCAGTTTCATTCCTTCCGTCAGCGCGGCCAGCTTTCGTTCGCGCGACGCGGGCGGGATCAGCCGCGTAACCACGCTTTGCGCGGTCTCTTTCAAACATCCGGTCGGCCGTCCCTGCGCGTCCTTGACGATCTCGCCATAGCCTGGAAATTTGGTCGCGCCATTGATGTCGGCCGCACGCAGCGCCGCCGAATTCACCCATCCCGTGTGCCCGTCGAACGCTTTCAAATACACCGGCCGGTCCGGCGCGATCTTATCCAGGTCTTCCTTCACCGGCAGCCGGTTTCCTGGAAACCAGTTGTATTCCCACCCCGCGCCTGTGATCCACTTTTCGTCCGGATGCGCCTTCGCATACGCCGCAATCCGATTCTGCATCTCTTCGAGCGATCCGGCGTTGAACAGATCCACCTGGAACAACCCCAGCGATCCATTCAGAAAATGCGTGTGCGCGTCATTGAAACCCGGCGACGCCAGCCGCCCCTTCAAATCGATCACCTGCGTCTTCGTGCCGATCCGCTTCTGAATGGCGCCGTTCGAGCCGGCTTCCGCAATCGTCGAGCCCTCCATCGCCAGCGCCTCCACCCAAGGATTTTGCGGATCGCCAGTCCAGATATGCCCGTTGCGCAGCACCAGATCGGCGTCAGCCGCCTGCAAAACAAAGCTCACGAACAGGAGAGCTTTATAATTAAGAAACATGTCCGCTAGTATGACGCTCGACGCAGCCATCGCCAAGTATGAGCCGGTGATCGGACTCGAAGTGCACGTTCAGCTCGCCACCCGCACCAAAATCTTCTGCGGCTGCCCCACCAGTTTTGGCGCCGAGCCGAATTCGAACGTCTGCCCCGTGTGCCTGGGACTTCCCGGCGCCCTTCCGGTTCTGAACCGCCAGGCCGTCGAGCTCGCCATCGAAGCCGCCCTGGCACTCGGATGCAAGGTGAATGCGCGCTCCATCTTCGCGCGCAAAAATTATTTTTATCCCGACCTTCCCAAGGGCTACCAGATTTCGCAGTACGATCAGCCTCTGGCCGAGCACGGCTTCGTCGACATCCCCGCAAAACGCGTCGGCGTCACCCGCGTCCATATGGAAGACGACGCCGGCAAGAGCATACACGACGGGTTCAAGGATTCAGACCGCTATACCTACGTCGATCTGAACCGCAGCGGCACCCCGCTGATCGAAATCGTCAGCGATCCCGACATGCGCAGCTCCGAAGAGGCGCATGCGTATCTCACCGAGCTGAAACAGGTCCTGCAATATTTGGAAGTCTCGACGTGCGACATGGAAAAAGGCCATCTTCGGTGCGATGCGAACGTCAGCGTGCGTCCGCGCGGCCAGGAAAAATTCGGCACCAAAGCCGAAGTGAAAAATCTGAACTCATTCCGGTTCCTGAAGCACGCGCTCGACTACGAAATCGCTCGCCAGGTCGCGCTGATCGAAAGCGGCGGCCGCGTGACCCAGGAAACCCGTTTATTCAACGTCGACACCGGCGAAACCGTGGGCATGCGCAGCAAGGAACACGCCCACGACTACCGCTATTTTCCCGAGCCGGATCTAGTCCCGTTGCGGATCAGCGAGGAATGGCTGGCGCGCGTCCGCGAACGGATGCCGGAGCTTCCCGCCGCCCGCCGCCGCCGCTTCGTCGAAACCTACGGCCTGCGCGAATACGACGCCGAAGTGTTGACCCTGACGCGCCCCATGAGCCAGTATTTCGAAAACGTGGCCGCTGTAGCCGGCGATCCTCGCGCAGCCGCAAACTGGGTGATGGGAGATCTCACCGGCCTTCTAAAGCAAGAAGGCAAAACCGAATCGCCCATCAGCGCGGAGAACCTGGGCAAGCTGGTCGCGATGATCGCGCAAGGCAAAATCAGCGGGAAGCTCGCCAAAGAAATTTTTCCAAAAATGTTCGCCACCGGCGACCCTCCCGAGAAAATCATGGAGCGCGAAGGCCTGCAATCGATCAATGATGAAGGCGCACTCGGCGCGATCATCGACGAAGTGATCGCCGCGAATCCCAAACAAGTCGAACAGTATCGCAGCGGAAAAGCCGCAGTCTTGGGATTCTTAGTGGGCCAAGTCATGAAAGCCAGCCGAGGGCAGGCGGATCCGGCGGCGGTGAATCGTATGTTGAAAGAAAAACTGTAGTTATTGCGCCGGCGGTTCCTTCACATCCATCAATTCGACGTTGAAAATCAGCTCCGCCTTGGGAGGAATCTTGTTGCGGCCCTTCTCTCCGTACGCCAACTGATAGGGGATAAAGAGCCTCCGCTTTCCACCGACGCGCATGCCTTCAAACCCAGCGTCCCATCCAGGGATCACTTTGCGCTGGCCTTGCTGGAAGCTGAACGGCTCCGGACGATCGCGCGAGGAGTCGAATTTGGTCCCATCGAGCAGCCAACCGGTGTATTGCACCACGTACACCTTTCCGGGCTCGGCGGGCTTCCCGGCGCCGACGGCAACATCAACATAACGCATGGAATATTGGGTCCGAACGGGGCCCGGCGCGGGCGGAATAGAGGCTGCCAGCTTCGGTTTCGAGCAGGCGCCCAAAACACAAATTGCGAAAAACAGGAAAAATCGCATGTCAGGGGGCATTGTATCAGGACAGCGCTTCCCATTAGCGGACATTGCGCGCGCGTGGGACTCCCTTGCTCTCAACGATTTAAGCTGGCACCCGAGTTGCCTCCGGAGTATGTTACCAGTGGTAACATTCGAATGAGATCATGATCAATCTTCGCAACATCGAAAAGTATTTCGAACACGGCCCGACCAAGACGTTTGTGCTTCGCCGCATCAACATGGACATCAAGGAAGGAGAGTTCGTCTCCATCATGGGACCCTCCGGCGCAGGCAAATCCACGCTGCTGCACCTGATCGGCATGCACGATTCGGCGTGGACCGGCGAGTACAATTTGCTGGATCATCCGATTCACCGGCTGAAGAAAAAAGATCGGGACGAGATTTATAAAAAATATTTCGGATTCGTGTTTCAGAGTTACCATCTGCTCGATTCGCTCACTGTTTATGAAAATCTTGATATTCCGCTGAGCTATCGCAACGTGAAAAAGTCGGAGCGCGACGGCATCGTGTGCGACGCGCTGGACAAGTTTCAGATGGTGGGCAAAAAAGACCTGTTTCCGAACCAACTTTCGGGCGGCCAGCAGCAACTGGTGGCGATCGCCCGCGCGATTATCGCCAGCCCCAAGGTGATTCTCGCCGATGAGCCCACCGGCAACCTCCATTCCAGCCAGGCTAAGGAAATCATGGAAGTTTTCAAGCGCCTGAACGAATCCGGCACGACCATTATTCAGGTGACGCACTCGGAAGTGAATGCATCTTACGGGCACCGGATCATCAAGATCGTCGACGGGTGGATCAGCACCGACTGAACAAACCCACGCGCGTTTGCGTCTTCGGAAAGCATGGGTCTCAAACTCGCGCTTCGGCATTTCTCCAAAAACCCCGGATTCGCGCTGGTAGTGGTGTTGACACTGGCGCTCGGCATCGGTGCCAATACTGCCATCTTCAGCTTCGTAAACTCCTGGATCATCCGGCCCTCCCCGTTCCCCAATCCCGACCAACTGGTGCTTCTGTTCGAGACCGACAAGAAGACGGGATCGGAGGGTTCGGTTTCTCCGGGCGACTGGAAGGACTGGCGCGAAAAGTCGGGAATCTTCGACGATCTCGCCGCCGCGACTTGGGGAAGTTATAACCTGACCGGCGTCGATGAACCGGTGAAGATCGCCGGTTATTATGTTTCGGCGAATTTCTTCCGCGCCTTGGGCGTGAAGCCCGCGCTGGGACGCGAATTCACCGACGAAGAACAGATTCCCGGCGGCGACAACGTCGTGATTCTCGCGCATGCCCTGTGGCGCGACCGCTTCGGGTCCGATCCGAACGTGCTGGGGCGGAAGATCACGCTCGACGGCGCGGCGAATACCATCGTCGGCGTGATGCCGGAGAATTTCCAGTACATTCCCATGGGACTGGCGGAGGTGTTTACGCCTTTGACGTTTTCGCCTGAAAAGCTGGCTGCGCGCGATTCTCGATATCTGCGGCCGGTAGGCCGGCTGAAAGCCGGCATTGACGCGACGCGGGCCCGCGCGGCGATGATCGCATTTCAAGCGTCGCTCGAAAAGACATATCCGGCGACTAACACGAATCGGGGAGTGCTGGTGAGGACCTTGCAGGAAGAGATCGACAAGCAAAGCGGAAATCCCGCTGTGAAAATTGTCTTTGCCATCGTCACGTTCATTTTGATGATGGCATGCGCCAACGTCGCGAACTTGATCATGTCGCGCTCGACCGCGCGGCGGAAAGAGATGGCGGTTCGGCTGGCGATGGGCTCCGGGCGATGGCGGCTGGTGCGGCAACAACTAGCTCGGTGGCATCACCGTACTGCGCGGCGTGCTCGAACTCCTCCTCGATCGCCAGGTAGCACGATCGCGAGGACTCGATCAGGCTGACCTCGTGCCCCTTGATGATCAGCTCCCGCGCGAGGTTGCGCCCCACCTTGCCGGCGCCGACGATGATCGCGTACATGAGGGCTAGGCGAGTTCGGTTTGCAGCGCGCGCTCGAACATCTCGATCGCATGCTGGGTCGGGGATATCGTGTGAAGGCCCTGCTCGCCGTACCAGCCGGCGCGCGCCGGGTCCATGACCCGCACAATCGCCTTCTCCACGCCGAACCGCTTCTGGGCGATCTGGGCGATGATCAGGTTGGTGTTGTCGCCTGCCGTCGAGGCGATGAAGACATCCGCGCGTTCGATTCCGGCCTGGATCAGCGCGTCCGTCTCAAGCGCCGTGCCAACCGTGAACTGACCGTCCGCGTCCTCCCAGGTCTGGCTCTGGCCGGCGTCGAGGCGCTCATGCGAGAGCGGGTCCTCGTCGAGCACCGACACTTCATGACCGGCCGCCAGCGCTGACTTGGCGACCGCCGAGCCCACGCGCCCGGCACCGACGATCAGGATGAACATTGGGCGGAGGTTAGACGATGGGGGCGCCTGCCTGATCCGCAGGGGTCGACAGCGGGCCCGCGAAGTCACGCGCGGCAGGGGCTGTGACGATCACGCGGCACTCCGCCTTGCTCACCACGTACTTGGTGATGTCGCCGACGAAGTTCTCAAGGCGCCCGCCGCGGCCGCCCAGGCGCGCCCCGCCGCGGATCAGCGAGGGCTCCTCCGCGCCGAGCACGATGGCCTCCACCCCGCGCCGGCGCGCCTCATCGACGATCGCAAAGCCGGCGCGCCGTGTCCGCACCGTCGCCGTGGCGACCTGCACTCCGGCGTACTCCTCCCCCACCGCCTTGGCACGCGCGAGCGCCTGACGTAGCGTGCTTGATCTGCTCCTCGGGCAGGCGCGCATCCAGCGGCAGCGACATCGGTATCACGAAGATCCACACGGCCTCGATCGTCGCCTCGTCGATCGCCGCCTCGTCCGTCGGTTCGCCGGAGACCAGACGCGCCGCCGTCTGCACGATGTCCTCGTCGAGCTGGGTCCCGAACAGGGGCACGAGGATCGAGCCGTAGTCATCGGGCGGCGGCTGCTCGGCGCGCAGGACCTGGGGCGATACCGTCACGCGGCGAAGCAGCGAGGTCTCGTCCGCGCGGCGATAGACGACGTACAGCACGGTCCCGATCAGCATCCACGCCAGCCCCACGTATCGGGCCGGTTCGTGCACGACCATCACGGCCACAAAGCCGGCCGCCGAGACCAGCGCCCCGAAGGCCGCCGGCAACGGCAGCTCGCCCCCACGCACCCTGATCGACAGGGGCACCCTGTAGGGACGATCGCGGTCGGGCTCTGAATAGCGCAGCCGGCAGATCGACAGATGGGCGATCGTGAACGCGAGCATCGCACCGAAGGCGTAGATCCCGATCAGGAATTCGAGGTCCTCCGGAACCACGAGACATGCCGCGATTACCCCGGCCAGGATGATCAGCACGTACGGGGTCGAGCGCTGCGGGTGCAAGCGCCCGAGCCCGCTGGGGATCTGGCGGTTCGTGGACAGCGAGTAGGCCAGCCGCGAGAGGCCCAGCATCGCCGAGTTCGCTGCGGCGACGAGCGTGACCGAGGCCAGGCCCGCCACCAGGTACCTCAGCACCTGTTTGAGCCAGTGCGGATGTACCTGGTCGACGATCCCGATCATCGGCGCGTTCTCGTAGCGAGTCGCCAGGGCGGTGTGGCCACCGTGGACCGGTAGCGCCGTCACCGCGACCAGCGCGATACCGACGTACAGGAACACCACGGTCGCGGTGCCGCTGGCTACCATCCGCTTCAGGCCCGCGCGGCTGATCCTGACCTCGCCTGCCAGCCCGGCCGCCGACTCGAGGCTCGTGAACGAGATCACAGCGATCGTCAGGGCGAAGACGAGGCCGGACCAGGTCGGGGCGGTGCCCAGATGGATCGGCGCAAGCCATGTGTGCGGGTTGAAGAACAGCACCAGCCCGAGCACAACGATGAACGCCTGCAGCACGAGATCGCCCGCCACGAGCATCCCCACCCGCCGTGCGCGGCGCCCACCAAAACCGCGGATATTGCTCAGCACGACGAGCGCGATGAAGGCGAGCGCGAGGCCGAGCGCCTCGCCGCGATGGCCGAGCGGATGCCAGAACACGCGCAGATACTGGGTCGCCGAGAAGGCGGTGACGGCGATCAGGATGATGTAGTCCAGAACGATCGCCCAGCCGGCGATGAAGCTCACGAGCTCGTTGAAGGCATAGCGGGCGAACACCGTCGAGCCCGCCCTGTCCTGATGCAGCGACGCGCCCTCGGCATAGGTCATCGCGGTCAGCGTGAACAGCAGCGCCGCGAGCAGGAACACGAGCGGCGTGAGCCCGAGCGCATGACCGGCGATCACTCCCAGCGAGAAGTAGATCGCGCTCGCCAGCGAGGAGTAGACGACCGTGAACAGAATCGGCGAGCCGATGCTCCGACGGAGCATCATGCGTGAGCGCGATCCGAGCTCCGGGCTGGCGCCGCCGCCGTTTCCAACGTCCTGGCCATCCTGGCCGCCCTGCGCGCTCATGCCCTGCGACCCCTCCCGAGCTGCAGGTAGAACCGGCCGGCGCCCGCGGCGAGGAACAGCACGCCGAGCAGCAGGCGGGGCGAGATCACGCCGCCGTGTCCCGCCACCGCCTCGACGATCAGGCCCACGCCGATCGCCGCCATCACCAGCGAGAGCACGAACGTGACCATGCGATGCGCCCCGTGGCCGATCATCTCACGCTGAGCTTAGGGCCCCGCCCACGCGCACGGGGTCGTTGGTCTGCGCAGCGGACGCGCCGCGCGCGGTGCGGCACTTCCACAGCCCCCGCGGGTCGGCAAACCCGCGTCTCAGGTGATCAGCGGAATGATCAGGATCGCGACGATGTTCGCCACCTTGATCATCGGGTTGATCGCGGGGCCGGCCGTGTCCTTGAAGGGGTCGCCCACCGTGTCGCCCGTCACCGAAGCGGCGTGCGCCTCCGAGCCCTTGCCTCCGAAGGCGCCGTCCTCGATGAGCTTCTTGGCGTTGTCCCAGGCGCCACCGCCTGCGGTCATCAGCACCGCGAAGAAGTAGCCCACCACGATCACCCCGATCAGCAGGCCGCCGAGCGCCTGGGAGTCGATCAGGCCGACGATCAGCGTCAGCACGATCGGCAGCAGCGAGGGAAGAATCATCTCGCGCTGGGCCGTCTTCGTGACGATGTCCACGCACGTCGCGTAGTCGGGCTGTTCGGTGTAGTCCATGATCCCCGGGTGCTCGCGGAACTGGCGGCGCACCTCCTCGACGACGGCGCCACCGGCGCGGCCCACGGCCTCGATCGACAGCGACGCGAACAGGCAGACCATCAGCCCGCCGAGCAGCAGACCGATCAACACCGGCGGTTCGTTGATCCCGAACGAGATCAGGTGCCCCGCCTTGAGCTCGAGTTCTTTCTCGAAGCCGGCGAACAGCACGATCGCGGCGAGCACCGCCGAGCCGATCGCGTAGCCCTTCGTGACGGCCTTGGTGGTGTTTCCGACGGCGTCCAGGCGGTCGGTGACTTTGCGCACGTCCTCGGGCAGGTCGGCCATCTCCGCGATGCCGCCCGCGTTGTCGGTGATCGGGCCGAACGCGTCGAGTGCGACGATCAGGCCAGTCAGCGAGAGCAGGCCCACGGCGGCTATGCCGATGCCGTAGATCCCGGCGACGCCACCGCCCGCGAGCTTCCACGAGCCGAAGATGCCGAGCACGATCACCAACGCCGGCAGCGCGGTTGCCTGAAGGCCGGAGGCGAAGCCCTGGATGATGTTGGTGGCGTGCCCGGTGACCGACGCTTTGGCGGTTTTCTGGACCGGCGGGAAGCGAGTCGAGGTGTAGTATTCGGTCAGCCCGAAGAGCAGCGCTGTGACGCCGATCCCGATCAGCGAGCACAGGTAGAGGTGTCCCCAGCTGGGTGTGTTGACGGTGTTGCCGACCACCCTGAACGTGAGGTCGCGCATCAGCCAGTAGGTGATCGGCGCGAACGCGGCGGCGGCCAGCACGCCGGAGACGATCAGACCCTGAAGCAGCGCACGCTCGACGTTGTCGGTTTTGGTGCGCACGGCGAAGGTGCCGATGATCGACGCGATGATCGCCACGCCGCCGATCACGAGCGGGTACAGCACCACGCGCGTGACCTCGTGGAAGGTGAGGACACCGAGCAGCATCACCGCGATCGCGGTCACCGCGTAGGTCTCGAACAGGTCCGCCGCCATGCCGGCGCAGTCGCCGACGTTGTCGCCGACGTTGTCGGCGATCGTCGCGGGGTTGCGGGGGTCGTCCTCGGGAATGCCCGCCTCGACCTTGCCCACGAGGTCCGCGCCGACATCGGCGCCCTTCGTGAAGATCCCGCCGCCGAGCCTGGCGAACACCGAGATCAGCGAACCGCCGAAGCCGAGCCCGATCAGCGCGTCGACAGCGGTCTTCGGGCTGTCGTTGAAGATCGACGTCAGCGCCCCGTAGTAGCCGGCGACGCCGATCAGCGCCAGTCCCACGACCAACAGGCCCGTGATCGCGCCCCCGCGGAAGGCAACCTTCAGGGCCGGCGAGACGCCGTCCTGCGCCGCCTCGGCCACGCGGGCGTTTGCGCGAACGGAGACGTTCATGCCGATGTACCCCGTCGAGCCCGACAGCAGGCCACCGATCGCGAAGCCGCACGCGACAGCGATGTTCTGGATGAAGATCAGCGCGACGAACAGCACCACCCCGACGACGGCAATCGTCGTGTACTGGCGGTTCAGGTAGGCGCGCGCGCCCTGCTGAACTGCGAGCGAGATGCTCTGCATCCGCTCATTGCCCGGTGAGAGCGCGAGCAGGGCTCGCGTCGTCACGAGCCCGTACACGACAGCGCAGGCGGCGCAAACGAGGGCGACGACGACCCCATGGTTCGTCAGAAAGCTGCTCAACAGAAATCCTCCGCGGTCTGATTTGTGTGCCGCGCGAGGATATTCGCGCGCACATTTGCGGCACGGATCGCTCGACACGAGCGCTTACCGGGCGCAAACGCGCGCGCAGTCTATCGTGCCGGCCGTCGGAGTGCCGGCCAGCGAACGACCGAGGAGCGGAACTTCAGCTTCCCGGTACCCACAGCCTGCCACTCGACTGCGCGGGCCCGGGAGCGCCGGGCTCATCCTCGGCGCTGGAGGGCTTGCCGCCGGCGTCCGGCTGGGCCTCGCCGGCCGGGCGATCGGCCCCGCTGGGAGCCGGGGCCTCGCGCGCGTAGGCGATCTGCAGCTGCGAGAGCGCGTCGCGCAGGGGGCGCAGCTCCTCGGGCATGCTGCGCTCGAGGATCGCCAGCAGCGCCCTGACGCCGTCGATCGCGTCACGCACCTGCCCGAGATCGTGCTCGGCGCCCCCCGGCGGTCCGGCCGCGGCGTCCCCCGAGTCCGGGCGCTCGGGCGCCCCGGTCAGGCCCAGCCGGCGGGCGCCCAGGTTCAACAGCGACACCGCCGCCTGCAGCATCATGTCCGCGGGGGTGATGCGGCTCAATTCCGCCTCATACGCCGCGCGCAGTTCGGCTTCGCTCGGCCCCTCCGCGGCCCCGCCCGGAGCGGGTGGCGAGTCGCCGGGATTCCCTGATGGATCGGTGCTCACACCGTCACCTCCTCTGAGTAGGTCTGTCGAGTCTCCTTCACCGACGCGCTGAAAACGTCCTCGCGCGTCGCCCCCTGCTCGATCATCCGGCGCTGGCGCTGGGCGCCGTTGCGCTCGGGGAACGCCGGGCTCTATGCCGAGCTCGCCCCGCAGCGGCGCCGTCCACGCACAGAGCCGCTCGATCGCCTCGCGCGCCGGGTACTCGGCGCCATGCTCCAGGTCGATCAGCCGGCCGTCGAGGCCGTAGCGGATCGCCCGCCACATGTTCTCCTCGATCAACCGCGGAGCGGGGTCTGAGAAGGGAACTCCCTCATCGACGTCGCGCATGGCCTGCGCTATGCACGCGACCATCAGCGCGGCGAGCGCATCGGACTCCTGTGCCGTCGCCTGCGCATCGCAGATGCGCACCTCGACGGTGCCGAAGCTGAAGTGCGGGCGCACCGACCACCAGACCTGGGTGAACTCGACGATCGAGCGCGTCCGCACGAGGAACTCGATGTACTCGCGGTAGGCCTGCCAGCCGCCGAACACATCTGGCACCCCGCAGCGGGGAAAGCTCTTCGTGAAGCTCTGTGTGCGGGCCGAGTGCAGCCCCGTGTAAACGCCGTCGAGGTAGGGCGAGTTCGCGGAGATCGCGAGCAGCAGTGGCAGCACGCCTCTGAGCCGGTCGCACACCTTGATGGCGCGGTCGATGTCGCGGACGCCCACGTGGACATGCAGGCTGAACGTGTTGTTGCGCCAGGCCACGTATTTCAAGCCCTCCTCCACGCGGCGATAGTGCTCGGTGTCGATGATCGGCTGCTCGCGGTAGTCGGCCCACGGGTGGGTTCCGGTCGCGCCCAGCGCCACGCCCTGGGCTCCCGCCAGCGCGAACAGGCGTCCGCGGCGGTCGCGCTGGCGCGCAAGCGCGTCATGAAGGTCGGCTCCGGCACCCGAGATGATCTCGATCTCCGAGCAGATGAGCTCGCCGGTGATGCCCTCGTGCAGGATCGGATCGGCCTCGGCCGCCACGCGCAGCTCCTCGAAGCGGGGCAGCAACTCGAGGCTCCGCGGGTCGAGGATCGAGAACTCCTCCTCGACGCCGACGGTGAGGTCGGACGCCTCCGCGAAGGTCGCGGCCGCTTGGTCTAGGTCCAGGCTCATGGTGGCGTACCCCTCTGCGCTCAGAGCTCTCAGATGTCCAGTGTGATGCGGCTCGGAGAGGCCACGACCCTCAGGTCAGATAGAAGTACAGAGCGTAGAGCAGGTCAACGGCGGGGCTCGAGGTGTGTACGGTCACCTCTGGCGGTACGACCAGCAGGGACTCCGAGTAGTTGAAGATGATTTTCACGCCGGCCTCGACCAGCTCGTCGGCGAGCCCCTGCGCCGCCTGCGTGGGCACCGCCAGCACGCCCACGACGATGTCCTCGTCCTCCACCAGCTGGCGCAGCTCGCCGATGTGGCGCACGCTCTGCGCGCCCACGCTCGTGCCGACCTTCGCCGGATCCACGTCGAAGATCGCCACCACGCGGAAGCCGTGGTCGGCGAAGATGTCGGAGGAGGCGATCGCCTTGCCGAGATGCCCCGCCCCGAGCAGAGCGATGTTGTGTTGTCCGGCGGTTCGCAGGATCTTGCGGATCTGCGACACCAGCGCCTCGACGTTGTAGCCCACCCCGCGCTTTCCGAACTTGCCGAAACCCGACAGATCACGCCGGATCTGGGTGGAGTTGACGTGGGTGTAGTCGGACAGCTCCTGCGAGGAGATCGTCTCCTTGCCCATCTTCTTGGCCTGGGTGAGCACCTGCAGGTATCGCGACAGCCGCGCCGCGACCCCGAGTGAGAGCCGCTCGCCGGAGGTGGTTCCCCCCCGCTCGGCGCCCGCCGGGCCTGTGGTTGCTTCCACGGAGCTCATCGTCGTGACTCTAGTCGTTCGCGCAGGACCGACTCCTCGACGAAGTACTCGAACAGCACCTCGCCGTCGAGCGCGATCACGGGAATGCGCTCGAAGTAGGCGCGCTGGAGCGCATCGTCTGCGCTGATGTCGCGCTCGGCCAGCTCGAATCCGAGCTCCGCCTGCAACCGCTCGAGCAGCGTCATCGCCTCGGCGCAGAGGTGGCAGTCGGGCTTGGAGTAGACCGTGAGCGTCGTCACCGCGCCCGTTCCCCGGTCGCGTAGGCGTCGAGCCCGAGGTAGTGCGGGTAGCGCAGTTGCTCGCCGAAGCGGGCGGCGCTCGCGATCATCGCCGCATTGTCGGTGCACAGCACGCGCGGCGGGTACGTGAAGCGTCGCGCCGAGCCCTCGCAGCCGCCGGCGCAGCTCGCCGTTGGCGGCCACGCCGCCCCCGACCGCAAGGCGCCCGAGCCCAGTCCGCTCGAGCGCCTGTTCGGCGCGGAGGATCAGGCTGTCCACGATCGCCGCCTGATAGGAGGCGGCCAGGTCGGCGGCGCGCGCGCTCGCCTCCGGCTTCTGAGAGCTCGCGCAAGCGATACAAGAGCGCGGTCTTGACGCCGGCGAATGAGAAGTCGAGGCTCCGCGCGAACTTCTGCCGGCTGGTCCCCCGCCCGCCACGCGAGCGCTCGCCGCGCGAACCCGGGAAGGAGAACGCCTCGGGATCGCCCCCGGCGGCCAAGCGCTCCAGGGCGGCGCCGCCGGGATAGCCCAGCCCGAGCATCCTCGCCCCCTTGTCGAAGGCCTCGCCGGCCGCGTCATCGAGCGTGCGCCCGACGACCTCGAAACCGTCGTGCTCGTTCACACGCGCCAACAGCGTGTGCCCGCCGCTGGCGATAAGGCATAGGAAGGGCGGCTCGAAGGGCCCGCCCGCCGCCTGGGCGCCGGCAGCGTTCTCGACTTCCCGATCGGGCGCGGGCGAGGCGAGGAAGTTGGCCGCGACATGACCCTGCAGATGATCGACCGCGGCGAACGGCAGCTCGCGGGCGGCGGCGAGCGCCTTCGCGGTGGACAGGCCGACGAGCAGCGCCCCCACCAGCCCAGGCCCCTGGGTGGCGGCCACGAGGCCGATGTCGGCGAGCGTCGTCTCAGCCTCGGCCAGGGCTTTCTCGACGATCAGGTTGACCAGCTGCAGGTGGTGGCGGGAGGCGATCTCGGGGACGACCCCGCCGAACTCCTCGTGCACCTGCTGCGATGAGATCACGTTCGCGCGCGTGTGCCCGTCGCTGCCGATCACCGCCGCGCACGTGTCGTCGCAGCTGGTCTCGAGCGCCAGGATCTGGCTCATACGGGTCCTGGGTTTGGCACATCCGTCAACGGCGCCATCCCCGAGGGGTCGGCCAGCGTCGCGGGCGTGCGCCACATCACGAGGGCATCCTCGCCGTTGTCCTGGTAGTAGCGGCGGCGCACGCCGGCGGCGCGGAAGCCCTCTCGCTCGTACAGATGGATGGCGACGTGGTTGGAGCGGCGCACCTCGAGGGTGAAGCGCGCGTCCTTGTCGTTGACCCGCGCGTACAGCTCGGCCAGCAGCGCCGAGGCCAGGCCCATGCGCTGGCGATCGATGTCCACCGCCACGTTCATCACGTGCCAGACCGTGTCGTAGCGGGAGCAGATCAGATATCCGACCAAGCGCTGCTCGCACACGGCCGCGAGGCAGATCCCCGACTGCTTGGACAGCTCCAGCACGAACATCGCCAAGGACCACGGCGTCGGGAACACGCGCCGCTCGATCCCGATCACCTGGGGCAGATCGGTGTAGATCAGCCGGCGGATCTCGATCGGCGGTGAATGACTTGCTCCTAGCTGGGCAGCGGATAGCTCTGTCACGGTTCTAGGCCCCCCAGGGCTCAAACGCCCTCCAGAGCGATCTCGGCATCCGGCCCGCCGCCGGTAGTCCGGCACGATCTCCTCATAGCTGGCCACCGCCGGGGCACGTGCCCCGAGGTCGCATACAGCCCGCGCGCCCACCACATGCAGCGGCGAGGAATCCGCGGGGACCACAACGCCGGCAAGCTCCAGATGACCACGGAAGCGTATCGCCCCGTCGCCGAAGGCGAGCCACGGTGCGAGGCTCTCGCCGCCCACCGCCTCGGCCTGACCGACGATGCCCGCGAGCTCCCCGGGGGCCAGCGCGCGCGCCGGCACGAGCTCGCTCAGCACTCCCCGTCGCCGACGCCGTAGGCGGCTGCGAACGCCTCACCGCGACGCGCGTCGATCACGGCCACGAGCCTGCCTGCCTGCGCGCCGCGCTGCGCAGGCCCCCCTCGGCGAGGGCGCGCAGGCTCGAGACGCCGACGAGCTCCACTGCCAGCGACTGCGCCAGCCCGCGGGCGGTGGCGATCCCGACGCGCAGACCCGTGAACGTGCCCGGCCCCACTCCCACCGCGATCCGGTCGAGCGCGCTCCAGGCGACACCGGCACCGCCGAGCAGCTCGGCGCTCATCCCCAAGAGCCGCGTCGCGTGCCCCGGGCGCTCGTCGCGGCCGGGATCGTCGCGTGCCTCGAGCGTCGATCCGTCGTCGAGGCGAAGCCCCACCGTCGTCGATGGCGTGGCCGTGTCGAAGCCGAGCACGATCACTGCCCGCCGCCCTCATCGCGCCCGCGGGCGTCTGCCAGCTCGATGCGCCGGCGGTCGCCGCCGCGATGGCTGAGCGTGACCCGCACGCGTGCGCCGGACAGCTCCCGCTCGGCGTGGGAGGGCCACTCGACGAAGGCGATCCGGCCGGGGCCGAGGTAGTCCGCCAGCAGGGCCGGATCCTCGTGCTCGAGTCCCGCCAGGCGATAGAGATCGAGGTGTGAGACGGTCCCCCGCGAGGAGCGGTAGCGGTGGCCGATGCTGAAGGTCGGGCTGGTCACCGGATCCCTCGACGCCCAGGGCGCGCGCGGCGCCCCGAACCAGCGTGGTCTTGCCCGAGCCGAGCTCGCCGCCGACGAGCACCAGGTCGCCGTCCTGAGGCACGCCGCAAGCTCGGCGCCGAGCGATTCCGTGCCCGCGGGATCCGAGGTTTCGACGACGCGCAGGGCCACGACGAGACTCTAGAGCCAACCCACCGCTTCCTCCATCCCTACCGGTTAACGCGGCCGGCCCGCGGGAGGAAGCGCGGGCCGGTCGGTACTGCTTGCGGGAGGGAGACAGGGCCTTCATCGGCAGTCATCACGACTTACTTTAGGACCTGTGCCCAGGAATTCGACATTCGGCGGGAATTCCCTTTTCCCGCGATAAACAGGGCGAAACAGGCGTCCAGAACGGTCCAGAACGCGTCCAGAGCCCGAAGGCGCCCTTCGGAACCCCTTGCTGCGCCTAGAACAGGCCCAGCTGGTCAACTTCTCCGGGGGCGCGCTTTCCGCTTGCGAAGGCGGATCGGCGGCCGCGGCGGCCGCCGGGGTTCGGGTGCGATCTCGGCAGCTCGAGCGGCGGCGGTTGCTCGGGCGCACCCAGCGCAAGCAGCTCCGGAAGCCGCACGAAGTCCTCGCGCAGCGTCTCGAGCATGCTCGGGGTGTAGAGCGCGGCCGCCGGGTGATAGATCGGATAAAGCCGCACCGCGCGCCGGCCCAGCGCGAGCACCTCGGCCTGCCCGTGCACGCGCGTGATGCCCGTTGGATCACCGCGCAGCAGCTTCGTCGAGAAGTTGCCGAGCGTGCAGATCACGTGCGGCTGGATCAGCTCGACCTTGCGCAGCAGGTAGTCCTGACAGTTCTCGATCTCGACGGGCTGGGGATCGCGATTGCCCGGAGGCCTGCACATCAAGGTGTTCGCGATGAACACCTCCGCAGCGCGCCATCCCGATCTCCTCGAGCAGCTTCTCGAGCAGCTTCCCGGCGCGACCGACGAACGGCACGCCCTGTTCGTCCTCGCTGGCCCCGGGCGCCTCTCCGATGAACATCAGATCGGCGTCCGCGTTGCCGGACCCGAACACGACCGTCCGGCGCGTCGCCGCGAGCTCCGGGCAGCGCATGCAGCCCCGAGCCTCCGCGAGCAGGAGCTTGAGCGCCTCACGCCGCTCGGACGCCGATTGCAGAGACTCCCCAAAGGACATGCGCCCGGATGGTAATTGCTGCTCGCGGGCCGGCGCGCTCGGCGCCGACGTCGATCGCCTCCGGCGCGACCCCGACCGACCGCGCGCGCGTGAGCGATGATCTGCAGATGGCCTCCGCAGCCCGGCATTCGGTGACGGCCCCGTTCGCCGGCGTGGTCGTCGCGATCCCGCACTCAAGCGAGGCGCGCGTGGGACCGGGAACGCCGGTGGTCGTGCTCGAGGCGATGAAGATGGAGCACGAGGTCCTCGCCGAGTCCGGCGGCGTCGTGCGCGATCTGGCGGTCGCCGTCGGCGACGCGGTCGAGGAGGGCCAGCTGCTGTTGACGCTCGAGCCGAGCGCCGCCGGTGAGACCGATCAGACGGAGGCGGAGAGCGGGCACGAGGCCGGCGAACGCTCAGACCTGCGGGCGGTCCGCGAGCGCCATGCGCTGGGACTGGACGCCGCGCGGCCGGACGCGGTCGCCAAGCGCCGCCGGCGGGGCCGGCGGACGGCGCGCGAGAATCTGGCGGAGCTGCTCGACGAGGGCACGTTCATCGAGCAGCTCCGCCAGATTCTCGCGCGCCGTCGCCGGCCCCGCCGGCGGCGCTTCGCCGACACCGCGTCCGGCCGCGCGGCGTCAGGTCCAGCGCATCGCGCTCGGAGCCCCCGCAGGTCTGAACGTGGCCGGCCCGTGCCGCTCTCCGCCTCCGTCTGATCGGTCTACCGGCGGCGCTCGCTGGACGTCGACGGCGGCTGGCCCTCCTCGACCGCGTCGCCGACGGCGACGCCATCGCGCACGACGCCGCCGGACTCGGCGAGACCTCGTGCTCCATCTTCATCGCCTCGAGCACGACCTCCGCGTCTCCCGTTCCGCGCGCGCCTCGCTTGCGTGCGGTGATCGCGACGACCACGCCGGCGAACCGGCCAGTCACCGATGCCGGGCTGCGACGGCATCTTGCAGATCATCCGCTGACGCGCGCGCGGTCCGTACGGGTACGCGCAAGGCGATCGACGTCAGCGCAAGCACGCCGGCCGCGGCAGCGGCGGTCCATCCGGGCGCGTGTCGCTTTCGAGAGTCTCTGCGATCGGCGTCCAACGGCGTGCGGCTCAAGCTCCTGCTCGGAGGCTCGGGTGCGTGCGCTGCCGGAGCTCGCGGCGACGCCGGACGGTGCCGTGTTCGGGTCCGGCGAGCGCGGACGCCGATCTGATGTTCATGGGAGAGCGCCCGGGCCAGCGAGACGGAACAGGCGTACCATTCGTCGGTACGCGGAAGCTGCTCGAGAAGCTACTCGAGAGTCGGGATGGCGCCGCTGGGAGGTGATCATCGCGAACACCTTCATGTGCGCCTCCCGGACGATCGCAATCCCCAGCCCGTCGAGATCGGAACTGTCAGGACTACCTGCTGCGCAAGGTCGAGCTGATCCAGGCGCACGTGATCTGCTGGCTCGGCGACTTCTCGACGAGAGCTGCTGCGCGGTCCATCCGATCCAGGACATCACGCGCCGGTGCACGGGCGGGCCGAGGTGCTCGCGCTGGGCCGGCGCGCGTCGCGCTTTATCCGATCTCTCGCCGGCGGCCACGCTCTACCCCAGCATGCTCGAAGCGCTGCGCGAGGACTTCGTGCGGCTTCCAGCTGCTTGCGCTCGGGTGCGCCCACGAACCGCCGCCGGTCGAGCTGCCGGAGATCGCACCCGAAGCCCACCGCGGGCCCACCACGGCCGCGATCCGCTTCCGCGAGCGAACAGCGCGCCCCCCGGAGAATTCGACCACTGGGCCTGTTCTACGCCGGGGTACCCGGAAGGACGCTTCTGGACGCCCCTCTGGACGCGTCTGGACCGTCTGGACGCCTGTTTTCGCCCTGTTTATCAGGAAAAGAAATTGCCGCCGAATGTCAATTCCTGGCGCACGGTCCTAAAGGTAAGTCGTGATGACTGCCGATGAAGGCCCTGTCTCCCTCCCGCAAGCAGTACCGAGCCCGACCGCGCTCCTTCCTCCCGCGGGCCGGCCGCGTTAACGGGTAGGGATGGAGGAGGCGGTGGGTTGGCTCTAGTCTCGTCGTGGCCCTGCGCGTCGTCGAAACCTCGGATCCCGCGGCCGCGATCGCTCGGCGCCGAGCTTGCGGCGTGCCTCAGCCCGGCGACCTGGTGCTCGTCGGCGGCGAGCTCGGCTCGGGCAAGACCACGCTGGTTCGGGGCGCGCGCGCGCCCTGGGGGTGACTCGATCCCGTGACCAGGCCCGACCTTCAGCATCGGCCACCGCTACCGCTCCTCGCGGGGGACCGTCTCACACCTCGATCTGCTATCGCCTGGCGGGACTCGAGCACGAGGATCCGGCCTGTTGGCGGACTACCTCCGGCCCCGGCCGGATCGCCTTCGTCGAGTGGCCCTCCCACGCCGAGCGAGAGCTGTCCGGCGCACGCATGCGGGTCACGCTCAGCCATCGCGGCGGCGACCGCCGGCGCATCGAGCTGGCCGACGCCGCGGCGCGATGGGCGGCGGGCGGTGATCGTGCTCGGCTTCGACACCGCCACGCCATCGACGACGGTGGGGCTTCGCCTCGACGACGGATCGACGCTCGAGGCGCGCGACGATCCCGGCCGCGACGAGCACCCGGGGCACGCGACGCGGCTCTTGGGATGAGCGCCGAGCTGCTCGGCGGTGCCGTGTGGCCTGCGAGCGCGCTCGACCGGATCGCGGTGGGTCAGCGGGGCACGTCACGGTCTGCGCATCGGGATCGCCACCGCCCGCGGGCTGGCGCAGTCGCTGGCGGTGGAGCTCGTCGGCGTCTCGAGCCTGCGCGCCCTCGCCGAGCGGCGACGCAGGCGCGCGCGCCGGCAGCTCGGCCGTGATCGACGCGCGTCGCGGTGAGGCGTTCGCAGCCGCCTACGGCGTCGGCGACGGGGGAGTGCTGAGCGAGCTCGTGCCGGCGCGCGCGCTGGCCCCCGAGGAGCTCGCGGGCATCGTCGGTCAGGCCGAGGCGGTGGGCGGCGAGAGCCTCGCACCGTGGCTCGCCTTCGGCGACGGGGCGATACGCTTCCGTGGTCATCTGGAGCTTGCCGGCGTTGTGGTCCCCGCGGATTCCTCGCCGCTGCATGTGGTGGGCGCGCGGGCTGTATGCGACCTGGGGCACGTGCCCCGGCGGTGGCCAGCTAGAGGAGATCGTGCCGGACTACCGGCGCCGGCCGGATGCCGAGATCGCTCTGGAGGGCGTTTGAGCCCTGGGGGGCCTAGAACCGTGACAGAGCTATCCGCTGCCCAGCTAGGAGCAAGTCATTCACCGCCGATCGAGATCCGCCGGCTGATCTACACCGATCTGCCCCAGGTGATCGGGATCGAGCGGCGCGTGTTCCCGACGCCGTGGTCCTTGGCGATGTTCGTGCTGCGAGCTATCCAAGCAGTCGGGGATCTGCCTCGCGGCCGTGTGCGAGCAGCGCTTGGTCGGATATCTGATCTGCTCCCGCTACGACACGGTCTGGCACGTGATGAACGTGGCGGTGGACATCGATCGCCAGCGCATGGGCCTGGCCTCGGCGCTGCTGGCCGCTGCTACGCGCGGGTCAACGACAAGGACGCGCGTTCACCCTCGAGGTGCGCCGCTCCAACCACGTCGCCATCCATCTGTACGAGCGAGAGGGCTTCCGCGCCGCCGGCGTGCGCCGCCGCTACTACCAGGACAACGGCGAGGATGCCCTCGTGATGTGGCGCACCCCCGCGACGCTGGCCGACCCCTCGGGGATGGCGCCGTTGACGGATGTGCAAACCCAGGACCCGTATGAGCCAGATCCTCGCGCTCGAGACCAGCTGCGACGACACGTGCGCGGCGGTGATCGGCAGCGACGGGCACACGCGCGCGAACGTGATCTCATCGCAGCAGGTGCACGAGGAGTTCGGCGGGGTCGTCCCCGAGATCGCCTCCCGCCACCACCTGCAGCTGGTCAACCTGATCGTCGAGAAAGCCCTGGCCGAGGCTGAGACGACGCTCGCCGACATCGGCCTCGTGGCCGCCACCCAGGGGCCTGGGCTGGTGGGGGCGCTGCTCGTCGGCCTGTCCACCGCGAAGGCGCTCGCCGCCGCCCGCGAGCTGCCGTTCGCCGCGGTCGATCATCTGCAGGGTCATGTCGCGGCCAACTTCCTCGCCTCGCCCGCGCCCGATCGGGAAGTCGGAACGCTGCCGGCGCCCAGCGGCGGGCGGGCCCTTCGAGCCGCCCTTCCTATGCCTTATCGCCAGCGGCGGGCACACGCTGCTGGCGCGTGTGAACGAGCACGACGGTTTCGAGGTCGTCGGGCGCACGCTCGATGACGCGGCCGGCGAGGCCTTCGACAAGGGGGCGAGGATGCTCGGGCTGGGCTATCCCGGTGGCGCCGCCCTGGAGCGCTTGGCCGCCGGGGCGATCCCGAGGCGTTCTCCTTCCCCGGTTCGCGCGGCGAGCGCTCGCGTGGCGGGCGGGGGACCAGCCGGCAGAAGTTCGCGCGGAGCCTCGACTTCTCATTCGCCGGCGTCAAGACCGCGCTCTTGTATCGCTTGCGCGAGCTCTCAGAAGCGGAGGCGAGCGCGCGCGCCGCCGACCTGGCCGCCTCCTATCAGGCGGCGATCGTGGACAGCCTGATCCTCCGCGCCGAACAGGCGCTCGAGCGGACTGGGCTCGGGCGCCTTGCGGTGGGGGGCGGCGTGGCCGCCAACGGCGAGCTGCGCCGGCGGCTGCGAGGGCTCGGCGCGACGCTTCACGTACCCCCGCGCGTGCTGTGCACCGACAATGCGGCGATGATCGCGAGCGCCGCCCGCTTCGGCGAGCAACTGCGCTACCCGCACTACCTCGGGCTCGACGCCTACGCGACCGGGGAACGGGCGCGGTGACGACGCTCACGGTCTACTCCAAGCCCGACTGCCACCTCTGCGCCGAGGCGATGACGCTGCTCGAGCGGTTGCAGGCGGAGCTCGGATTCGAGCTGGCCGAGCGCGACATCAGCGCAGACGATGCGCTCCAGCGCGCCTACTTCGAGCGCATTCCCGTGATCGCGCTCGACGGCGAGGTGCTGTTCGAGTACTTCGTCGAGGAGTCGGTCCTGCGCGAACGACTAGAGTCACGACGATGAGCTCCGTGGAAGCAACCACAGGCCCGGCGGGCGCCGAGCGGGGGGAACCACCTCCGGCGAGCGGCTCTCGCTCGGGGTCGCGGCGCGGCTGTCGCGATACCTGCAGGTGCTCACCCAGGCCAAGAAGATGGGCAAGGAGACGATCTCCTCGCAGGAGCTGTCCGACTACACCCACGTCAACTCCACCCAGATCCGGCGTGATCTGTCGGGTTTCGGCAAGTTCGGAAAGCGCGGGGTGGGCTACAACGTCGAGGCGCTGGTGTCGCAGATCCGCAAGATCCTGCGAACCGCCGGACAACACAACATCGCTCTGCTCGGGGCGGGGCATCTCGGCAAGGCGATCGCCTCCTCCGACATCTTCGCCGACCACGGCTTCCGCGTGGTGGCGATCTTCGACGTGGATCCGGCGAAGGTCGGCACGAGCGTGGGCGCGCAGAGCGTGCGCCACATCGGCGAGCTGCGCCAGCTGGTGGAGGACGAGGACATCGTCGTGGGCGTGCTGGCGGTGCCCACGCAGGCGGCGCAGGGGCTCGCCGACGAGCTGGTCGAGGCCGGCGTGAAAATCATCTTCAACTACTCGGAGTCCCTGCTGGTCGTACCGCCAGAGGTGACCGTACACACCTCGAGCCCCGCCGTTGACCTGCTCTACGCTCTGTACTTCTATCTGACCTGAGGGTCGTGGCCTCTCCGAGCCGCATCACACTGGACATCTGAGAGCTCTGAGCGCAGAGGGGTACGCCACCATGAGCCTGGACCTAGACCAAGCGGCCGCGACCTTCGCGGAGGCGTCCGACCTCACCGTCGGCGTCGAGGAGGAGTTCTCGATCCTCGACCCGCGGAGCCTCGAGTTGCTGCCCCGCTTCGAGGAGCTGCGCGTGGCGGCCGAGGCCGATCCGATCCTGCACGAGGGCATCACCGGCGAGCTCATCTGCTCGGAGATCGAGATCATCTCGGGTGCCGGAGCCGACCTTCATGACGCGCTTGCGCGCCAGCGCGACCGCCGCGGACGCCTGTTCGCGCTGGCGGGAGCCCAGGGCGTGGCGCTGGGCGCGACCGGAACCCACCCGTGGGCCGACTACCGCGAGCAGCCGATCATCGACACCGAGCACTATCGCCGCGTGGAGGAGGGCTTGAAATACGTGGCCTGGCGCAACAACACGTTCAGCCTGCATGTCCACGTGGGCGTCCGCGACATCGACCGCGCCATCAAGGTGTGCGACCGGCTCAGAGGCGTGCTGCCACTGCTGCTCGCGATCTCCGCGAACTCGCCCTACCTCGACGGCGTTTACACGGGGCTGCACTCGGCCCGCACACAGAGCTTCACGAAGAGCTTTCCCCGCTGCGGGGTGCCAGATGTGTTCGGCGGCTGGCAGGCCTACCGCGAGTACATCGAGTTCCTCGTGCGGACGCGCTCGATCGTCGAGTTCACCCAGGTCTGGTGGTCGGTGCGCCCGCACTTCAGCTTCGGCACCGTCGAGGTGCGCATCTGCGATGCGCAGGCGACGGCACAGGAGTCCGATGCGCTCGCCGCGCTGATGGTCGCGTGCATAGCGCAGGCCATGCGCGACGTCGATGAGGGAGTTCCCTTCTCAGACCCCGCTCCGCGGTTGATCGAGGAGAACATGTGGCGGGCGATCCGCTACGGCCTCGACGGCCGGCTGATCGACCTGGAGCATGGCGCCGAGTACCCGGCGCGCGAGGCGATCGAGCGGCTCTGTGCGTGGACGGCGCCGCTGCGGGGGGAGCTCGGCATAGAGCCCGCGTTCCCCGAGCGCAACGGCGCCCAGCGCCAGCGCCGGATGATCGAGCAGGGCGACGCGCGAGGACGTTTTCAGCGCGTCGGTGAAGGAGACTCGACAGACCTACTCAGAGGAGGTGACGGTGTGAGCACCGATCCATCAGGGAATCCCGGCGACTCGCCACCCGCTCCGGGCGGGGCCGCGGAGGGGCCGAGCGAAGCCGAACTGCGCGCGGCGTATGAGGCGGAATTGAGCCGCATCACCCCCGCGGACATGATGCTGCAGGCGGCGGTGTCGCTGTTGAACCTGGGCGCCCGCCGGCTGGGCCTGACCGGGGGGCCCGAGCGCCCGGACTCGGGGGACGCCGCGGCCGGACCGCCGGGGGGCGCCGAGCACGATCTCGGGCAGGTGCGTGACGCGATCGACGGCGTCAGGGCGCTGCTGGCGATCCTCGAGCGCAGCATGCCCGAGGAGCTGCGCCCCCTGCGCGACGCGCTCTCGCAGCTGCAGATCGCCTACGCGCGCGAGGCCCCGGCTCCCAGCGGGGCCGATCGCCCGGCCGGCGAGGCCCAGCCGGACGCCGGCGGCAAGCCCTCCAGCGCCGAGGATGAGCCCGGCGCTCCCGGGCCCGCGCAGTCGAGTGGCAGGCTGTGGGTACCGGGAAGCTGAAGTTCCGCTCCTCGGTCGTTCGCTGGCCGGCACTCCGACGGCCGGCACGATAGACTGCGCGCGCGTTTGCGCCCGGTAAGCGCTCGTGTCGAGCGATCCGTGCCGCAAATGTGCGCGCGAATATCCTCGCGCGGCACACAAATCAGACCGCGGAGGATTTCTGTTGAGCAGCTTTCTGACGAACCATGGGGTCGTCGTCGCCCTCGTTTGCGCCGCCTGCGCTGTCGTGTACGGGCTCGTGACGACGCGAGCCCTGCTCGCGCTCTCACCGGGCAATGAGCGGATGCAGAGCATCTCGCTCGCAGTTCAGCAGGGCGCGCGCGCCTACCTGAACCGCCAGTACACGACGATTGCCGTCGTCGGGGTGGTGCTGTTCGTCGCGCTGATCTTCATCCAGAACATCGCTGTCGCGTGCGGCTTCGCGATCGGTGGCCTGCTGTCGGGCTCGACGGGGTACATCGGCATGAACGTCTCCGTTCGCGCAAACGCCCGCGTGGCCGAGGCGGCGCAGGACGGCGTCTCGCCGGCCCTGAAGGTTGCCTTCCGCGGGGGCGCGATCACGGGCCTGTTGGTCGTGGGACTGGCGCTGATCGGCGTCGCCGGCTACTACGGGGCGCTGACGTCGATCTTCAACGACAGCCCGAAGACCGCTGTCGACGCGCTGATCGGGCTCGGCTTCGGCGGTTCGCTGATCTCGGTGTTCGCCAGGCTCGGCGGCGGGATCTTCACGAAGGGCGCCGATGTCGGCGCGGACCTCGTGGGCAAGGTCGAGGCGGGCATTCCCGAGGACGACCCCCGCAACCCCGCGACGATCGCCGACAACGTCGGCGACAACGTCGGCGACTGCGCCGGCATGGCGGCGGACCTGTTCGAGACCTACGCGGTGACCGCGATCGCGGTGATGCTGCTCGGTGTCCTCACCTTCCACGAGGTCACGCGCGTGGTGCTGTACCCGCTCGTGATCGGCGGCGTGGCGATCATCGCGTCGATCATCGGCACCTTCGCCGTGCGCACCAAAACCGACAACGTCGAGCGTGCGCTGCTTCAGGGTCTGATCGTCTCCGGCGTGCTGGCCGCCGCCGCGTTCGCGCCGATCACCTACTGGCTGATGCGCGACCTCACGTTCAGGGTGGTCGGCAACACCGTCAACACACCCAGCTGGGGACACCTCTACCTGTGCTCGCTGATCGGGATCGGCGTCACAGCGCTGCTCTTCGGGCTGACCGAATACTACACCTCGACTCGCTTCCCGCCGGTCCAGAAAACCGCCAAAGCGTCGGTCACCGGGCACGCCACCAACATCATCCAGGGCTTCGCCTCCGGCCTTCAGGCAACCGCGCTGCCGGCGTTGGTGATCGTGCTCGGCATCTTCGGCTCGTGGAAGCTCGCGGGCGGTGGCATCGCCGGGATCTACGGCATCGGCATAGCGGCCGTGGGCCTGCTCTCGCTGACTGGCCTGATCGTCGCACTCGACGCGTTCGGCCCGATCACCGACAACGCGGGCGGCATCGCGGAGATGGCCGACCTGCCCGAGGACGTGCGCAAAGTCACCGACCGCCTGGACGCCGTCGGAAACACCACCAAGGCCGTCACGAAGGGCTACGCGATCGGCTCGGCGGTGCTCGCCGCGATCGTGCTGTTCGCCGGCTTCGAGAAAGAACTCGAGCTCAAGGCGGGGCACCTGATCTCGTTCGGGATCAACGAACCGCCGGTGTTGATCGGTCTGCTGCTCGGCGGGCTGATGGTCTGCCTGTTCGCGTCGCTGTCGATCGAGGCCGTGGGCCGCGCCGGTGGCGCCGTCGTCGAGGAGGTGCGCCGCCAGTTCCGCGAGCACCCGGGGATCATGGACTACACCGAACAGCCCGACTACGCGACGTGCGTGGACATCGTCACGAAGACGGCCCAGCGCGAGATGATTCTTCCCTCGCTGCTGCCGATCGTGCTGACGCTGATCGTCGGCCTGATCGACTCCCAGGCGCTCGGCGGCCTGCTGATCGGGGTGATCGTGGTGGGCTACTTCTTCGCGGTGCTGATGACCGCAGGCGGTGGCGCCTGGGACAACGCCAAGAAGCTCATCGAGGACGGCGCCTTCGGAGGCAAGGGCTCGGAGGCGCACGCCGCTTCGGTGACGGGCGACACCGTGGGCGACCCCTTCAAGGACACGGCCGGCCCCGCGATCAACCCGATGATCAAGGTGGCGAACATCGTCGCGATCCTGATCATTCCGCTGATCACCTGAGACGCGGGTTTGCCGACCCGCGGGGGCTGTGGAAGTGCCGCACCGCGCGCGGCGCGTCCGCTGCGCAGACCAACGACCCCGTGCGCGTGGGCGGGGCCCTAAGCTCAGCGTGAGATGATCGGCCACGGGGCGCATCGCATGGTCACGTTCGTGCTCTCGCTGGTGATGGCGGCGATCGGCGTGGGCCTGATCGTCGAGGCGGTGGCGGGACACGGCGGCGTGATCTCGCCCCGCCTGCTGCTCGGCGTGCTGTTCCTCGCCGCGGGCGCCGGCCGGTTCTACCTGCAGCTCGGGAGGGGTCGCAGGGCATGAGCGCGCAGGGCGGCCAGGATGGCCAGGACGTTGGAAACGGCGGCGGCGCCAGCCCGGAGCTCGGATCGCGCTCACGCATGATGCTCCGTCGGAGCATCGGCTCGCCGATTCTGTTCACGGTCGTCTACTCCTCGCTGGCGAGCGCGATCTACTTCTCGCTGGGAGTGATCGCCGGTCATGCGCTCGGGCTCACGCCGCTCGTGTTCCTGCTCGCGGCGCTGCTGTTCACGCTGACCGCGATGACCTATGCCGAGGGCGCGTCGCTGCATCAGGACAGGGCGGGCTCGACGGTGTTCGCCCGCTATGCCTTCAACGAGCTCGTGAGCTTCATCGCCGGCTGGGCGATCGTTCTGGACTACATCATCCTGATCGCCGTCACCGCCTTCTCGGCGACCCAGTATCTGCGCGTGTTCTGGCATCCGCTCGGCCATCGCGGCGAGGCGCTCGGCCTCGCGCTCGCCTTCATCGCGCTCGTCGTGCTGAGCAATATCCGCGGTTTTGGTGGGCGCCGCGCACGGCGGGTGGGGATGCTCGTGGCGGGCGATCTCGTGCTGCAGGCGTTCATCGTTGTGCTCGGGCTGGTGCTGTTCTTCAACCCGCACACATGGCTTGCGCCGATCCATCTGGGCACCGCCCCGACCTGGTCCGGCCTCGTCTTCGCCCTGACGATCGCTGTGATCTCGTTCACGAGCCTCGAGTCGGCGGCCGGGCTGGCAGGCGAGGTCAGGATCAGCCGCGCGGGCCTGAAGCGGATGGTAGCCAGCGGCACCGCGACCGTGGTGTTCCTGTACGTCGGTATCGCGCTGGTCGCGGTGACGGCGCTACCGGTCCACGGTGGCCACACCGCCCTGGCGACTCGCTACGAGAACGCGCCGATGATCGGGATCGTCGACCAGGTACATCCGCACTGGCTCAAACAGGTGCTGAGGTACCTGGTGGCGGGCCTGGCCTCGGTCACGCTCGTCGCCGCAGCGAACTCGGCGATGCTGGGCCTCTCGCGGCTGGCCTACTCGCTGTCCACGAACCGCCAGATCCCCAGCGGGCTCGGGCGCTTGCACCCGCAGCGCTCGACCCCGTACGTGCTGATCATCCTGGCCGGGGTAATCGCGGCATGTCTCGTGGTTCCGGAGGACCTCGAATTCCTGATCGGGATCTACGCCTTCGGTGCGATGCTCGCGTTCACGATCGCCCATCTGTCGATCTGCCGGCTGCGCTATTCAGAGCCCGACCGCGATCGTCCCTACAGGGTGCCCCTGTCGATCAGGGTGCGTGGGGGCGAGCTGCCGTTGCCGGCGGCCTTCGGGGCGCTGGTCTCGGCGGCCGGCTTTGTGGCCGTGATGGTCGTGCACGAACCGGCCCGATACGTGGGGCTGGCGTGGATGCTGATCGGGACCGTGCTGTACGTCGTCTATCGCCGCGCGGACGAGACCTCGCTGCTTCGCCGCGTGACGGTATCGCCCCAGGTCCTGCGCGCCGAGCAGCCGCCGCCCGATGACTACGGCTCGATCCTCGTGCCCCTGTTCGGGACCCAGCTCGACGAGGACATCGTGCAGACGGCGGCGCGTCTGGTCTCCGGCGAACCGACGGACGAGGCGGCGATCGACGAGGCGACGATCGAGGCCGTGTGGATCTTCGTGATACCGATGTCGCTGCCGCTGGATGCGCGCCTGCCCGAGGAGCAGATCAAGCACGCTCGTCAGGCGCTCGCGCGTGCCAAGGCGGTGGGGGAGGAGTACGCCGGAGTGCAGGTCGCCACGGCGACGGTGCGGACACGGCGCGCCGGCTTTGCGATCGTCGATGAGGCGCGCCGGCGCGGGGTGGAGGCCATCGTGCTCGGCGCGGAGGAGCCCTCGCTGATCCGCGGCGGGGCGCGCCTGGGCGGCCGCGGCGGGCGCCTTGAGAACTTCGTCGGCGACATCACCAAGTACGTGGTGAGCAAGGCGGAGTGCCGCGTGATCGTCACAGCCCCTGCCGCGCGTGACTTCGCGGGCCCGCTGTCGACCCCTGCGGATCAGGCAGGCGCCCCCATCGTCTAACCTCCGCCCAATGTTCATCCTGATCGTCGGTGCCGGGCGCGTGGGCTCGGCGGTCGCCAAGTCAGCGCTGGCGGCCGGTCATGAAGTGTCGGTGCTCGACGAGGACCCGCTCTCGCATGAGCGCCTCGACGCCGGCCAGAGCCAGACCTGGGAGGACGCGGACGGTCAGTTCACGGTTGGCACGGCGCTTGAGACGGACGCGCTGATCCAGGCCGGAATCGAACGCGCGGATGTCTTCATCGCCTCGACGGCAGGCGACAACACCAACCTGATCATCGCCCAGATCGCCCAGAAGCGGTTCGGCGTGGAGAAGGCGATTGTGCGGGTCATGGACCCGGCGCGCGCCGGCTGGTACGGCGAGCAGGGCCTTCACACGATATCCCCGACCCAGCATGCGATCGAGATGTTCGAGCGCGCGCTGCAACCCGAGCTCGCCTAGCCCTCATGTACGCGATCATCGTCGGCGCCGGCAAGGTGGGGCGCAACCTCGCGCGGGAGCTGATCATCAAGGGGCACGAGGTCAGCCTGATCGAGTCCTCGCGATCGTGCTACCTGGCGATCGAGGAGGAGTTCGAGCACGCCGCGCAGTACGGTGATGCCACCGAGCTGTGGGTGCTGGAGCGCTCGGGCATCCAGCGTGCCGACCTGGTGGTGGCCGTCACAGGTGACGACGAGGACAACATGCTCGTATGCCAGGTGGCCAAGGAGAAGTACCTGTGCGACCGGATCATCGCGCGCGTCAACAACCCCCGCAATCACGACCACTTCCGACTCCTCGGAATCCAGCCCGCGGTGTCGGCGACCGACCTGATCCTGCGCCTGATCGAGCACGAGGTCCCGCGCTACGGTCTCGTGCACCTGCTCGCGCTCGAAGAGGAGCGCCTGGAGATTATCGAGCTCGAGGTCAGCACCGACGCCCCGACGGTGGGCGAGCGGGTATCCGAGATCTCGCTGCCCGAGGGCAGTCTGATCATCTCCGTGTTGCGCGAGGGGTCCGGGTTCGTGCCGAAGCCGGACACGGTGATAGAGGCCGGCGACGAGGTCCTGCTGGTGCTCGATCCGGGCCTCGAGGAGGCGATCACCGCCTACTTCGCGCCCAACGGGGCGGTGTCCTGAGCGAGGGATCCGCGCAGCGCGTGGTGTGTGCCGTCGCCGGCCGGTTGAGCCATGGGTTCTCGGCTCCGAGCACGGGTTGACTATCCTTCTCAGGCCGATCCGGGATGGTGTAATTGGCAACACGCGTGCCTCTGGAGCACGAATTTGGGGTTCGAGTCCCTGTCCCGGAGTTGGGCGGCGCGATAGCGGTGTCAGCCTGTGCCCGACTTGAGGAGTAAGCCGTGTCGGAGGAGACGATCGAACTCCACGAAATCCATAGCCGCCGCGCGACCGTCTCAGGGTCGTGGGACTCGAGGCATAGGGTTGCCGCATCAGGAGGATGGCCGATGCCGTCGCCGCGCAGATCGGAGCCGAGGCCGCGAGCATGGGCGGGTTCGCCCCGGCGATAGCCAGGCTATCGGCGGGTGCCTGAGCGCCCACCCCGGGATCCCCGGACACGAGGTGCGGCGCCAGCACCTCGCAGTCCCCCTTCCCGGGGCGTGGGCAGTGTGGCGCCCTACGGTTCGCCTATTCCGAGACATCCTGATGAGCTTCCGCTGAGCCTTGAGAGCACTCACCAATTGGATCAAGTCCCCGGTGCTCCGTGGTGCGCCAATGTGGCGCGCGGCGTTGCCGAAAACGCGCCGCATCGTCCCGTAGCTCCCGCGATGTCCGCCTGCGGAAGGATCCGAGTACACTTTCAGGCTCGGAAAGCTGGGAGGGAGTCATGGCGGACGAATGCGGGGGAGATGGCTGCGAGCTGCCGGCTCGTCGCCGGGGAGTGCTCGGCGGTCGCTGGGCGGTGCGCGCCGTCGTCCTGACGGCGCTCGCGCTGGCGGGTGCTCTGCACACACAGGCAGCGAGCGCGAATGGACGCGGGTTCTCCTGGACGCCCTCGAAGACCGAGCCCTATGCGACGTGCGGCCATCCCACACCCGGCCATGCCGCCTGCCTGGCGGTGGTCGTTCCGCCCTACTCGGCAGGCTCTTTGACAGAATCGCTGAAAGAAGCCGATCCGGCCTCGGCGAGTCCGGCCTACACCGGCACCGGCATCGGCGGAGGTTACGACCCAGCGGATCTTCGCTCTGCATACAACCTTCCGACGGGATCACAGGGAACCGGCCAGACGGTGGCGATCGTCGACGCCTACAACGATCCCGACGCGGAATCCGATCTGGCCGCATATCGCTCGCAGTACGGGCTACCGGCCTGCACGACCGCGAACGGCTGCTTCAAGAAGGTCAACCAGACGGGCGGCACCACCAGCTACCCAGCGTCGAATGCCGAATGGTCGGTTGAGATGTCCCTCGACGTGGACATGGTCTCGGCGGCCTGCCCGAACTGCCACATCCTGCTCGTCGAGGCCTCCTCGAACTCGAGCGCCAACCTGTACGCCGCCGAGGACGAGGCGGCCACGCTCGGTGCGACCGAGATCAGCAACAGCTGGGTGGGCGGAGAGGAATCGGGCGAGACCTCGAACGACAAATACTTCGATCACCCCGGCGTGCCGATCACGGCTGGGTCCGGTGACAGCGGCTACCAGGTCAACTATCCGGCATCGTCCCAGTATGTGATCGCCGTCGGCGGGACAAAGCTCAGTCAAGCATCAAACTCGCGGGGATGGTCCGAGACCGTCTGGAGCGAAAAACCGACGCAGGGAACCGGCAGCGGCTGCAGCGCCTATGAGCCGAAGCCAAGCTGGCAGACCGACAAAGGCTGCACGCACAAGACGAACAATGACACGCCGCCGATGCCTCGGTGGAAACGCCCCTGTCGGTCGCGGATTCATACGAACTCCCGACCAAGTTCGCCGAACGATCGACCCAACCGGGCTGGACGCTGGTGGGCGGAACGAGCGCCGCGACACCGCTCGTCGCAGGGGCGATGGCGCTGGCAAGCCCCTACACGCGATCGCTTGTCGGCGGCCACGCCTTCTACCTGGAGGAGGCAGCCGGGGGCGGGGTCAATGATGTCGTGTCCGGGAGCGACGGAACATGCACACCCCCCGCCGAACACGAATACCTCTGCACCGCCGGGGTCGGCTATGACGGCCCGACCGGCGCCGGCACCCCCTGGGGCGCCCCGCAGGCCCCGCCCACCGCGGTGACAAAAGCTGCGTCATCGATCACTCAGACAGCTGCGACGCTTGAACGCGACGGTCAACCCCAACGGCGGCTCGGTCAGCGAATGCAAGCTCGAATACGGCACCACCACCTCCTACGGCTCAAGCGCCTCGTGTTCGACATCGCCGGGATCGGGTGAAAGCGCTGTCGCCGTGTCCGCCTCCGTGACGGGTCTTGCCGCGAACACCACCTACCACTTCAGGGTCTCTGCGACAAACACCGGCGGCACGATCAAGGGCGCTGATGAAACGCTCAAAACCACGGAAGCGGCCACGTCCGCGCCGACAGTCGAAACGAAGGCTGCCTCCTCGCTCGCTCAGACCACGGCGAGCCTGAACGCCACGGTCAACCCCAACGGGGGATCGGTGAGCGAATGCAAGTTCGAATACGGCACCACCAACTCCTACGGCTCGAGCGCGTCCTGCGCCTCGCTGCCGGGATCCGGGACGAGCCCGGTCGCGGTGTCCGCCTCGATCACGGGCCTCACCGCCAACACCACCTACCACTTCAGGATCTCGGCCACCAACGCGGGCGGCACGAGCAAAGGCTCTGACGAAACGTTCAAAACGCTCCGCCAACGCTCCGGCCGTCGTGACGAAAGCCGCCTCCGCTGCC
>CAWJHI010000017.1:0-52590 GCA_963842485.1 Terriglobia bacterium | reverse complement strand
GGTAGCTTTTGAATCTGTCCGCTTTTGATAACAGACGAAATGTCCGCTGTGTTGTCATGCTACCCTCTTCGCCTTTGCTTTTGGAGAGAGAGGGGAAATCGTCGTCGAGGCGGTGGGAAAGTGGGAATCGCCATGGGCGATTTCAGGAGGGGGAAAATGGGAGCGGTGGGAAACCTGGGTTTGGTTTTCCACGGCTTCCACGGCACCGTCTTTTCCACGGCCTTCCGCCCACCGGCCCACCACGTGCGGACCGTAGCGAATCGAGACCGCGCCATCGAGATGTTCGTGGATCGTCACCGTCTGCCCGGCCAGGCTATAACGCCAGCGACACTTGTCGATCTGCCAGCGGCGGGTCTTGATGGCCACGGTATTGTCCTTCTCCACCACCCGTTCCGTTTGAATGGAAAACACCCCGTCCAGGTCGCGCCGCGCGCACTTGCGAAAGGCCGTGCCTGGCTGCGCCGCCTTCACCGTGAACTTGTCGTTGAACTCGGCGATGTAATACTCGCGCAGAAAGCGATTGGCTTCCTCCACGGAGTCGACCCCGTGCAGCCGCAGTTCCTGCGGAAGCCGCCCCTGCCAGGTTCCGAAGCTGCGCTCGCTGCGTCCGCGCGCCTGTGGCGAATAGGCCGGAATCATTTGCACGCCCAGTTCCTTCAACGCCCGCCCGAGCTGCGTCACCCGCGACTTATCCACCGGCTCGCCCGCCTTCGGCGTGTAGAAGAAATGGCTGCCGCGGTCGCTATACAACGCGCAGAACAATCCCTCGGTTTCGATCACCTCCTTGAGTCCGGCCATCACCGTGAGCGTCGATTCTTCTGCCACCAGTTGCGCGTAATAGATGCGGCTGGTGGCGTCGTCCAGAATCACGATCAGATCGTAGTAGCGTTCGTCCCGGAACCCCTCTGTGTTAAACCATCGGTGTTTGCTGCCGTCGATGTGCAGCAGCATCCCCGGCATCTCGCGCCGAGGCCTCCGTCGCCGGTGCGTGCCGCGCTTCTTCTTGCGTGCGACTAGCCCCGCGCCTTGCAGCGCCTGTTTCACCCACGTGTAGCTCAGCTCGATGCCATGCTCCGGGCCGAGCTTTTCGTGAAAGTGCCGGACATTGAAGTCGAAATACGTTTCTTGATAGAGCCGCAGCACCTGCTGGCATGTCGCCAGCGGTACTCGCCGAAAGCTGGGCTTGCCCTTGCGCCCATCGCGCAGCCCGCTGTAGCCGTCCCGCTCCAGCCGCGCCCGCCATCGCCGCATCGTGCGCGGCGTGACGCCAATGATCTCCGCCGCCGAGGCCCAACTGAGTTTGTTGGCCATCGCCTTCAGTAACACGTCTTGTAGTTTCATCATCCGCTCCACTTCTCGGGCGGGGATGGTCTGGTTGGGTTCCAACTCCCAGAGTCCCCCGCCCGGCTAGAGCGGACACTTCATGCGCTAATTCAAGCGGACAGATCGTGTGCTACTGACACGATGCGCGCGCGGCCTTGCCGCCCACTGCGGCGCGGAGTATACTGCCCTCCGTCCAACAGTCAAAGAAAGGAGTTCATCTTATGACCGAACAGGACCATGTAAAACTTGCAAAAGAGGCGATAGCCGCCATCAATGCCCACGACATCTACAGCTACTTGAAACACGTCGACAACTCTTTCGTGGGAGAATCCGAAACGCTCGGCACGATCCACGGGCACGACGGCGTGCGGCACATGCTGACAACGATGTTCGAGGCATTTCCTGATCTGCACATCGAGGTCGAGCAGCTAATCACGAGCGGCGACCATGTAATCAGTCGGGCACTCTTGAGCGGCACGCATAAAGGCGCCTTCGCGGGAGTTCCTGCGACCAACAAGAAGGTCAGTTGGCACTCCTGCAACGTGGTCGAAGTCAAGAAGGGAAAGGCCATTCGGAGCAGAGTCTATGCCGACAACGTCTCTCTGCTCCGGCAACTCGGCGTGCTCCCCATGCCGAAGGCGACCACAGCCGGATAACTGCGCGCCTCAACGGTTGAGTTGTCCGAAATCTCATCTTACGACCTACAGCCTGGTACTCTTACCGCCGAAGTACCAATCAGTCCGAAGTCACCTCATAGCGGGCGGGAGAGGAATCTCCGACTCTCTCCGGCTTGGGCCACTTGGCCATCGCGACCGTTGGAGCATCGGAGGACCAGCGGAGACACCGGAAAACTAATCTATGTGCAACCAAAGAAGCCAAAACCGAGGATATACGAGGAATACATTCCAGATGGAACGTCCTGGACGATCTAACGGCCAACTTGCCGTCCCTTGAATGCGGAAACGCCTGGCGGTTTCCAGTGCCTCCGCTGGTCCTCCGCTGCTTCACCGGTCGCGATCTCCATGTCCCCAAAGCCTAAATCTTAAGTTTGGCCTGTAAGCGGGTGAGTAGTGGCATGACATTTTCCGTGACGCCGACCGCGACGCCACAAGAGGCACATTGGATGAACCGAAATGAATGTACTGCATCCTTGATCTTCGGCGTAACCATCTCAAACTCGGTACCGCCGCATTTTCCGCACTTTGACGTTGCCATCGCCAGAGCATATCACGGTTCTAGGGTCACAGATTTAGCGTTTGATCCATCTTTGGCGCACGGTCGCGCGACGTTCGCATTTACCTAACGCGGCTGCGGCTGGGCTACCACCGCTTACATCGACCGCCCGCGTGTGACATACTTCAATATGCGGCCATGTTCTGCCTGATGCATGATCGGCTAAGTGCGCAATATATTGAAGCGCTGGGCGCCTGCGCGCTTGCGGTCGACCGACTAACCGACACCAGCAGTCCTCGGTTCCCTGACCTGCTTCAGGAGCTTTACCAATGCAAGTTTGCGTGTAGCCGAGCGCTGCTTGAACTGCTTGAGCACCTACGCAAGCACGAGTGCGGCAACGGATCGTCGGAGGAGTGCCGGGCGATGGAATCTGCCAACGTTCCATCGCGCGGCTCTATTTGATTGGCGGCTCGCTCGTCCAGTGTTCCTTGCGGTTCGATCAGCAGCCGTGCTCGTGCCGGTGATCGATCAGCTTCTTCGCCACGTGGTCCAGGTCTCTCTTTGCAGCGATAGCGACCGGAAGATGAACCATTTCGGGGTCGGTGCCGCCCATTCGCGACCATAGGGAGATCGCAGTGCGGTATGCGGCCTGCAAAGCATCACGCTCTTCGCATTTTCTGCGAGAGGATTCCACGGCTCCGGCCACTATATCATGGGGTCGCTTTCGTG
This sequence comes from Terriglobia bacterium, assembly GCA_963842485.1. GTDB lineage: Bacteria > Acidobacteriota > Terriglobia > Bryobacterales > Bryobacteraceae > Palsa-187. Next base: position 49,365 of record CAWJHI010000017.1, on the reverse strand, counting down.
GACCCTGCGGCCCTGCCGTTGTAGCGTGCGTCGGGCAACGGGGTCTGCTAACGCCCCGTTGCTATCCTCGGGGCCGCGTGGAAGCGCTGGCGGCAGCACTGGGGTGAGATACTGCCGCCGCAACTAAATCCCCGCCTCGCGCGATTATACATGAAACTTCTGCCGCCTGGCGCGTGATCCGCCATGGAGCCTATCCGGGGGAACGCCCGGAAAGGCCAATTAACGGGCGCTCCCCGTTCGGCGCTCCGCAGGAGAAGCGCCCATTGGTTTGATACATACTACCATCGGCGACGAATGGTCGCGGCGCGGCCCAAGTTCAATAAACCCTATACCCGTGTGTTGCCTGCCCGTTCCGCACGCGCGTCCCTTCGGAACAAGCGTTCGGCTTTCCTGGAATCCCCTTCAAGCACGTCGCGCGGCAAAGTCGCCACTTGCCGACTCGCCGCTCTGGAAAAGTGCAAGCTTCTTCGATATGTTCCGCGAAGGCGCCCGTTGTGGTTCATTATCGTCCGCTCGATGTTTGCTGTCGCAACCGCAAGAGCATGACCAGGTAGGAGAGCCAATGCCGGGTCCAGCCGCCCAGCCAGCACACTTGCCAGTCGTCGAAGTGTGAGCCAAGAGTGACCTGCGTGCGAAGTCGTAGGAATTTCATTTCGAGTTGCACGTTTTGTGGGACGCTTGCGTGTGTGGGCGATCTGATAGACAATACATGAAACGTCAACAATCACCGAGTGTGGCGCAAGTCCGGCAGGGTGTCCGGCAGGAGCCAACGTGCAGTGTGCCAGCAGGTGTCGTGAGGAGGAGGGTTAATGACGCGGCTTGTACTCAAGATTGCGGCGGTTGCCTTGTTTGGTTCGATCATACAGGCAGCGCCGATCACTTACACACTCACATCAACAGCTTCCGGCACGCTCGGCGCATCGACGTTTACGAATGCGTCGGTAACCGTGACGCTCTCGGGAGACACGTCAGGCATCACGGCCGGTACCGGTTCCTTCAGTGGCGCCTTGATTAACACTGGAACCGCGACGGTGACCATCGGTGGCTTGGGGACAGCGACATTTACCGACCCGATTGTAATGGTATCGACTTACAATGCCGTCCTTACTGCACTTGACGGCATGAACGCCGTGATTGTCTTGGATAATGTTTTCGGCAGCGGCATATTGCTGCAAGTGGGCCCCGTCTTCTCCGGCTATGGCCTTGGTCTGATGGCACCCGTTACGGGCACCGGAGGCGTGGGGAGTGGATCGCATATGGTGCCGACTTTTCCGACGACAGCCGGCAACCTGACTTGGGCCGTCGGCCAAGCTTTGGGAACGTCGACCTTCACCGCGTCAGCGACCGCGACGACAACGTCCCCCGGGACTACCACCAACGTCACGCTCAACCTCGCGAACGCAGACCAGTTTCACACCGTGCCGAATCAATTCAGCGTCGTTGAAACCGGCTCGGCCGGTCCGCTCGGTGGCGCAACCCTGTCCATGAGCAGCACTCCGACGATCATCCCCAGCACCGGGCAGTTCGTCGCTCCGATCATGTTCACCGCCACGTTGTACTTCAACCAGACCGATAGCATCGTCGCGGTTTTCATGGACAACGACGTGAACTTTCTCAACGAGTCGCCCTTGACCCTTTCCGGGGGAACCATCACGGACGGGACGGGAGTGTACACGGGAGCGTTCGGCTCGCTGAGTCTCAACTTCACTCTGGCCAACAACGTTTGAACCGGGAGACATCGCGACCGCTGGAGCAGCGGAGAAACAGCGGAGGGAGCCCGAATCCGACCGTAAGAACGTCCGACTGGCACTCCAGCGCTGTTGTCGCAATTGCCGTTAGATCATCCACGCGTTTGGGCTGGATGAAATGTGGGGCTCGTATCTTAGTGTTGACTTGTTTGGTTGCACGAGTACGACGCGCTTGGCGCCCTAATATCATGTTTCACTGGGTCGTCAACTGCTCCCGCCGAGCCCTCGTCCATTTTGATGACGCCTCCGCTGCTTCTCCGCTGCTCCAGCGGTCGCGATGTCTCCCGGGGTGGGCCTGGATCTGCTCGTCGGAAAGCGTCTGCCTCGCCCCCGCCCCCGGCGGCCCCCCTCCACCACCCATTCCCGCGGTGGCAAACAGCTTGATCAGATCGGCGCCCTCGGCTTTGGTTTTCCGCACGAACTCGCGGAGCGCTTCGGGCGTCGCGGGATGATCGCGGTCCACCACGGCGGTTGTATTGTTGATTTGACGAATCGAGGTGAGGATGCGCGGCCCGGCAAGCGAGCCTTGATTGATCCGGTCGCGCACCGCGGCGTCCATCGGCGCGCCGACGCTTTGCACTGTGGTAAATCCGCCCTGCACGGTCACCCACGCGTTCTCTGCCGTGTACAGCGCCCAGTCCTTGGTATCCTCCTCGCCTCTCACTATTATGTTCTGCGCGTCGAAATGCCAGGTGAGATGAACATGCGTGTCAATCCAGCCGGGCATTACCGTTTCGGCGCGAAGATCATACGTCCCGCTGCCCTTGGCGGGCCGAATCTCGACGATTTTCGATCCTTCAATGACGATCTGCTGGTTCTTCTTGATTCCGCCCTTGCCGTCGAGAACGGTACCAGCATTGAGCACGATGCGGTCCTGCGCCGGCGCGAGCGCAGCCGCCACCATGAGCGCAGCGCAAACAAGCCTGAAATGCATGTTAACCCGAATTTCCATTTTGGCCTCGCAACGCCAAAGAGTATAACGCTGATCGCCTCGATTGCGACCAAGTTCTTGGCAGCGTGTCGCCGCCGAGATCACCTCCAGGAACTTATGGAACCGGTTCTGGTAAGTTTAGAAGTTAAGCTTCAGCCCAAGCTGAAGGATGCGGCCGGTGCTGTCGAGGGTCGAAGATATCAATCCGAATGTCGATGGGCTGCTGATATTAGTTGCTGGGTTCGCAAAGTTCACGTTGTTGAACAGCTTGAAGGCCTCCGCACGGAACTGAACAGCCCCCGCCTCGCCCAGTTTGCGAATCGGGAAGCTCTTCGCCAAAGCCAGGTCGAAGCGCTGGTCAAATGGACCGCGCCAGTCGTTTCGGGGAGAGTTGCCTAACAAGGAACCGGTTCCAGGGTCGCCTGGACCTGTGGGACCGACCGTGACGCTGCCAACCCCAGGTCCTCCCTGAGGAGTAATCCCTGTGATCACGGTCCCGCTCGGGAGATTCGGTGTGGGCGTGAAACAAGTCGAGTTGACATAGTCATTGAGGTGGGAGGCCACGGATCCGCTTGCAATAACGGGACCCGAGCAGGAGGCCAAGCTGCCGCGCAGCGTGGTACCACCCGTAGCTCCATACAGCCCGCCAGCCGTACTGTCGCTGATGCTGAACGGCAGGCCCGTCTGCAAGATGTAGACACCGCTCAAACCCCAACCGCCGAGCACAGCATTTCGCCAGCCGCTGGGGAGACTTGGGAGGTTCCAAACGTACGTAAACACGAATCGTTGTGGCTGATTGAAATCCGAGACACCACGATTGAGAGGCGCTAGAAGTTGGTTGCCCAAACCGTTTCCGTAGTCGGAAGAAACGTCATCAATCGACTTCGACCAAGTATAGTCGAACTTGAATTGGAAGTTCTTGGCGAAGGGGTGTCGCACCTCGACGATCATCGCGTCGTAAACGGAAGATCCCTCGCTGGTCGCGATTATCATCCCTGAAGGCGAGAAGCCGAGATTGGGCACGCGGAGAGCGGCGTTGTTAGTTGAGTTGGTAGACACCACCGTCGTTACCGACGGCCCGGAGGGTGGTGTGTAGGTGTAAGTGATCGGATTCGATGGGCTGACTAGTAGCGACTGATTTTCAAGCCCTTCCTCCTGGAGGTGCACGGCGTGCGAGCCTATGTAGCCGACGTCGAGCACCCAGCCGGGCCGTATTGCGTACTGGACATCGAAATTCCACTGCTGGACGTGTGGAGTAGGCTGGGCGCGCAGATACCCATCGAGAGACTGAAGCGGCACGGGATTTCCATTCGGGTCGACGAATATCGGGGTCCCGTTGGACGCAAATTTTCCCTCAAATCTCCCGAAGGTAGGAAAAACCGGAAACGCCGACGGTTGCAGCAGGCCAGCCGGCCACGGATTTGCGAGTATCTGGCTACCCTCGACCGCCGTCCCGCTGACCAAATACGACTCGGTCCACGGCGGGGCGCTATCTGCTTGCAGCTCCAAAGTTCCCGCAGTCCGAATGTAGTACATTCCGAAACCACCGCGAACCGAGAGCTTCCCATTGCCAAGCACGTCGGCGGCGAAGCCAAATCGTGGAGCGAAGTTGAAGTTATTCGGAGTGGTAATGGTATTGTCGCTCACCCCCGGTGTGCCAATTCCACCGGGCGCGCCCGCCGCCGTAACGAAAGCCGACTGAATGCATTGGCCGCCACCGCCAGCGATGCACGCTGCCGGAATCCGGCTCGTATCCAAGTTGGTGATGCGGTCTTTGGTATCGTGGCCGTTTCCTAGATTGTCGTACCGGAGACCTAGATTCAGCGTCAGCCGTCGAGTGACGTGGAAGTCGTCCTGCGTGAACCCGACAATGTCGTTCCCGCGATAACTTCTGTAGAAGTCACCTACGTTGATGATCAATCTGTTCGCCGTTCCCGTCAAGAATGATGCGAAGTTCGGGAAGTTGATCGCACCGACCGTCGCGTATTCGTTGTCGTAGTTCCACCGGTAATGGCGCCATTCAAATCCCCAGCGTATCGTGTGCTTGCCGTGCGTCCACGCTAGCGTGTCGGTTAACGTAATCGACGCGCTTCCGCCATGAATGGTGTCATTCGTATTCTGGCCGCCAAAGCTTTGCGCGTTCGAGCCGCCGGTGAACGTAAAATCCGGAATGCCCGCGCCCTGGGTGGCCGCATCCCACTTCGTTTCGCCAACGCTGGCCGCGGTTACGGTCGTGATCGGGAGGATCGCGTTCCTGATATAGGTGTAGCCGGTACGTATTTCATTGAACAGGTTGGGGGTGAAGATCTCCGTGTCGGCGAGCGACACATGCTCATTCGTGGCTGGTTCGTGGAGCCCTTCCCCGAGGGTGTTCCCGCCGGTCGGGAGGAACTCCGTGATATCCCCCCAGAAGACTTCTGCCGACAGGTGGTTGTTGTGGAACAGATCGGTGTTGAGCGAGCCCGCTTCCTGATTTTCGCCGAAATGCGTCGGCAACGCCACGGCAACTAGGCCGGTGCTGCCCGGGCCGCAGGCGCCCGTCACACCGTTGCAGCCACCTGTTGCGAACAGATAGCCGCTGTAGGGACCCGGTGCGAGGAGCAGGTTAACGGCAACCGGATCAATCGAGGCGGCAGGCACTTTGAACGCCGCGGACAGCTCCGAGGTGTACGACGCAGCCGTCTGGCCGGTCCGGTCTGGCAGCACAGGCTGCGGCCCAGTAACCGAACTGGAGACAGCGTTGAGCTGCCGCGTTCCCTGATAGGAGAAGAACCAGAAGACTTTCTTCTTTAGTTTGGGTATCGGCCCGCCCACGGTGCCTCCAAACTGGTTCTGTTGAAGAACGGGTCTCGCTGCTCCCGCTGCATTCCTGAAGAAATCATTTGCATTGTAATCGGTATTCCGGTTGAACTCGAAAAGCCCACCGTGCACTTGGTTGGTGCCGGAGCGAAGCATGACGTCGATCTCTCCGCCGGAACTCCGGCCTTGGCTGGCGTCGTATTGGCTGGTGCTCACCCGAAACTCTTGGAGGGCGTCCGGACTCGGCACCGGAACGGTGGTCAGACCGTTGCCGTGCCAGTCGTTTGCATCTATGCCATCCAGCACGAGGTTGTTCATCGTAGAGCGTTGGCCAGCAACGTAGATGGTCGGAGCGCCTTTACCCACGGGCGCGGCGCTCTGAATAGCCGCCGCCACGCCCGCCTGCAGCCCGATCAGATCAAGGAAGCTGCGCGTCGCCAAAGGAATGCTCCTGATCTGTGTGCCTGTTATGACATCGCCGGTGGTCGCCGAGGTAGTGTCCACAGTTTCGGCGGCTCCCGCCACCGTGACGGTCGCGTTCACTTGCCCGAGCTGCAGCTTCGCGTTGGCGACAGTTACTTTCGTCACTTCCACCAAGATACCTGGGAGCACCTCGGATTGAAATCCCTGACCACTGATTTCAAGCTTATAATTGCCCGGCGGCAACAGCGGAAACACGAATGAGCCGTCCGAGGTTGTCGTAACCTGTGCAGTAACTACGCCGGTGTCGGTGTTGGTAAGGATTACAGTCGCGCCGGGGACAGCCGCATTTTGGGGATCGGTCACCACGCCCTTAACAGCACCTGTCGACGAATTGATCTGCGCCGGGCCCGGGACGCTGCAAAACAACAGCAGTGCCAAAAGGGAGAGCCAATAGTCCATCAGCAATAACCGGCTCATGTGATACCTCCACCCTCTGAGGAACACCGCCAGACAAAACTGCAATATCGTACACCCGCGCTCCCGGCGTGTCAAGGAGAGAAACACCGGAGAGAAACACCGGTGTGGAGAGAAACACCGGTGAGTTAGCACATTAATTGTCCGGTCCAGTCCGGGACGAGAGAAGCAGGCGAAGTGGACCCGAGCCAGCAGGCAATCCCCGCCAAACGGCAAGCCTACCCGGGGGTTCAGCTGCAACAGACTGTTCGATGACGGCGGCAAGATCAACTATCACCGCGTTATTTTTCTTCATGGCTAGTTCTCCTTGCGCATAGCTCAGCGCGTTCACAGCTTACCTGCCCTCTTGGCGAGCCGTCTGATCTCATCTATCCATGCGTAGGATAAAAAAAGTACTTCGACTCAGATATGAACTGAAATTGGGGTAACGGCAGATCGCGGACAGTTGCTCGATTGGCCCATTCGGAGTTTTTGACTACCTGAAGCCTCGTGGCGGACCCGCGCAGCAGGCGTATGTATTCGTCGTGGTGTTGGGGGCGAGTTCGTACACCTATGCCGAAGCGACACCGGACGAGCAGTTGGCGAGTTGGATCGGGACTGCGAGCCGACGTGATGGAGTCGTGCCTCCCTATACGTATCTTGGCCGACTCAAGTACTTGGTCCATGATCACGATCGTGAACAGCCCGTTTTCTTCACCTGGCACATTCTCGATTGGCATCTACCCGAGCACGTTCAGCAGCGGATGAAGTTGATCTACGAGGGGAGCCAGCGGGTCCGCGCAACTCGAACCTGTACCACAAACACCTGGACTGGTCGTGGTCGTCGATCTACCGACGGGAGCTTCGCCCCGAGCCGGCGTCGGCACCGCTGTCTACTCGAAACCGCTTGGCCACTTCGTTGGCGACGCGCACCTGGCCTCTAGAGCGCCGGCTTTGTCCAACGTCGCGACGAGGATGCCACGAGGAGGGTCAGTGCGACAGAATTCTCAAAATCCCTTGTCAGCGAAAGTCGTCGAGAGTATACTGGGCTGACTCGGGAGGGCAAAATGGATGGGAACCTAGTTGCTCGCGCGTTCCTTCTATTTCATTGGTTCGGCGGGCAGCCCGACAGCGGGAGCGCTTCGCCATTCCTGACGAGGAGGTCCAAGTTGATTGGACGGGCGAGATCGGCTCACGGAGTCTTTTGTCGTTCTTGTGTAGGGCTGGCTGTATGTCTGCTGTTTGGAGAGGCCCTTGCACTGGCGAACCAAATGGCGGACGCGAGTAAGACGGCGAAGGCCGGGGACAATTCGGGTGGAGTTTCGGCTCCGAGTCCTTCTGCCGCCGTGCCCGCACCGGCCGGTGCAGACGTGGGCGCTGCGCTGAACAACTTGAAATTCCGCAACATCGGACCGGCGGTGATGGGGGGACGCATTGACGATTACGCGGTCGTCGATAGTAACGTCATTTACGTTGGGACGGCGGCGGGCGGGGTCTTCAAGACGATTAACGGAGGGACGACGTGGACGCCGATTATGGACCACGCGCTCTCGTCGTCGATTGGCGCAATTGCGGTTATGCAGTCGGATCCTTCCATTGTTTGGGTGGGTACGGGCGAAGCCAACAATCGGCAGAGCGCATCGTGGGGTGCGGGCGTCTACAAGTCGGTCGACGCGGGCAAGACGTGGCAGCTGATGGGCCTGGAGAACACGAATTCGATTGGGGCGGTTGTCATTGATCCGCGCGATCCCGACACGGTGTACATCGCTGCCCTTGGCGATCAGTGGGCGGCCAGCCGCGACCGCGGTGTGTACAAGACGACCGACGGAGGCAAAACGTGGACGCAGTCGCTATTCATCAGCGAAAACACGGGAGTGTCGGATATCGCGATGGATCTGCAGAGCCCGGGCACGCTCTATGCCGGCGCTTACGAGCGCCGGCGCACCGTCTGGGGCTTCGATGGTGGAGGTCCCGAGGGGGGGATCTACAAGACGACGGATGGCGGCAAAACGTGGACGAAACTCACCAACGGGCTGCCGTACACGGATGGTGGAGACGTGGGCCGGACTGGTTTATCGGTTTATCGACGCAATCCGAACATCGTCTACGCCCGGCTCCAGCATGCAAAGGGAGGCATCTTCCGGAGCGAAGACAAGGGATCGACGTGGACCAGGATGAGCGACTTTAATCCCCGGCCCAACTACTTCGGGGGGATCGCGGTTGACCCGAACAACGATTTGCGTGTCTGGGCGGATGGTACGGATCTGTTCTACTCCGAAGACGGCGGCAAGACCTTCGCCATTCGGAGCGTCAAAGTTCATTACGATAAGCACGCCCTGTGGATTGATCCGCACGACTCCGACCACGTGATTGTCGGCACGGACGGCGGCATTTACTTCAGCCGCGACCGCGGTCATTCCTGGGTTCACAACAGTGTGATTGACATTGGCCAGTTTTACGAGGTGACGGCAAACAACGAGGAACCCTATAAGGTGTGCGGAGGATTGCAGGACAACGGCAGTTGGTGTGGCCCAAGCAATTCCCTGCAAACACGCGGCATCACCAACTACGACTGGGTCGCGGTGGAGTCTTTAGACGGTTTTTATAACCGGCTCGACCCCGTCGACCCGAACATCGATTATGTCGATTCTCAAGGTGGCGACTTCGAGCGGCACGATTTCCGGACTTCGGAATCGCGCCGCATCAAACCGCGCGAAAAACCGGGCGAGGCGCCCTACCGTTTCGAGTGGAATTCTCCCATCGAAATTTCCGCCCACGACCACCGAACAATTTACGTGGGCGGCAATTTCCTGTTCAAGTCCACCAACCGCGGCGACACCTGGACGAAGATCAGCCCCGACCTGACCAACAACGAAAACCGTACCAAGATGCCCATCCTGGGCCAACTTCCGAATGCGCACATGCTCTCGCTTTTCGACGGAGTGAGTGCATGGCCGTGCATCACGGTGATTGGTGAATCGCCGATGAGCGCACAATTGATTTACGTAGGGACGGATGACGGCAATCTGCAAGTCACGCGCGACGGCGGCAAGACTTGGGCCAACGTGGCCGACCGCATACCAGGCGTGCCTAGGGGCACCTATGTCAGCCGCGTCGTGGCGTCAAAGTACGTCGAGGGCACCGCTTATGCGGCCTTCGACGGCCATCGCAGCGGCGATTACCATATTTACCTGTTCAATACCACCGATTACGGACGCACCTGGAAGCCGATTTCCGACGGCATCACAGAAAGGGATGGGACTCTGCACGTGGTCCGCGAAGATCCCAGGGTGCAGAACATCCTTTACGCTGGCACTGAGCGCGGTCTCTTCATTTCCTACGATCACGGTGCCAATTGGATGCGCATTCAGATGAACCTGCCCACAGTTCCCGTGGACGACATCTTGATTCATCCCCGCGATAACGACATGATTCTCGGCACTCACGGCCGTTCGATCTGGATTCTGGACGACATCACGCCCATTCAGCAGCTCAACCAGGAGGTAATCGATTCGAGTCTCCACCTGTTCGATATTCGTCCGGCCTTCCTCTTCCGAATGAAAGAGAGCGCGCCACTCGGCTTCGGCTTCGGATCGGAATTCGAAGGACAGAACCCGCCTTACGGTGCGTTGATTGACTTCTACTTGAAGGACGCGACCGGCGAAAACGATCGGCTGATCATCACCATCTCGGATTCCTCAGGCAAGAGAGTCCGTGAAATCCGCTGCCCGTCCGGCGAAGCACGCGAGGTCAGTGCCGCATCGCCGAACCCGTCGACGTGCTCTGTCAAGCCTGGAATCGACCGAGTCGCCTGGGATCTGCGGTATGACCCTCCAGCACCCCCACAGCGAGAGGGCGCGGGGGGAGGAGGCGGCCTCCAGCATGGGCCTCTCGTTGAACCCGGACAGTATAGCGTTAAGCTGACGCTGGCCTCGCAGACGCAGACCAAAACGGTGCGCGTCGAAGAAGATCCACGTATCCAGATTTCTCCTTCTGATCGTGCTGCTTGGCACAGTGCCATCATGAAGGCCTATGATTTAGCACACACCATTCTAATGGATCAACGGCAAGTCAACGCGCTGAAGGCCAACTTAGACGCTACCCTGGCGTCCTGGAAGCGCCCTGGCGCGCCGAAAATCCCCGATAACGTCCAAAAGGCGGCCGAGGATCTCTCGAAACAAGTGAACGCGGTTCAGTTGAATTACGCCGCGGGATTCGGTGAAGGAGGAGGAGGAGCTGCGGCCGCACTTCGCCCCCGGAGGCCGGCCTCGCTGACGCAGCGGGTCACCCGCTTGTTGAGCGGAGCCGGCATCGCTTACGGGGGGATGGAGAGTTTCACTGCCGCCCCGACATCGGATGATCTCGACGAACTCAATCAGCTCGACAAGGAAGTGCCAGCCGCGCACGAACAGGTCCGCAAGTTGGTGGACGTGGACGTGGCAAATCTCAACAACATGATGAACAAGTCGGGCATGCCGCACATTGACGCCGCCGCGCCAGTGCCCGGCCGCCGCGCCCCCGAAGAAGAAAAGTAGCAGCGATGCTCAATCAGTGGCAGCCACTGCGTCGAATGCCCCGGCACTGGCAGTCGTCGAGTGCCTGTTTTTCGATATGCGGGTTTCACAACGGGTGGCGTAGGAAACGGAGTCCTGCCACCATTTTTGCTGAAGGGCTAATTTGAAAATGGAACTTCGGCGGGCTCTGGAGTGGAAACCGGCTCGTGGCGGGCACCTCTATGCCAAAGAGGTATCTAGGCACATGCTCCCCAATGACAGCGGGTCACAGCACCCGATGTCGGCTGTGGTATTGCAGCGCCTGAACGAGTGCCCCACTGAGCAGCGCTGCCCGGAATGTGCCCCCAAACCTGGCAATGAGGTCTAGATATGATCAAGCATACGATACGCCTTCGTGGAAACGGTTTTTTTCTGTGTGCTGGCCTGGCAGTAAGTTTCCTGCTGGGAGCTCTCGCCCTGAATTCCGCCGGCGCGCCCGCAGCAACCCTGGCGGCTCCGGAATTGGGCGCCGCGCTGAACAACCTGAAATTCCGCAACATCGGACCGGCGGCGACCGGCGGACGGGTCGACGTTTTCGCAGGAGTGGAGAGCGACCCGGACGTCATTTACGTCGGGACGGCGGCGGGCGGGGTCTTCAAGACGATTAACGGAGGGACGACGTGGACGCCGATTATGGACCACGCGCTCTCGTCGTCGATTGGCGCAATTGCGGTTATGCAGTCGGATCCTTCCATTGTTTGGGTGGGTACGGGCGAAGCCAACAATCGGCAGAGCGCATCGTGGGGTGCGGGCGTCTACAAGTCGGTCGACGCGGGCAAGACGTGGCAGCTGATGGGCCTGGAGAACACGAATTCGATTGGGGCGGTTGTCATTGATCCGCGCGATCCCGACACGGTGTACATCGCTGCCCTTGGCGATCAGTGGGCGGCCAGCCGCGACCGCGGTGTGTACAAGACGACCGACGGAGGCAAAACGTGGACGCAGTCGCTATTCATCAGCGAAAACACGGGAGTGTCGGATATCGCGATGGATCTGCAGAGCCCGGGCACGCTCTATGCCGGCGCTTACGAGCGCCGGCGCACCGTCTGGGGCTTCGATGGTGGAGGTCCCGAGGGGGGGATCTACAAGACGACGGATGGCGGCAAAACGTGGACGAAACTCACCAACGGGCTGCCGTACACGGATGGTGGAGACGTGGGCCGGACTGGTTTATCGGTTTATCGACGCAATCCGAACATCGTCTACGCCCGGCTCCAGCATGCAAAGGGAGGCATCTTCCGGAGCGAAGACAAGGGATCGACGTGGACCAGGATGAGCGACTTTAATCCCCGGCCCAACTACTTCGGGGGGATCGCGGTTGACCCGAACAACGATTTGCGTGTCTGGGTGGGCGGCACGAATCTGTTCTACTCCGAAGACGGCGGCAAGACTTTCGCACCGCGCAGCGACCGCATTCACGTCGACAACCACGGTCTCTGGATCGACCCGAATAACTCAAGCCACATGATCGTCGGTGTGGACGGTGGCATCTTCCTGACTCGCGATGGCGGCCGGAACTGGGAGGATGACTTCGTCATCGCGATCGGCCAGTTCTATGAGGTGTCGGCGAATAACGACCGGCCGTATAAGGTGTGTGGCGGCATGCAAAACGTCGGAAGCTGGTGCGGACCGAGCAATAGCCTGCAAACCCGGGGCATATATAACTCCGATTGGGTCAAGGTCGATGACAGTGACGGTATGTATAACCGTCTAGACCCGGAAGACCCGAATATTGATTATCCGGAATCGCAACAGGCTTCGCTAATGCGGTACGACTTCCGCACCAACGAATTGCACAATATAAAGCCGCGCGAAAAACCGGGCGAGGCGCCCTACCGTTTTGAATGGGAGTCGCCCGTCGAGATTTCCTCCCACGACCACAATACGCTCTATTTGGGCGGCAGCTTCCTGTTTAAGTCCACGAATCGAGGGGAGAGCTGGACCAAGATCAGCCCGGACCTGACCAACAACGAAGACCGTACCAAGATACCCATCCTGGGCCAACTTCCCAATGCGCGCATGCTCTCGCTTTTCGACGGAGTAAGCACATGGCCGTGCATCACGGTGATTGGCGAATCGCCGATGAACGCACAATTGATATACGCGGGCACGGATGACGGTAATGTGCAAGTCACGCGCGACGGCGGCAAGACTTGGACCAACGTGGCTGACCGCATACCAGGCGTGCCTAAGGGCACCTATGTCAGCCGCGTCGTAGCATCGAAGTATGCTGAGGGGGTTGCCTACGCTGCCTTCGACGGCCATGAGAACGGAGACTATCATATTTATCTTTACCGCACGGGCGACTACGGGCAGAGCTGGCAGCCGATCACGAACGGCATCTCTGAGAGAGACGGCACCGTGCACGTGATCCGGGAAGACCCAAAGGTGCAGAGCTTGCTCTACGCCGGAACGGAGCGGGGTTTGTTCTTTTCGTGGGACCGCGGGACGAACTGGATGAGGGTTCAGATGAACCTGCCGACCGTGCCCGTGCACGACATCCAAATCCAGGTCCGAGACAACGATATGATCTTAGGAACGCATGGGCGGTCCATCTGGATTCTAGACGATATTACGCCTATTCAGCAGATCAACCAGCAGGTACTCGATTCAGGTCTCCACCTGTTCGATATTCGTCCAGCCTTCCTTTTCCGAATGAAAGAAAGCGTGCCACCCGGCACCAGCTTGGGCGGAAGGAGAATGTTCGAGGGTCCAAACCCACCCTATGGCGCGCTAATCGACTTTTACTTGAAGAGTGCACCGACCGACACGAATCATCCCACTATTACGGTCACCGACGCGTCGGGGAAAACAATTCGGGATATTCGCTGCCCGTCCGGTGAAGCACGCGAGCTTAGTGCCGAATCGCCTGACTCGTCGACGTGCTCTCTCAAGCCTGGAATCAACCGAGTCGCCTGGGATCTGCGGTACGATCCTCCAGCACCTCCACAACGAGAGGGCGCGGGGGGAGGAGGCGGCCTCCAGCATGGGCCTCTCGTTGAACCCGGACAGTACAGCGTTAAGCTGGCGCTGGGCTCGCAGACGCAGACCAAAACGGTGAGCGTCGAGGAAGATCCTCGTATCCAGATATCCGCGTCTGCTCGCGCGGCCCGGCACAATGCGATCATGAAGGCCTATGATTTGTCACGTACCGTCCTGCTGGATCAACGGCAAGTCAACGCGCTGAAGGCCAACTTAGACGCTACCCTGGCGTCCTGGAAGCGCCCCGGCGCGCCGAAAATCCCCGATAACGTCCAAAAGACGGCCGAGGATCTCTCGAAACAAGTGAACGCGGTTCAGTTGAATTACGCCGCGGGATTCGGTGAAGGAGGAGGAGCTGCGGCCGCACTTCGCCCCCGGAGGCCAGCCTCGCTGACGCAGCGGGTCACCCGTTTGATGACCGGGCTGGAGAGTTACACGGGTACGCCCTCATTGGACGACAGCGAGGAACTCAACCTACTCGAAAAGGAGATGCCGGCCGCGCACGAACAGATCCGCAAGTTGGCGGAGGTCGATCTGGCAAATCTCAACAAGATGATGAATGCTGCGGGCATCCCGTACATTGTCCTGACGGGTCCCCAGACGGTAGGAGGCCGCGAGCCGCAAGAAGAGCGCTAACGGTTCATGATAGGCTGCCCTGCATGATATGGTACCGGGCGTGGCCCAGAGGCAGTTTTTCGTTACCGAGCATGATAGAACCTTTCAAAACTGGGAATAGTGCCCTAAATTTTGCCCTACTCGGTTCTCCCGAAATGCGCGATAGGTCAGCAGCGTCGAAGGAGAGCCGATGGCGCCTTCGGGTCCGCTGCTGTCCGAAGCACCAATATCCGGATTCCTCCTCGACTTGATGGGTCGTGTCTCAGTGCGAGTTCACCCATGGAGTACTGGCTGCCGCTCCAAGTGCGGCCAGGGCGTCACCTTGCCAGCCCTCGCGTTCAAGCCGAACCAAGGTGACCGCGGCGTTAATAGACGGATTTGGAGCGGCCATCGTCTCAAATGTCGGAAGATCGCGAATAAGATCTGGCCGAAGCAGGTTAAGCAGAACGAACAAGTCCGTGCTGCCCATTTCCAACGGTGTCGCGGTCAGAAACAGTACAGCCTCTGCGTTTTCGCAGAAGAACCGAACGCACCGATGGGAGAATGTGCTCTCGTTCCGGATGTGCTGCGCCTCGTCAACGATGACTAGATCGAACCGTGGCGGCGGATTGAGGTCAAGCAGACCCTTCCGCTGGCGCCTGCCAGTGCCGGTGTTTCCAAACAGAAGGTCCTCGTCGAACTGCGAGTATGGGATTATCGCCTTCGAGTACTGCTCCGGCCAGACTCCATCGAGATCCGTCTCGCGAATGCAGTAACGGAGCTTGTCGCCATCAAGCGGCGTAAATCGCTCGTCGAATCGCCGCATTTCCACCTCCCACCTGCGCTCTGTGATCAGGGGCTTCGGGCAGATAATGAGGACGCTGCGGATGTCACGCCTGGCTTGGAGTTCTCGGAGGATCAGACCCGCCTCAATCGTCTTGCCAACTCCTACGCCGTCCGCAATCAAGAGGCGCGGACGTTCCGCCCGGACAAACTTGAGGACAGGGCGAAACTGGTACGGAACGCAATCTATGCGTCCGGCATTGAGGGAGTAGAGAACCGAGAGGGCAGGATGCCGGATCTGAATGCCCGTGAGATGCCTGTGAAAATCCGCCAGTGAAAGAACCTTCAAAGAGGGTGCCGGCAGGGGAGCGGCCAGTTGTGATTCGTAGTAGGTCACGACTGAGCCTTCTTGGAAAACCGAATAGCGCTTCTCAGTCAGCCCGGGAATGATGGCGACTATTGCGCCCCGCAAGGACGGATTTGACTTTGGGGTGACGATTTGACCGACTTGGAAGGCGGCCGTGTCTGAAGCGGCCTCTTCTACAGGCGACTCTGGCTTAGGGTTTGGCGGTGAAGAAGGTGGCACCATAACCGATGCCTTGAGCTTGCGGATCTCCTCAATCAGCGCTTCCCTTGCATCAATGATCATCGCGAAGCGCTGAATCGTGTCCAGGTCGCGGTAGACGTCATCGTCGGAGAACTCATCGACGCTCGCGTGGGCCCAGCGGTCGCGGACGGACCGCATTTCCTTCACGTAGTGGCGTGCCTCCGCAGGCGGATTCTTGGCTTCTGAGATTGCATACCAGTTCTGATCGAGGACGCGAAGCAGAGCGGCAAGATCGAGGCCTGACAGCGCGGTGATCTTCCGCTGCTCGACCGCGCGCTGTTGCTGGAACGAAAGCACTCGAACCACCAACTCGGTCCACCAGTTCTCAGAGAGACTCGGCAGCAGCCCCTCCAGGTAGCGGCACAGGTCAGTCGCCGCTTCCTTCAGTACACCCGAAATCCTCGCATTCATAAGGCCTATCCGTCTTTGTCAGTCTGCAATCCCGCGTGAAACCCCTGCGCGGCTTCAGCATCGTTGCCGGGATCGTCGCAGGCGTCAAGCAATCTAATAGTAGAATGTTGCATGCTCTTGCGCTGCCAGAAGGGCCGGGCAACTCATCATGCAATCCGCTCCCAATCGCGGCAGGCTTGGTGTTCTTCATCGTGGCTTGCGCGTTCTCAACCTATCTCGGTGTTCGCTTTATCGTCGTAACTAGCGATTATGTCGCATTTTCCTCCAGACTGTAGATTCAGAGGTTTAGCTAGTGTACTGTTACTGATGGGGTAATTGCCAAATAAAACTATTGACAAACATCTGTTTTTGTGCCATGATCGGGAGTTACTTCGCTCTCTGTAGCGAACAATTCGATCCCAGCTATCTGCGCGGTCTGTGCCTTTGGTGCGTCAGGCGCCGCAATCTTCCCGTCGTAAGTCCTTCTCTTCAGGAAACTTATCCCGTCAGTAGATTGAGCTCGAGGCTCGCTCGAAAATCTCCTTTCAAGTTGACAACCGGTGGGCTTCTCCTTGAACCTCGGGCGTCACTACCTCACAACTGGCGGAGGGAGGAAAGCGTCCGCTTTCGGTGGTGAACCGCTGTCGATTCCGTCCTTTTTGAAGGACATGGGGCAGCCACAGTCGCTGGCACGTTCGTGATCACGTCCGACGTTTTCGTAGTGGTGCGCATGGGACGCGCCTTCGAGGTGACAACGCCGACAACACGCCTCTGCGCAAGTTGATTGCTGCGATGCCACCGTTCCTCGTTTTCTTGGATCACCCGCAAAGGGTCCGATGGCCGACGATGCGGCAATAAAACTCAAATCAGCCAAGACGTTGGCCACACCAGTTGACGCACGCCAGCTGCGGCCTCCGCAATTTCATAAACCCATGTCGAACGTGTCGCAGATCGAGAAGATGAGCGATATTGTAGCCGGGTTCTCCCGCAATTCGACCGGTTCTGACATCGCATTCGAACAACACTTCTCGGTTAATCAGCTGGCGGAGCGATGGAACCTTAGCCGCGAGACAGTTAGAAAAGCCGTAAAGGACGAACCCGATGTCATCAAGGTTCACTTCGGTACAAAGAAGGCGTTAACACGCTACACCATCCCCGCTTCGGTTGCGCGACGAATCCACACTAAGTTGCTCAACCCACTCGGATGAAAGAGATATAATCAACCCACTATGCGACTGACTTTGCAACAACGTCACTCGAAACGATGCGCTGGGGGCCGTCGTGTGAACTCTCGCTCGTACGAGTACGACGAACGCAAGAAGGGCTGGAAGCGGTGCAATTGCCCGATTTACGCCGGCGGAACGTTGGCTGGCGAATTCCGAAGAATGAATACTGAATTCCGCGATTGGGAGGGGGCAGGGCGGGTCGCTTCCGGCTGGGAACAGGCTGGGCGGTGGACTGGAGGCGCTCCGGCTCCAAAGGAGCCGACGCCAGCTATAGCAGCAGTTGAGAACATCCAGCGCTGGACCCTAGCGCGAGCAACAACCGCTTACCTGACGCTGAAGGCGATCGACACCCAATCAGAAACTTCCCGAAAATATCGAACGTTGGTGAACCAACTTATGGCATTTGCGAACACGAAGGGCTACGTGATGCTCGATCAGTTCAGCCCTACCGATATGGATGAGTTTTACGGGACATGGAAGGATGGTGTGCGATCAAAGGGCAAAAAGCTCGAACGGCTAAAGGGGTTCTTAAGGTTCAGTGTCAAACGAAAGATGATTGTGGAAACCCGGCTGAGGATCTAAAAGCACCGCCGGGGGCCGGTGCTGCCGCTGACAAATGGCCATTCACAGATGAGGAGATGAAACGACAATATGCGGCGTGTCGGCAAGTTCAACCATTGAATTGGAAGAACGGTTCGCATCAGGGAGAATGGTCCGGCCATGACGTCGAAACGTTTATCATGCTGTTGTGCAATACGGGGTTTCGGATCTCAGATGCGGTAACGTTCGACATGAACCGTTTAAGTGGGACTGACTGTATCGTTCGCGCCATCAAGAATAATCAGCCGGTCTTCACGGTTCTGCCGGATGAACTTGTTTCCCGGCTACAGTCCTTGGCAAAAAGAAATGGTACCCAGAGACCGTTCATGATGCCTGGGGGCTCGACCCGGGTGGCAACCGTCACTGATCTCTGGCGGAGGAAACTCAACCGTGTTTGGGCGTTGTGTGGAAGATGGGAACAGTCGCCCCACCCGCACCGATTCCGGCATACTTTCGTCCGAATCCTGCTTCAGAATGAAGTCTCTCCGGCGGACGTAGCAATCCTGATCGGCGACACCGAGGAAATGGTTTTGAAGCATTACGCGCGTTGGGTGCCAGAGCGTCAAGCGCGGCTTACGAGCATTCTGCGCGAGAAACTATTCCCGAGCGTCAAGCGCCCGAAGTTGCTGGCAATGCCGAAGCGAGCGGGACAGAAATGAGAGCCTTGGTCAGAATTGGTCAGATTTCTTTCGCGTCGTCGCTAACCCACTGATATAGTTCTGGCGGTGAGGGTGGGATTCGAACCCACGGAACCCGCAAAGGTTCAACGGTTTTCGAGACCGCCCGATTCAACCGCTCTCGCACCTCACCGAGTCTTCATTCTACCTGATTTACTTGCGGGAACTGCACCAACCCTTTCTGGGTCGGCACACCGTTATCGCGGCACTGAAGCTCATGCGGCAAGTTCGTCCCGTCGATTATGTAGACTGGGATGTCAAATGTTCACCGCGAGACAGAGCGAAGCCATCGTTGGGTCCCTCAACCAGCTCCATATTGAGCTGCCTTCCTGGGGATTCGCGAACACGGGCACGCGATTTGGCAAATTTCTTCAACCGGCGGCCGCCAGCACGATCGCGGAGAAACTGAGCGATGCCGGCCAGGTGCATCGCCTGACAGGCGTTTGTCCCAGCGTGGCACTACACGTCTTGTGGGATCTGCCGAACGGAGTCGCGGACGCCGAGGCGGTCGAGGAGCTGGCCGCAAAGTATGGGGTGCGGGCGGGCGCCATCAACCCGAACGTTTTTCAAGATCAGCAATACAAGTATGGATCGCTGGGCAATCCCGATCCCGCGATCCGGAAAGAAGCCCTGGAACACATCATCAAGAGTATCGAGATCGGCAGGCGCCTGGGCAGCCGGGATCTGTCTTTGTGGTTCGCGGACGGGTCGAATTATCCGGGCACGCAGAATATCCGCCACCGGCGCAGGTGGTTCGAGGAGGGTCTTCGCCAAGCTTACGCGCGGATGAGCCAGGATCAACGGATGCTGATCGAGTACAAGCCGTTTGAACCGGCCTTCTATCACACCGATATCGCGGACTGGGGAATGGCGCTGCTGTTTGCGAAAAGCGCCGGACCAAAGGCCAGGGTCCTGGTGGATACGGGCCATCACTATCAGACGCAGAATATCGAGCAGATCGTGGCATGGCTGCTGGATCTGGACATGCTGGGCGGATTTCATTTCAACGATCGCCGCTACGCCGACGATGACCTGACGCTGGGTTCGATCGATCCCTACCAGGTTTTTCGCATCTTCCACGAGATTCTGCACTTCGAATGGGAGACGGGCAGGCGGGCCGAAATCGCTTATATGATCGACCAGAGTCACAACCTGAAAGGCAAGATGGAAGCCATGATACAGACGGTCACCACGGCCTTGGAGTTGTACGCCAAGGCTGCCCTGGTGGATCACGAAAAGCTGGCGGGTTATCAGAAACAGTGTGAACTGGTGAATGCAGAAGGCTGCTTGAAGGATGCTTTCTCTTCAGATGTTCGTCCCGTAATCCGGGAGTGGGCCATATCGAAAGGCTTACCCGCCGACGCCATGGATGCCTTCCGACAAAGCGGGTATCTGGAAAAAATTACGGCGGAGCGGAGCGCGAAGAACCTGGCCCCGGTGTCCAGTTATGCTTAAGCGAACAAATTGCGGGTCCGGGCGGAAGCGATTGAAGACTACGGGTAATGAGGCATGGGGTATCTTTGGAAATGAGGAATTCGCATGAGTTTTCAAATTGCCTCGCGCCACGTTGCCGCCGGATTTCTTCTCGCGATTTCCGCGACATTCGCCGCTCCGAATCCACCGATTCCTCCGCCGTCAAGCGATGCCTCTCTCGCGCCGAAGCCGGGAAAGGAAACCGCCGTCTTCGCGGGAGGCTGTTTTTGGGGCGTGCAATCGGTGTTTCAACGAGTAAAGGGCGTACTATCGACGACCGCCGGATACTCCGGAGGAACGGCGAAGACGGCGACCTACAAACAAGTGGTCACCGAGACGACGGGCCACGCGGAGTCGGTCGAAGTGGTCTATGATCCCTCACGGATCACGTACGGCCAGCTGTTGCGAATCTATTTCTCGGTGGCACACGATCCGACGCAATTGAACCGGCAGGGTCCGGATGTAGGAACGTCGTACCGGTCTGCGATTTTCTACGCCAACGATGAGCAGCAGCGTCTTGCAAAAGCCTACATCGCGCAACTCGACGGTCAGAAGGTTTTTCCCAAGCCGATCGTGACCGAAGTGACTCCGCTGAAGGCGTTCTATCGTGCCGAGGATTATCACCAGGACTACGCCTACTACAATCCCGACAATCCGTACATTCAAGTCTGCGACCGTCCGAAAATTGCCGCGTTGCAACAGCAATTTCCAGAATTGTTCGTCGAGTACAAGCCGAAGAAGTAGTATAGTGCGTCGCTGCTCTCCGAACGATATGATTCGGGCGCGGCAAAAAGGGGTACAGGCACGAACTTTCGCAAAAGCGGCGAAATTCGAGCCAGTCCCTCTTTTTGCACACTGCATAGCTATTGGCCGGCGCCCGAACGGAGAGATTCGGGACGGGGCAAAAAAGGGTACAGGCACGAACTTTCGCAAAAGCGGCGAAATTCGAGCCAGTCCCCCTTTTTGCACACTGTGGCGTTATTGGACATGACTTGCGTCGCAGACCAGTAGCTTGCGCGGATCGTTGATACAATTTCTATTCAGATGCGCACGATCACGATGCTTCTAGGAATCTGCGGCGCACTCGCCGCTCAAAACCACCGGCTCACGCTGGAGGATCTTCTATCGGTAGAACCCGTCGGCGAAACGGCTCTCTCGCCGGACGGCAAGACGTTCGCGATGACGCGGAACGGGCAAATTGTCTTAATGCCCGCCGAAGGCGGCTGGCCCGTGACACTCACCAGCACGGCGGCGGGGAAGTCGGGGTTGAGCTGGTCGCCGGATGGGCGCTCGATCGCTTACGCGAGCCAAGGGGGGATCTGGGTGGCGCCGGCGGCAGGCGGTACGCCGCGGCGGATCACCAATGCGGCGAATGGTCCGGGAGATCCCCGGCAGGCGTCCGACCGGCAGCCGCAATGGTCGCCGAAGGGCCGCTGGATTCTTTTCGAGACCGGGCGCCGCGGTCATAACAACATGATGGTGGTGAGCGAAGACGGGATGGTGACCGATTATCTGACGGCGGCGAATCTCGACGAAGAAGGGGCATCGTGGTCGCCGGATGGCACGCGAATTTCCTACACGGCGCGCGCACCCGAGTATTTCAGCGGGAAGCTGAACGTGCTGAAATTCGATCCAGCCAAAGGCCAGGCAGCCGCCGATCCCGTGACGCTGTACACGTCGCCCACGGATCGCGGGGGCGGGTGGTCGATTCGTAAAGCGCAGTGGTCGCCGGATGGGCGCACGCTCGCCGTGGTGCTTCAGGACAGCGGGTGGGACAACGTCTATCTGATCTCCGCATCCGGCGGCGCGCCGAAAGCGCTTACACATGGCGAGTATGAAGACACCAATCCGGTGTTCTCTCCCGACGGAAAATCGCTGGCGATCGTGTCGAGCCGCAGGAACCTGGAAGAGAGCGATATCTGGATTGTGCCGGCGGATGGCTCGGCTGCGCGCCAGTTGGCGAAGTTCACGACTCCCGGGGTCGAATCGCAGCCGGAGTGGTCGCCGGATGGCAACCGGATTTATTTCCATCGCAGTTCGCCGATGGAGTCGACCAATCTGCTGGTGGCCGACTTGAACGGGACGCCGAAATATCTTACGCACACGACACCGAAGAATTTCGAGAGCGGCCTGGTGATGCCGGAAGAAGTGCACTTCCGTAGCAAGGACGGCATGGACGTGGCCGCGATTCTCCACAAACCGCGTGGATTCAAGGCGGGGACGAAATATCCGGCGGTGCTGTGGATTTACGGCGGGCCGGAGGGGCAGGACACGTTCCGGTTCGATTCCTGGCCGCAATACCTGGCGCAATCGGGGTATGTGGTGCTGCAGCCGAACTACCGCGGCAGCACCGGGTACGGCGAGAAATTCCGGAACCTGAATGTCGAAGACAGCGGCGGCGGGGAGATGGACGATGTCGCGGCGGGCGCCGAATATCTGGTGAAGCAGGGCATGGCCGATCCCAAGCGCCTGGCGATCGGCGGAGGCAGCCATGGCGGCACCATGGTCGGCTACGCGGTGACCAAGTATCCCGACCTGTTCGCTGCCGCCATCGAGTTATACGGCGTGGTGGACCGCGCGACGTTCAATGAAAGGACCAACCGCAACACGGCCATTCGCTGGATGATGAAAATGGGCGGCACTCCGGAGGAGAAGCCGGAGGTTTATCGCAAAGCGGACTCGCTGGCCGATGCCGCCAAGATCAAGACTCCGCTGCTGGTGATGCATGGGGAAAACGACCCGCAGGTTCCACCGTATGAATCGGCGCAGTTCGTCCGCGCGCTGAAAGAACACGGCAAGGTTTACTACTACTTCACGTATCCGAATGAGTTGCACGGGTTCAGCCAGCGCGATCATCGTTTGGATGCGTGGCGGAGGCAACTCGCGTTTCTCGAAAAGTATATTCAGCCGCGCTACGGGATCAGCAGCACGTCGACGGAGGACCTGCTGGGGCCGCCGGTGGCGACGCGGGCGAATCAATAATTACTTAGACCCCAGTTACTCAGACCGCAGAGTATCCGCCGGATTCAAGCGGACGATCCTCGCGGCCGGAACGAAGCTCGCGATGGAGGTCGCCAGGATCAGCCCCACGGCTACGCCGGCAAGGGTGACTACGTCTGCCGGCTGCACTCCGTAGATGAAGCTGTTCAGGAATCGCTCGAGGCCGAGGGCCAGCGCGGTTCCGGCCGCGACGCCTCCCAGCACCCATAACAAGCCGGGACGGAGCGCGGTCCAGACCGCTTCGCCCGACGTCGATCCGAGCGCGAGGCGGATGCCAAGTTCCTTGGTGCGTTCGGCAACCAGATTTGCGATCAGGCCGTAAATCCCCAGGGTCGTCAGTAGAATGGCGAGCCCGGCGAGCGCGTCGACGAGCGAAGCCAGGAAACGCTGGAACCGGAGGGAGCCCATCTTCAAGTCCGAGACGGAACGAAATTCCGCCATGGGCAGCATCGGGTCAGCGGATCGAGTCGCGCTTTCGATGGCGGCTTTCACCTGTTCGCCGGCAAGCGGGCTACGGACGATCCAGTTCGGAGAAAACCAGGTGTGCACCATCTGAAGAAACCCGTCGCTGGTCTGCGCGGCGGGAATATAGACGGTGGGGATCTGTCCGATCGGGCCGTAGTCGCCCCATCCGGGTTTCTGCTGGACGTTGCCGACGACTCCGATGATCTGCCACTGTGTGCCTTCGATGCCAACGGGCTGGCCGAGCACCTCTTTGTTCTTGAAGTAAAGATTCACCAGCGCCTGGTTCACGACAGCGACGCCAGCAGCATCGGGTCCGTCGGCTCGCGTGAAGACGCGGCCCTGAAACAAGGGGATGCGCATAGCGGTGAAATATTCCGGAGTCACATACGTCATGTCGGTGATCTTGAATCGCGTTTCCCCGGGAAGGCGCAGGCCGTCGTTAAGGCCGCGCTCATAGGGAAGATTCAGGCTGACGGCGGCGGATTCAATGCCTGGAATCTGATGCAGACGCGCGGTGACGGTGTCGAAGAACTGGTTCATTTTTTGGGAGTTGTAGCGCGCGTCCGCAAGCGAAAATCGCGCGGTGAGCACGTGATTTGGATCGAATCCGGGACTCAGGTTCCACAGAAACAGAAAGGTGCGCAGAAGCAGACCCGCGCCGACCAGAAGCGGCACGGTCAAGGCCACCTGGCCGCCGACCAAGCCTCCGAGCGAGACGTATCGCTTCCGGCCCGCGACGGTCCGCGACCCCGTCTGGGCCGAGCGCAGGTCGACGTGGGCGGCCTGCCACGCCGGGACCATCCCGAATCCGATTCCAGCGAGCAGAGTCAAGAACAGCGTCGCCGCCAGCACGCGCCAGTCGAACTCCACTACTTTGAGGAACGAAAATGTTTCCGCGCCGAGCGCCTTCAAGGCTTGAAGACCGGCCCAACCGACGGCAACTCCGGCGGCGCCGCCGAAGAGGCCGAAAACGGTGCTTTCGACCAGAAGCTGCCGCACGACCCGGCCGATCGGCGCACCCAGCGCGAGGCGCGTGGCGATCTCCCCGACACGACCCGACGCGCGCGCCAGCAGCATGCCTCCGATGTTCACGCATCCGAGCACGAACACCGCCGCGACCGCTGCCCACAGGATCATCAGGGGCTGCCGCAGCTTCTGGGTCATGCCTTGCTGCAAGCTTTCAAGGTCGAGCTTTACGTCGGCATCCTTGCGATAGGAGCCGAGGGTCTTCAGCTCCGGCACCAAGGACGCCAGTTGCGACGAAGCCTGCACCCACGTCGCGGCCGGGCGCAATCTCGCGAGGATGCCGTAATTGGTCCCGCTGCCTTCACCCGTGCGCTTCGGCCGCAGCGGCGTCCACAGTTCGGCATCGGTGTTGGACCGGAAAAGCGCGGGCATGACGGCAACCACAGTATGAGGCTCGCCGCCCAGCAGGATCGACCGGCCGACTATGCCTGGATCGGCATTGAAATATTTTTTCCACAAAGTGTTGCCCAGGACCACTACGGCGGGTCCACCGGCGCGATCCTCGGCTTCGCTGAATTCGCGTCCGATTTCCGGAGCAATGCCTAAAACGTGAAAGAATCCGGCCGAGACGCGTTGCAGCTTGACGTAAACGCCGCTGCCGCTCACGCCCATGTTGACGCCAGTCCATCCGCCGCCGTAGCAGGCGGCTTCGATGGAGCTGGCGCGATCCCGGATGGTTTCCCAGGTGGTGCCGTCGTGAGAATCGCCGTTGTATTCGCCGCGGTAGATGGTCACCACCTGCGCCAGGCGGTCCGGTTCCGGGTAACCGAGCGGCTGGACCATCGCCGCGTTGACCACCGAAAGCACCGCCGTATTCGCGCCGATGCACAACGCCAGGATCACGATCACGGTCAGCGAAAAAGCCCAATTCTGGCGGATCAGGCGAAAGGCAAAACGCACGTCCTGCATGGGATCTCCTGGAGAGATATACGTACCAGACGGATTACCGTTCGTTATGAATGTTGGTTACATGCTGGCGAATCGCCCGTCCGGCTGGAGCCGGTAGCGCCGCCCGCGCCAGACAATGGTGTTGCCGAAGAAACCCGCGATCCAGAAGCCGAAGGCGATCAGATCCTCGACCGGTAACAGGAGCCAATCGACCTTCGCGTGGAGAACACGGGCGGATACGACGTAGGCCGCGAGGTTGCGCATGATCCAGGCCGCCAATGCCGCCGGCCACCACTCCGGCGCGATCAGGCATAAAAGAATCGCCAGCGGCGCCGGCATAGTGAAAAGCTGTCCGAGGTAGCCCGCGGGCCTGGATCGGCGGGTGCTTCGCAGCCAGCGCAACCGGTGCGCCGCGTTGTTCCGCAGACCCGCCTCGCCAATGTGATGTTCGATGACGTAGGACGAAAGGATCACGCTGAATCCGGCTTCGGCGGCCAGTTTTCCCATGACGAAGTCCTCCGCCAGAAAATCCTTCAGCCGGTCGAATCCGCCGATCGATTCGAGAGCCGTGCGCCGCGCCGCCGTGGTGGGTCCCACGGTGAAGCGCATCCCTTCGAGCATTCTCGCTACCAGGATTCCGGCGATGAAATCGGTATTGAGGCCTGTGGCCTCCAGTTGCGACCAGAGACTTGCGCCGGGAACGGCGCGATAGGGACACGTCACCACGCCGACACGCTGGTCCTGGAACTCCGCGGCAAGCGCACGCAGAAGCTGCGGCGTGACACGCACGTCACTGTCGCTCATCACCACCAGCTCATGCGCCGACGCGCGCAACATCGCGTCCAGCGCGTGGACCTTCGCGTTGGCGTAAGGCGGTTCGCCCGTGAAGATCACTCGCGAGGAGACGTGCGAATATTCGCACTGGAGTTTTTCCACCACGGCAACCGCCGGATCGGAAGGGCTTCGCAGGGCGAACACAATTTCGAAGGCCGGATAGTCCTGTTCAAAGAAAGTCCGCAGGTTCGATTCGAGCCCGCTATCGAGCCCATACAGGGGTTTCAGAACGCTGACCGGCAGCGGATCGGCGAGCGGGGGCGGGCGGACCGCGCGATAGCGAATGGCGGCGGCGATGGATAGCAGCGATACAACTACCGTTCCGAACACCAGTACGAGGAGCAATAGGGTGGTC
Source organism: Terriglobia bacterium (assembly GCA_963842485.1). GTDB lineage: Bacteria > Acidobacteriota > Terriglobia > Bryobacterales > Bryobacteraceae > Palsa-187. The sequence continues at coordinate 22,558 of CAWJHI010000017.1, read as the reverse complement.
ACGTTATTCGGATTTAGCCCGCTTAGGCCGGTAGAGATCCATGGGGTTCAGATTGACGTTGATGGCGACGTCCACGGTGCCCACCATCATCTCCTCCCAGCTCTGATCGCCCCAATGGACTTCCTTGGCGGGATCCGGGTTCGCGGGATTATTGGGCGAATTGTCGAATCGAGCGGAGCATTCGATGCGCGATCCGGGCGCGAGCGGAAGCTGGTCGGCCAGGTAATACTGGAGCTGCCATGCGAAATCGTAGCGCGGGACGCGCAGCAGGACTTGCGAATCGCCGCCGGGAGGCGTCACGCGAAACTCGAACGATTTTCCACGCAGGTGCATATGCGGATTCAAGGCGACGATGCGCGCGTGCTCCTCGACGGCGAGCTTCGCCTCCACCGGGTAATCCGCGGCGCCGGGCGGAATGGCGAAGCCGCGATTGGCGATCTGCAAAGTGAAGATGCGCTCCCGCGGCGGCTGCTTGGCGAACACGATGCCGATCCGAGTCCGGTCGGCCGCAGGCTTGCCGTTGGCGGTGTAGTGCATCTGGAACACCAGATCGCTGCCGGCCTTGATCAGCTTGGCCTGACCCGGCGCCAATCGATGCGGCACGCTTCCCGGCACATGAAAATCCAGCAGCTCTTCGGCGAGCCCCTGCCCTGCGACCTGTTTTCCTGAAGCCGCTTCGCCGGGCTTGACCTCGCGCATCCAACGCGATTCGGGCGGCCGCACAAAAACCGCGGCGTGGTGCACGACGGCTCGATTTCCCGGACGCAGCTCCACCACTTCGACCCATTTATCCTCGGTGAAGCCGGTGGGCACGATGAAGTGCTGATACTCGATGGTCCCGCTCGCGGCCACCTGGTATTCCGACGGCATCTCCAGAATCACGTCGGGCTTCCCGATGTTCCAGCCTTCGGTAAACTCCACGGGCTTGGGCGCATTTTTGGGGTTGCCGGCCGGCGCGCCCGCATCCACCCAGGCTGCGATCGTGTCGACGTTGGCCTGGCGCAGAGTTCGATCGTTCGAGAAATGCCCATAGGCGGGATCCGCGAACCATGGCGGCATCTTCCTGGTGAGTACCGCCTGCCGGATCGCTTTTGCCCACGGGCGGGCGTCCTCATAGGAGAGGAGCGGCATGGGCGCAGCTTCGCCGGGGCGATGGCAGTTCTGGCAATTTCGCTGGAGCAGGGGCAGAACGTCCTGGTAGAAAGTCGGCGCGGCGCGGAGTCCGGCCGCAAGTGTACACACGATCACCCAAAAAAATCCCCGCATAGCTATAGTTTACGCCTGTTCGGCCGCCGTGGGAACCGGCATCTGCGCTACTCTGATTTACTATGCCTCTCGTCCAAGCGGTGATCCTGGGCATTCTGCAAGGATTGACCGAGTTTCTGCCTATCAGCAGTAGCGCGCACCTGATCATCGTGCCTTGGATCCTCGGCTGGGACGACGGTGGGTTGACTTTCGATGTCGCCTTGCACGTGGGAACGCTGGCGGCGGTGATTCTGTTTTTCTTTCAGGATTGGATACAGATTATCGGGCAAGCCGTGGGGTTAAACATCGGCCGGGACATGACGCTCAGGAAAAACCCGCACCTGTTGTGGCTGCTGATGGCGGGAACGGCGCCTGGCGCCCTGATCGGCTTCCTGTTCGAAAAGCAGGCCGAGACGGCGTTCCGGAGCCCCTACCTTATCGGCACGGCTGCGATCCTGATTGGGTTGGTGATGTGGATCGCCGATGCGGCAGGGCGTAAGCAGAAGGACATTGGACACGTCTCGCTGGCCGATTCGCTAGCCATCGGCGCGGCCCAGGCGTTGGCTGTGATTCCGGGAGTGTCGCGCAGCGGGTCCACGATATCCGCGGGTTTGTTCTGCAATCTGGACCGGACCGCCGCCGCCCGATTTTCGTTCCTGCTCTCCACTCCGATCATCGCCGGCGCGGCGGCCAAGAAATTCTGGGATCTGCACCGGCACCAAGGCGGCCTGCCGCACGACATGCAGATGGTCTTCATCGCGGGAATCCTGGCCAGCGCCATTACCGGATGTTTCACCATCGCCTTCTTCCTGAAGTACCTGCGCAGCCGCTCACTGGGCGCGTTCGTGTGGTACCGCATCATTTTTGGCATAATAGTGATTGCTCTGGCCTTCTTCCGCTCCAGCGGAAGATGAGATACTTAGGACCCACTTCACACGCGAGGCTTAACGAAGCCATCGCGATCGTGTTTCTATTCGCGGGATTGTTTACTTTTTTCAGTCTCGCCTCGTATCACCCTCTCGATCCATCCTGGGACACCGTAAGCGGAGCTACCAAGGCGGCGAACCTGACCGGGCGCGTCGGTGCACTTACCTCGGATCTGTGCCTGCAGGCCTTCGGCCTGGCAGCCTACGCGATCCCGGTGCTGATCCTGCTGCTCGGCTGGAAATGGATTCGGTCTTCTCCGATTGAAGCGCCGCTCGCGAAAACTCTGGGGGCGGTCATGCTGATGAGCGCCACCTGTGCGGCCTTCGGACTCACCGGGTGGAAACCGATCTCGGGCGCGATTCCGGCCGGTGGACTCGCCGGGTCGCTGATCGCGGATAGTCTGGTTTCTTCCCTGAATCTGATGGGGGCCTGGTTGCTCACCGTCACGGCCTGGATCGTGTCCATCTATCTGGTTTCGACGTTCGAGGTCTCGCGCCTGCGTGGCTGGTTCCACAGTTGGTTCAGCGGACCGATCGCATGGAGCCGCGCGCTTGCCGCGCGATGGGGTGAGTGGCGGGCGCGGCGCGCTCGCATGGCGAAGGAGCGTGCCGAGGAGCGCGAGTTCCGCAAAGCCATGGCGGCTCCGCGCCAACGGCTGACGCCGATAGCGCCGGAGGTTTCGCAGGACCCGCCCTGGACGCCGGAGCCGGAACGGGAGATCCAGATTGAAGACATCCCCATTCGCGCCCTCGACATGACACCCGCGCGACTGGAACCCGTGGCGCCTCTGCCCGCACCCGCGCCTGTGGCAACGCGTCCGGCACGCAGTGCACCGGCGTCGACGCAGGGATCGAAGCCTCGTGAATTCCGTATGCCGGCGACGGACCTGCTGCAGGAACCGGCTGCGCGCAGCGCGTACGACAGCCAGGAACTCAAGGAAATCGCCGCGCGCATCAAGTCCAAGTTCGAAGAGTTCAACGTGCTCGGGTCAGTGGTGCAGATCAACCCCGGTCCCGTGGTGACGACTTTCGAGTTCAAACCCGAAGCCGGCATGAAGTATTCACGCATCACGACGCTGAGCGAGGACCTGTGCCTCGGCCTGCAAGCCGAATCGATTCTGATCGAACGCATTCCGGGAAAACCGACGGTGGGCATCGAGGTGCCGAACTCCAAGCGCGAAGTCATCAGCCTGCGCGGAATTCTGGAATCGGAGGAATTTCACGATTCTGCGTCGCCGCTGACCATCGCGCTCGGCAAGGATATCAACGGCCGTATCCGCGTGACGGCGCTCGATTCGATGCCGCACCTGCTGATCGCCGGTTCCACCGGATCGGGCAAGAGCGTGATGCTCAACTCGCTGATCATGTCGATCCTCTACAAATCGACGCCGCGCCAGGTTCGCATGATCATGGTGGACCCCAAGCGGCTGGAATTCGGGCTCTACGAAGGCATCCCGCACCTGCTGACGCCGGTGATCACGGATGCCAAGAAAGCTACCAATGCGCTGCGCAACGCGGTGCTGGAGATGGAGCGCCGCCTGAAGCTGCTGGCCTCGCAGGGCGTGCGCAACATCGAGCAATACAACAAGAAGGTCCGGCAACTCGACGCGCAGCCACGCAGCCTGTTTGAAGAAGAATCCGGCGACGAAGAGCTGGAGCAGATCCCCTATGTGCTGATCGTGATCGACGAATTGGCCGACCTGATGATGCTGGAGCGCGCCAACGTCGAGGAATCCGTCGCGCGCCTGGCGCAGATGGCTCGCGCGGTGGGGATGCACCTGGTGCTCGCCACGCAGCGCCCCAGCGTGGACGTGATCACGGGATTGATCAAGGCGAATTTCCCGTCGCGCATCAGTTTCCGCGTCGCCACGCGGGTGGATTCGCGCACCGTGCTGGACGTGATGGGCGCGGAACATCTGCTCGGCAAGGGCGACATGCTGTTCCTGCCGCCCGGCTCGTCGCGCCTGACGCGCGTGCACGGCGCTTTCGTAAGTGAAGCGGAGACGAATCGCGTCGTCGAGTTCTGGAAGCAGCAGGCCGAGCCCGAGTACGACAAGACCTTCCTGATGGCGCCGCCCGCCGACGACGCCGATGGCGAAGGCGAGGAGTACGACGGCGCCGAAGACCCCATGTACCAGGATGCCGTGCGCATCGTCCTCGAAATGGGCAAGGCGTCCACGTCCACTTTGCAGCGGCGCCTGCGGCTCGGATACGGCCGCGCCGCGCGGATTCTCGACATGATGCAGCGCGAAGGGATTATCGGCCCGCCCGACGGCAGCCGCCCGCGCGAGGTCCTGAAACGGCCGGACTGGCTCGAAGAAGTCGAGAATCAAATGAGATGAATCGACTAAGATAAGGAAATAGGAGCCAGTTTGAAAGTGTTGTGCCGTGGATTGCGTTTCGCGTCCGTGCTGTTGTGCTTGTGCCTGGCGCTTTACGCGCGAACGCCGCGCCCCCTTGCCAGGGTTCTGATCATGACGCCGGACCGCAAGGTCATCGATGTCGCAAAGTACCGCGGGCACACCGTGGTCCTGGTGATTTTTTCCACGGAGTGCGCGGATTGCATCAAAACGCTCGACATCATGAACAAGCTCGAGACGGACTTCGGGAAGCAGGGCTTGCAAGTAATCGGAGCCGCCGGTGACGACCGGGCGAAATTCCTGCTGGGTCCGTTCATCTCCCGGTACCGGCCGCTGTTTCCCATCGGCTATCTGGACAAGCCGGGGATCATCAAGCTGGCCGACGTGCCCAAGGACGTTCGTCCCCACGCGCCCATCGTCCTGTTTATCGATCGGTGGGGAATGGTTCGGGAACAGTATTACGGCGACAACCCGATCTTCAAAGACGCGGAAAAATCGCTGCGCGCCCTGACGATGGGCATGTTGAAAGTGACACCGGTGGAAACGGCGAAGCCGCCGGCTCCCGCACAGTAGTGAATCGCCTTACTTGACGTCGCCGCAGGCGTCGCCCAGCCACTTGGACGTCATGTTGATGTTGACCGTCATCGGGTGAGCCTCGTCGCCAGAAACCAGTTTGACCGTTCCCTTAATATTTTCGCGGGAAGACGCTTCAAAATGCATGGTTCCGTTGCCCTTCATGGCGCCGGAACATTCCATCTTGATATCGACCACGCTCGCCGAAGCGTTGAGAAGCGTGGTCTTGCAGTTCGGGTTGCGATCGGTCATATCTTCGAGCGATTTCTTTTCCAGCTTTTCCTTGGTCATGCAGCTCCGGCTGGTGTGCGTCGTGGGGCCGCGGGCCGCGCGGGCCTTCAGCGCCGCATCGATACGCGCGCGCTGTTCCGGCGTCATCTTGCTGGTGTCGATGGGCGGCATACCGCTCATATCGGAAGTAATGGTCGATTCCCAAAGCCCGGTTTTGACGTCGAACGATTGCGCACGGCTGACCGTCGCGCCGGCCGCGAGAACCACAAACGCAAGCATGTAAGAATGTTTTGAGCAGCGCATAACGCCCAGTATACACCTCTTATAATTCGAACTCGATCCCCTGGGCCAAGGGAAGCTCGCCCGACCAGTTCACCGTCACGGTTTGGCGGCGCATATAGCTTTTCCACGCATCGCTGCCCGATTCGCGCCCCCCGCCGGTTTCCTTCTCGCCTCCAAACGCGCCGCCGATCTCCGCACCGCTGGTCCCGATGTTCACGTTCGCGATGCCGCAATCGCTGCCGCGCGCACCGAGGAACGTCTCGGCGGCAGACAGGCTGTTTGTGAAGATGGCCGAAGAGAGCCCCTGCGGAACGCCGTTGTGCCACGCGATGGCATCGTCAAGCTGGTCGAACCCGATCAGGTACAGAATCGGCGCGAAGATTTCCTCTTTCAGGATCGGCATGTCAGGCCGGGCTTTTACCAGAGCCGGCTGCACGAAACAGCCCTCCAGACGCTTGCCGCCGTACAACACTTCTCCGCCCTGTTCCCGCACGCGATCGAGGCCGTGCATCATGTTTTCGACCGCATCGGCGTCGATCAGCGGCCCCATCAGAGTCGCGGGATCCACCGGATTGCCGATCCGAATCTGCCGGTACGCGGCAATGAGCCGCTCCGTGATTTTCGCCGCGATCCCTCTCCGAAGAAACAGCCGCCGGATGGTGGTGCATCGCTGACCGGCGGTGCCCACGGCGCCGAACAACACGGCGCGAACTACGAGATCCGGGTCCGCGTCATCCATGACGATGAGTCCGTTGTTTCCGCCAAGCTCGAGGAGGCTCCGCCCCATTCTCTCCGCCACCGTCTTTGCGACAATTCGACCCATCCGGCACGATCCAGTGGCGCTGATCAGAGGTATGCGCCGGTCTTCGATCAGCCGTTTTCCGACCACATCGTCGCGGCCGATCACCAGGCCGAGCACGCCTTCCCATCCGTGTTTGGCGAGCACGCCATTGCAAATGTGCTGCACTGCGATCGCGGTCAGCGGCGTCTTGAGCGAGGGCTTCCACACGACGGTGTCCCCGCCCACCAGCGCGACCAGCGCGTTCCAGCTCCACACCGCCACCGGAAAATTGAATGCGCTGATCACCCCGGTTATACCCAGCGGGTGCCACTGCTCATACATGCGATGACCGGGCCGCTCGCTGTGCATCGAGAGCCCGTAGAGCTGGCGCGACAATCCCACCGCGAAATCCGCAATGTCGATCATCTCCTGCACTTCGCCCTTACCCTCGGCGAGGATTTTTCCCATTTCGAGCGTCACCAGCGTGCCCAGCTCGTCTTTTGCCTCGCGCAGCGCATCGCCGATCTGTCGCACGATCTCGCCGCGCCGGGGAGCCGGAACCATGCGCCACCGCTCAAATACGCGCGCCGCATGCGCGACCACCGCATCGTAATGGGCTTCCGAGGCGAGCCGCACCCTACCGAGTTCGCTTCCGTCGGTTGGGTTGCAGGAAGCCAGCTCCTGGCCGGAAACGTTGTCGATCCAGCGCGCGCCGCACGCGCCCGGATGTGTTTTATGAAGAATTTCAGTCATGAGCAAGAATGGAAAAGCCCCTTGGACCGGTTTCGAAGCGATGACCGGCCGCGCGCGCCTCGCGTTGAATCCGCTCTACGATGGTAGCCTGAAAGGCCGGATCCAGCCAGCGGTCATAACCGTGCGCCGCACTGATTTTCCAGGCCGCGTCGCGGGTGGTCGCGCCGCTCGGTTTCACCGCGCGAACATGCAGCGGATCGCCGATCAGATCGCGCCCGGTCGCTTCCAATGCCGCGCGCGCCAGCGCCTCCGGATCGCAAGGCAGCAGCGGCGCGAGCGTGGCATACGTTTCGATGCCCGCATCGCGGAGCGCCCGCACCGTTTCCAGGCGTTCTTCATACGCGGCGCAGTGCGGCTCATACAGTTTCCGTACGTCCTCGCGATCGGTCGTAATCGAAAAACTCACTCTTAGCGTAGTCCGGCGCGACAGAGTGCCAAGCAGGTCGAGATCGCGCAGGATCAGCGGCCCGCGGGTCTGCAGGACAAAAATTCGCGGCGGAGCCGCGATGACCGCGTCGAGAATCCCCGGCATCTGCTGCTCTTGCGCTTCGGCAGGCTGATAGGGATCCACGAGCGGCGAGCTGTAGATCCTCTGCGCAGGCCGCAGCTCCCGCCGCAACAAGTCAGCCGCATTGGTTTTGAAGGTAGTGAACTGCCCCCAGCGCCGCCAATCTTCCGGCTGCAATCCGCCGTAGATTCCCAGCGTCGGAACGTAACAGTAAGTGCAGCCGAAGGTGCAGTTTCGCGCCGGCGTCAGCGAATGCGTGAAGCCCGCCTCGGCGATAAATCCGGAAGTCGGACTGAGGATACGCCGGGCAATCTGTTGACGAAGCGTGGCCCTACTCCGCGACGTTCTTCGATTCCACCAGGCCCCGCACTTCCTCGATGAATTGCGTCACCGGTTTCACACCCATATCCGCATGCTTCCGATGCCGCACGGACACGCTGTCCGATTCAGCCTCACGGTCGCCGATCACCAGCATGTACGGCACCTTTTGCAACTGCGCGTCGCGAATTTTCAGATTCACTTTCTCATTCCGGTCATCGAGCTGCGAGCGCAGCCCCGCCGCTTCCAGCCGCGCGTGAACCTTCCGCGCGTACTCCACGTGCCGGTCCGTGATCGGCAGCACCGCAGCCTGCACCGGCGCCAGCCACAGCGGAAACGCGCCGCCGTACAGTTCGATCAAGTAGGAGACCATGCGCTCCATCGTGCTGACGATGGCGCGATGAATCATGACCGGCCGGTGATGCTTTCCGTCGGGCGCGATGTAGTTCAGCCCGAACTGGCTGGGCAGATGAAAATCGACCTGCACGGTCGAGTAGGTTTCTTCGTGTCCCATCACGTCGGCAAGCTGTATGTCGAGTTTCGGCCCATAGAACGCCGCTTCGCCGCGCGCCTCCTGGTACGGCAACTGAAGCGAGTCCATGGCTTCGCGCAGCACCTGTTCGCCCATCTCCCACATCTGGTCGTTGTCGACGTACTTGGTTTTATTCGCTGGATCGCGCAACGATAGCCGGTAGCTGTATTTCGTGATGCCCAGGTCGCGATAAGCCCGCTCCACCAGTTTCATCACGCCCGTGAACTCTTCCTTGATCTGGTCCGGAGTGCAGAAAATATGCGCGTCGTTCAGCGTCATGCAGCGCACGCGGCTCAATCCGCTCAGCACGCCGGAGCGTTCGTAGCGATACATGGTGCCGAGCTCGGCCAGCCGCACGGGCAAATCGCGATAGCTGTGCAGTTTCGATTCGTAGATCAGAATGTGATGCGGGCAGTTCATCGGCCGCAACACCATCTTCTCGGTTTCCAGGTCCATCGGCGGGAACATATCCTCGTGATAATGTTCCCAGTGCCCGGAGCGGATATACAGATCGATCTTGGCCAGGTCCGGCGTATACACGTGCTGATATCCGCACTCCCGTTCGCGCTCCAGAATATATTCCTCGAGCAGCCGCCGGACGGTCGCGCCCTTGGGAAGCCATAGCGGCAGACCCGCGCCCACCGCCTCATTCACCATGAACAGCTCCAGCTCCTTTCCGAGCCGGCGGTGATCGCGCTTCTTGGCTTCCTCCAGGCGATTCAGGTAATCGTCGAGATCCTTCTTCGAGAAAAACGCGGTTCCGTAAATGCGCTGCAGCTGGGCGTTTTTCTCACTGCCCTTCCAGTAGGCGCCCGCGACGGATAACAGTTTGAACGCCTTGATTTTCCTGGTCGAAGGCACGTGCGGCCCGCGGCAAAAATCGATGAAACCCGGTCCCAGGGTGTATTCGGAAAACACGTCGCCTGCCCGCTCCGTGATCAGTTCCACCTTCATCGGTTGATCAGAGTAGAGCTTCAATCCTTCGTCTTTTTTGGTGTACTTGCGTTCGTAGGGAAGGTCCCGCGCCTGGATCTCCCACATGCGCTTTTCGATCTTCTCCAGATCCTCCGGCGTGAACGGCTGCGCGCGTTGAAAATCGTAGTAGAATCCCGATTCGATCGGCGGACCGATGCCCAGCTTCGTCTCCGGAAACAATTCGAGCACGGCGGCGGCTAGTAAATGCGCCGTCGAGTGGCGATAAACCTCCAGCGCGTCAGGATTCTTGGTGGTCAGAATTTCGAGCTGGGAATCGGACTCGAACGGCCGATTGAGATCCCACAAGTCGCCGTTGACGCGTGCGACGATGGCATCGTCCGCCAGCCGGGTGCTGATCGACCGGGCTACATCGATCGGCCGCGCTCCCTCTGCGACGCTTCGTGCACTACCGTCCGGGAGGGTCACCTGAAGATTGTTCATCGGTAATATCAGGGTAACGAAGAATGCAGGCCAATGCACACGACAGGTATCCCGCCGAAACCAAAACCGCCTACCCTTTCGGCTAGGCGCGCGACGCTGGGATTGCTTGGTATATTTAGGGGTAGATGTCCCTGACTCCAACCACGGCGCCGTCGGGATTCGACGAAGCATCGCTCGTCGCTAAGGCTAAGGCGGGAGACGCACAGGCGTTCACCGACCTGGTGCGTCAGTACGAACGCAAGATCTATCGCCTGGCCAAGCATATTACGCAGAATGATGAGGACGCCGAGGACGTCCTGCAAGAGACTTTTCTAAAGGCCTACGAGCACCTGGAAGGCTTCCAGGGAAACTCCAAGTTTTATACCTGGATCGTGCGCATCGCCGTCAACGAAGCGCTGATGAAGCTGCGAAAGCGCAAGGGCGACCGCACGGTTCCGCTGGATGAACCGGTGGACACAGGCGAAGAAATGGTGACAAGGGAGATCGCGGTTTGGGAGGACAACCCCGAACAGCGCTATTCCCGCGAGGAGATGCAGGAAATTTTAGAAACCGCCGTAGAAAGCTTGAAGCCCGATTTTCGCACCGTTTTCGTCCTGCGCGACATCGAAGAGTTGAGTACAGAGGAAACTGCCGCAACGTTGGGGATTTCGATTCCAGCCGTGAAAAGCAGATTGTTAAGGGCCCGCCTGGCGCTGCGGGAGAAGTTGACCCGCCAGTTCAAGCGGAAGGGGGAAGACGTTTTTGCTTACCTGTAAACAGTTCCTGCGGGAGCTGAACGATTATCTGGACCCGAACACTGACCCGGATTTAAAGCGCCATTTGGAGTCGCACGTTACCGAGTGTCCGAACTGTTTCGTTGTGGTGGACACGACGAAAAAGACGTTGCAGGTCTACAAGGGCTGCGAGCCGCAGACCATTCCGGAGGACGTCAGGGCCCGGCTGTGGAAGGCGCTGGAGCGGAAAATCGCGGCCAAGAAGCCAACGCAGACCTGAACTCTCAGGCAAGCTGCGCGGGGCAGCGATTTTGAAAGAACGGGCATCGCAGGCACTGCGGCCCAGGCCGCATCGGGTATTCGAGCGACTCCTGGGCGTTGAGAAAAGCGTGCACCGCCGAGCGCGGCAGATCCCGATCGAGATTCACATCCACGGTCGAGTCCGGGCGTAAATAATACAGCACCGCACGATCCGGCATCCTGCCGGCATACCGTTCCAAGGCGAGCGAATACAAGCGCAGTTGCATGGCGTATACGTCGGATCGCGAATCGTCACGATCCGTCTTGTAATCGACCAGAATCAGTTCGCCCGATTCCTCAAACCAAAGATCGATCTGTCCGCGCAGCACCACGTCTTCGCAGCAAAACAAAAAGTCGAATTCGCGTTCCACGCGAGTTGCGCGGGCGGCACGTTGTCCCAATTCGCTTAGCGGGAAACGCGCCGCGATTTCAGCCGCCTCAGGCGATCCCGTTTCACCCGCCAGGATTCGATGCACCTCCAGCCCGGTCGCGACTCCGCCGGTCCCTTGGGCTTCGCCTCGCGAGACTGAATTCAACAAATATTTCCGCGGACAGGCATGAAAGGTCGAAACCGCGGTAACGGCCACGGTGGAATCGTGCTGTCCGGTCAGCAAGGGCGGATCGACCAGCAGTTCCGCGTGGTCCTCCGGTGCGGTCTCGATTCTTTCCGGCGGTTCCACCGGCTGGTCCGCCGCCAGCGTCACAGGAATCGCGGCCGCCGCGAGCTTCTGCCATGGCGACGCGTTCTTGCGCAATGCGTGCGATAGAATCAGCCGGTCCTCGGCACGGGTCATGGCGACGTAAAGCAGCCGATTCTCCTCGGCTTCCTCTTTGCGTTTCAAATCTTCGACGATCCTGGCGTGCGCGGTATCGGATTGGCCTTTCCCCGTCGCCGGATTCCGCCACTTCGCGCCGAGCCCGGCCGCCGGCGAGAACACGATTACCGGGTTGCGCCGGTCCGGAGTCCGGTGCAGGGCGCTTACGAACACCACCGGAAACTCCAGGCCCTTGGCGGCGTGAATCGACATCAGCCGGACAATATTCCGTGCTTCCGCCGGCGGCGCTTCGGCCTCGGATTGCGTGGCGCGTAACGCCTCCAAATCCGCCAGCACTTCGGCGAGCGGCCGGTGGCGATGCTCGCGTCGAAGACGACCCAGGAATTTTTCGATGTTGGCCTGAGCACGCGCCGGAAGCCCGCGAGCGTAGCCAGTTTCGTCGAGCGCCGCGGCCAGTAACCGATCCGGCGCTGCAAATCCCGCCAGCTTCCTGGAGGGCCCGAATCGCGCTTCGAAGACCTCCCGCCAGCCATTGCGTCCCAGCCGAAAAATTTCTTCATCCCCGAGGCCCATGAAGGGACTCCGAAGCACCCCGACGGTGGCGATATCATCCAGGGGATTCACCAGCGCCGCCAGCAGCGACATCAGATCGCGAATCTCCCGCGCCTCCATAAACGTGCGGCCGCTGCTCACCAGAAACGGGATTCCGAACCGGTCCAGCGCCCGCTCAAACGGTTCGGCCGCGCTCATGGCGCGCACCAGAATCGCGATGTCGCCATACTCGCGCTCGCCTGAATCGCGGAGCTGGCGGATTCTCGCCGCCACCAGGCTCGCTTCCACCTCGACGGGATGTTCGCCGCCGCCCACCAGTCGCTCGACCACGGTTCCCGCTCCGCGCGTGGCTATCAGCGGCCGCGCCTCAATTCCCGGCTGCCCATCGAGCACTCGCGACACCGCGTCCAGAATTTCCTCAAAGCTGCGATGATTTTCGCGGAGATCGTCGACGGTGGAACCCGCCGCGATCAGCGCGCCGCGGTACTGTTCGAACACTTCCGGCTCCGCGTGGCGAAAACGGTAAATGGATTGATTGATGTCGCCAACCGCGAAGAAGCGCCGGCGGATCAGGTCCACCAGCCTCCACTGCAACCGGTTCGTATCCTGCAACTCGTCCATCAGGATTTCGTCGAACCGCGCGGCCGTTGCGTTTCGCGCGCCAGCGTCGGATTCAAGCAGCAGGATCGCCTGTTCTTCGAGGTCTCCGAAATCCAGAGCGGCGTCGCGGCGCTTCTTGGCGCGATACAGCGCATCGAGTCTTGAGAGCGCCGCTCGCAACAGGTCCAGCAGGCCGGCGTTCAGGTGCACGATCCACTGTTGCTGGAGCCGTGGCGCAATTTCGTCTCTCAGCTCTTTTAATGCGTCGAGCGCGCGCGTATTCTTGCCGATCTTGTGCTTGTGAACCTTCGAGAGCGCCTCCAACGCCGCGAAGTGTTCGCGCCCGACGTGGTCCGGAAGAGCGAGAAACATTTCCGCCCAATCGCGCAACGCAGGCACATGCGCTCCGGACGCGCGACGATCCGCAAGCGCCTGCCGTGCACGGTCACACGCGAGGGGCAAGGCATCGGGCGAACCCTGGGCCGCGGGCAATTCGCGGACGCCCGCCACGCGCATGGTCTCGTATACTTCGAGCAGACTCCGCGCGAGGTCCGGCTGCCGCCCGTCGTCCTGAGTGGAGAGATCCAGAGCCTCCAAAAGCGCGCGCATCTCAGCGGGCCGTTCCTGAAACAACGCATCCAGCGCCTCTTCAGCCGATTCCCGCGCCAGGCGATTCGCCGCGGCTTCCTCCATTACGGCAAAATCCGGCGCGATTCCCGCGGCGATGGCGTGCTGGCGCAGCAGCCGTGTGCAGAAGCCATCGATGGTGGAGACCCACGCGCGCTCGATCGCGTCGCGCAAATCCGGCCGCGCAGCGAATCGCTTGATCAGCCGCTGCTTGATTTCCGTCGCCGCTTTTTCCGTAAACGTGATCGCGAGGATCCGGGCCGGGTCGATGCGGCATTCCTCCACCAGCCAGGCGAAGCGCTCGATCAACACTGTGGTTTTCCCCGATCCGGGTCCGGCCACCACGCACACGTCTTGCCCGGTGCGCCGGATGGCGTTCTGTTGCGCGCGCGTGAGGCTCATCGCGCGCCCGCCGTGCGAGTCCGCGCCATGGATTCCACGCGGCAGATATCCTGGAAGTCGCACCACGCACACTTATGCGTATCCGCCGGATCCGGGGCGATTTTTCCGGATGCGATGGCATCGAATACCGCAGCGGCCGTGGCCGCGGCGGCATGCGTCAGATCCTCCAGTGTTCCGCGAGACTCGCCGACTCCCTCCAATCCGGCAATCGGCAAATGCCATCCGTCCCACACGACTTCCTTGCGCAGCCCGCAGTAGAGCATCCCCACGGGTTTGAGCCCGAGGCACCGCTCAGCGGCGAGCAGGTACAGACCGCCCTGCACCAGGTTGCCCGAGGCGTTCTCTTCAATTCGCTCGCGAATTGTGTTCCCGGCGCTGTATTTGTAATCGATGACCAGCGCTTGATCGCGCGCCCCGATGTCGATCCGGTCGATGCGCCCGGTGATGCTGACCAGCGGGTTCAAGGGAAGCGTGAATGGCTCCTCAACGCGGCTCGGCCAGCCCAACGCGATCCGGCGGTCCGCGAGAAACGGCTCGAAATTGCGGCGCATTTCCAGCCGCACGGCTTCCATGCGATACGTCGGCGGAATCCGCGCGCGGCGGCACTCCTCGCTAAAAACATCGTCGAGCACGGCCGCGCCGAGCAGCGGCGTGCGGATCAACTCCGCCAGAGCGCGATGCAAAATGCTGCCCTGCAATAGCAGGTCCAGGCGGTCGCGCGGCGCGGGAGGACGCGGCCGCAGGCGCAGCGATTTCGCTGCGAAGAACTGAAATGGGCACTGGAGAAATTTCTCGATCGAAGTCGTCGCCATCTTCCGGTGCGCTGTGGCGAGACTCGCGAGCAGACCCGTGTCCACTATCGACATGGACGCGGGTGAAGGGGTTGGATAGCGCGGCCGCGGGCGTATTGGGAGATCGCATTCATCCACCTCTCCGGCGGCAGGAACAGCGACGGGATCGTGTCCTCGCCTTTTTCGTTGAAACGCACATAGCTGAGAATAGTTTTTTCCGTCGCGCGAGTGACGGCGAGTCTCGAACAGGAAGCGTTCTTCGTTTTGCCGCTCTGCCGACGTCCTCAGCCCGACCCGGCGTCGCGCCGCATCGTTCAGTAACGGATCCTCGCCGTGATAACGCGGAAAGTTCCGCTCCACCAGGCCGCAGACGAACATCACCGGCAGCTCCCACTGTCGCGCTTCGAAAACTTCCATCACGTGGACCACATTGCGGCGTCGATCAGGAAGGCGCAGCGGTTCCAGCGCCAGAGTCGTCTCCACCTGCCGACAGAAATCCGAAAGAGTACGCGGGCCCTCGCCCAGCGCCGAGGCGGATTCGTCGAGTGCGGCGTCGAATGCATCGAGCGCCAGCGCGATCGATCGCAAGATATGGATCTGCTCGCGCGACTCGCTACCGGTGATCGTGGACTCGGGAAGCAGCCCGCGCAGGGTTTTAACTCGAGCGGCCCACGCAGCCGCTTCGATGCGATCGTGCCGCCACGGGTCGAACGCTGCCAGCGCATGCACAACTGGTGGAACGTCCTCAATTCCGGAGAGCGGCAATCCGGCGCCCGGAAGCCGCCGGCGAAGCTCGAAATCGAAGCGGTCCCCTACGGGGGTCGCGCCGACGCCTGAAACCGGCATGCGGAGCAAGGCGAGCAGCGCTGCGTGGTCCCAACCTTCGAGCAGCGCGCGCACCAGTCCGGCGAGAAAGCCGATGACCGGATGGTCGATCAGCGGATCGGCGAAGTAAAAGCGTGCGGGGATTCCGAAGCGCGCGAACGTGGTCTCGAGCGCGGGCGCGTAAGGATCGCGGCTTCGCAACGATGACGCCACTCTCACGAAACGGTCGTCCGCGCGCGGATTCGTCCAGGATGCGACGGGCGATCTCCTCGGTCTCCCGCTCGAGCGTGGGTGCGGAAAACGCGGTGATTTGAGGGCGCCGAAACACTTGGTCGAGTTTCTGTTCCGCGAATCCAATGAATCGAACCGGCTCCGCGCGCGGATGCCGCGCCCGCCCAATCCGGTAGCGTCACCGTGACGGCGGAGCGGCGCGCGATGCTCGCATCAGGCGCAGTTCCTCGGGAGAGAAGGAAAAGAATCCGTCGAACACCACCTGATCCGGAAGGTCGCCTGGATCCGTCGCGGCTGCAGCAAGCGACGCGCCGCAACGCCATGCCGCGTCCGTGGAAGCCGCGCTCGACGTACTCGAACAAAGACGCAAGATCGTCCTCCACCGCATCCGCCGGCACTTCCTCGATCAATGCGGCCAGAGCCTCGCGAAATCCTCTAAACTCCGCGACGGCGCGGAAACGATCCGGGCGCAGGCGGTCGAGCGCATCCTCGATGAACCGGTGCAGCAGTGCGTTCGGCGCGGCTGGCGACGACCTGCCGTCCAGGAAATGGGCCAGAGTGGTTACGCCATTCGGACGCACCGGTGACCGTCACGCGCCAGCTGGTTGCGAACATGTTCGGCCATGGTCGCGCTGGGCGCGAAGAACAGCGATCCCGGTGCGGAAAGAAAGCGATCGACGTGCGGCGCGGGACTTTCCCGATGCGGGTGGTCCCGTGATCAACAGCGAGTCAGCCAAAATTCACTATAAGCCAGTCGGAGCGGGCTTAATGCGGAGCCAGTTGCGGCGCCAGATCGGTCATCATCTTCTCGAATTTCTCCCGCTGCTCGGGATTGAGGATCGCGATGATGCGAGTCTTGCCGGTGGCCCGCAGATCGTCAAGCTGCTCTTCGAGGCTCTGATAATACTGCCGGTAGTCGTCGAGAACCAGCGCGAGTTGCCGGGCTTGCGGATCGGTAAGGTCAAGCTGCGTCTTGAAGCGGCTCAGGATCGCGTCGCGGTTGGCGTCCTGGGGCGAGGCGGAAACGGACCGGTGCATCTTTCCGTGTATCCCCAGTTGCATGGTGAGCGCCCCAGCGGCCGCGCCGGCCAGAAACACCAGTGCGAGCGTCGAGAGGATGCGGGGGTTCTGCCAGGGCGCGCGTTCGGCCACGACCATCATTCCTACTGCTCCCGGTAGGTGACCAGATTCACCAGCACCGCGTCGCGGTCTGGCAGCCCGGACGTCATGGTGGTCATGCCGGGCTGACCTTCACCCGGAAGCCCGTCGGAGAGGAATTGAACCGTCGGATTGACCGCGATGTTCTGTTCCGCCATTTGTTCCGACGTCACCAGGTACACGCCGGCGAGCAGCGCCAGGGCCATGGAGGCCACGGCAATGCGCCGGCCGAATGGTGAATCTGAAAAAACGCTCCAGATGGAGGCAGGACGCTGCGCCTCAATCCGCTCCATCAGACGCGCGTAAAAACCGGGCTTCGGCTCGGCTTCCGCCTTGAGCTCCCGCAGCAGGCGCGCCTGTTTCCGCATGGCCTCAACTTCGCCGCGGCACTCGCCGCATTGGTCGAGGTGCGCGTCGCATGCCTGTACATGCGATTCCGCCAGTACCTGTTCCAGGTGATCCTGAATCACGCGATGCATGGTATCCTTCCCTCAGTCACTTCAACCGCACAAACCAAAAGTTTTCGCGAGTCTGATGCCCGCTGTTCCTTTTCTACCTGCCAAACGGCCGCACACGGTCACTTACCAAACGGCCTCACGCGGCCGAGGCGTTGCGCCGCCTTCAGCAGCTTCTGCCGGGTTCTGAACAGTTTCACTTTAATTGTATTCTCGTTCAGGCCGGTCATCGCCGCAAGCTCTTCCACCGAATGGCCTTCCACTTCCTTGAGAAGGATCAGGCTGCGATCTTCGGCGGACACCTTTTCGAGCAGCTTGCTTACCAAGTCCTGCTGCGCCAGTTTACGATCCACCGGCGTCGATGGATCAATCGCCGGATCGGACGCCTCCATTCGGGTGGCATCCTCCTCGGAAAAATCGCTTTCATAGACCAGCTTCCGTACCCGCTTTTTCCGCAGATAATCGTAGCATTCGTTGACCGTGATCTTATAAATCCAGGTCAGCAGCGAGCTTCGGAAGTCGAAGTTACGAATCGAAAAATAGACTTTCGAGAAGACCTGCTGGGCAATGTCTTCCGCGTCGTTATGGTTGCGCAGGATTCCATAAATGATCGAGAACACTTTGGCTTGATAGCGGTCCACGATCTCGCGAAAGGCCATCTCATCGCGGGCCTGAACGCGCCGGACCAGTGCCGCCTCTTCGCTGTTCTTATGATCCACTCGCGTCCTGGCCCGGGAGCGTTCGCCCACTGCCGGAAACGGAAGCACTCCAATCGAGCCATTCATAAGCTAACTGTGTCGACGCGGGCCGAAGAGGTGGGGTTTCAACCATTTCCAAGACGTTGCTCCGGGTTGCTCCAATGTGATGCGAGGGGCGGCTATAGAGCCCTATCTTGTTGGTCGCAGGGCTTTCCCAAAGATAGCAGATTCCCGCATTTGTTGAGCCATGGCGCGCAGCCGAACTTGAAATCCCCCATCATCGCCGCTACAATCAAGTTGAGGAGCAAAACGCCATGGTTCAGCTGACAGAGACGGCCGTCCACAAGGTCCGGGAGATTCTCGACACGCAGGAGCCGAAGCCCGCCGGGCTGCGAATCGCGGTGGTCGGCGGCGGCTGCTCCGGATTCAGCTACTCGATGGCATTCGAGAACGCCCCCGGGATGCTCGACAAGACTTACAGTTTCGATGGATTGAAGGTCTTCGTCGACCAAGCCAGTCTGTTATACCTGGACGGCGCAGAGGTGGACTTTGTGGAGTCGCTCGAGGGGTCGGGATTTAAGTTCAACAACCCGAATGTGAAATCCACCTGCGGGTGTGGGAGTTCATTTAGCGCCTAAGCGCGCAAATGGACTGACGGAATCGCGAAGGGCGCCATCTGCGGATGGCGCCCTTCCATTTTTTGGCCCAATTGCTATGATGACGGGCGCTAAAAGGCTCAAGCCTGAAAATATTGAAAAAATTGATGGCTTGTACAATGGAGTCGTAGCCGACTGCCGATGCCCGAAAAACCTCTGACCGAGCGTCCCTATCCGGGCTCGGCAAGCCTTGACCAGCTCGCCACGCACGAAATCCTGTCCCTTATGAACACCGCTGATGCCGAAATACCGGCGGCCGTGGGGCGTGAACTCCCCAAAATCGAACGGGCAGTGGACGCGATCCTGAGCGCGGTGGAGCGTGGCGGGCACCTGACCTACATTGGCGCCGGGACTAGCGGACGCCTGGGCGTCCTGGACGCCTCTGAGTGTCCCCCGACGTTCGGCGTCCCTTCGGACCTGGTGCGCGGGATCATCGCGGGCGGCGCGCGGGCCCTTGTGGATTCCTCGGAAGCCAGCGAGGACGATACGGAGGCGGGGGCCAAGGACTTGATGGCATCTGGCTTCGGGCCAGGAGATGTTCTGGTTGGAATCGCGGCCAGCGGCCGGACACCCTATGTACTGGGGGCGGTCGCCAAAGCCCGGAGTTTGGGCGCGATCACCTGTGGAATCAGTTGTGTACCGGGCTCGGACCTATCGCGCGCCGTGGATTTTCCCATAGAGCCTGCGCCCGGGCCCGAGATTCTCGCCGGTTCCACACGGCTCAGGGCTGGAACGGCCACCAAGCTGGTGCTGAACATGATCAGTACGGCACTGATGGTCCGGTTGGGGCTCGTTTACGGCAACCTCATGGTGAATGTGCAGCCCTCCAACCGGAAGCTGGAAGATCGCGCGCGGCGAATTGTCGCCGAGGCTACGGGGCTTTCCTACCAACAGGCAGCCGACTTGCTGGACCAGGCTGGACGAAGCGTGCGGACAGCCATCGTCATGGAGAAAAAAGCCGTTTCGCGGAGTGACGCCGAGCGGCTGCTGGCCTCCGCCGGAGGACGGATTTCGAGGGCTCTAAAAATCGATGGATAAATTTATTATTCAAGGCGAGGTGCCGCTTCAAGGGGAAATCCTGGTGAGCGGTGCAAAGAACTCGGCGCTGCCCGCTTTGGCGGCATGCCTGCTGACCGCGGATCGCGTCACGCTCAAAAGGATTCCTCCGGTTCGCGATATCGCGACGATGACGAAGCTGTTGGAGCACATCGGTGCGAGCGTGACCAGTGAGAACAACCGCGTTGAGATCCAGGCATCCGGGATTCAGCATCCCGAAGCTCCCTATGAGCTGGTCAAGACCATGCGCGCATCGAGCCTGGTGCTGGGGCCGCTGGTGGCGCGGCACGGGCGGGCTCGCGTATCGGTGCCGGGCGGGTGCGCGATCGGCGCGCGGCCCATCAATCTGCACGTCGCGGGGCTGGAGCGGCTGGGCGCGCGGGTAAGTCAGGAACACGGGTATATCGAAGCCGAGGCGCCGAAAGGCCTGACGGGCGCGCCGTTCACCTTCGACCGCATCAGCGTGACCGGGACCGAGGATCTGCTGATGGCCGCGGTGCTGGCGCGCGGCGAGACCATCATCGAGAATGCGGCGCGGGAGCCCGAAGTCGCCGACCTGGCGGCGCTGCTGATCAAAATGGGCGCGTCGATTGAGGGGGCCGGCACGTCGACGATTCGCGTGAAGGGCGTCGAGCGGCTTCACGGAGCCACGCATACGATCATTCCGGACCGGATCGAAGCGGGAACTTTTGTGGTCGCCGCCGCGATTACGCGAGGCGATGTAGTGGTCCGCGGATGCGAGCCCGAGCACCTTCGCGCCCTGATCGCGAAATTGAATCAAGCGGGCGTGGAGATTACCGAAGCCGCTCCGGATGCCCTGCGCGTTCAAGTGAAGGGCCGGCTGAAGAGCGTCGATATGACCACCGAAGAGCATCCCGGCTTCGCCACCGATTTGCAAGCGCAGTTCATGGCGCTGATGACCCAAGCCGAAGGCATCGCCATCATCACGGAGACGATCTTCGAGAACCGGTTCATGCACGCTCTGGAGCTGGCTCGGATGGGCGCGAATATTCGCCTGGAAGGACACCAGGCGATGGTGGCCGGGGCAGCGCGGCTTTCGGGCGCGCAGGTGATCGCCAGCGACTTAAGGGCCAGCGCGTCGCTGGTGCTGGCGGGCCTCGCCGCGCAGGGCGAAACGGTGATCGATCGCGTGTACCACATCGACCGGGGCTATGAGAGAATCGAGGCTAAACTGGCGGGCATCGGCGCCCGGATCCGGAGAGTAAATGAGCACGCCGCACAAGCATCACAATGACGGATTTCTCGCGCTGGTGAACGACGCCAAGTCGCGGGTGAAGGAGATCGACATCGACGAGTATCGGAACCTGCCGCGCGCGGGCCACCTGCTGATCGACGTCCGCGAAGACAACGAGTGGGCGGCCGGTCACGCCGCGGGAGCGATGCATCTGGGCAAAGGCATCATCGAGCGCGACATCGAGACCAAAGTGCCGGATAAATCGGCCACGCTGGTGCTGTACTGCGGCGGAGGATTCCGGAGCGCGCTGGTGGCGGACGCGCTTCAAAAGATGGGCTACCAGAACCCGATTTCTCTCGACGGAGGATGGCGGGCATGGACCGCGGCGGGTCTGCCGGTCGAAAAACCGTAAACCCCTAGAACGGCGCCGAGCCGTCGCCGAAGACCTCAGCCAGCATCACATAGATGATCAGGCCCAACGGAACCGGTGGCGAAGAAGGCGATCAGCTTGGCGAAGCCCGCGTTCATGAACTCGAAGCGCAGGAGCAGCGCGAACACCAACCCCACGTACATCAGATACGGATTGATTCCGCGGTCGGACAGATTCGTGAACACCAGGGCTACAAAGTAAAACAGCAGCGGGACGTTGCTGTCATACCGCTTTCGGATGATAAAAATCGCGGCGGTCAACGCCAGCGCGACCACCAGCATGGCGGTTACGTTCGCGGAGGTGCCCTCGAACTCCATACCAGATTGATCGGCGGAGCCCGCCGGATACCTTAGAGTCCTCTAGAACGAGAACAAAACAGAGGAGTATCCGGTGTGGGCGTGGAAGTTCTGAACGCTGGAAAACTGCTCGGCATACCCATAGTACTGATAGCCGACATTCCATCGCATCCGGCGATTCAGCTGGAGCGAAAACCGCGCCTCCGGAGACAGGAATTTCACCGGAAACGTCTGCGCCACCAGGAAGGCGTCGAGGTTCGTGGCGGTTCCTTCGCCGGGCGCTAATCCGTCGGCGCTGGAGCGGCCGTCGCCAACGTCCTGCGTGTGGCTGTATCCAACGTAGACGTCGGCCCGCTTCCGGATGCTGAATCGCGCGCCGAGCGTAGCGGTATGAATGTTGCTGATATACAGGGAATTGAAATTAGTCAGCTGGCCGCCATCGAAGAAATCCAGGCCTCCCAGCGTATTCAGATGGATCTTGTTGTAACCGGCGTCGATGGCGAACCAGTTATTCGGAGTCCACGAGCCATCCACACCGTAGTTCCGCGAGCGAGAGGCGTAGCTGGTCAGCGAAATCGAGTTGAGGTTATAGTCGGTCTTGGCGAAGGCGCCCATGCGGAAGTTTTTCTGCTTGTACTCGACGCGCGCGTGGAAGGTCTGGTAGTTTCTGTCGCTGATGGGCGTGTAGGGCATGTCGGCGCGGCCGATTTCGCCGTCGAGCAGAACCGTCAGTCCCTTCATGGAGCGTAGCCGGAACCCGAGCGTACCCGCATGCAACTGGTTGGTCTGCATGATTGGAGTAACGTCCGGAACGGGTCCGCCCAGGTTCTCCTGTCCGTCGATCACACCGATGTGCCGGTTCGAGTAGCTGT
>CAWJHI010000016.1:0-3176 GCA_963842485.1 Terriglobia bacterium | reverse complement strand
GCCGACGCCGGTAAATCCAACGCCGGTGAATCCGAAGCCCACAACTCCTACGCCCGGCCCGGACACAACTCCGCCATCTTTAACAATTTTGTCCCCAGCTAACACCAATGTCTCCACTTCCGATAGCTCCTTGGTTGTCCAAGGCACCGCGCAGGACAACGTCGGGGTCGCTTCAGTGACATGGTCGAGCTCCAACGGAGTATCGGGGACCGCGACCGGCACGAACAACTGGATCACGCCGGCCATTCCGCTCTACGTGGGAGCAACCACCATCACCATTCGCGCCAGCGATGCTGCTGGGAACACGAGCTGGCGGTCGATATCGGTCACGCGGAACTAGGCCCGTCTATTCCTGACGCAGCGCGTTCACCGGGTCAACAGTGGTTGCGCGATAGGCGGGGACGAAGCTCGCCACCAGGGCAACAACCGCGAGGATCACCGCGACTATCAAGAATGTCATCGTATCGGTGGCCTTTACGTTGAACAACAGGCTCGAGAGGAAATTGGTCAGCGCGAGCGATCCGAGCAGCCCGACGAATATTCCGGCGAGAGTCAGGCCGAGGCTCTGGCCGAGCACCATTCGCACGACGTCGGAGCTTCGCGCGCCGAGGGCCATACGGATCCCGACTTCGTGAGCGCGCTGGGCGACCGAATAGGACATGATGCCGTAAATGCCGACGGCCGCAAGCGCCAGCGCCACGCCGGCGAAGATCGCCAGCAGAAACATCGAGAGACGCCGCCGAGCCATCGATTCCGACATCAGTTCACCCATGGTGCGGATGCGGTACACCGGCTGATCCGGATCAAGCGCCTGAACTTGCCTTTGCACGACGCCGGCCAGTGACCGCGGGTCGGATGAGGTGTGAATAGCCAGGCTCATCTGCCCCAGCGCGAATGATGTTTGGTCGTAAGGCCAGTAGAATTCGACGCGCGATGGCGATTCGAGCGTCCGGTAACGAACGTGCCGCACCACTCCGACGATGGTTCGCCACGGCTGCGTCGACTGGCGGCCACCTTGCTTTATGCGTTTGCCGATCGCGTCTTCGTTGGGCCAGTATGTCTTGGCCATGGTTTCGTCGATGATGGCGACGGGCGCGCTTTTTTCGTTGTCGCGCTGGTCGAAGTACCGGCCGCGCACCAGCGGAATGCCCATGGCTTCGAAGTAGCCCGGAAACACGGGGCGTTGATCGGCTTCAGGCGAAGCATCCTGAGCTTGAACAGCTTGACTGTCGACGGTAGTGGTTCCGGACCCGCCGGTGCCGCTCAGAGGAAGGCCCGTCACTCCACCCGCGGCATCCACGCCCGGAAGCCTGCGGATGTGATCCAGAAGCTCGCGATAGAACGTTTGGGTCTGCTCGATCTTTGTGTATTTCTGTTCGGGCAGAGAGATGCGCATGGTGAGTACACCGTCGGGCCGGAAGCCCGTATCCACTTCTTGAAGCCGCAGAAAGCTACGGATCAGCAGTCCTGCGCCCACCAGCAAGGTGAGAGAGAGCGCCACCTCTGCAACCACCAGCGTGCTCCGAAGCCGTTGGGAACCGGCTCCAGCCGTGCCGCCGCGGCCGCCTTCCTTCAAAGCGTCGTGCGTGACGTGGCGCGAGGAAAACGCCGGCGCCAGCCCGAAAAGGATTCCCGTGGCAAGCGAAATCAGCAGCGTGAAACCGAGCACGCGAAGATCCATGCGCGCTTCCACGACGCGCGGAAAGCTGGTGGCGGCGAGCGTAGTTAAAAGACGCAGCGCCCAATAACCCAGAGACAGCCCGATCGCGCCGGCCATCAGCCCGAGAATCGCGCTCTCGGTCAGCAATTGGCGAATCAAGCGCCAGCGGCTGACTCCCAACGCCTGCCGGACCGCGATTTCGCGCTCGCGCGAAGAGGCACGCACCAAAAGTAGATTCGCGACGTTGGCGCACGCGATCAGCAGCACCAGGCCCACGGCCGACATCAGCACCCACAACGCGGTCTTGATATCGCCGATCTGCTGCTCGAGCAGCGGAATCGTGAGAACGCGGAAGTTGAATTGCCGGTATGGATATTCGGGATGCTGCTCCATGATTCGCTGAGAGACCACATCCATGTCCGCGCGCGCCTGCTCGAGACTCAAGCCCGGCTTGATGCGTGCGATCACCTCGTAAGCATGGCTGCCGCGATTATTCGGACTCAGGTCGTCGCTCGAAAAGACCAGCGGCGTCCAAACCTCGGATTCAAGTGGAAGATGGAAGTCGCGCGGCAGCACGCCGACAATCAGATAACTCTGACCGTTCATCACGAGTTTGCGGCCCGGAATCGCGGGGTCGGCGCCGAATCGCCGTCTCCATAGTCCATCGCTCAGCAGCACCACATGCTGCCGGCCCGGCTGTCCTTCTTCCGGAAGAAACACGCGTCCCAACTGGGCCTGGACGCCGAGCAGCGGGAAAAAGCTGGTCGAGACCACAGCCGAATCGATCCGTTCCGGCGCGCCGCTGATGTTGATGTTGAAGCTGTCGCTCGATATGGCGGCCAGATGCGAGAGGCTCTGGTTCTGCTGGAGATCGACGAATTCCGGCGCCGACACCCAATTCTGGTCGTTGGGGATGCCGATGTTGGTGAAGCGCATCCAGAGTTGCACCAGTTGCTCGGGTTTATCGTACGGCAACGGCTTGAGAATCACCGCGTTCACGATGCTGAAGATGGCTGAATTCGCGCCGATACCGAGCGCCAGGGCCAGAACAGCGATCAAGGTGAATCCCGGG
This sequence comes from Terriglobia bacterium, assembly GCA_963842485.1. GTDB lineage: Bacteria > Acidobacteriota > Terriglobia > Bryobacterales > Bryobacteraceae > Palsa-187. Next base: position 444 of record CAWJHI010000016.1, on the reverse strand, counting down.
CTGCGTACCAGCATCCGGAGAGCATAGCGGCAATCTTGCAGAAACGATTCCATGGACGCTCCTTGTCTTAACGCTTGGACAGCACTACGCAATACGAGTACCGGCGGTTCCCGAAAAGGTTACAGCAAGTCGGCCAGTTTGGAGCCCGCGATCAGGATGGTTTCGTCGCGCTCCGGCCCGGTGGAAATGCAACCCACCTCCACGCCCGTCCGCTCGCTCAAGAAACGGAGGTAGTCGCGCGCGCGGACCGGTAGGTCATCGTAGCGCGACAGGCCGCGCGTCTCGGATTTCCAACCGGGCAAGGTCTGATAGACCGGCTCGACGGCTTCGAGACCTCGAAACGTCGCGGGCATGGTCTTCAACCCACGGTATTCGGTGCAAACCGGGATTTCGTCAAATTGATCCAGCACGTCCAATTTGGTGATCACCAGGCTAGTGAAACCG
>CAWJHI010000015.1:0-16374 GCA_963842485.1 Terriglobia bacterium | reverse complement strand
GCAGCAAGCGATCCGTGGTAATTGTCACTCTTGTTATGAGACTATCGTCTTCAAGCAAACAAAAAAATGGTTTCTCGTGTTCCTCTGGTGAGTCTCCAGCCAATTCCGATTTTACTGTTGGCATCTTTAGTCCATCGAAGAGGACCTTGATCCGATTATCTATGTCTCCGCCCGGTCGGACTAGATTTCCTGGACCGTCTCTTCTAAGAAACAAAATATCCAGCGAGCATGTAAAACCACCCTGTTTTGTTATAAGCGGTACAAAGCGATACCCAAACTGATCATGCTCGTCCGCTACGTGTTCTATCCACGGTTTGGCAGACGGATTACCGAGTGCATTAATTCCAGCAAGAACCTGTAGCGTGTCAGGCCCCGGATGGCTCATCAGATTAGACGGAGTTCTAGTTTTGACTAACGGCTCGGTTGTCTGTTCGCGCAATGTAGGATGTTGCTTCCAAAGTTCTGATAATTGAAGATGAAAGTATTTCCGCAAACTCTGTTTCTCTTTTGTCCTTCCACCGCCGCTCCCTTCTGCTGGCAAAGAGCCTTTGTAGATTAGACGAAATTCCACAGCACACTCCTCGAACTCAGGCTCGAAGAAATCGAGCCGTTCTGTCCTTGGAAAATCGTAGCAGGTTTGGTCTGTCATGTAAATAGTTACCCAAAAAAGGGTACAGGCACGAACTTTCGCAAAAGCGGCGAAATTCGAGCCAGTCCCCCTTTTTGCACACTGCATAGCTATTGGCCGGCGCCCGAACAGCAGGGATTCGGGACGGGCAAAAAAGGGTACAGGGACGAACTTTCGCAAAAGCGGCGAAATTCGAGCCAGTCCCCCGTTTTGCACACTGTGCCGTTATTGGAGAAGGCGGCTTACAGCCACTTTTTTTCGCTCCACTGCTTGAATCCGGCATCCGTCAGCTGCTTTAGTTCGGCGATCAGCTTGGGGTCCGGATCGGTCTTGAAGTTGAAGCACGTCTTGCCTTGCATGCGCTTCTTCAGCACCGGCGAGATGGTGTTCGAAAGCGACGGGTTCATGTACAGCGGCATCAGGTGAAAGCTCACGTAGGCCTTGCCCAGGCGCACGGAGCCGAAGAAGAGCGGCTGGCGTTTGTGTTGTTCGAAGGGCGACGGTAATCTTGAAACCAGCGTGTATTCGAGGGCCGTATCGGTCTTGGCAGACAGTTTCTTGGCGTGTTCGGCGAACACGGATTTCAGCAGTTCGAAGGTGGCGGCGAATCCGGCAGGCATTGGGCATAGTGTACCCGATTCGCGTTATAGTACCTCTCGAATGTTCTTCCGGAATTTCTACCTGATCTGTGCGATGGCCACCGCCAGTTGCGCGGCTGACCTGACGGGAAACTGGCTGGCGGCGACGCCCAATGACGATGGCACCATGCGTAAAGTGTGGCTCAACCTGAAGCAGCAGGAAGGCCGCATTACAGGCACGATTCGCGCCACGCAGTTCTTCTACACCATCACTGAAAGCAGCGGCGGGCCCGACGGTTTGACGCTCACCGCGTCCATGCCGGACGAAGGACGTGAGCGCTCCGTGAAATACGAGGTTACGCTCTCAGGCGACGAGCTGCGCGTCGCGCCGGTGCGCAACGACGTTCCCGGCATGGCCGTCGCCGCGCATCGCGTTGAGGCGACGGACGGGGCTTTGCCGGCTCGCGTCACTTTGCCCGCTCTGCATAGGGTTCGCGATAACGGACTCGCCCGCACGCCGCCCATGGGCTGGAATAGCTGGAACAAATTTAACCGGCGCGTGAGCGATGAAATCGTCCGCGGCGTCGCTGACGCAATCGCCAGCAACGGCATGCGCGATGCTGGTTACACCTACATAACGATCGACGACACGTGGGAAGGGGAGCGCGACGCGCAGGGGGTGCTCCACTCCAATCGCAAATTTCCCGACATGAAGGCGCTCGCCGATTATGTCCACGGCAAGGGACTCAACCTGGGTCTCTATTCGGGTCCGGGCCCCACGACGTGTCAAGGCTACGAAGCGAGCCACGGCCATGAACAACAGGACGCGCGGACCTGGGCGGCCTGGGGCATCGACTATCTGAAGTACGACTGGTGCGGCGCGCGCATGCTCTACTCTGAAGCGGACGAGCAGGCGCTGTACCAGCGGATGGGCGATGCGCTGGCGGCATCGGGGCGCAAGATCGTGTTCAGCCTGTGTCAATACGGCCGTCTCGACGTGTGGAAATGGGGGCCCGACGTGGGCGGCAATCTGTGGCGCACCACGGGCGACATCAGCGACCGCTGGGATTCGATGGAGCGGATCGGCTTCGATCAGGGCCGGCTCGCGCCGTATGCGAAGCCCGGGCATTGGAACGATCCCGACATGCTCGAAATCGGAAACGGCGGCATGTCCGACATCGAGTATCGGACCCACATGTCGCTTTGGTCGATGCTGGCAGCTCCCTTGATCGCGGGAAACGATGTTCGTGACATGACGGCGGAGGTTCGCGAGATTCTTCTCAACCAAGAAGTGATCGCGATCGATCAGGACAAGGCTGGGAGGCAGGCGGCTCGCGTCGCCGAGTCAGGGGGCCAGGAGATTTGGACTCGGGCGCTCGATGGGGGCGACACTGCGGTCGCGTTGTTCAATCGCGGGAAGGAGGCGGCCTCGATCACGGTGAAATGGAGCGGCGTGGGATTCCATAAATCGCCGTCGCACGCGCGGGATCTGTGGGGTCACCAGGATTTGACGTTGACGGGCGCGGAATACACGGCCGAAGTTCCGTCCCACGGGGTGGTGCTGTTGCGCGTCCGCAAATGAAGAGCGCGCTAGAGTTGAAAGCGACTTATTTTGCGTTTCTCAATTTGAAGATGCGCTCCATCGGCTGCCATTTCTCGCCGGGCTTGGACAGCGGCAGCGCCTGTTGATATTTCCACATCAGGTCTTCCCACTCCCGGACTTTCGGATTGGCGGCGTCGGCTCTGAGCTTCTGTTCGAATGAAAAGCCGTCGACGGTTTCAAGAATCATGACCAAGCGGGTTCCGCGCAGATAAATCTCCAGATCCTCGATTCCGGCTGCTTTCAAGCTACGGACGATTTCCGGCCAGATGCGATCGTGATGGGCGCGATACTCGGCGATCAGTTTCGGATCGTCCTTCAGATCGAGCGTCAGGCAGCAACGTGGCATTCCCGGTCCCTGGCCGCTTCGCGAACGCGATAGCCGCGCGTCGCGAAATAGAAAATGTACACGTAACAGAGCATGGGAAGCACGAAAGCGCGCTGGATATTCGTGGCGTCAGATACGTAGCCCATGAGCGCGGGAAAGATTGCGCCTCCGATGATGGCCATGACCAGCAGCGACGAACCGGACTTGGTCAGCGGGCCCAGATCCTTGATGCTGAGCGCGAAAATGGTGGGGAACATGATGGAATGGAAGAATCCGGCGGCCACCACGCCGTAAACGGCGGCCGCGCCGGCGCCGAACAGGGCGAAAGTCAGGGAGACGGTGGCGCCGCAGGCGAACATCGCGAGCATGCGCGGGGGGCGGATGTATTTCATCGCCGCCGATCCGGCGAAGCGCCCGATCATGAAGCCGAGCAGGTGAAGCTTCAGGTAATTCGCGGCGGTTTTGTCGGAAGTGCCCGGCGCCGAAAACTCCGCGAAACGGATGATGAAGCTCGCCACGCCGACCTGCGCGCCGACGTAAACAAACTGAGCGATCACGCCTCGGACCAGGTGCCCGTGTTTCCAAATCCCGGTTAGCGAAGCTTGGCGATCCTCTCCGGCATGCACCTCCGGCAGGGGCGTGAAGTAAATCATGGCGGCCACGCAGGCGAAGATGGCCGCGATCACCAGATAGGGAATCTTCACGGTCGCGGCTTCCGATGCATCCGAGTGGGTATTGGTCAAGATGAAGGCGCTTCCGATGACGGGCGTCACAACGGCGCCCACCGAATTGAACGATTGGGAGAGATTCAGCCTTCGCTCCGCGCTTTCAGCCGGGCCGAGAACGGTGACGTAGGGATTCGCGGCGACTTCGAGGAAACTCTGCCCGCACGCCAGCACGAAGAGCGCGAACAGGAAGAATCCGAACCAGAGCAGCGTCGCGGCGGGAATGAACAGCAGCGCTCCGCTCGAGCAAATCAGCAGTCCTGTGAGGATTCCGCGCTTGTATCCGATCCGGTTCATCAATCGGCCGGCGGGCCACGCGGCGAGAAAATATCCGCCGAAGAACGCGACCTGAATCAGCGACGATTGGAGGTCGGTCAAGCGGAAAGCCTTTTTGAGATGAGGGATCAGGATGTCGTTGAGATTGACGCCCAGGGCCCACAGGAAGAACAAGCTGGTGATCAACGCCAGGGGGATCACAAAGCGTTTTTCGGTCAACGGCGTCATGACAGTGTGCAGTATAGCTTTACTTGAACGCTAAAGGGAACGGGACACTAAAGGGAACGGGGCATTGCCGCTGAAACATTCTTATGACATAATTCACGCCAGGGGACGCGGCTGCAAAAGACGGTAAATCAATGGGTTGTGGGCTTGCTGGCGGTGGCGGGCGGAGTCATGGGGTATGCTCAGCCCAAGATGAGTCTGAATCCCGAGGCGCTGGTGAATGAGTGGCTGAAGCGCTTGAATGCGCTCGCCGCCACTTCAGGCGATCCAACGGGAGCGGTGGATCGTTTCGCGGAACTGTACGATCCAGGCGTGCTGCAGTTCACCGGTCCGAACGAAAATCAGCTTGGCCCGGTGACGTATTCGGGAATCGAGGGAGTTCGCAAGTGGGCGGAAAACTTCGCGAAGAGTTACTCGAAATCGGAAATACGCGTTCAGGTGCGCACGGAGAAGGTGAAGACCGCGGGTCTGCTGCATGCGATGGAGCCTCCGTGGGGCGGGCTCTCGGTTTCGGTGGAACTGACGGCGTTTTACACGGTGCGGGAGAATCATAAAGCTTTTGTGGCGCCAGGCGCGGTTTTCCTGGAGTTTTCGGATGCGGGCAAAATCCGGCGCGCCAGGATTTACCTGGAAAAAGATGAGACCCTGGAGATTACGAAGTAGGAGACCGGCGATGCGAACTGCTCTCTATCTTGGATTCGCGAGTATGCTGACGCTGGCGCAAACGCCGCCTCCGGCGGCTCCCGCGCAGAATCCGGATCGCTTCGAAAAAGCACATGAAGGGATGCTGAGCACGCAGCCCGATAAAAGCACGCAGGCCAGCCGTCTGACGGAACTGGCGGCGGCGGCGGCTCCGCTGAAGGGCTCCCATCAACCCGTGGTTCGCAAGAACCTGATCGACGAGCACATCTTCGGACGGATGGAGAAGAACAAAATTCCGCACGCTCCCCTGGCGAGCGACGAGGAGTTCGTGCGGCGGGCGTATCTGGACGCGACGGGAGGTCTTCCGGGCGTCGATGCGGTGCGCGCGTTTCTGGCCGATCGCGATCCCGGGAAACGCGACAAATTGGTGGATGCACTGATCGGGAGTGAAGAGTTCGCGAATGAGTGGGCCTGGTATTGGGGGGATTTGTTCGGCACCAACGATACCGCGGGCACGGGATCGACCTTTCACTTCTATACGAAACAGTGGCTGAAGGTGGACCGGCCGTACAACGAAGTGTTTGCGGACATCGTGACCGCGTTCGCGAAGGACCACTCGGCAATTCCGGCAACCGGGTTTTATTCCGGGGCGAACTACAATGCGACGCGGGCCCTGAGCCCCACCGATCCGGACAATTACTATTTGTCGAACCGGCTGGACTTCATCGATGAAGTGAGTGTCAACGTTTCCAGAATCTTTCTCGGCCTGAATATCGATTGCATCTCCTGCCACAACGGGGCGGGGCACTTGAACTCGATCAATCTGTACCTGTCGCATAAGAAGCGCGCCGAATTTCACCAGAACGCGGCTTTCTTTGGAAAGATGCGCGTGATCGATGGCTGGAGCGACCGGGTGCTGAACATCGACGCGTCGAACGCGATTTATGACGATTCGGGTCCTGGCTATCACACGGCGGAGGATGGTCCGTTCGCGACGGAAGCGGAGACGCGTTTTCCGCGCGCGCCGCACAATTATGAGCCGGCCTTTTTGCTGACCGGCGAAGGTCCGCAGCCGGGCGAGAATCCGCGGCGCGCTCTGGGCCGCATTGTTCCGGGGCACATCCAGTTCGCTCGGGCCGCGGTGAACCTGATCTGGAGCAGGCTGATGGTGGTGGGCTTCGTCGAGCCCTACGACGGGTTCGATCTGGATCGCCTGGATCCGAAGAATCCGCCGCCCGCGCCGTGGACGATACAGCCCACCAATCCGGACCTGCTGGACGCGCTGGCGCGCGATTTTCAAGCGAACCACTACAGCATTCAGCATGCGATCAAGACCATCATGAAATCGAGCGCGTATCAGCTTTCGACGCATTTTGACGGCGAGTGGAAGGACGCTTACATTCCTTATTACGCCCGCCGGTTCGCGCGGGTGATGACTGGTCCTGAGGCGGCGGATGCAATCGCGGCGGCGACGAATCGTCCGTATCAGTTCGCGCTGCTGGGGCAGCCGGTTTCGAAAGTTCTGGAACTGGCGGGGCCGTCGGGCGTCGGAGGGCGGGGGAGAGCGAGCGAAGGATTAGTGGTGAGCGCTCTGCTGCAGGCGTTTTTCCAGAGCAACCGGCAGACCCCGGCGACGTTCAGCAATCAAGCCTCGTCGATTCAGGCGATGCTCATGATGGTGTCGCCGGTAGTCGGCAATCGAGTGGCGGCGGAGAAGGGAACACGGGTCGCGGCGCTCGCGGAATCGGGCAAGCCGGACGCGGAGGTGTTGGAGGAACTATTCCTGGCGAGCCTGGCGCGCAGGCCGACCGAGGGTGAAGTGAAAGCTTGTCAACATTTGCTGGCGAAGGACCGCAAGACCGGGCTTGAAGACATTCAGTGGGCGCTGCTGAATAGTCCGGAGTTCTTGTTGAATCACTAATATGAACATCGACAGACGGCGGCTTCTCGGCTTGACGGGCTTGGCCTTCGCCGGGACGATTTTCGAACAGACCGTGTTTCCGCTGAGAGTGAAGGCGGCCGCGAAGACGAATCCGCGGGGCACGGCTCGCAACTGCATCTATATCGCGCTGAATGGCGCGATCAGCCAGGCGGATTGCTGGGATTTCAAGCAGACGCGCTACACGCCCACCGACTTCGAGATGCAGCAGATCAAGCCGGATCTCGCTTTGTCGAAGACCTTGTTCCCGAACTGCGCCGAGTGGGGACCGAAGGTGTCGCTGGTGCGATCGATGAAGGCGAGTGAATTGGTCCACTTTACGGGCCAGTATCATCTTCAGACGGGCCGCGCGTTAAATGTCGCGGTGGGGAAAGAGATTCCCGCTTTTGGCGCTGTGATGGCGGCTGAGTTGGATGCACAACGGAAAAACTCCGACACGTTTCCGGTGTACATGAGCTTGAGCCTGGCGAAGAATCGCGTGGGCGCAATCGGATCGGGATTTTTCCCGGCGAAGTTTACCGGGGTGGATATCGACACGTCGGTGGTGTTCGACGTGTTCGGGGGCGCGAACGGCGGGTCAACGGACGTTCTGGAGCGGCGCTTCGAGGCGCTGAAGCTGCTCTCGGAAGCGTCGCCCACGGGGATGGGCAACAAAGAGACGGAGTATAAGGCTTACTACAACACGGCGTTTCAGATCCTGGACGACAAGCGCTGGTGGAATCTTTTCAAGGTCGACGAAAAGACCAAGAAAGAATACGGCAGCGAGCTGGGCTTGAACTGCATGCTGGCGAAAAACATTCTCGCGACCAACGCGGGCACGCGGTTTATCTATATCAGCGACAACACGCAGTGGGATCATCACGCCTACATTTTCGATCACAGCCGGCCGTCGAATCACTACACGCAGTGCAATAATTTCGATCACGCATTTACGCGCTTGCTTCACGACCTGGAATCGACGCCCGGCCACGCGCCGGGGAAAACGCTGCTGGACGAAACCATGGTGGTGGTTACCAGCGAATTCGGCCGGGTCCCGTACATGAATAACGTCGCCGGGCGCGACCATTACGATCAAACGTTCACTTCGCTGTTCATCGGCGGCGGAGTGAAGCCGGGACGGATTATCGGCAAGACCGACGCGGATGCCTCGAAGTGTATCGACCCTGGCTGGGACCATCCGGAGCACCCGTATCTGGACAACGCGGTGGCGACCATGTATTCGGCGCTGGGGATCGATTGGGGTAAATCGATTCAGAACACGCCTTCGGGGCGCGCTTACAACTATCTGCAAACCGCTCCCATCGGTGGATCGGAATTCTTGAGCGGGGATGCGATCGACACTCTATTTGTGTAGCTGGCTGTTCCTGCTGAGGGCGTCGGCACAATCGCCGGAGATGGCGGCGATCCCCGAGGGAGATTTCTGGATGGGCCGGACGCAGTTCTTTCTGGTGGACGCGGTGGGCTGGTTTGAGCGCGACCGTCAGGACGATTTTCCCGCGCATCGCGTGTTTCTCGACGCGTTTTCCATCGACAAGCTGGAAGTCACCAACCAGGACTATGGGCGGTTTCTGGATGCGAAGGGCGGAAGACCGCCGTGGCATTGGCCGCACGGAAAAATCCCCGAGGGCGAGGAGAAAGTTCCGGTTTATAACGTGGATTGGAACGAGGCGAACGCGTATTGCGGATGGGCCGCGAAGCGTCTGCCGACCGAAGCAGAATGGGAGAAAGCCGCGCGCGGCGGGCTGGATCGAAAGAAGTTTCCCTGGGGCGATGGAGAGGAATCGACCAGCGCCAGGGGGTCGCTGCGTGTAAAGGCGTCTGCGAACTTCAACTCCACCGGCGCGATGGAAGTGGGAAAATATCCGCCCAATGGCTATGGACTTTTCGATATGGCGGGCAACGTTTGGGAATGGACTCACGATTGGTATGAACGCAATTATTACAGCATCAGCCCTCTGAAGAATCCGAAGGGTCCGGAGAAGGGGATGTACAAAGTGTTTCGCGGCGGGGGATGGAACGATGCCGACGAGCGGAACCTGATGCCGAGTTTTCGCAACTACACCGACCCTCTCGAAAAATCCATCACGATCGGATTTCGCTGCGCGAAGTAATTACACGGCCAGCTCGCCGTGATACAGCATGTCCTTCATATTGAACTTGGTTTTCACCTGGATGGATCCGAAAATGGTGGTGAAGGCCACTTCCTTATCCTCCGGCCGCAGGGTCAACAGGTCCTTTGCGAATCCGAAGTAGATGTTCCCGTACTCGGCAGGCTGCTGCACGACAACGCCGGGCTGGAGGTCGCCCTTGTCTTTGGGCGCCAGGTAGGTGACACCTTTCAGCCGATCGAGCGCGTTCTGGTTGGATTGGGAAGTGCTGGTGTCATCCGATTGAGACCGGCGCCGGTTTCCAGCGTCCAGCGGAATCCCGCCGACGCTGATCACGTAGTGATTGGTGAAGCCTTCCGGAAGCGGGGTTTTCAGAGCGTCCAGAACCGGTTTGGCGCTTTCCCACCGGATGACGGCTTTGTAGGATTGTCCCGGCGGGGCGCCGCCGCCACCTCCCCTGCGCCGGCCTCCGCCGCCCATTCCAGGAATGCCCATGCCTCCGCCCATCCCGCCGCCGCCCATACCGCGATTCATTCCTTGCGATGGGGCAGAAATGGTAATCTCTTTGGCCCACGGCGATTTGTTGGTAAGCTGGTCGACCTCGGCTCCGGTCCATTCGGACGGATCTTTTTTGTTCCAGAAGTCGGAACTGAAGGCGTACAACCGGCCGAAACTCACGATTCCCGCGCCGGTTGCGAGCTTCAGCACGCTTCGGCGGCTGAACCCTGGTCCCGGATCTTGCATAGATGTTCCCATAGATATAGAAGACGTTGCGAAGCGGGACGCGGGTTGCATACCAAACATGAATGGTCAACGTGTAAACCGTTGTGTGGTAGACTCGTCACAAATCTAGGTGTTGTTGGAAAAGGGGACAGACCGCTCCGTCCGCCACGCGGCGTCTGGCGGAGATCAAGGTTGTGTGGGTGGTCTGTCGCCTTTTGCGGAATCTAAGGGGTGTTGAAAAAGGGAACAGACCGTTCTGTCCACCACACGGCTTCTGGATGAGAACAAGGTTGTGCGGGTGGGGACAGAGTGGTCAGTCCCCTTTTTCAACAACCCTCCTTAAGGCCGGTTGCTTTTGGTCTTTGGCGCTAAGCTAAGGGAATGTCTAACCCCGATAGCGAGCGGATGGACGCCCTGACGGAAGCGACCGTCCGGCTGCTGAAGCGGGTGGAGCAGCTCGAAGGCAGGATGGCTCGCCTGGAACGCCTGCAGCCCGAGGGTGCTTCCGCTGAACCGGTTCAGACTTTGCCTTCGCAGGCTCCGCCTCCGCTGCCGGTTCCGCCGCCGTTGCCGGCATTCGACGAAGTGAATGTCGAGACGCCGCATGTAGAGCCGGCGATGAGCAACGTGTTCAGCGCGGAACAGCCTGCCGAGGCTCCTGCGGAACCGGCGGAGCGGGAACAACTCGAAACGCGCATGGGGTTGACCTGGATCAACCGCATTGGCGTAATCACGCTGATCATCGGGGTCGCTTTCTTCTTCAAATACGCGATTGACAATCAGTGGATCGGGGAGACCGGGCGGGTGATTCTCGGGGTGGTGGCGGGGCTGGCGACGCTGGCGGCAGGCGACGTTCTCTGGCGTCGCGGCCAGAAGATCTTCGCGCAGGGCGTGTGTGGCTTGGGCGTCAGCATACTGTACCTGTCCTATTACGCCAGCTTCGGCTTCTACCACCTGTTGCCGCAAGCGGCTGCGTTTGCCCTTATGGTGATGGTGACGGCGCTGGCTGGAGCGCTGGCGCTGCGTTACGATGCGATGGCCATTGCCGCGTTGGGCATGGTGGGCGGTTATGCGACGCCGGTGCTGCTGAGCACCGGTGTGGATGCACCGTGGACTTTCCTAAGCTACGTTTTCCTGATCGACGTGGGGGCGGTCGCGATCGCGCGCGTGCGCCGCTGGCGGCCGCTGGACTTGATGGCGTTTATCGCCACGGTGATTCTTTACGTCGCATGGTTTTCCGAATGGTTCCGGCCCTCAAAGGAAGTGGTGGCGACCGCCGCAGCGTTAGCTTATTATGCGGTGTTCGCGTTTGTCGAGTGGTCCTGGATTTTCTACGCGGCGCAGGTGCTTGCGGGACTGACACTGGCGGCCATCTGGCCGGAAACGACGCCGTATCTCATCTTGAGTCTGGTGGCCGGCGCGGCCGGGCTGGTGATTGCGGACCAGACCCGCAAGCCGCTGGCGGCTACATTCTCGTTTGCGACGTTCTGGGCAGCGTACGGCTTCTGGATCGCGTCGCACGGCGAGCCTGAGGAGACCGTCAGGGTTTTCCTGCTGCTGACGGTCGCATTCGCGATGTACCTGGCGTGGATTCCTTTCCAAAGGGTGGTGCGGCACGCTGAGGTTCGAGTGCAGCATCTGACGGTGCTGGCCCTGAACGGGGCGATCTATTTCGCGTGCAGCTATGTGCTGCTCCAAGCCGACTACAAGGTGTGGATGGGCCTGTTGGCCGTCGCCGTGGCGGGCGGGCACCTGCTGATCGGCATGCAGTTGTGGAAGGAGCGGTCGGCGGCGGGCGGCGATACTCGTCCGGTGCTGCTGGCGCTGGGAATCGCGCTGGGCTTTCTGACTCTGGCCGTGCCCATACAGTTCACCGGGTTCAGCATTACTTTGAGCTGGGCTTTGGAAGCCGCGGCGCTGGTGTGGATCGGCCGTAAGACCGATGAGATTCGTGTGTTGTTCGGCGCGGGGGCGATTTATGCGTTCGTATTTTTGCGGCTGTACGCGTTCGATGCGTGGCTGACGCAGGCTCATGGGCTGCTGGTGAACTCCCGTTTCGTGACGTTCGTGGTTGCGGCGGTCAGCTTCTGGCTGGGCGCGTGGTGGCTGAAAAGCAGCATGCGTCCCGCTGCGGCGGCCGGCTATGCGACGGGGCACTTGCTTATGCTCTCGGCTTGCTTGTTCGAATTCAACGACTGGGTCATAAAGGCGGTCAGCGTCGAGAACCAGGGCAGCGCGTTAGCGATCGGCGTCTCCATCCTGATGGCGCTGTATGCGGTGATGCTGATCAGCATCGGGGTCGGCTTTCGCTCCGTGCTGGACCGGATTCTTGGTCTGGGACTGATGGGAGTGGTGGTGCTGAAACTGTACTTGTACGATGTTTGGGAAGCGGGGCGGCTGTTCCGAACGGTGGCGTTCGTCGCGCTGGGTGTGCTGCTGCTGCTCACTTCGTATCTGTACTCGCGCTTCCGTTCCACGATCGAGAGCTGGTGGAAAGAATGAAGAAAATCCTCAGCGGCCTGGTGTGGTGCGCCGTGCTTTTGCACGCGGATTTTCAGGCCTCGAGCTGGAAGTACCGGCGGCAGCTTCCCGCCAACGCGGGGGCGCCCTTGAACGTTTGGAACGTCGACCGCGGCACTTACCTTCATTCCCAAGCGGGGCTGGCGGACCTGCGCGTGATCAGTGGACCGGATGAGGTCCCGTTCGTGCTGGAGAAGCGGACCGGATCGCGCCGGCAGGTGGAGGTGTCGAGCGGCGCGCTCGACCAGGGCGTGAGCAGTTCGGGGGATCTCGAACTGACCGTGGATGTGGGCAACGATCACCGCCACAACGGGATTCGCCTGTCGACTCCCAAAGCCAATTTTCGCCAGCAGGTTAGCGTTTCGACCAGCGACAACGGGCGCACTTGGACGCGGGTTCGCGACGACGGCTACATCTTCGATTTCTCGCAGGACGACCGGCATGTATCCGTACTGGATGTCACCTATCCGGTCTCCACGCGGCGGTATGTGCGGCTCACGATCCACGGCTGGAAGGATCCGAAGGCAGTGACGCAATGCTGGGTAACGCTCGAGGAGAACCAAGCGGCGGAGCGCGATGTCATGGCTTCGCTTAAAGCGGAACCGCAGCAGGACGCCAAGACGCAGAGCACGGTGTACACATGGGACCTGGGAGTGGCGGGGATTCCGCACGATGAACTCACGCTGGAGGTGGACACGGCGGCGTTTGAACGGGCGGCGGCGGTGGAGGCCAGCGCGGACGGAAAAGAGTGGTCCGCGTCAGGCCTGGGTGTGCTGTCGCGGTTCCGCAAGGAGCAATCGCTGGCGCTCGATTTCCCGGAAAGTCACCAGCGATATTTGCGGCTCCGCATTTACAATCGCGACGATAAACCGCTGGCGGTGAAGGCAGCCACGCTCAGCGCGATTCGGACTCGCGTGAAGTTCAAACCGGGGGCGGGCGCATCGTATTGGCTGTACTACGGCAACGCTGACGCGCACGCGCCGTCTTACGACCTGCGCGACTTGCTGGCGCGGGAGGCTCCTGCGCCCGAAGCCACAATTAGCGCGGGACCCGAGGAAATGAATGCGGCTTACCGTGAGAAGCCGCCACCGACCAAACCCTGGAGTGAGCAGCATCCCGCAATCCTGTACATCACTTTGGCGCTGGCGGTGGCGGGAATGGGGACCATCACCGTTCGGTTCCTGAAGAAGGCGGGGGCGGAAAGCCGGTAGGTGCGCGCGAGGAAGGAAACTCCGGTGGGCGCGTCTAAATACTCATGATCGGGAAAGAGTTCGAATACGCGGCGCGGACGCTGCGCAAGAGTCCCGTATTTCTGGTGGCGGCGACGGTGACCATCGCGCCGGGCATCGGCGCCAGCACGGCGATCTTCAGCGTCACCAACGCGGTTCTGCTGCGGCCGCTGCCCTACCGGGATCCGGACCGGCTGGTGCTGGCGTTCGGGGATATGCGGAGCCGGAAAGATTTCGATGGCCGGGTGTCGAACGAAAATTTCGTGGATCTGCGCAACGGCGCGAAAGCCATGTTCGAGGACTTCGGCGCGGTGCTGACTTTCCGGTTCAATGTTCCGCGAGACGATGGCACGCCGGAACAGGTCCACATCGCGCAGGCTACGTCGAATATTTTCCGCTTGCTGGGCGCGAGAATCGCGGCGGGCCGCGATTTCAGCGACGAGGACGGGCGACCGCAGGCGCCTCCCGATCCTAACGCCGCGGCGGGCACGCAGGCGCCGCAACTTCCCAGCATCGCCATCCTCAGTTACGAATTTTGGCAGAAGCGCTACGGCGGCAGCCGGAATGTGATCGGCCGGAAGATTTTCCCAGGCGCGCCGGTCAGTCCTCAGGTAGTGGGCGTGCTGGCGCCCGGATTCGAGCTGTTGTTCCGGCCGGCGGCGAATGAAGATCCGCGGCCCGACGTATGGATCGCGCAGCGTGCGCCGTATAACAACGCCAACCGGAATAGCTATGGCTGGCGCGCGATCGGGCGACTGCGGCCGGGCGTGACGATCCCCAAGGCGCAGGAGGAAGCCGACCTGGTTTCGGCGGAAATCCGCAACAATTTCCCGATTTACAAAGGCGGAGATTTTCATTACCGCCTGGAGCCGATGCACGCCCACTTGGTGGCGGCAGTGCGCCCAGCGATTCTGGCGCTGATGGGGGCGGTGATCTTTCTTCTGCTGATCGCCTGCGCGAATGTCGCGAATCTGATGCTGGTGCGCGCATCGCTGCGAGAGCGGGAGCTGGCGCTACGCGCGGCGCTGGGCGCCAGCCGGGCCCGGCTGATCGGACAGACGCTGGCCGAGGCGTTGCTGCTGGCCATCGGAGGCACGATCGCCGGCCTGGGGCTGGCAAAGCTCGGTATTCGCGAGCTGATTACCATTAGTCCGGCGAGTCTGCCGCGCCTGGATTCGATTCAGCTCGATCCGGTGGTGTTCGCGTTTGCGTTTCTGATTGGCCTTGCGGCCGCCGCGGCGTTTGGAATCGCCCCGGCGTTGCGCGCATCGCGACCCAACGTGATGGACGTGCTGCGCGGCAGCAGCCGGACCGTGGGGCTGGGCGGTGCGGGTCCCAGGAACGCCGTGGTGATGGTCGAAGTGGCTCTATCGTTTGTGCTGCTGATTGGGTCGGGACTAATGTTCCGAAGTTTTCTCGCCTTGCAGCGCGTCAATCCGGGATTCGATGCGAATCACCTGCTGACGTTTCAGATTTTGGGCGGGCGGCCGGCCAACCAGCCGGCGCAGAGGCGCGCGTACGTCAGGGAACTCGAACAGCGCCTCCGCTCCGTGCCCGGCGTGCAAAACGTGGCCGGATCGTTTCTTCTCCCGCTGGCCGGAGGTTACAGCACGATTCGCTGGGGGAAGGAGAACGCGCTGACAGATCCGAGCAAGTATCAGGCTGTCGATTGGACCACGGTACTTCCGGGCTACTTCGAAGCCATGCGGACGCCGCTACGTGCCGGACGTACATTCACCGACGCGGATAATGCTCCCGACCGGAATCTAGTGGTGGTGGATCAGGTCCTGGCGGCGAAGGCTTTTCCCAACGAATCCGCGATCGGCAAGAGGATTCTGATCCGCCTACGCACTCCGGAGCCGGAGTGGGTGGAGATTATCGGGGTGGTGGGGCACCAGATGACCACCTCGCTTACCGAACCGGGCCGGGAACAGGTGTACTTTGCAGACGGCTTTCTATCTTACGGGTCGATCGCGCGCTGGGCGATTCGGGTTTCCGGCAATCCGGCGCAATACGCGGGCCAGGTGCGCGCGGCGATTTCCCAACTGGATCCGCATCTGTCGCTGTTTGAAGTGCAGCCGATGGATGCGCTGGTGGAGCACGCGCAGGCGAGCACACGATTCTCTCTGTTGCTGATTGGCGTGTTCGCGATTGTCGCGGCGCTGCTGGCGTCGGTGGGGCTGTATGGCGTGCTGTCGACGGTGGTTCGCCAGCGCTCCGCTGAAATCGGTGTACGGATGGCGCTGGGCGCGGCGCCGGGCAGTATCTTCAGCCTGGTGGTGGGCCACGGAATGCGCTTGAGCGCCGCCGGAATCGCACTGGGAATCGCAGCGGCGCTGGGATTGACGCGCGCGATGACCAGCATGCTGGTAGGCATCCAGCCGACCGATCCAGCGACCTTCGGAGCGATGATTGTGGTGTTCTTCGCGATCGCCGCGGCGGCCTGCTGGATTCCGGCACTGCATGCGGCGGCGCTGGACCCGACGGTGGCGCTTCGGGGCGAGTAGCGTGATGGTTGACGCTACGGACTCAACCGGGCGGCGCCTTCGATCCGCACTGTTCCGGTGACCACGCCGGTGGTGGCGGCATCGAGCGGGCCCTTGAAGCCCGGTTGCTTGCCGCCCAATGAAATCTCGAACGTGCCGGGTTCGACCACGTAACCGCCGTGGTCAAAACGCGCGAACTGGCGAGGGGTGATTGCGAACTGCACGATCCTACGCTCCTGGGGATGCAACGTCACACGCTCAAACGCAGCCAGGGATCGAATCGGCGCGCCCATTGGCGGACGGGCGGCGGTGAGATAGAGCTGGACGACTTCGTCTCCGTCCCGATCGCCGGAATTTTCCACGTTGA
>CAWJHI010000014.1:0-130727 GCA_963842485.1 Terriglobia bacterium | reverse complement strand
ACTGAGGTCATCGATTATGCGGGACTTGTTCTACATCGCGATCGGGATCACGTTCTTCGTCCTGTGCTGGTACCTGACGCGGGCTTGCGAAAAACTTTAGGGAGTGACAATTCATGGACTACGTTATCGCGGGAATCGCTTCCATTTTTCTGTTCGTGTATCTGATCTACGCGCTGCTGAAGCCGGAGAAGTTCTGAGGAGTTTATGACACCGAACGGTATTTTTCAAATCGTCGTGTTCTTTCTGCTGATTCTGGCGATGGCCAAGCCGCTGGGAGTGTTCATGACGAAAGTGTTTGCGGGAGAGCGTACGTTTCTCCATCCGGTGTTGCGCCCGCTGGAACGGCTCTGTTACGCCGCTGGCGGCGTCAAGGAATCCGTGGAACAACGGTGGACCCAGTACGCCGCCAGTCTTCTTGCGTTCAGCATTTTCAGTTTCGTGACTCTTTATCTCCTGCAGCGTCTGCAAGGATTTCTGCCGCTGAACCCGATGGGATTCGGCACCGCGCACGCTCCCAGTGGAGCGACGGCGATGACGCCGGACTTGGCGTTCAACACCGCGGTCAGTTTCACGACGAATACGAACTGGCAAAATTACTCCGGCGAATCGACGCTGAGTTACCTGGTTCAGATGCTGGGCATGACGATGCACAACTTCGGGTCGGCCGCGGCGGGGATCGCGATCGCGGCAGCGCTGATCCGCGGATTCGCGCGGCAGCAGGTTAATGCGATCGGAAATTTTTGGGTCGATCTGGTTCGCGCGACGGTGTATGTGCTGATCCCGCTGTCGATCGTCATCGCTCTGCTGTTCTGTTCCCAGGGAGTGATTCAAAACCTCCATCCTTATACCGTTGCGACGACGCTGGAAGGAAAGGCGCAGACCATCGCGCAAGGGCCGGTGGCCTCGCAGGAAGCGATCAAGATGCTGGGGACCAACGGCGGCGGATTCTTTGGGGCGAACTCTGCACATCCTTTCGAAAATCCGACGCCGCTCGCGAATCTGATTCAGATGCTGGCGATTTTCGTGATCCCGGCGGGATTGACATATATGTTCGGAAAAATGGTCGGAGATACGCGACAAGGATGGGCTATTTTCGCCGCTATGAGTGTGCTGTTCTTGGCCGGCGTCATGGTTCTTTATAGTTCCGAACAGGCTGGCAATCCGATCCTGGCGCGGCTCGGGCTGGAATCGAGCGGCAACTGGGAAGGGAAGGAGGTCCGCTTTGGAATCGCCGCCAGCGCTCTGTTCGCAACCGTGACCACGGACGCGAGCTGCGGCGCGATCAATGCGGCTCACGACAGCCTGACACCGCTCGGAGGATTGGTTCCGCTGTTCAACATGCAAACCGGAGAAGTCATCTTTGGCGGCGTGGGAGCCGGAATGTACGGGATGCTTCTGTTCGCGATTCTGGCGGTATTCATCGCCGGACTGATGGTTGGACGCACGCCGGAATATTTGGGCAAGAAGATTGAAGGCAAGGAGGTCAAGATGGCCATGCTCGCCTTGATCGCGGCGTCCGCGGTGATTCTGATTTTCACCGGCATTTCCTCAGTTGCTGAATTTTCGAAGGGCGGATACTGGAACGGATCAAATGGTCCAGCCACGGCCAATCTCGGAAACGGCGGGCCGCACGGATTTGGCGAGATCCTGTATCTGTTCAGCAGCAGTGCGGCCAACAATGGCAGCGCATTCGGTGGAATTAACGGCAACACGCCCTGGTACAACTTAGCCGGCGGAATCACGATGCTAGTGGGCCGATTCCTGTACATCATCCCGCTGCTGGCGGTCGCCGGAAGTCTGGCTGCGAAGAAGCGGGTTCCGGTGACCAGCGGAACGCTGCCGACGCACGGGCCGCTTTTTGTCGGGCTGCTGGTGGGCACGGTGGTGATCGTCAGCGCGCTGACGTTCTTCCCGGCGCTGTCGCTCAGCCCCATTGTCGAGCATTTTCTAATGCACCAAGGAAGGTTGTTCTAAGCCATGGCGCCGATTATTGAAGAACCAAGACCGATTCCCGCGACTCCGCGAAAAGCCGATCCGACGGAACTGTTGCCGAAGCGGTTGGCGCACTCGCGTCCTTTGTTCGACCCGGAGATTCTGCACCGCGCCACCAAGGATTCGTTCGTGAAGCTGAACCCGATGACGCTGATGAAGAATCCGGTAATGTTCGTGGTGGAGGTGGGCGCGGCCATCACTACCATTTTTCTCGCTCGGGACATCGCGATCGGAGTGCACGGGATCGGGTTCACGCTGCAAATCGCGATATGGCTGTGGTTCACGGTGCTGTTTGCGAACTTCGCCGAAGCGATGGCAGAGGCTCGAGGGAAGGCGCAGGCGGATGCACTGCGCAAAACCAAAACCGACACGATTGCCAAGCGCAAGCTGGAAAACGGGCAGATGGATGCGGTTTCCGCCTCGAAATTGCGCGCCGGAGACGTGGTCTTCTGCGAAGCGAGCGATATTATTCCGGGCGACGGAGAGGTGATTGACGGCATCGCCACGGTGGACGAGTCGGTGATTACGGGCGAAAGCGCGCCGGTGATTCGCGAGTCCGGCGGCGATCGAAGCGCGGTAACCGGCGGCACCAAGGTGCTGTCGGATCACATTCTGATCAAGATCACGTCGAACCCCGGCGAGACGTTTCTGGACCGCATGATTGCGCTGGTGGAAGGCGCGGAGCGCCAGAAAACGCCGAACGAAATCGCACTCAACATTCTGATTGCGGGATTGACGCTGATCTTCCTGCTGGCAGTGGTAACGCTGCAGCCGTTCGCGAAATACGCCGTGACCGCAGCGGGTTCGGGCGCGGTTCCCACGGTGGCTGTGCTGGTTTCGCTGCTGGTCTGCCTGATTCCGACCACGATCGGCGGATTGCTTTCCGCGATCGGGATTGCGGGGATGGATCGCGTGATGCAACACAATGTTCTGGCCATGAGCGGCAAGGCTGTGGAAGCATCGGGTGACGTCAACACGCTGCTGCTGGATAAAACCGGCACGATTACGATCGGCAATCGCCAGGCAGTGGAATTTATTCCCGTGAAGGGTGTTTCCGACCTGGAGTTGGCGGATGCGGCGCAGCTTTCGAGCCTGGCGGATGAAACCCCGGAGGGACGGTCCGTGGTGGTGCTTGCGAAATCGAAGTATGGATTGCGCGGGCGCGAAGTGGCCAGTCACGAAGCGAATTTCATTCCGTTCTCGGCATACACGCGGATGAGCGGGGTGGACTTGGACGGCCGGCGTTTGCGCAAGGGCGCGAGCGAAGCGATCGGCCAGTTCGTGCGGGAACAGGGCGGGCAGGTGCCGCAGGACTTGACCGAGACGGCGGAGAGAATTTCGCGGCAAGGCGGGACTCCACTGGCGGTGGCAGATGGGCGCCGTGCGTTGGGCGTGATCCACCTGAAGGACGTGGTGAAGGGTGGCATGAAGGAGCGGCTGGGGCAGTTGCGCGCGATGGGAATCCGCACGGTGATGATCACCGGCGATAATCCGCTGACCGCGGCGGCGATCGCCACGGAAGCCGGTGTTGACGATTTTCTCGCACAAGCTTCGCCGGCCGACAAGCTGAATTACATCAAGAAAGAACAAGGCGAGGGACGGCTGGTCGCGATGACGGGGGACGGCACCAACGATGCTCCCGCGCTGGCGCAGGCCGATGTCGGGCTCGCGATGAACACCGGCACCATGGCCGCGAAAGAAGCGGGCAACATGGTGGACCTGGATTCGAATCCGACCAAGCTGATAGAAGTGGTGGCGATCGGGAAGCAGTTGCTGATCACGCGCGGCGCGCTGACCACCTTTTCGATTGCGAATGACGTAGCGAAATATTTCGCCATTATTCCGGCGATGTTTATGGCGACCTATCCGGCGCTCGCAGCGCTGAACATCATGGGCCTGCATACGCCGCAGAGCGCGGTGCTTTCGGCGGTGATTTTCAATGCGCTGATCATCATTGCGCTGGTTCCGCTGGCGCTGCGTGGAGTGAAGTATCGTCCGGAAAGCGCGGCGTCGATGCTGCGGCGCAACCTGTTGATCTACGGGTTGGGCGGAATCATGGCGCCGTTCCCCGGAATTTGGCTGATCGACCAGATCGTTCACATTATGGGGCTCGCCTAAGGAGGACTTATGTGGAAACAGATGATGCCTGGGCTACGAATGACGTTGTTTCTGACCGTGCTCACCGGGATTGCGTATCCCGGGCTGGTGACCGGACTGTGCCAGCTTCTGTTCCCGAAGCAGGCCAACGGGAGCCTTATCGAAAAGAATGGGCGGGTGATTGGATCTTCACTGATCGGGCAGAATTTTACTAAGGCGGAATATTTTCAGCCGCGCCCGTCGGCTGCGGGTAATGACGGATACGATGCCACCGCATCGTCCGCTTCGAATCTCGGACCGACCAGCCAGAAGCTGGCTGACCGGGTGAAAGCGTCGGTGGAAAAATTTCGCAAAGAGAATCCCGATTTCACGGGGCCGATTCCGGCGGATTTGCTGACGACCAGCGGAAGTGGACTGGATCCGCACCTGACTCCGGCGGCGGCGGAGGCTCAAGCATCGCGGATCGCGAAGGCTCGCGGGGTTGGAGTGGACCAAGTTCGGCTGCTGATCGCAGAGGCCGTTGAACATCGCGACCTGGGGTTTCTGGGCGAGGATCGGGTGAATGTTCTGAGGTTGAACCTCGCATTGGACGATCGGCTTCCGATGACGAAGTAGTCAGCTTCGCAAAGCATCTGCGGGATTCACGCGAGTCGCCCGGAATGCGGGCAAGTAGGTCGCGAATAGCGCTATGCAACTTAGGAGTGCCGCGACCGCGGCGAGAACCGCGGGATCCCAAGTCTGGATCCCAAAGAGCATGCTCACTGTGATCCGGGCCAGAGCAAGGGCCGCGGGGATGCCTAGCAGGATGCCCAAAAGGGCGAGTCGCATACCCTGCCACACAACCAGGCTTCGCACATCGTCTGGGCCCGCGCCGAGCGCCATGCGGATCCCGATCTCCTGGGTTCGCTGCTGGACCGAGTAAGACATCAAACTGTACTGGCCGACGGCGGCCAGCACCAGCGCGATCACGGCGAATACAGTGAGCAGCATGGTGTAGAACTGCGTTCGAGCGGAAGAGGCGGCAACCACCTGGTGCATCGTTCGCACACGGCCGAGCGGCATTCCGCCGCCGATCTGATGAAGCTCCTGCTGTATAGTGGCGGTAACTATAGATGGCTGATCGGCTCGGACGACCCAGACCAGGGGAACCAGATGAACGGTTCGGGCATTCATGCGTTCCTGAACTTGTGCGATAGGAACGTACATCATCGGCTCGCGATCGAGCCCGGCGTCACGGACATCCGCGACCACGCCGACAATCTGGCGCGGGGAGTCCTCCATTCCCGCCCCCATTCCTTTGCCGATCACCATGAAATCCCCAATCGGATTGGCGTCCACTTGCTGCCAGTATCTTTTCAGCATCGCGCGATTGATCAGAACTACGTCGGGGGCCTTTTCATTGTCGTCATCCTTGAATAGGCGGCCACGCAACAAGCGGATCCGGAACGCATCGAAGAACTTTGGTGAAATACTGCGCCACGTTGCCGTGCCGTCATAGCGTCCAATCATGGACCGATCGCCATTCTTAAGGATGGTGAACGGCATGGTCAAGCTCGGCTCGAGAGGCAACGCACAGGTGGCGGCCACGGCGGACACACCTTCTATGCGTGCGATGCGCCGCTCGGCTCTTCGAACCATCTCGGCGATTTGCGCTGTTTTTTCAAACTCGGGATTCGCAAGCGACATCTCGAGCGTGAGCACATTCTGTTCGTCGAAGCCTCGATTGATGGCGCGCGTCGCCACGAAGGTCCGGATCAGCAAGCCTGCGCCTGCCAGCAAGACCAGCGTAAGGGCCATCTCGATCGCTACTAGGGTAGAATGGCGGCGGCTGCGGGCGCGCCCCATACCGGACCGCCATGAGCTTTCCTTGATGAGCGAGCTGCCGTCGTTTCGCGACGCACTCAAAGCGGGCATCAAGCCGAACAGGACACTGGTGATCAGAGATACGACGAGAGAGAAAAGAGAGACGCGCCAGTCGAGCATGATGGCGGAGCCATTCGCCTCGATTCCGGGAATGTCGGCGGGGCTGATGACGAGAAGTCCGCGAACGCCCGCGTATCCCAGGGCCATGCCTAATCCGCCGCCGGCCAGCGCAATCAACAGGCTTTCGGCGAATAAGCCGCGGATGATTTGTTTGCGCTGAGCACCGAGCGCGGCTCGAATCGCGATTTCGCTGGCACGGCGGCTCGCCCGGGCGAGTAACAAACTGGCGACGTTCGCGCAGGAAATCAGAAGCACAAAAACGACCGCGCCGGTCATCAAGTATAGGGCCGGGCGCACGTCGCCTACGACGGCGTCGCGCAATGAAATTGCGGTGAACCCTTCCATGAAAAGTATGGGCGCTTCGTGCGCGGAAAGTGGAGGATACTTCTTAAGAAACGGACCCATCGTCGATGCAACATCGTGTCCGGCATCGTCGACGGAAACGCCGGACTTGAGCCGGGCGGTCACGCGGACGCGGCGCACGTGGTCCACCGAAGAAGGATCAGCTTGGAGCGGAAGCCAGATTTCGGTCGCAGGACCTGCACTGAAGCGTGATCCGGCGAACCCCGGCGCAAGGACGCCGATCACCTTGTAAGAATCCTGGTCGAGGGAAATGGTCCTGCCCACCACGGCCGGATCCGCACCGAACTGTGCTCGCCACAGGGTGTCACTGATCACCGCCGCGCGCGGGCCGCCACGCATATCTTCCTGGGCTGAGAACGTCCGGCCGATTTCCATCTGTGCACCGAAAAGAGCGAAGTAGTCCCCTGAAACACGAGCGGCTCTAACCGATTCCGGAAACCCGCCCTGCTTCAGGTTGACGTTTAACGAACCGACATCATAGGCGGCCATGGACTCGAAGGAACTCGTGTTGTCGCGCCAGACTGCGAATTGCGGGATGGAGACGACACTCTGATTGCCGACATTAGATATCGTCATCAGCTGAACCAAGCGGCCGGACTCAGGGTATGGCAGCGGTTCGAGCAGTACCTTGTTGACTACCGAAAAAATGGCGGTGCTGGAGCCAATGCCCAAGGCGACAACCGCGATCGCGGTGGCGGCGAAGCCGGGATTCCGGGCTAGCGTGCGGACGGCGGATCGGAAATCGCCCAGAAAGAGGGACATTGGACATATCCACCGGCAATTCGGGCTCCAATGCAATGCTTTGTATTAATAGGGATATTGAGGAGGCGCCTGTCCGCTTCTGGCACCTGATGTCGCAAGAACGGCCAGCGGAATCGTTGTGCTTTGCGACACCGCTCCTACTTGCCCGCTCTGTGCCAATATACCAGGGTTTCGGTATGGTGTCGAAATAGCGCCGGGTGTAGATTCGAAATTAAGGAATGGGCGGTTTTTTCAAGCCGAAAGGGTGATCATGCAACCGGCGAAACCAATTCAAGTGGTGGTGGCCAGCGCCAAGATAGACGACTGGGAGAATTTGCGTTCGTTGCTGTTTGGGACTGCCTGGGAGTTGATCAGTGTTACCAGCCGCCAGGAGGCGGTGAAAGCTCTCCATCGCACAACTCTCCCGATCATCCTTTGCGATCAGCATCTCGACGACGAGCCGTGGCTCGCGACATTCCGAGTTCTGATGAGGACGCGGCGCAGGACGTGCCTGATCTTGCTTTGCGATTCGGGCGATCCGGAAATCTGCGAGGAAGCGATCCGGCACGGCGCCTTTGATCTGATCGCTCGACCTTTCCAGAGAGATCACCTGCTCGCGACTTTACTGTGCGCTTACAGTCAATGCAGGATGAACTGGTTCCCTTTCACTCGCGTCCGCCTGAGCCCGATGGCTCCGGCGGTTTCATGAGCCCGTCCCTTTGCGGGTGATAGCGCTGGCCAGTTCACTGGCTCGCTGGGAGCTGATCAAAACCGTTGCTCCGTTGACCAATTTGAGCTCGACGCCTTCGTTCCCGGAAGTAATATAAGCTCTGCCGCGACGCGTGATCCGGATGCTGTAGCGGCCCCAGTCGCGCATCGGATCGAAGGTCACGGCGCTGGCGGACTTGACTTCGTCGAGGGAGAATTCGCATGGATCGCCACAGGCCGCGCATCGCGACGCGCAACTCGCCGGAGCGGAGCTCGGTGACTTGTTTCACGGTGTTGAGACGCCAATGGATCAGCCACAGAAAAATGGGCCAGCCGATCACTCCCGCGCTCGACGTCGGGTTTTCCCCCACTGATGTCCGAATCCCACCTCCCAGATCGCCAGGAGCATCATCGAGATCGGAGGAATGGCGGTGGGAATTCGCAGCCGCGCCGCAGGCGGAAGCTCTGTTCCTCATAAAACAGCGGCTCAGGGTCGGGCACCATCTTGAGGGTAGCGCGAGTCATCTACGATGAATCGAGCGTCCCATGAACATCAGCGTTCTCGATCAATCTCCGATATCTGAAGGCTCCAGGGGCGCCGAAGCTCTGCGGAACACGCTCGATCTGGCCCGCCTGGCTGACGAACTGGGCTATACGCGTTACTGGGTGGCGGAGCATCACGGCACTCCCATGCTCGCCTGCGCGAGTCCCGAAGTGATGATCGCGGCGATCGGCTCGATGACGGGCCGCATGCGAATCGGTAGTGGCGGCGTGATGCTGCCGCACTATAGTCCGCTGAAAGTCGCCGAGACGTTCAGTATTCTCAGTGCGCTGTTTCCGAGCCGCGTGGATCTCGGGATCGGCCGCGCGCCGGGCACCGACCACGCTACAGCATTCGCGCTACAGCGCGATCGGCGGCAGATTGCTCCCGACGATTTTCCGGAGCAGCTGGGCGAATTGCTCGCCTTGCTGGAGGGTCGGATGCCGGCCGGCCATTCGTTCGCGCGGCTCGCGGCAATCTTCCCGGGCGACCGCACGTGCCGGAGGTTTGGTTGTTGGGTTCGTCTCCCCAAAGCGCCGTCTGGGCCGCCGAGAACGGGCTGCCTTATGCCTTCGCCGACTTCATCAATCCCGAGGGCGCGGCGTATGCGGCAATTTACCGCGATCGATTCTGCGCCATGTGAGACGTTGGCCGCGCCGCGCATCATCGTCGCGGGATGGGCAGTCTGCGCGGGGACTGACGAAGAGGCGCAGCGGATCGCTTCCAGTGCGCGCATGACGCGAACGTTGTTGAATCAGGGCCAACTGATCCCGGTGCCGCCGATCGACAAGGCACTTCGGTTCCTGGCGGAACGCGGCCCTAACCCCGATACAGCCGCCCGCCCGCGCGGGGCGATCATTGGCTCGCCCGCGGTGGTGAAAGAAAAGATCGAGCAGTTAGCGGCTCTTTATGGCGCGGGAGAGGTCATGATCGTGACGATCGCCTTCGACCATGCAGACCGGCGGCGGTCTTATGAGCTGATTGCGAATGCGTTCGGACTGGGCGATACGTCGTCAATGAGATAATGAGCTCAGGTCATGTATGAGGGAGGAGTCCGGATACGTCGTTCCTGCTCGGGAGTTTGATCCAGCCGGAATCCTGGCTTCATCGCGCGCAGAGTTGAAGGAGCTTGCGCAGCATGCCCAGCAAGCTGCGCGTGTTCCCGCGGAAGCGCTTTCGGAATTTGCAATTCCTGTACCGGCAGTGCTTTCCGCTGCTCGCCATGGCGACGTGGCAGCGGTCGGCCGCAGGGGTCTAACCCAAGTCGCCACGAGGACAAGATATGGCTGATATTCGTCACGCGATTCAGATTTCCGCTCCGACAGAAGTATTGATTCCTCTCATTTCGACGGCAGCGGGTTTACGAGAGTGGTGGGCCGCGGACGTTTCTGACATAGGGACTGCCTTGGAACTCGGCTTCTTCAACCGGCAGACCGTGTATCGGCTCAAACTGGAGGTGAATCAGCCCCCGCAACGCGTCGAGTGGCTCTGCGAAACAGGAAAGGAATGGAGCGGCACTCGTCTCTTGTTTCAGCTTGCACCATCCGGGCAGGGAACATTGGTCCGCTTTACCCACGCAGGCTGGGCCGCCGAGAGCGACTACTTCATCTCGTGCACGACCACCTGGGGCGAGCTGATGTTCCGCCTGAAGGCCGCAGCAGAGGGGAAACCGCGCGGGCCGCTGTTTCTACCGGAAAGCCTCGCGTACTAGGCTATCCGATTGACGCCATCACGGCTTCGGAAAAGCTCATTTTCGGCGATGGGTGATATGACTCGACGTTGATTGGAATGCCGCGTGCCGGGCTTTAGTCACAGATAGTCCGTAAAGGCGATTCGCCTACGTCTTGGCCTTTAGACTTCACTGAGTTCCATCGGCGACCGGCCAAGGATGAGGGCGCTTCACGGGGCTCGTGGTTACGCAACAATCGTTGAGATGGATTCTGGTCACCTGCGATCCGTTTAACTTCGTTGGAGTGGCCCGCACGACAGGTCCATGGTCTCGCCGTTCTTTCCATTCACCGAGAGCCTGGCCGGATCGTCGATGAGCAAGAACCTTTTCCCCTCGAAGGTTTCTGCGCCGCCGGTGCTCGAATGGAGTGGTCGCGCAGCTTGGCTGCCCCGAGGCCATAGAAAGTTTCAATCGACCCCATCAA
The DNA here is from genome assembly GCA_963842485.1 of Terriglobia bacterium. Classification (GTDB taxonomy): domain Bacteria; phylum Acidobacteriota; class Terriglobia; order Bryobacterales; family Bryobacteraceae; genus Palsa-187. The sequence goes on along the minus strand of CAWJHI010000014.1, from coordinate 120,149 downwards.
AAGGTTTGAGCAGCGGATCGGATCATCTGCTCTTATACTGACTATTGCTAAAACTGTATTCCACTGTATTTGTTCTCAGCAGCCTCGCCTCGGCGCAGCCGGCTGCGGATCTCGAAAAACGCTTGACCGATCTCGACAAGGCCGTCAAGTCGGCGCAAAGTGCCGGCGACAACGCCTGGATGCTGGTGAGCGCCGCGCTGGTCCTGATGATGACCGGACCGGGACTGGCGCTGTTTCTACGGCGGCTTGGTGCGGCGCAAGAATGTGCTGAGCACCATGATGCACAGTTTCATCCTGATGGCCGTGGTGACGGTGCTGTGGGCGGTAGTGGGATACAGCATGACGTTTGGAACATGGACACCGCTGGTGGGAGGCGGGCAATATGTTCTTCTGCACGGGGTGGGCGGCGACCCGAATGCCGATTACGCGCCCACCATCCCGCAGCAGACGTTCATGATCTACCAGTTGATGTTCGCCATCATCACTCCGGCGCTGATTTCGGGTGCGTTTGCCGAACGGATGAAGTTTTCCGGCATGCTGCTATTCACCACGCTGTGGACGCTTCTGGTGTATTTCCCAATGGCGCACATGGTATGGGGCAAAGGCGGATTTCTGAACGCTACGTTGGGCGGAAAGATCGGCTGTTTCGATTTCGCTGGCGGCACCGTGGTGCACATCACGTCCGGTGTTTCCGCGCTGGTATGCGCCCTGTACCTGGGACATCGGAAGGCCTATCGTGTGGATCCGATGCGTCCGCACAGCATGGTTCTGAGCACAGTGGGCGCGTGTTTGCTGTGGGTCGGCTGGTTCGGATTCAACGCTGGCAGCGCGCTGGCCGCTTCGCCGCTTGCTACCAGCGCTTTTGTCGCCACGCACTTCGGGGCCGCAGCCGCGGCGCTCGGATGGATGGCCGCCGAATGGGTCGGGACCGGGAAGCCGAGCGTGCTGGGGGCCATCTCCGGCGCGGTTGCGGGATTGGTCGCGATCACTCCGGCCTCTGGGTTTGTGAAGCCGTTTCCGGCTCTGCTGATCGGCGCCGCAGCGGGTATCGGCTGCTACTTCATGGTGACCGCCGTGAAGCATAAGTTCGGATACGACGATTCGCTGGATGCGTTCGGAGTCCACGGGGCGGGCGGCACGCTGGGGGCGCTTCTGACCGGTGTATTCGCTACCAAGGAAGTGAACGACGCGCTAAGCGGAAAGCCGTTGGGTTGGGTGGACGGCAACGCGTCGCAGGTGTTGAACCAGGCCGCGGGCTGCGCGATCGCGTGGACGCTGGCGGCGGTGGGAACGTGGATCATCCTGAAGGTGTGCGACGCCGTGACCGGCGTGCGAGCGAACGCGGCGGATGAAGTCGAGGGTCTCGATCTCAGTATGCACGGCGAAGAAGGGTATAATTTCGAGGCCTGAGGCGACTTCCATGAAGAAAATCGAAGCCATAATCCAGCCGCACAAACTCGAAGAGGCCAAAGAGGCCATGAAGGCCATCGGAATCGATGGCATGACCGTGAGCGAAGTCCGCGGACACGGCCGTCAGAAGGGGCATAAAGAAATTTATCGCGGCATGGAGTACCAGGTCGACCTGTTGCCGAAGATCAAATTGGAGATCGTGGTTCCCAGCGCTCGAGCGGAGGAAGTGATCCGCACCCTGGTGGCGGCGGCACGCACCGGCAAGATCGGCGACGGAAAGATCTTTGTATTTGAGGTCGCGGAGGCGATTCGTATCCGCAACGACGATCGCGGAGAAACCGCGTTGTGACACCCATGGCTGCCCTGGCTCCTCCGTCTCCGGAGGACGTTCATACGACTCTCGCCTCCCGCAATGCGGAGGTGGAGGAGCAGGTCCGCCAGGCGTATTCGAAATCCATCCAGCCGCGCTTTCCATCGGGAATGGCGCTGGTGGCGGTGGGCGGCTTCGGGCGCCGTGAGCTGTTCCCATGCTCGGATGTCGACCTTTTGTTGCTGATGGAATTTGAACGGCAGATGCCACCCGCTCGAGAGGCATTGTCGGCTTTCCTGCAATCCCTGTGGGATTCCGGAATGCGCCCGAGCCACTCCGTGCATACGGTTACCGATTGCGTCACCGAGCATGAGGACAATGCGGAGCTCACCATCAGCCTGCTCGACCGGCGTTTGCTGGCCGGCGATCCGGCGATGTTCGGCTGGCTCGACGAAAGATTCGGCCCGTTCCTGGCAAAACGCGGCGCGGCCATCGCACAACAACTGGTGAGTTTGGCCGAAGCGCGCCGGGCCAAGTTTCAGAACACGGTCTATCACCTGGAGCCGAACGTGAAGGACGCCCCCGGCGGTCTGCGCGACCTGCAAACCGTTCGATGGCTCGCGGCCTTGGGCCGCAGTAGCGACGCAGCCGGGCTTCGGACTGCTTTCGATTTTCTAGCCGGCCTGCGGATCCGTCTGCACGAGGCGTCGGGCCGGGATCAGAACGTGCTGGGATTCGACGCGCAGGAAGCGCTGAGCGAGCATCCCGCCGCGCTGATGCGCGACTATTTCCGCCACGCGCGCTCCGTGGATCGCGCGGTGCAGAGGGCTCTCGAAGCGGCGGAGGCGAAGGATGCGAGCCTACTCGGCCGATTCCATGAATGGCGATCGCGGCTTTCGACCATCGATTTCACCGTTTCGCATGACCGCGTGCTGCTGCGCGGACCCGCGCAGGTGGAGCGCGGATTGAGCCTGTTCGAGTTCGCCGCGCGCCATCGGCTTCGCCTGGCGGCGGATACCGTGGACAGGCTGGCCGGCGTCGCTCCCGAGACCTATTGGTCGGATTGGAAGAAGCTGCTCTCCACTCCGCATCCCATCTTCGGCTTGCGCGCCATGCAGGATGCCGGCACGCTGGCCGCGGCGATTCCGGAGTGGCGTAAAATCGAGTTCCTGGTCGTGCGCGATTTCTATCATCGCTACACGGTGGACGAGCACACGTTAGTGGCGATCGCGGCCCTGGATTCGATCGGCGATCCTCGGTTTGCGGACCTTTACGCCGAAATCGAAGACCCGGCGCTGCTGCATTTTGCGATCCTGATGCACGATATCGGCAAGGGATCGCGCGTGGATCACGTCGGGGAATCTTTGCGGATCGCGCGCGGAGTGCTGGAACGTTTTGGCGCTCCCGAAGTCGACCGGGCGGCGGTGGAATTCCTTGTAAACCGGCACCTGGACCTTTCCACGGTGATGACGTCGCGCGATCTGCACTACGGTGCGACCGCCCGGATGCTGGCCACGCGCGTGGGCACGGTGGAGCGCCTGAAACAGCTCACCATGATGACCTACGCCGACATCAGCGCGGTGAATCCGCAGGCGATGACGCCGTGGCGCCTGGAGCAGCTCTGGCAAGTGTACCTGCTCGCCTATGCAGAGTTGACCCGGGAGCTTTATGCGGACCGCATCCAGGCTGGAACGCCATTCCTCGAAGGGCTTCCGGTCCGCTACCTGCACACGCACTCGCAGGCCGAGATCGATAATCACGCAGCGCTGGTGCGGCAATTGAAAACGCGTCCGGTCGCCATCGAAATCGCGCATGAGCGCGGGATTTACCGGTTGACGCTGCTCACCGAGGATCGCCCGGGATTGTTCGCTTCGGTTGTAGGCGCGATCTCCAGCTTCGGACTCAGCATTTTGAAAGTTGAGGCGTTTTCGAATGTGCAGCACATCGTCGTCGATACATTCACCTTCGCCGATCCACACCGGACCCTGGAACTGAACCCTTCCGAAGTCGACCGTCTGCGCGGCATCGTGCGTCGCGTGGTGGAGGGGAAGCAGGACGTGGCTGACCTGCTGCGCGGGCGCCCGAAGCCCTTCCTGCCGTCGCGCGCGGCACGCCTGAAGCCCCGCGTGGTGTTGAACAACGAAGCGTCTGAAACCGCGACGCTGATCGAGATTGTGGCGGAGGATCGTCCGGGGCTTCTGTACGATCTTGCGCGCGCGATCAGCGCGTCAGGCTGCAACATCGAAGTGGTGCTGATCGATACGGAGGCGCACAAAGCTCTGGATGTTTTCTATGTCACGGCGCGCGGACGGAAGTTGGATGCCGAGCTCGGGCTGCGGCTGAAGAATGACTTGGTCGCCGCCTGTTCCGCCAACGCGTAACGGATCAGGCGGGATTCTAGCTTGCCTGCGTTGCCCGCAGGTATCGATCCATCGCACCCGCCGCGCCACGACCTTCGGCGATTGCCCACACCACCAGGGATTGACCGCGGCGGGCATCGCCCGCAGCGAATACGCCGGGGAGGGATGTCTGGTAATCCTCGGTAGCGATGTTGCCGCGGGGATCGAGCGCTGCGCCGAGGTTCGCGGCGGGCCCTGTGAATCCCATCGCCAGAAGCACCAGATCCGTTTCGAGCGTGAACTCGGCGCCAGTGGAGTCGCCGACGCGGACGTAGTGCAGTCGCTCCACCGATCCATGGCCGGAGAAGCGCGTGGTGGCGACCGCCCACTGCCGTTCGCCACCTTCTTCGTGGGAGCTTTCCATGCGCAACTGCAAGGGCCACAGCGGCCACGGCGTCAACGCCGCACGCTCGGGCGGCGGCGCCGGCATAATTTCGAACTGGTGGACCGAAGCGGCTTTCTGCCGGTGCGATGTGCCCAGGCAATCGGCTCCGGTGTCGCCTCCGCCGATGATCACCACGCGCTTGCCGGTTGCCAGAATCGCCTGCGCCGCGTCTGCGGAATCTCCAGCCACGCGCCGGTTTTGTTGCGGCAGGAAATCCATCGCGAAATGGATTCCCTTCAATTTGCGCCCGGGCACAGCGAAATCGCGCGGGCGCTCCGCGCCGATCGCCATCAGGACCGCCTGGTAGTCGCGTCGCAAGTCGGTTACCGAACTTACTTGAGTGTTCATGATGAACTCGACGCCCTCGGCGGACATCTGCTCGATGCGCCGGTCGATCCAGCGCTTTTCCATCTTGAAATCCGGAATGCCGTAGCGCAGCAGACCTCCCAAGCGGTCGCTTTTCTCGAACACTGTCACCCAGTGTCCAGCGCGTGCCAACTGCTGCGCGCCAGCGAGTCCAGCCGGTCCTGATCCGATGACGGCCACGCGCTTCCCCGTGCGTGTGGCCGGCGCCTCCGGGCGAATCCAACCCTGATCGAACGCGTGATCGACGATCGAACACTCGATCGCCTTAATGGCCACCGGGGGCTCATGGATCCCGAGCACGCATGCCGCTTCGCACGGCGCCGGGCAAACGCGACCCGTGAACTCAGGAAAATTGTTAGTGGCATGCAGGGCGCGGATCGCCTCCCGCCACTGGCTACGATAGACCAGATCGTTCCAATCGGGAATCACGTTGTTGAGAGGGCAGCCAGTATGACAGAACGGCACGCCGCAGTCCATGCAGCGCGCAGCCTGACGCTGAACGTTCTCGGCAGGAAAGTCCTGGTAGATCTCGAACCAGTCGTTCACGCGCTCGGCGACGGGGCGTCGTCGCGGCGTCTCCCTCTCAAACTCCAGGAAGCCGGTGGTTTTACCCATGTGTCTTGCCTATGTTTCACTCAGTGTGTCTTACCCATGCGAAACCGCTTCCATGCCCCGTGCGCGAAGCACCCGCTTGTATTCGCGCGGGAACACCTTCACGAATTTCGGGAGCATCGCGTCCCAGGTTTCGAGAATCCAGTTAGCCCGAGGGCTGCCGGTGTCCTCGGCATGCCGCGCGACCCAATAGCGCAGAGTCTCGAGGTCCGCAGGATCTTCCACAGGTTCCAAGTCGACCGTGGCGAGATTGCAGCGGCTCTTTCTAAAGTCCCCCGATTCGTCCAGAGCGTACGCAATCCCGCCCGTCATGCCGGCGGCGAAGTTCCTGCCGGCGTCGCTCAGCACGATCACCAGACCCTTCGTCATGTACTCGCAGCCGTGATCGCCCACGCCTTCGACCACCGCCGTTGCGCCAGAGTTGCGCACTCCAAAGCGCTCCCCGGCCCGGCCGCTGAAAAAGGCCTCGCCTGAAGTAGCCCCATACAACGCAACATTTCCGATCAGGATGCTTTTCTCAGGAAGAAAGCTCGATCCGAGCGGCGGATAGACGACCAGTTTCCCGCCCGAAAGCCCTTTGCCGACGTAGTCGTTGGCGTCGCCTTCGAGTTCCAGAGTGACACCGCGGGTCAGGAATGCGCCGAAACTCTGTCCGGCTGAACCGGTGAAGCTGAAACGGATCGTACCCGGCTCCAATCCTTTCGACCCGTGCCGGCGCGCGATTTCTCCGGACAGCATCGCGCCCACGGTACGATCCACGTTGCGAATGGGCAGCTTGAATTCGAGGGGAGCTCCGCTGTCGATAGCGCTCCGCGCATGGTCGATGAGCTTGGCATCCAACGCTTGTTCCAATCCGTGATCTTGCGCGATCGTATGGCGGCGTTGCACGCGGCCGGGGACCTGCGGATTGTAAAGGACCTGTGAAAAATCGAGGCCGCGGGCTTTCCAATGATCCACGCCCGGGCGCATTTCGATCATGTCCACGCGCCCGATCATTTCCTCCATTCGCCGAAAGCCCATCCGGGCCATCACCTGGCGCACCTGCCCGGCGATAAAGAAGAAGAAGTTGATCACGTTTTCAGGAGTGCCCTGAAACTTCTTGCGCAACTCCGGATCCTGCGTGGCGATGCCCACCGGACAAGTGTTCAAGTGGCACTTGCGCATCATGATGCAGCCCATCGCGATCAGCGGCGCGGTCGAAAATCCGAACTCTTCCGCGCCCAGCAGCGCCGCGATCGCGACGTCGCGCCCCGTTTGCAGTTTTCCGTCGGTCTGAAGAATCACTCGGCTGCGGAGATCGTTCAATACCAAAACCTGCTGCGCTTCGGCGAGTCCCAGCTCCCACGGGATGCCGGCATGCTTGATGGAAGTCAGCGGCGATGCTCCTGTGCCGCCGTCATGCCCGCTGATCAGAATGACGTCGGCGTGGGCCTTCGCTACGCCCGCGGCCACCGTGCCTACGCCCGCTTCGGCCACCAGCTTCACCGAAATACGAGCTTTGGGATTGACGTTTTTGAGATCGTAAATGAGCTGGGCCAAGTCCTCGATCGAATAAATATCGTGATGCGGCGGCGGAGAAATCAGAGGCACGCCTGGAATCGAGTGCCGGACGCGAGCGATCACTGCATCCACTTTGTGGCCCGGAAGCTGACCGCCCTCTCCCGGCTTTGCGCCCTGCGCAATTTTTATTTGCAACTCGTCGCAGTTCACCAGGTAATTGGTGGTGACACCGAAACGTCCGGAGGCCACCTGCTTCACTGCGCTGCGGCGCCAGTCGCCATTCGAATCGCGTTCGAAACGCCCTTCGTCCTCGCCGCCTTCGCCGGTGTTGGAGCGCCCGCCCATGCGGTTCATGGCGATCGCCAGGGTCTCGTGAGCTTCCTTGCTGATGGATCCGAACGACATCGCGCCGGTGGCGAATCGCTTGACGATTTCGCCGGCCGGCTCCACTTCTTCGATCGGCAGCGGCTTCGGCGCCTCGCGAAGATTCATTAGCCCGCGCAACGTGCACAAGTCCTGATTCTGTTTATCGATAAGATCCGCATACTCCTGAAAGGTCTCATGGCGGCCGGTATGGGCCGCGTGTCGCAACTTCGAAACTGTTTGAGGATTCAGCAGATGCGCCTCGCCATTGGCGCGGTACTGATAGTTGCCGCCAAGATCGAGCTCGGTTTCGGAGTCGGTGACCGGGCGGAAAGCGTGCTCGTGTTTCATCTGCGCTTCTCGAGCCAAAACGTCGAGGCCGACCCCTTCAATGCGTGAAGCGGTGCCAGTGAAATAGCGATCGATCAGAGTCCGATTCAACCCGATGGCTTCGAATGCCTGCGCGCCGCGATAGCTCTGCAACGTCGAGATGCCCATCTTCGAGAAGATTTTCAATAAGCCCTTGTTGACCGCCTTTTTGTAGTTTTTCAACGAGGTCGCGAAATCGATGTCGCCCAGGCGGCCGCGCTGGACTGAGTCTTCCAGCGTCTCGATGGCCAGGTACGGATTCACGGCGCTCGCGCCATAGCCGATCAGAAGAGCGAAATGCATCACCTCGCGAGGTTCACCGGATTCGATCAGCAGTGCGACCTGCGTGCGTGTGCGCTCCCGCACCAGGTGATTGTGGACCGCGGTCAGCGCCAGCAGGCTGGGGATGGGCGCGTATTCGTCGTCCAGGCCGCGGTCGCTCAAAATCAACAGGCGGTATCCGTCGCGAATGGCGAGCGACGCACGCCGGCACAGGCTGTCGAGCGCGCGTTCCAACTTTCGCGCTCCACCCGATACCTCGAAAACAGCGGGCAACGTGGTAGCCAGGAAATCGCCCCAACTGACGCGGCGCAGTTTTTCGAGATCGCGATTGGTCAGCACCGGATGCGGCAGTTTCAAGGTGTGGCAGTGCTGTGGAGTCTCGTCCAGAATATTACGTTCGGTTCCCAGGTAGCTGGTCAGCGACATCACCAGCTCTTCGCGAATCGGATCGATGGCCGGATTCGTAACCTGCGCGAAGAGCTGTTTGAAATAGTGGAACAGCGGCTGCGGCCGGTCTGAAAGGCAGGCGAGCGGAGTATCCGTGCCCATGGACCCGACCGGTTCCTCGCCATTCATCGCCATGGGCGCCAGAAGCAGCCGCACATCTTCTTCGGTGTATCCGAACGCGCGCTGCCGCGAAACGATGGTGGCGGGATCGAAACCATAGGCGCGCGGCGGCTCGGGTAGCGCGTCCAGCATGATCTGATTGCGCTGGAGCCACTCGCCGTAAGGCTGGCGCGTCGAAAGCGTGTGCTTGATCTCTTCGTCCGGAACGATACGGCCTTGCTCCAGATCGACCAGCAGCATTTTGCCCGGTTGCAGCCTTCCCTTGTAACGAACCTCGCCAGGCTTCACCGGAAGCACACCCGCCTCGGAAGCAAGAATCAGTTGATCGTCGGTCGTGACCAGATAGCGTGCGGGACGCAGGCCATTTCGGTCGAGCGTAGCGCCGATCCACTTGCCATCGGTGAACGCCACTGCGGCTGGACCGTCCCACGGCTCCATCAGCGAGGCGTGATATTCGTAGAACGCCCGCTTTTCCTCGGGCATGGTGGAATCGGCATCCCAGGCTTCCGGGATCAGCATTGCCATCACGTGGGGCAGGCTCCGGCCGGCAAGCGTGAGCATTTCGACCGCATTGTCGAGCGACGCGGTGTCGCTGCCGCCAGGCTGAATCACGGGGAGAATCTTTCTGATGTCGCCGCCGAACTGGTCTGACGCAAGCACGGATTCGCGCGCATTCATCCAATTGACGTTGCCTCGGACAGTATTGATCTCGCCGTTATGGCAAATGCAGCGATAAGGATGCGCGAGCTGCCAGGTGGGAAACGTGTTGGTTGAAAACCGCTGATGCACCATGCACAGGGCGCTGCGCGTTTCCGGGTCCGAAAGTTCGCCATAAAATTCGGCGATTTGCGGAGCCAGCAGCAGGCCTTTGTACACGATAGTGCGCGAAGACATCGACGGCACGTAGAAAAATTCTTTTTCACGAATCGTGCTGGCGGCTACTTCGGATTCAGCGCGGCGACGGACGACGTAAAGTTTCCGGTCGAGCTGATCTTCGTTCAAGCCGCTTCCGCGCAGGAAAACCTGTTCGATGTAGGGTTGCGTGGCGCGCGCGTGGCGGCCGATCGCATCCACGTTCACCGGCGTGTCGCGCCATCCGAGAACCGTCAAGCCTTCCTCGCGAGCGATGCGCTCCACGATTCCTTCGCACAGCAGACGCTGTTGAGGCTCGACGGGCAGGAACATCATTCCCACGCCGTACGTTCCGGGGTCGGGCAACTGAAAGCCCAGCTTTGAAGATTCGCGTGAGAAAAACTCGTGCGGAATCTGAATCACCAGGCCCGCCCCGTCACCCGTTTCCGGATCGCAGCCGCAAGCGCCGCGATGCGTCAAGTTAATTAGAATCTCAATGCCTTTTCGAACGATGTCGTGCGATTTCTGGCCTCCCAGGTTCACGACGAAGCCCATGCCGCAGGCATCGTGCTCATTGTGGGGATCGTAGAGGCCCTGGCGGCGCATGGCTAAGATTACCGCGCTCCATACTATCAAGTCAACAGAATTTATGTTCTTGCAATATAAGGAACACTAATGATATTATGGGACTGGTGACTTTCGACAACCTGAAGCTTTTCAAAGACATCGCTCAAGCGCGCAATTTCAGCCGCGCCGCCGAGCTGAACTCCGTTAGCCAGTCCGCTGCGAGCCAGCATTTGTCAGAACTCGAAAAGTCCTTTGGGATTTCGCTCTTGGACCGGTCCACGCGTCCGCTGTCGGTGACCCCGGCCGGAACCCTGTATCTCGAATTCTGCCGCGATGCGCTGCGCAGAAAAGAAGAGTTTGAAGCCGCGCTCGACCGGTTGAAACAGGAAGTGGAGGGAACCGTCCGCGTGGCTTCCATCTACTCCGTCGGATTGAGCGAGATGGTGCAGATCGAGCAGGAGTTCGGGAGAAGGCAGCCCGATGCCCGCCTGGAAGTCGAGTATCTTCGTCCGGAAAAAGTGTATTCAGCGGTTCTGGCCGACGAAGCCGATCTCGGACTGGTGAGCTACCCTGAGCCAAGCCGCGAAATCACCGTGATTCCGTGGCGCGAGGAGGAAATGGTCCTTGCCGTGTCGCCATATCACGAACTGGCGGGGCGCGGACAAATCACTCCGGCGGAACTGGACGGCGTCGATTTCATCGGCTTCGATGACGAACTGCCGATCCGGCGCGAAGTGGACCGATTTCTGCGCGAGCACGGCGTCAAAGTCAGCCAGATCCTGCATTTCGACAATTTGCAGATGATCAAAGAGGCGGTCGCGCACCAGGTGGGAGTGAGCATCATGCCGGCGCGTATTATGCTTGACGAAATCGCGCAGGGACGCCTGGTCGCGGTTTCGATCGCTGCACCGGAACTGTACCGGCCGCTTGGAATCATCCACCGGAAGAAAAAGCGTTTTCACCGCGTTGCGCAGGAATTCCTGAACCTGCTGTGCGAAAAACCTCGCGCCGACCTGGGGCTGATCTAGAGCTTTCGCGGCGGAGATCCGTCGATTCGCGGCGGGACTGCGACGCTTTCACCCTTCCGGACTCCATCGAATCAACTGCTTAGCACTGGCCGCCTGGGTGCATCCCGCAGGGCCGACGCGAGGCGTGTGCTGTCACGGCGACCTCCGGAAAGGACGATCGATTCATGAAGTTCAAGGAAAGCGCGCTTGCTCATAAACTGCTGGATGGTTTGGACGGGATCGAGATTGGCGGCTCGGCTCACAACAGCTTCGGCCTCAAGACGCGCAATGTCGACTTCACGAAGGAGAGGACCGCATTCAAAGAGGAGGAAATCAGAATGTGCGGCGAGGCGTTGCCCGTGGACATCGCTGCGCCTGGCGACAAGCTGCCGCTTGAAGACTCGAGTGTGGATTTCGTCATCAGCTCGCATGTGATCGAGCATTTTCCGGATCCCATCAAAGCGCTGAAAGAATGGCATCGCGTGGTTCGTCCCGGTGGGTATATTTATGTCACCGCGCCACACAAAGAGCGAACTTTCGATAAGAAACGTGAGCGTACACCGCTCGGCGAGCTGATCGAACGTCACAAGACAGGCATCGGCCCCGATCCCGATGCGGCGCATTGCTCCGTCTGGATTACGGCAGATTTCGTGGAACTGATCACTTGGCTTGGTTGGCCGATTGTCGAGGTGCAGGACACCGACGACAAGGTGGGCAACGGATTCACCGTGGTGATGCGCGTGGAAAAAAAGGAGACTGCAGCGCAGCCTGCGCTGGCCGCCGTTCGCCAGCCCGCGAAGACGCGTCTTTCGATGACATTTCTGCTGAGCCCCACCGGGAGCGTACGGACGGGCAGCGCGGCGTCGACACTGGAGTACGCGCGCCGGTTTCAAGAACGCGGGCATGACGTTTCGATCACCACCTGGCCGAGATTTCTGTGGCAGGGATCGGAGCCTTTTCCGAATCTCGGGTTTCAGATTCCGATCCACTGCGACCGGAATGCCAGCCGCGACACTCTGCCTTTCCATTTGCTCAACCAGTCGCCGCGGGATTACCTGGGAGAGCTGAGGTTTTTCACCACGTACCTGAACCTGCTCACCCCGGCCATCCCGAAGGCCGACCTGGTCATAGCCGGGAACTGGGATGCGGTCATTCCCGCGTGGCAGTCCGGCAAAGGAAAACCGGTGCATTTCCCCCAGCATTACGACGAAATTCTGTTCACGCTGGACAGTGCTGTGTCGAATTCGCTGCAGGGAAATCCGCTGATCAAGATGTTGTGCCGGAATGCGTTTCAGATTCCGGCTTACCGGATCGCCAATTCAAAGTGGCTCGCCGGCGAGTTCCAGCGGCGGTTCGGCGAGACCATTCCTGTAGTCACGCATGGGATCGACACGGCGCGGTTCCACCAGCGCCCGAAACTCAGTGCCCAAGATGGAATCATCCGCGTGGTGACGTATTCGCGACCCGAAAAATGGAAAGGATTTCAAGACGCGATCCCGGCGATCGGCGAATTGATGAGACGTTATCCAGGAAAGATCGACTGGCAGGTCTACGGGTTTGCTCATGAAATCGGCCCCGGCAACCCGATCGCCCCCTATCAATTCCACGGCGTGCTCGGCCATGACGAGCTGAGCCGCCTCTACGCCGAGAGCGACATCGTGCTGTGCCCGTCGTGGTACGAGAGCTTTCCGCTGCCACCGATCGAGGCGATGGCCTGCGGCACTGCGGTGGTCACCACGCGATACGGCACCGAAGATTATGCTATCGACGGCCACACCGCTATCGTGGTCCGGCCGCGGGTTCTGGCTGATTTCGTGGCCGCGCTCGACGCGTTGGTGCGCATGCCGGAGCTGCGTCAGCGGCTGGGCCGGAATGGCCGCGCGATGGCGGAAAGCCTGACTTGGGAAGGCGCCGTAGCGGCGCGTGAAAATTTGCTCTGGCGCATTCACCGCAACCAGATGCCGAATAACGCTCTTCAAGGCTTCGACACCGGGATCACCGACGGGTACGGCAACTCCTTCGAACGCCTGATCGCGGAGGTCGGCGCCAAAGACGGCGACCTGTTGAATGGGGCGGACGGCAAGCATTATCTGGTGGAGTCCGGCCGGCTGCGGCGTCTGACGGATCCGGCCGCCATTGGAGTCAACGTGACCCAGGCCCGGCCGGTCGACCTGCTCACCTTGTTCCGCAACGAGCAAGGTCTCGAGATCACTTCGCCCGCGAATTACTTCGGGGTCCGCGGCGGCAGCTAACTCGCGAGCAACTCCCGAAGCCGCCGGTTAAGGAAATCCTGTTCAATACGATGGGAGGCGAGACCGACCGCAAGCCTGTGAGCCGCGGAATCCTCAGAGTACCGATTCAACGGCGCAACAGATCCGCGCTCGCGGGGTGAAATAGATAATACTGATCGAGCGCACCCGATTCTCGACGGGCGATCGATCCGTTTCAAGCCATCTTCGACGCTCATCGCGATCGTGACTGCGCGGTTGAGTGCGATGACCGGCGTGCAGGGCCGCGATCGCTGCCTGAAGTTGCCAGGGCCCGGCCGGGCCCAGCCTCGGGGCCTAGTCGACCAATATCAATCCCTCCGAAATCGCTGCGCTATCTCATGTGCTCCACGATTTCCGAAATCGACCAGCGGTCGGGAGCGGGCTTGAACTTCCATTGCGCCTCCGATAACCCCCGGGTGGCGCCGATCACGGCGCTGCGTGTCTGCTCCGGGTACTGTTGTCCCTGTTCCATTTCAGACGGTGTCAGTTTCTGGCGCCGGTGTGCTGCGGAGCGGCGTTTTTCGACAGGCCGGGTTGCATGGTCATCTCTCCTATTCGTTGGAATCTTGCGCTCTCGGTGGACCGACGTTCGAAAAATCGGCAAATCGACAAGCTGTTCAAACAAAGCTTGACTACTTTGCTCCAGCGCGCCCGAAGAACCGGATTCGCACCGTAAAATGCCGGCCTTCGTTCCCGAGATACTGTAGAAACTGTGGCACGCCCGTGACGTTGTTCACAGCGGTGGGATTTGCCCGGTCCGTAAGGTTGTTCATGCCTCCGCGGAGCGCGAAGCGGTAGCCACGCAAGGTGATCAGACGCTCGATCGCCAGGTCCAGATCGAAATTCAGCGGATAACGGTGTGAGTCCACCGCGCCCACGACGATGCCCGTGGGATCGCGGACCGAAAACGGATACCCGCTGCGCATGTCGGCGAGCACCGACACAGCCCAGTTTCTCCCCCAATTTGTTGCCGGCAGGGGAAGATACGCCCAAGCGAGCAGCCGGTTCGGCGCGTCCCATGGCATCGGCACGAAATCAGAAAGGATTTGCAACGGCTGCGCCGTGTTTGGATCGATCACAGCATTCGAGGCCGCTCGGGAATGTGTATAAGACGCCATCCATTCATGCTGTCCCGAAAAGGTCTGGCGCACCGAGATTTGAACCGAGTCATAGTCGTCCCGGCGCAGATTGGCGACCTGGTAGTTTCCTCCGAATGCTCCGCCGGGCAAAGGCAACAGGGAGGGCAGCGCTTCCGGGGCCAGCGCGTTGATGAAGGCAAATCCGTCGGTTCCGCGTCGCCGCAAGTATTTCGCGCTGATGTAGATACCTTTTGAGACCTGGTGATCCGCGTTCAGAGTCCAGTTTGTCGCCCGAGGCAGCGCCATACTCGTATTGCCGATTGAAAAGGCTGTTAGCGCGGCAGGTCCCGCTGGCGTTCCGTCCGCATTATATTGCGTCGTGACCGCAACCTGGTCGAGCGGCCGGCTCAACACATCCAGCGTGACGGCATCGTGCGTGATTGCATACCCGCCTGAGATTCGTGTCCGGCTGGATGAAAACGGCGACCATGAGAAAGCCGCGCGAGGCGACCAGGCAACTCCGCGCACCCGTTCGTCCCACGATTGCCGGATGCCCAGGTCCAATTGAAAGCGCCGTGAGATTCGCCAGGTGTCGCGAACATACGATGACATCTCCGGGTCGCTGACATGGAAAATAGCTGGTGTCGGAAACAGCGTTTCCGAAAGGAGCTGCCCGGAAACGCCCAGCACTTCATAGCCGGTGCGGGCAAAATCGCCGTCGTAGCGCCGCAGATCGGCATCCGCACCGGCCTCGATCTGATGCGTTCCTGTCCCTTGGATTTGCGGCAGGAAAACATGAATCAATCCCTCATCGCGTGATGAGGTCTGTGTCGCGTTCACGAAGTAGTTCCCGCTTTGGCCCAGCGGCGAGATGTCATACAGGTTTTGGCCCTGCGGTGTCTGGACGTTTGAAAACTGGTTGTGCGCATAGCCGAGTTCGACCAGCACCCCGCGGCCCAAATAGGCCTGATCTTTCACGCTTCCGAGGTATTCGTGCCTCTGTAGATTGAATGTCGTGGACACGGGATTGAGCGGCGCAAGGCCCATCCGGCCCTCATGATCGATATTGACCAGGAAATCGGCGAACAAAATGTTGGACCGGGTCAAATTGAGTTGCGTATGCAGGAGGTTGGCTCCGGCCCATCCGCTGCGCGTATTCTGCCCGCTCGGAAGACCGGTGACGATCGTTTCGCTGTACTCCGAATCGAACATGTCGGAGAACCACGCGCGCCCTTTGACGATCGGTCCCGAGACGCCGAACCGCGGGTACCAATTCCCCAGATGCAGACCCTGCTGAATGCTCAACCCGGGGACGAAATCGGTAGCGGTGTAGCGAAATGCATCCGTCCCATTCTCCGTCGTGATGGCGAGCACGCCAGCCGATCCCTTTCCGTACTGAGGCGAGTAGCGGCCCGTCGAAAGCTCGACCGAGCGGATGCCTTCCACGGCGAGAACCGTCTGAAATTGCCCTGAAACCGGGTTGGTGATGTCAAAGCCGTTTAGAACATACAGGACCTGATTCTCAGACGACCCGTTCACGTGCAAAGCACCGGTCGGGTCCTGGAGCACTCCCGGCATCAGGATCATCGCGCTCCGCAAGCTGTGGCTGTTCGCGTACGGGATGTCGTTCAAATCCGTGCCTGTCAGGCGTTCGGTGTTGGTGGTCTGGGTGATGTCAACCGGCGACGGCGTTTCGGCGACGTTCACCGATTGGAACGCTTCGCGGACGGTGTTGATCACCAAGGACAATTCTTGCCCAGATTCAAGGTGCACCGGACGATCTTCGACTGCGTAGTAGCCTTCGCGTTGCACGGTGACCAGGAAGTCGCCGAGCCCCGGAAGTGCGACCGTAAAAGAACCAGTCGAATCGGTGGTGGCTTCCCAGGAATTCTGCGTCGCGGTGACAAGCTGATGCATGGTGACCCGGGCATCGCGCACCGGCGCGTCATTTTCATCCACCACGCGGCCGTGCAAGCCGACCTCGGCGGCGCAAACCGGGAAACACATCAGCACGGAGAGCACGCAGCGCAACGCCGGGATCCGTGTCTTGCGCATAAGTCCTGTCTCCAGGATAGATCGACTCTTCGATATTCTGGACCTAGATCGGATCACTGAAATGAAGTACTTAGTAGCAATTGCTTTCAGTCTCGCCGCCTGCGGGCAGCAATACGAGCTCGGCGCGGATATCGGGTATGGGTTTTACCGCGACGGCACGATCTTTTCGGACGCTGGGACGGCGCAAGCCGGCATCCGGAACCGCTTCGCCGCCGGCATCGCACTCGGCGATGAATTTTCAAATTACGTCTCCGGCGAGTTTTGTTATCTCTATCATGACGGCCATCCCTTCCTTCAGGCACCGGGCGTCAAGGCCGACATTCAGGGCCAATCTGATGCACTGACGCTTCAATTGCTGTTCCATTTCAAACGGCGTGATCACCGGTTTCGCCCATTTCTCGCCGGAGGAACGGGGGCCAAGGAATACATCATCGCCGGCCCGGAGCCGTTTCCGCAGCCGATTCCACAAATCGCAAGCCTGACCACCAACGATGTCTGGAAAATCGTGTTCACAGCCGGAGGAGGCGTGGAATTTATGCTGCGCCCGCATATGCTGCTGCGGGCTGAATTTCGCGACTATATCACGACATTTCCGAGGCAGCAGATTGTCCCCGCTCCGCACAATACCGCGCGAGGAATCTTTGAGCAATTCACTCCTCTGTTCGGCATCAGCTACACCTTTGGTCATTCCTTCTGACAGACTAGACTTCATGCGCTACCTTGAGGACCTCGTGGTGGGCGAGCGAATCGTATCCGCGCCGGTCGAGTTTACTGAAACCGACATCCGCGATTTTGCGCACCGCTTCGATCCGCAGCCCATGCATCTGGACTCCGAGGCCGCCGCTCAAGGGCCGCTGAAAGGAATAACCGCGAGCGGGTGGCATACGACCGCGGTGGTCATGAGGCTCATTGTCGAAGCGAGGCCGTTCGGAGGAGCTCCGGTGCTTGGACTCGGTGTCGACGAGTTAAAGTGGCCGAATCCGGTCAGGCCCGGCGATACGATTACCGCGGAAATCGAAGTGGTCCAGATCACGCCGTCGCGTTCCAAGCCGACGCATGGCGTGGTTCGTGTTCATATCACGGGCAGGAATCATACCGGCGACATCGTGCTTAGCATGTTTCCGAATCTATGGGTTCCCCGCCGCGGCGGCCGATCCCAGTGAAACCATCCCTCGTGGGCTGGCTGCGTGCTCGGCTATTTCCGCCCGTTGAAGAGCACCCTGACGGTGCCGAGCGATCGATTTATGAACGGTTTGCTATTCCCTATTCGTTCAAACCACAACTGAGCCTGAGTGAGGCCGTGATCGCGGCCCTCGCGGCATCTCTTCGAATTTTCCTGGGCTCCTTGCTCTTCGCTTTTTGGGGTGCCTACAGCCTGGCAGCGGTACTCAGGATTCGGAACTGGTTCTGGCGCGTGGTTGTGGCCGCGCTTCTAATCGTCTTGTTCCTGGCGCTGCTGACCTTGCTGCTGCTGGCCATTTCGTCGCTGGCGCGAGGCCTCCGGTTGCGGCGCACAACCCGAACATAAAAATCCATCCTTTTTGTAATCACTCTGAAATCTATCGAGCGTAGACTCTTGGTTCGCTCGAACCTGGAGGATAGATGGAACTTTTCGGACAGACAGTCTCGATGGGAAGCGGGGTCTTCCTTTTGCTCGCTCTGGCGATGGCGCTGAGTTTTGAGTTCGTCAACGGATTTCACGACACCGCCAACGCGGTCGCCACCGTGATCTACACGCACTCTTTGAAGCCGACCGTGGCCGTGGTATGGTCCGGCTGCTGGAACCTGATCGGCGTGCTGACTTCCAGCGGCGCAGTCGCCTTCGGCGTGCTGGCGCTGCTGCCTGTCGAACTGGTGCTGAACGTCGGGTCGGGAGCCGGGTTCGCCATGGTCTTCGCGCTGCTGATTTCAGCGATCATCTGGAACCTCGGCACCTGGTATTTGGGTCTGCCGGCGTCGAGTTCGCATACGCTGGTGGGCGCCATCATGGGTGTCGGCCTGGCCAATTCATGGCTCTCCGGCGCGCATGAGTTCGGCGAGGGCATCAACTGGGCCAAGGCGACCGAAGTGGGAACCTCACTGCTGGTCTCGCCGATCGTGGGCTTCGGCTGCGCGGCCCTTCTGCTTGCTGCTGAGCAAGCTGCTGATCAAGAACAAGGAGCTATATACGTCGCCCGAAAAAGACAAAGTGCCGCCGCCCTGGATTCGCGGATTGCTGGTGCTCACCTGCACCGGCGTCAGCTTCGCACACGGTTCCAATGATGGTCAAAAGGGCATGGGCCTGATCATGCTGATCCTGGTCGGCATCCTGCCGCTGACCTTTGCCGTCGATCTGGGCACCGGCCAGGATTCGATCGCCGCACTGGCTGCCACCACCGAAACCATCTCGTTTCAAATGGATCGCCATTCGCCGGGCGTCGCCATGGCCGGATATGAGATCGCTGCCGACGAGCTGTCCGCGTATTTGAAAACCACCGGCAAAGTCAGCGACCGCACCTTCGCGGCGGTTGGAACCAAGTGCCGCGAGATCTCCGAAATTCTGACCGGCAAGACCAGGCTGACCGAGCTGACGGCGGAGCAGCGGCGGATTCTGCGGAGCGATCTCTATCTCACTTCCGAAGCGCTCGGCAAGCTGATCAAGCAGAAGAAGCTGACGGATCCGGACGGAACAGAAAACGGTCGCGACGCTCAAGTCCCGACATGGACAAGGTGACCAAATTCATTCCGACTTGGGTGAAGGTCGCGGTCGCGCTGGCGTTGGGTCTCGGCACCATGATCGGTTGGAAGCGAATCGTCGTCACCGTCGGCGAAAAGATCGGCAAGGAACACTCTGACCTACGCGCAGGGCGCATCGGCGGAACTGGTAGCGATGGGAACCATTCTGGCCGCCGACCGCATGGGCCTTCCGGTCAGCACCACCCACGTGCTTTCCTCGGGAATTGCAGGCACTATGGCCGCGAACCGGTCCGGTCTGCAGATGGACACCTTGCGTAATCTATTGCTCGCCTGGGTCCTGACGCTGCCGGTATGCGTGTTGCTCGGCGCGGGGATCTTTGCGTTCGGACTGAACGTGCTCATCCGAATGGGAGTCAGATAAGCTACTCGAAGCCTTGGATCAGCGCGCCCTGGTGAACCAGCGTGCCGATGGCCTCACCGTCGTGGCCCGCGATCATATGAAGGTCCGGCTCGCCGGCCTGGAGTTGATGCAGCGCCGCGAGCTCGTGTAGTACCGCGGTTCGATCTTCGTGCAGCAGGAAAAGCGTCAGGAAGCGAGGACGTTCGCGCACCTTTTCGACGTTCCGGTACTTCCATGCCACGTCGCCCAGAAACAAGAACTCCGCGCCGTCCGCTAGCTGGACAAAGATCATCTGGCTGCCCGGGGAGTGCCCCGGCGACTTGACGAGAACCAGGCCCGGAGCGGCCGCGAAATAGCGATCATACTCGAGCGGGCGCAGCTTGCCAAGTGCGCCGGCGGGAAACTGTCAGTAGCACACGATCTGTCCGCTTGAATTAGCGCATGAAGTGTCCGCTCTAGCCGGGCGGGGGACTCTGGGAGTTGGAACCCAACCAGACCATCCCCGCCCGAGAAGTGGAGCGGATGATGAAACTACAAGACGTGTTACTGAAGGCGATGGCCAACAAACTCAGTTGGGCCTCGGCGGCGGAGATCATTGGCGTCACGCCGCGCACGATGCGGCGATGGCGGGCGCGGCTGGAGCGGGACGGCTACAGCGGGCTGCGCGATGGGCGCAAGGGCAAGCCCAGCTTTCGGCGAGTACCGCTGGCGACATGCCAGCAGGTGCTGCGGCTCTATCAAGAAACGTATTTCGACTTCAATGTCCGGCACTTTCACGAAAAGCTCGGCCCGGAGCATGGCATCGAGCTGAGCTACACGTGGGTGAAACAGGCGCTGCAAGGCGCGGGGCTAGTCGCACGCAAGAAGAAGCGCGGCACGCACCGGCGACGGAGGCCTCGGCGCGAGATGCCGGGGATGCTGCTGCACATCGACGGCAGCAAACACCGATGGTTTAACACAGAGGGGTTCCGGGACGAACGCTACTACGATCTGATCGTGATTCTGGACGACGCCACCAGCCGCATCTATTACGCGCAACTGGTGGCAGAAGAATCGACGCTCACGGTGATGGCCGGACTCAAGGAGGTGATCGAAACCGAGGGATTGTTCTGCGCGTTGTATAGCGACCGCGGCAGCCATTTCTTCTACACGCCGAAGGCGGGCGAGCCGGTGGATAAGTCGCGGGTGACGCAGCTCGGGCGGGCGTTGAAGGAACTGGGCGTGCAAATGATTCCGGCCTATTCGCCACAGGCGCGCGGACGCAGCGAGCGCAGCTTCGGAACCTGGCAGGGGCGGCTTCCGCAGGAACTGCGGCTGCACGGGGTCGACTCCGTGGAGGAAGCCAATCGCTTTCTGCGCGAGTATTACATCGCCGAGTTCAACGACAAGTTCACGGTGAAGGCGGCGCAGCCAGGCACGGCCTTTCGCAAGTGCGCGCGGCGCGACCTGGACGGGGTGTTTTCCATTCAAACGGAACGGGTGGTGGAGAAGGACAATACCGTGGCCATCAAGACCCGCCGCTGGCAGATCGACAAGTGTCGCTGGCGTTATAGCCTGGCCGGGCAGACGGTGACGATCCACGAACATCTCGATGGCGCGGTCTCGATTCGCTACGGTCCGCACGTGGTGGGCCGGTGGGCGGAAGGCCGTGGAAAAGACGGTGCCGTGGAAGCCGTGGAAAACCAAACCCAGGTTTCCCACCGCTCCCACCGCCCCTTGGAAATCGCCCATGGCGATTCCCACTTTCCCACCGCCTCGACGACGATTTCCCCTCTCTCTCCAAAAGCAAAGGCGAAGAGGGTAGCATGACAACACAGCGGACATTTCGTCTGTTATCAAAAGCGGACAGATTCAAAAGCTACCGACAGTGCGCCGGCGGGAAACGCGGCGGGCTGCATTTTCTCCGGATGATCGATTTGCTCGCGGGTCAATCGAATGGGCAAGCGCGAGAGATCGGGATGCGTGGTGAGGCCGCCAATGTGGTCCGGGTGTTCGTGCGTGATCAGAATGAGCGACGCAGCCGACATCGCCTTCACCATGCTCGCGTATGGCGCCGGGTGCAACGTCGCGCGCCCCAAGGCTTTGGTGATCCCTGCGTCCATCGCGGTATCGATGATCGCGGTGTGATCCGGAAAGACGAGCTGGTAAGAAACCGCTTGCGCCGTTTCGGTTCGCCAGGAGTCGCCGGCCATGATCGCAGCAGATGGAAAAGTGAATGTGGCGACCTGCTCGACTCGGATCGCCTTCGGCTTCGCTCCGGGAAGTGAATTTGCCAGCTGGCGCACTTCGGCGATATCGATGGGGAAGGGCTCACCTGCCGGGACGTGGCTTTCGACGAAGAGCCAGTAATAGGTAACACCGAGTACGGCGATTCCAAACAAGGGCAATTATGTATTTGCCTAATCCACGGTTTTGGTGCTATCGTCAATGAGCACCATGCGCGGGTTTGGCGGGTGGAAAATTCTAAAGCTGGCGTTCCCGCGTGATGCTGAGGAGCGATACGTGCTTGTGCTCAAGGAAGTTTATCTGGATGACGCCGGGACCGACGCCAATACTCCAGTCGCCATCTGTGCGGGATACTTTGCTCGATGGAGAAAGTGGCGGTCTTTGGATAAGAAATGGAAACAAGTGCTTCGCTCATATGGGATGTTAAATTTCAGCATGAAGAAATTTGCACATGACACAAGGGATTGGTCAGAAGAACGCAGACGTGGCTTCATGTCTCAATTGCTGAATATAGTAGTTGCCCACGTAGAGCGAGGTTTTGTTGTATCCATCAACAAGCCAGATTATGAGCTGTATGTTCCATCTGAGGCCAGACAGAGAATTGGCTCTCCGTTTGCGGTCTGTGCGGCGGTGTGTTTAGGACTCGTCGAACGTTACAGGATCGATACCACTGGCAAGGGGTTGACTGAAAAACCAGTCGAGCACATTGTGTATACGTTTGAAGATGGGACAAAGGGGTTGGGATCGGCTATAGATGCGTGCCAATCATATCTGGCAGCAATCGGACGAATGCGCTATCGAAAGTTTTACTTCGGTGGCAAGGATTTGGGTAGCCTTAATGCAGTAGATATCATTGCGTACGAATCTGGTAAGACGTGGAGGGACTACGCGAACGGAAAGCAATTCAATCGCCCTAGGCATCCATTTAATGTTTTGGTTGCAGGTGTCTACCACGAGTTCTTTGATATGTACGGCCCGGAGTTAGCCACGCTTGAGGCCGACATAATGCAGCATCTTGCCGAGCTTGATTTACTGTAATAATTATGATTGGAGAACCAAACATTGAAAGAGAGCAACGAGCCTCTACCGGACTGTCACGAAGGCCCAGATGCGGCGCGACGTTTCGACGCTGGCGTTCGGCAGATTCTATCTGTTCCTCACTCAACGCTTGTGCGCCGCGAACGCGCTTACAAAAAGAAGTCTCTAGCAAATCCAAATCGGAGAGGACCCAAGCCGAAGATCAAACCATCGGTTTAGGTCCACGTCGTCCAGCGCGTCCCGATTTAGTTGATGGTTTCCGTTTCTCCAACCTTGCCGGTGAGTTCCGCATAGGTCAAGCGCTTGCCGACGATCTCACGCACTGCGATGTCGAAACGCTCCCCATCAGTCATCTTGCGATTATTAAAGCGGCAAGCCTGTTCGTCGATGTAGCGAAACAGATGGAACGGCTCGACGCTGATGTAGGTGCCGTGCAGACCGCGTTTCAACAGACTCCAGAAGTTTTCCATCCCATTCGTGTGGGTGTTCTCATTCGCATACTCGACCGCATGGTTAATCACGGCGTGTTTGTAATCCTCGGAGAGCCCATCGTAGGAAAGCAGTTCATCGGTGAAGATCGCGGAGCCCGCTTCGACGTGCTCACGAACCTGCTTCTGGAGTTCGCTCTTGCGGCGTCCGTCTACAACCATCGCCCGCACATTACCGCCGCGCTCCAGCATCCCCATCACAATGGTTTTGTCCTTACCGCCAGTGCCAGTGATAACGCGCTCACGTTTCGCCTTGTGCATGTTCCGCGACTTCCCGCCGATGAAGGTTTCGTCGATCTCGACTTCCCCGCCAAGTTTTCCGCCGCGCTTTCCCTGCTGAGCAAGGCGGATTCGGTGGAGCAGGAACCACGCGGTTTTCTGAGTGACTCCGAGTGCCCGTGCCACTTCGCAAGAACTGATTCCGTTCTTCGAGTTCTGAAGCATCCAAATAGCTGGAAGCCACTTATCCAGACCGATAGGCGAATCCTCCATGATGGTTCCGACCTTAACGGAAAACTGCCGCTTGGCGTGGCGGGCACTGCACTGCCAGCGCAATTGGTTCTTGAGGAAGCTAACCTTATCATTGCCGCAAGTTGGACATATAACGCCGTTGGCCCATTCAGTCCGGCGAGCTACGAGGTAGTTAAGGCAGTTCTCTTGATCGGCGAAGTATACGATTGCTTCTTGCAGTGTCTTAGGTTCGTAAGCGGCTTCCATACTTTAATCTTAGCTCAAGATCGCGGATTAGGCAAGTATATATTTGCCCAAACAAGGTCCAGCGCATCCACGAACGCATGTGATCGATTCTAGTGCAATACGGCGGCCTGCACGTAAGTATACTCTTGGAGAAGAAAATGGAAGAAAATCTTCGATCCTCCGTCCCATTCTTTGGTGGTGCATCTGATCGATCGCCAGGTTAGCCCGGAAGTCATCGAGGCGTGCCGCTCAGGTGATCGCGACGCCTTTCGCGCGCTTTACGAACTGTATAAAGACCGGGTTTATTCAATCGCGCTGTATTTTTTCCATGGCGATCCGGTGATCGCAGGCGACGTCGCGCAGCAGGTTTTTCTAAAAGTGATGACCGGTATTAGCGGGTTTCGTGGAGATGCCGAGTTCTCCACCTGGCTCTATCGGCTCGTGGTGAACGCATGCGTGGACGCGGCTCGAAGACGCAGGTTCGATCCGGCGGTTCCAAATGCTTCCAGCAGGGAAGCCGTCGCCGGGCCGGCGTCGCAGGAAGAAGATTACGCCAGAAATCAGATGACGAGCCTGGTGCGGGTGGCGATTTCGGGGCTGCCTCCGAAGTTTCGTATCGCGGTTTTGTTGCGGTATTTCGAAGACTTATCGTACGAGCAGATGGCCGCGGCGCTGCACTGTTCCATGGGCACCGTGGCTTCCAGGTTAAGCCGGGGGCATAAAATCCTGGCGGAACGCCTGCAGGGGTTAATCGGAAAGAAAGACTGACGATGTTTACCAGGCATTTTTCGCGGTCGCTGGCCGCTTACATCGACGGTGAGTCCGGGAATCGTGATGCGCGGGAAACCGGAATGCACCTGGCGCAGTGCAAGGATTGCT
Organism: Terriglobia bacterium; assembly: GCA_963842485.1. Classification (GTDB taxonomy): domain Bacteria; phylum Acidobacteriota; class Terriglobia; order Bryobacterales; family Bryobacteraceae; genus Palsa-187. Next base: position 95,353 of record CAWJHI010000014.1, on the reverse strand, counting down.
CGGCGGAATGCGATCAAATCAGATTCGGCATGGTGATGGTGCTGCATCTTCCGCGCTTCGAAGCACCCGATGCCCTTTGGGAATCGATCGAAAGAGCGTTTCAAGAAAATCAAACGCATGCGGCGACACCGCTGTTTCGCCGCTGGCGCTTCGCCCTTGCCGCAGCCATGCTGGTGGTATTAGCCGCGTCCGTTTATTGGGGCATCGGGCACCGCGTCGGCACGCGATGGGAGGTGGTGAGGCTGAACGGCGCGCCAACCATGGGCACGATCGGGGCTGGCGAATGGATCGAAACAGATTCGCGGTCCCGCGCCACCGTCAAGATTGGGGCGATCGGAACCGTGGAGATCGCGCCGAACACGCGGGTGCGAATCCTGAAAACGAGGCCGGACGACCACAGAATCGCACTGGTGCGGGGAGAAATCCGAGCGCAAATCTCAGCTCCGCCGAAACTATTTTTTGTGGACACAGCATCGGGAACCGCCGTGGATCTCGGCTGCGAATACTCGTTGAACACGGACGAGGACGGATCCGGCGTGCTCCGCGTAACGAAGGGCTGGGTGGGATTTCAGTGGAACGGACTGGAATCGCTGGTCCCGGCCGGCGCGAGTTGCCGGACGCGGCCGCATCTGGGACCCGGCATTCCGTACTTCGACGACGCCTCCGACAATTTGAAGCAGGCGGCGGAAACCTTCGGGTTCGAAAAAGGCGGAGATGAATCGCTGAACGTGATTCTTTCAGAGTCCCGCGTTCGCGATACGCTCACGCTCTGGCATTTGCTCGCGCGCGTCGATATCGAAGATCGGGCGCGCGTATTCGATCGCATTGCGGCCCTGACGCCGGTCCCGGTTGGAATCTCGCGGGATCAGGCCCTGAAGCTCGACCGTGAAACGCTAAGACATTGGAAAGACGAGTTGGCGTGGACTTGGTGAACCGCGGGAAGAAAATCGGCGGGAGCGCGTCTAACAGTCTCGAAAGGAGGGCATTCATGATGCAATTCGGGTTGCGATTTGGACTTGCATTCTGCGCTATTGGAGCACTGGCGCTCGCGGACGGGTTCAGCTTCACGATTGGCAGCCCGGTGGCGGCCCAGGAAGCCGTCGCCAAGACGGCGGCCTTTGTATTTCGCACGGAGGGTTGCGCGGACCCGGCGAAATCGCAGATCGCCGGTACCGCGGAGGTCATGGTCGGGGGAGCGCGGAAGTCGGTCACGCTCAAGATCGCCACGATGTCGAAGCCGGGCGTCTACGCCGTGTATCAGAACTGGCCTGCTGAAGGCGCGTGGGTCGTAAACCTCAAAGGGACCTGCGCGAACGCGAGCGCAGGGGCCATTATCCCGATCGGCCCGAAAGGTTTTGTCCGGGAATCTTCGAAGTTTTTCCCGCGGCCGGCAACGGACGCAGAAGTCGAGACTTCCCTGAAAGCTGTTGCCCAAGGAGGAACCAAATGAAAGCTGCAATCCGTTTTGTTCCAGTTGCGCTTGTTTCCGTTTTGATGGGCGCCGATACTAACGTCGTGCAGCCCGGCTCCTTCGTGGTCCATGAGTGGGGAACGTTCACCTCCGTTGCCGGCGAGGACGGTTCGGCGATGGATTGGGACGCGCTCGGCTGCAAAGACGATCTTCCCGGATTCGTCAACGTCCGCGGATACCGGGGCTTCAAATTCGGCTTGCAGGGAACCGTGCGCATGGAAACGCCGGTGCTGTATTTCTACAGCCCGCGGGCGCTCGAAGCGCAGGTGAAGGTTCAATTTCCGCACGGCGTGATCACCGAATGGTATCCCAACGGCGAGACCGCGATCTATGAGTCCAAGAAGTTGATGGATCGAATGGGGGTGAGCCTGCGGACGCGCATTTATCCCGACGACGCGGTGTATCAAACCAAAACCCTGGTGAATCCGCCGCCGCAGGGCCTGGATCCGTTGCTGGTCAAGCTAAGTCCGTCGCTCAACGGCATCGATACCTCCCTGCACGAACTGATGGGCGCGATCGAATGGAAGACCGTCAAAGTGCAACCGGGCGCATCGCCCGCGTTACCGGTCGAGGGCGACCCGAGCCGCTACTACGCCGCGCGCGGAACGGATTCCACGCCGCTCGCCGTGGGCGATCAGCATGAAAAATTTCTGTTCTACCGCGGCATCGGCCGATTCCCGGTTCCTCTTTCCGCCCGCATTGCCTCTGATGGAAAGATCCAGGTGGAAAATCGCGGCCAGGATAGCGTTCCCACAGTGATCCTGTTCGAGAACCGGGGCGGACGTGTGGGCTACCGCAGCGCGGGCGCAGTCAATGGCGCCGCATCGCTCGACCCGCCCGCGCTCAACGGCGCATTCGCGGCGTTGCAGGCCGATCTGGAGACCGCGCTGGTCGCGCAGGGCCTATTTGCCAAGGAAGCGCAGGCGATGATCGACACCTGGCGGGATTCCTGGTTCGAAGAAGGTTCGCGCCTGATCTACATTGTGCCGGCGAGCGCGGTGGACACCGTGCTTCCGCTTCAAGTTGAACCTGCGCCCTCGCAAACCGCGCGCGTTTTTGTCGGACGCATCGAGCTGATTACGCCCGCGACCCTTCGCGCCGTCGAAGCCGCCATGGCCGGCAGTGACTGGACCACGCTCGACCGTTACGCCCGTTTTCTGGGGCCGATTTTGACGCGCATCTCAGCCGAAAGTCCGCAAAAGGCGAACCAGGTAATGCAGCTCCGCCGGAACATTCCGTTTATCGCGGGCGGGAATTGCAGATAATTCAGGGCTGGTGGACGATCGCTCCGACGCCCCGCTGCGCAAGTTCGGCTTGGATGTCGCCAGACAGGAACTGCAGGGCATTTTCTTGCCGCTTCAGGAACGCATCCATGTGGCATACGGTGAGTCCACGCACAAACAGATGGGCCTGATCGCCCGAACATAGCTCTTCGATGGGTCGCATTTCCTTCTGCATCCAAGCCGCCTCTCCGCCAAACTGCATGGCTCGCACGGCTTCGTGTTGCGTCTCGACATTATCGATGAAATGCAAGTGATCGGCCCTGCGCAGGATGACCATTTGCTTCGTCGCGGGAGTCCTGTCGAACAGCTCGAACATGCCTTCCAGGGGCAGAGGTACATCGTTTTCGGCCACCAGGTATAGCGTCGGAACGTCGCGGCCCCACTCGAACGCGAGCTTCGCCTGAATGATCCCCGGTTTCGGCTTCGAGGCCCCGCCTGGCGCGAGCGCGACGATGGCACGGATCCGCGGCTCAACATCAGGCGCAGCCAGCGCCGTCCAACCTCCGAAACTGTGTCCCACGATTCCGATCTGAGCCGAATCGATGTTCGCCTCTGAACCGAGCATGTGATCAAGAAGAAAACGCACATCCGGCACACGGTTCACAATCCAGCCTTCAGCTCGTGCCATTCTTTGCTCCGCGCTCTCGCCATCTTTGCGAGCCAATTCCGGCGCCACGACCTCAGAGTGATCCAATGCCGCGACAATATACCCGTGGCTGCTTAAATGATCTGCTAGGAACGTCGCGGTGCGCCGATGCCCGCCGCTATGATGCGAGAAGACGACCAGCGGATAGGCGCCGGGCTCGGCTTCGGCGTCGCGTATCGCAGATACCGGTGCGATATCTTGTCGTGCGGGCTGCCCGGTCCCGGGATACCAGATCTCACATGGGAAACGGGTGTTTCGTGCGGAATCCAGTGCCTGGATCGTACGCACGCCAACCGGAAATTTACCTCGGACAAATGGATCGTACATTTCCTCATTCCCCTCGCAGCGTGACCGTAGGATCGACGCGGCCGGCTCTCCGGGCCGGGACAATTCCCGCCAGAAACGCGACCGCCAGCAAGAGGCATGGCGCGGTTGCCAGCGCAATAGTGTCAGCGCTTCTCACACCGTACAGCAAACCCCTCAGCGCCCGGCCAACCGGCCATGCTAGTCCTAGCCCAATTAACGAGCCCCACATCGCAAGCCGCCCCGCGTGTGCTAACACCAGTCTGCGCACGTCCTGCGGCTGGGCGCCGAGCGCCATTCTTATCCCGAATTCCCGCAACCTCAATCTTGCTCCGTAAGAAACCACACCGTACAATCCCATGCACGCCAGCAGCAGGGATGCTCCGCCGAACACCACAACGACTCCAGTCATCAGCCTCCGCGATTGTAGGCTCCGATCGAGCCACGCTTCCATGGAGCGGACATCGTAGACCGGCTGCTCCGGATTTTCGCGATGGATCTGCTCGACGACGGCGGAGGTGAAGAACTCCGGATAACCCGTGGTCTTTACCACCAGAGCTCCCCGATCTTGCGCCTGCTGCGCTTCCGGCCAATACGCCTGCGGACGTGGGTCCGTCTCCAGGCTATCGTTCCGGATGTGACCTGCTACGCCGACAATTTCAATCCAGGGAGAAAAAGAATGAGCTCCTGTCGCGAACCGGCATCGTCTGCCTAGCGGATCCTCATTGCCGAACACCCTGAGCGCCAGTTGTTCGTCGATGATGCCGACCAGCGGCGCGCCGTCTTTGTCGCGTTCGGAGAAGTCCCGCCCGCGAAGCAGCGGAATTCCCATCGTCGAAAAGTAGCCAGGCGTTACCGATCGCCAATCCGCGCCAACCCAGCCGCCTTCCAGCCTGCCCTCGAACTCCACTGGATTCACCTGGTTATTCGCGCTGAAGGGCAGCAGGTTGACGACGCCGGCATCGATCACTCCTGGGATGGCTCTCACCCTCGCCGCTAACCCGCGATAGTAGTCCGCGACCTGAGAATCGGTGGGATATTGTCCTCGCGTCACGGCCAGGTGCATGGTCAACACACCTTGAGTGGAGAATCCGGGATTCACTTTCAACAGCACGGCCAGGCTTCGCACCAGCAATCCGCCCGCGAAAATCAGAACCAGTGTTACGGCGATCTGGGCGGCGACCAGCGTGTCTCGAATCCCGCTTCCGCCCGCCACCGTGCGCGAGTCCAGTTGCATCGTTCCGGCGAGTTGCACCCGCGAGGCCAAACGAGCCGGAAGCATTCCCGCCAGCACCACGACGAGCACGCTGAGCAGCAGCGCAGCCGCGAGCACCGGCCCGTGCAATCCAATCGATTTTAGGCCCGGCAACTGCGGCGGAAGCCACGGCACCGAAGCCTTCAGCACCAGCCATGCGAGCAGCACTCCCCCGCCGCCGCCCAAAGCGCTCAGAGGAAGTACCTCGGCGAGCATTTGACTTCGCAATCGGGCCGCGCTTGCGCCAAGAGCGCCGCGAACCGTGATCTCGCGCGTCCGGGCGCTCGCTCGCGCGATCAGAAGACCACCCAGGTTGATGCACCCAATCAACAATAAACATCCCACTGCGGCGACCAGAACATAAAGAATGGTTCGAAATTGCCCGACGGCGTTGTCGAGCAGCGGTTCCACCAAAGCCCCCAGGTCGTGATTCGTCGCGGGATATTGGTCGGCTAAGCGCCGCATGATCGCGGACATCTCGGCCTGTGCCTGTTGAACCGTCACGCCCGGCTTCAAGCGCCCGATCGAACGGCAGTTGAAGACAAACCGCGACTGGATTTCGCTTCGCGGCAGGAAAAGAGGCGTCCACAGTTCGAAGTCTTGGCCCGGATACCGGAAGTCGGGCGCCATGACGCCGATCACCTGATACGCCTCTCCGTTCAACTGGATGTTTCGTCCAACGATGGCCGCATCGCGCCCGAAACGCCGCTCCCAGAATCCGTAGCTCAGAACCGCTACTTTGGCGTCGCGAAGGGTTTCATCCTCTGTAAACCTGCGGCCGAGCAACGGCTGAATGCCGAGAACGTCCGGAAGATTCCACGACGTCCGACCTCCTTGCAAACGCTCAGGCGGCCCATCCCCGGTGAGATTGAAGCTGGAGACTGCTCTGGTCAGCGCAATATCTTCGAACAATTTGGATTGCGCGCGCCAGTCTATCCAATTCGCCGAGCCTACCTGGAAGCGCGCCAAATTGGCCGTGGCCGCCGCCGAGCTGGTGCTCCACAGCGCGACCAGCCGATCGGGCGCCGGATACGGGAACGGGTGCAGCAGGATGCTGTATACCAAGCTGAAGATGGCCGCCGTTAATCCGATCCCGAGTGCCAACGTTGCGCCCATCACGGCTGTCCATCCGGGTGATTTCCGGAGCATACGGAGCCCGTAGCGCATGTCATCGAAGAACCTTTCGACCGACGTCCAGCCCCAGGTTTCGCGCGTTTCTTCCCGAATTCTTGCGATGGTGCCGAATGCCCGGCGAGCCGCGAAGGCCGCATCGGCCGGTGCCTCCCCAGACTCGGCGCGCCTTCGCGCTTCGATCGCCAGATGCGCTTTCAGTTCCTCGTCAAGATCGCGCTCTTCACTTTCCCGCTGCCTCCACCGCTGGAACCACGACATGATTTACTCCTGTGGACGCAAAACACGCGCAACCGTCTTCACGAACAACTTCCATTTGGACTCTTCCACCGTCAATTGCCTCCTGCCCGCCGCGGTCAACCGGTAGAATTTCGCACGCTGATTGTTCTCCGTCACGCCCCACTCGGACTCGATCCAGCCCTCACGCCGAAGACGGTGCAGTGCCGGATATAAGCTCCCGTGCTCGACTTGCAGGAGATCCTCGGACTTGACGCGGATCGCCTGTCCAATACCGTGCCCATGTCGCGGCCCCCATTGGAGGGTCCGCAGGATCAGCAAATCCAAAGTCCCTTGCAAAACGTCAATTTTGTCCGGCGCCATGTAGTAGAGATTCTACCACCATGGGTAATCGAAGGTCTACCGCCATGTCTGAGACCTGTAAACTTTTGAAACGATCGACCCGTCCTAACATCTCAGGTTATGTAGTGTGACTTGTTCTTGGAGGTGAAATCATGTTCAGACGAAATCTTTTATTAACTCCGGTTCTGCTTGCCTGCGCCTTCGGGCAAGGTTCCACAGGCACGGCCAGCTTTATCAGGGATTTCTCGTTTCCCCCGGTAGGCCTGGCAAGTTCGGAAACAGCGCAGGTCAATGTGGTCAACATCGCGAACGCGCCGACCAACGCCAATGCGGTCGCACCGTCCTGCGCGGGGACGATCACTTTCACGGGCAACAGCGGCGCCACGATAGGCAGCCCGGTCAGCTTTACGACCACCGGCGGGCAGATCTTTTCGACTCAACTGGCTTTCAGCAAATTGGCCGCGACTGGGACGCGCGGCGGGTTTCTGGCCAGTATTCAAATGACTACCGTGATACCAGCGAAGGCTCCGTGTTCGCTGGTGTTCTCGCTCGAGACGTTCGATAACTCCACGGGCGCGACGCACGTGTTCCTCGGAAACTCGGCAGCCAGCGCCGGGCCCACACCCGTTCTGGTTAACCGCAACGGGTTTGGCGGTCAGTGAATCGATTGCGGTGAGGATTCCGCTTAGCGCGCTCATCGTGTTCCTGGCGTGGCCGGCTGCCGCGGATGAAGGAATGTGGCCGTTCAACCAATTTCCGAGGGACGCGATCCTCCAGAAATACAAGTTCGAACGTCACCCCTGATTTCCTCGACCGGCTGCGCCTGGCATCGGTGCGCATGGGCGCCGGAACTGGGTCCTTCGTATCCGCGAACGGCCTGCTGTTGACCAGCCGCCAGGTCGTTTCGGACTGCTTATCGAAAATCAGCTCGGCGCAGCATGACGATCTGAAGGACGGCTACTACGCTTCGAGCGAGGCGTCAGAGCCACGATGTCCGGGACTGGACGCGGAAGTCTTATTACGCATCGAAGACGTCACCGGCAAAGTGAAGGGCGCAGCCAAGGACAACGCGCCGGCCGCGCAGGCGATTCGTTTGCGCAATGCCGCCATCGCGCAGGTCGAAAAGGATTGCTCCGGACAATCCGGAAATCGAAGATGCGCGGTGGTCAAGCTGTTTTCAGGCGGCCGTTACGACCTCTACGAGTATGAGGTGTTCCACGACGTGCGCCTGGTGTTCGCGCCGGAATACAACGTCGCGTTCTTTGGGAAGGAGCGCGACGCGATCACCTATCTCCGATACGGCTTGAACCTCGCGTTTCTGCGCGTTTACGAAAACGGTAAGCCTGCGGCTCGGCCTCATTTCCTAAAGATGAGCGCGGAACCCGTCAAGGACGGGGACCTGGTGATCGCCGCGGGCGATCCGGCGCCCACCTCGCGCTCGGCCACATCGGCCCAGCTGGCATTCGATCGCGACACCGCGCTTCCGGCTGCCCTGGCCCGTCTGCGGTCGCGCATCGAACAGCTCACGGCGTTCTCGTCGCAAAGCGAATCGAATCTCCGAGCCGCGCGGCCCTCCCTCGCGGCTTTTCTGAGCGACTACAAGATCGCCGCCGGCAAACTGATCGGATTACGGGACGACCGGCTGGTGACGCGCAAGACGGTCTTTGAAGGTAAGATCCGCCGGGCGGTACAGGCCTCGAAGCTCGGCCTCGAGGGCGGAAAGGTTTGGGACGACTTGGCGTCGGCATACAAGAGCTGGGCGCCGTTTGAAAAACCGTACCAGATTCTCGAGGCCGATCCCGATCCGGGTTCGGACCTGTTTCGCATCGCGCGCCAGATTGTGCGCAAAGAAAAAATCGAATCTCGCAGCATCGTGATCCGCGAACCATTGGAGATTCTGTTCCTGGCGAAGTATCTCGAGGAGTTGAAAAGCCTCGGCGACAAAGAAGCGCCGCTAAAGAGTATTCTCGCGGGCAAGACGCCGCAGGAGGCGGCTGAGGCGTACGTGAAATCGAGCAGCTTGAAGGATCCCGCCGGGATGATTCGCCTGGCTCAACTCCTCGACGAGCCTGCGCGCAAGCTCGCCAAAAAGCATGCGGACGTGATCGGGTCCCAGGAAGCGTCGGCGGCGGAAAAAATTGCGCAGTACCGGTTCGAACTGTTCGGCGCCGCGGATTATCCCGACGCCACCGGCACCCCGCGCGTCGAATTCGGCGTGGTCAAGGGATACACGGATCGCGCCGGCGTCACCATGCCGTACGCGTCCACGTTCGGGGGGTTGTACTATCGGCGCAACAACGAAGGCCCCTACCAGGTCCCGCAACGCTGGGTAGACCTCAAACCAAAGTTGAGCTTGACCGTCCCGCTCGATTTCGTCAGCACTTGCGACATCGGCGGCGGCGATTCCGGCAGCCCCACGGTCAACCGCGCGGGTGAGCTCGTCGGCATGAACTTCGACGGAAATCTGGAAAGTCTGCCGGATGTTTTCCTGTACAGCGACGAGCAGGCGCGCGCCGTGCATGTCGCGGTGGGCGGAATCCTGGAGGCCCTCGAGAAAGTTTATAAAGCGGCGCCGCTGCTTCGGGAGCTTGGATTCAACCCTACGGCACCACCACCATCGGCGTTCGCGGGAACGCGAACTTCCGACCCACCTCGTCGATCACGTTGATCTGGCACGTGTACCGGCCAGGCGCGAGATCCTTCAGTGGCACCTGGATCTTCACCGGCACGGCCTCCGGCCGCGTGTCGGCGACCTGGGTTTCGTCGAGTGGCCCGGCTTCAAACGCTTTCGCGCCTTTCTGATTGAACAGGCTCAGGCTGACTTTCACGCGTCGGAGTTTCGAGTTCGCCGGGTCCGGCCGCGCATCGTAAACGTCGAAAGTGACGTAGAGATTCTGGCTGCGGCGAAAAACCTTGGTGATGTTGGGCACCAGCTTTTCTTCGCCCACAATCAGCGGATTGGCCGCGATCTCTTTCCTCGAAACTCTCTCGGCGACGCCCACAGCGGTTTTCATTGGCTCGCGTTGGCTGCTCCAGATGATGGTGCTCATCTTCAGACCGGAAGTGTCCGCCGCCAGGTCGGGAATCGTGAAGCGCGTTTCAAACGTCCCCATCTTGCCGGTGACGTTCTCGCGCACCAGGAATTTCATGTGATAGCGGCCCGGCTCCAGCGTGAAACCGGCGTTGTACTGATAGTTCTTGCGCGCCGCTTTGGCTGCGTTGCCTTCATCGAGCTTGATCTTGATGAAATCGCGAACGTTGCCAACCACTGCGTGAGTCTCATCCTGGATCTGGCCGATGAAATCGAATTGCGTGAAGCTGGCTCCGCCCTTCGCCGCCAGCGCCACCACGGAGCCCGGCACTTTGACGGAAACCGGCACAAAATAGGTCGTCGGCGAGACGCGGAAATAGTCGATCTGTAACGCCAGCGGAAGCTCCGTGATCGGATCGCCGGCCGAGATCGCTTCTTTGAGCTGCTGTTCCTTATCCTGCCCGTTCATCTTGCCCCAGACCTTGGAAGCCCAGTAGCCGGGCCGATGCTCCAGCTTCGCCTGCATGCCGTTGGTCAGTTTCACGGTGATGCGGCGATACTTGCCATCCTCGGCGGTATTGGCCGAATAATAGCCCAGAATATAATAGCTGCGCATCGCCTCCTGCACCTGCTTGATGCCCAGCGCGAGATCGTTGCTGTCCAGGAACGCCCGGCCGCCGGTATCTTCGGCGAGCGAAACCAGGGTCTCCTGCGAATCGTTGATCGACGCGCGTTGCGAATTGTACACGGAGCCGTTGAAGATCCCGGTCCCCCGTGAGGCCGCTTTGCTCGCGCCGCCCCCTGGAGGATCAGCCATCAGGCCGCGCGCGTCAATGGGATAAATCGCCACATTCGATTTCACGGCCGAGTTGATGGTGGCCTCGAGTTGCGCCTGATTGTCGATGCCGGTCTTGCTCACACCGGCAGCGAAATAGATCAGGGCTTTTTTTTCCGGCAACGAAGACAACATGCGAGCCGCCTGCTCGATGGCGGCCAATTTCTGATCGGTATTGAAGATGTTGAACTCCGTTTCGTCGGCAACGAAAGCGGCGCCGGTGTCTTCATTATTGTCGTCGCCGGTGTCGGCCAGGCCTGCCAGCTCGCTCATCTCCCCGATCGGAAGGCCTTTGACGATCGCGCTGAGCACGTCGCGATCGGCCGTAAAATCGGTCAGCACCTGCACGGTGCTGGTGTACAGAAGAATCGCCACCAGATCGTCCTTGGTGATCTGCTTATTCAGATACTCGGTCGCGGCATCCTGCGCGCGCAACTGCTCTGGCACTCCCATCGACGAAAAATCGAAGTAAAACACCAGCAGGCGCTTGCCGTGATACTGAACCTCGCCGGGCGCGTGCGTGGTGATCGTGGTTTTCGGCGCTTCCGGCAGTTTGAGCTGATCCGATAGCGACAAGGGTGGCGGAGGCTCGGGGTCGCTCGCCAGCTTCTGATATTCAAACACGCCGATCTTCTGCGGCTTGCCGTCCTCGAACACAGCGAAGTCGGATTGTTTCAAGCCTTCGATCAGCTTGCCTGCCTTGTCCCTCACCGTCACATCGACAATCACCAGGTGGCTTTTCGCAGTGAACGTCGGCTGGCCGCTGTCGGGGACCTGCGGCGTTTGCTGTTGTAGGAACAATGGAATCAGAATGCTCACCAGCGTCCGCATTAGAAGCTGAACCTCAATAGAAGAGTAACGGTGCGCGTCGCCGAGGCCGAAGTCGGCAGCCCGTAGGTAGCCGAGTTCACCGTGGTCCCGAAACCGGTGATGACCACGTGATTCAACGCGTTGTTGGCGCTGAGCCGCAGTTGCAGCGTGCGGCGGGTCTCGCCGAAGCGAAACGCCCGGTTCATCGCGGCGTTAAGCCCGAGCTGGAATGGCCCCGGAATCGTATCCCGGCCCGCATTTCCGAACTCGCCCGCCGGCGGCGTGGTGAAAGCCTGAAGGTTGAAGTACGGAGAGTCACCCGCGTCGATGGGAGCGCCCGTCGCCTCCGCGCGCACACCGCCCAAAGCGGCGATTCCGCCGGTGTTCGCCAGATTTCCGGAGACCGTCGCCGTCCGCGGAGTCCCTGAAGCGGCCGTGAAGGTACCATTCATCGTCCAGCCGGCCAGCGCGGCCGTCTTCCAACCTCCGTTGCGCATCATCCCGCGAACGCCCACCGGCGATGAAAGCACATACGTCAATGAAAGCCGGTGCCGCTGGTCGAAACTCGACAACCCGCGCTCGTTGTTCCAGTTGTCGATGAATTGAACCGTCGTGCCGCCGGTGCCGGTGAAGCTGGATGCATTGTCGATCGACTTCGAGAACGTGTACAGGGCCACTGCCGACATTCCCCGCGCGAAACGTCGCGTGACGCGGGCCTGCCCGGCATTGAAGATCGAATTGGCGCCGGAGGTCTGATAGTTGAAGCCTGTCGCATTGCCGATCTGCAACAGCTCCTGCGCCGTCAGCACGGCTCCCGGCGGCGCGCGATTGGGCTGTTCCACCACACCCAGGTCGGTCCCCTTGGTGCCGATGTATTCGAGTTCCATCACCAGCGTCCGTTTGAACGTGTTTTGCAGCGCCGCAACCCACGTCTGAGCGTACGCGAGCTTGTAGTTCGGGTCGATCGCATAGGTGTTGGTGATGGTTTGCGAAGGCTCCGGCGCGAATCCGTTCTCGATGGTCAGCGGATCGGCGGGGCTGGTGCTGATCGATGCGGTCTTGGCGAACGGAGGCTGGGAAGCCATCTGGCTCACGATCTGCGAGTATGGCGAGCCGTTATAAAAAATGCTGTACCCTCCGCGAACCACGATGTTGTTCTTCTGCGTCGGCCGCCACGCGATGCCGAAGCGGGGCGAAAAAGCCGCCGGATCGAAACGCAGCAAGGTCGACGGCAATCCGAACTCGGCCGCGGTGGCCGGAGTCACCACCTGCGCCGACGTGAATCCGGGCGCCAGAACCAGGTTCGCGATATTCCCGCGCAGCTCGGTATAGGGGGCGAAGTATTCGTAGCGAAGGCCGAAATTGATCGACAATCCGCGTGCAATTCGATAGTCGTCCTGCGCGTAAACGCTGGTCGCCCAGCCGCGGTAGTAGTTGCTGTCGCTGCCGAACCGCAGCGAGCTCGATTGGGGCAATCCCAACAGAAAATCGGCGAAATCGAAGCCGGTCCCGCTCAACGGCTGCCCGTTGGCATTCAACTCGCTGGTCAGCAGCCCGCTGAAACTGTAGGATCCCCGCGCATTCTGATACGTCAAGTTGTTCTGCTGGAGCTTTCGGAACCCATAGCCGAACGTCAGATTGTGCTTCTTCTTCAGCACATACGTGATCGCATCGGTGAAATTCGTGGTCTGGTTGCGGGTTTCCGATGCCGCTGCATCCGACAGGCTGCCGAAATTGGTAAAGGAAAGATTCGGCGGCCCGTAGTTGATGGGGCTCTCGGAAGTCCCGGTGATTCCCAGTTCCGCCGCGACGTCGGTCGAATAAGCGAAAAACGGGGTCGTAGTGTTGCTGTTGCGGCTGAAGGTGAAATTGGCGCTGTTGTTGAATCGGGGCGCAAAGCTGTGGCTCCATCCGGCCGATGCGCTCAGCCCGTCGCCGCTTGAAGGATCGCGAAACCCGAATAGCTGCTCGCTGGCCGAGGTCCGATTCTGATACTGCACGTTGAAATTGAGCCGGTCCTTATTGTTCAGCGGCGCGTTCAGGCGAACACCGATGTTGTTGCTGTTATTCGGCGTGGACGCGACGAGGTTGTAATTTTCAATGCCCCCGGTGTTGGTCGGCATGGGGATGTATTGCAATAATCCGACGGCGGCCGGATTGAATCGAGTTATCGGAATGATGTTGCCCGGGAAAGGCGCGCCGTTCAGCGGATCGAAGATGGTGACGGGAGTATTCGTCTTTGCGAGCGAAAAATCGCCACCGCGCTCGGCGAGCGTCGGCACAGAGGAGACCTGGCTGTACGGATTGCGGCTCACCGCGCCCTGGTAGGTAAAGTAAAACGCCGCGCGCTTCCAGTTGAGCAGCTTGGGAATCACCATCGGCCCGCCGATATTCACGCCGAACCTGGCGTTATCTGAAGAGGGCTTCGCCAGGCTCTGTCCGTTCAGCGAAAATGGCGCCGCGTTCAGCGCGGAATTTGCCAGCGTGATGAATACCGATCCGGTGTAAGCCGGCTGCGTCCGCCGCCGGTTGCCGAAGCTCGAAAACTGGCCGTTGTAGGGACCGCGGCGGTTGGCGTTCGCTCCGGGACCTCCGCCTCTGCCTCCCCGTCCACCGCCGCCGCCGCCGCGTCCACCGCCGAAACCGCCTCCGCCGCCGCGCCCGGCTCCAGGACCTCCGCCGCCTCCGAATCCGGGTCCGCCGCCCAATCCATCGCTGAACCCTCCGTTGATGGCGCTGGCGCCCAAACCTCCCAGGCCCAAGCCGTCGCTTCCGGCGACGCTCATACCTGGAGGCAGGCCCAACTGACCTTGACCCGGTCCGTCGCCGAGGCCTCCAAGAGGCCCTTGACCGGGTCCGCTGCGTCCTCCGGCCGCCATCATGCGCTGGCGCCGGGATTCGTCATCGCTCGCGGCGCCTAATCCGCCGCTGGTGCTGCCATTTACCAGAAATGAATCTTCGGCATCGTCGCCGGCAGCCAATCCCTGCAAACCTGCCGCGGTTTGATTCGCAGCGTCGGCGAGCGCCTGCTGGCCCTCTTGTGTTGCCGTCACGGTGGCGTTCTGAAAGCCGGGACGCTGCGGCGCGCCCGGCGCTCCGGGAACCGGCCGATTCGAGCCTTGTGCTGTATCTCCTCGTCCACCTCCAGGCCCAAGCCTTTGGCCATAGCCGCGCCGCCCGCGTCCCGGTACTGGATTACCCGGCACGGCGCTCGCGGCCGACGGGTTGGCAACGCGTGGCATCTCCAGGATCCAGTCTTTGTAGCCGGGCCCAGTCCCGACGGTCACCTGCTCGTGAACCGGGGTGAATCCCAGCATCTCCACCTGGACGTCCCATACGCCGGGGGCAAGGTTCAGTGTGTAGTGGCCGGCTTCGTCCGTGAATCCGACCACCTTGGAGTCTCCTTGCCGCGCGGTCACCGTGGCGCCAGGTATGAACTGATCCGCAGCCCGCACCGAGCCACTTTGTTGGGCGGCCGTAAGCAGCGCGGGCCAAAAAATCGCAGACGTTAGAACAAGCTGGCGCAAGACGGCAGTCGACCCCTAAGCTCCTTGAATAAGGCTAGCTCAATATGGAGAGACGCCTTTGGAAGCAATCGGTTGACGGTCGTCCGGGGAGATTTGGAACCGCGCAAGCCGTAACTCCTCTTAGCGAGTTCGCGGTTACGGTTCTTCAGTGACCCCTCAAACGGATTCGACGGGGGTCGAGTGGATCAGACTCAGCCGGTAGGCGTTTCTAGCGGTCCTGGAATACCTCGGAACTCTGTCGGTGTTGTTTGCGCGCCTCAGGGGTTTATCGGCTGGGCGCTCCAGCATGGTGCCGTTTCGGTCAAGGGTGACGACGAACAAATCGGCGAGCCCGCGACTTTATTGAACGCCTTTCGCGTGCTCGTCGAGGGGCTTGTCCGTATGGAAATACTTCTTATATGCGGCAATCCAGTTCCAGGCGATTTCCTGCTGGGCCTCCGTCAGTTCGAGGCTTCCTTCGCACACCATTTCGCGAAGGCGGTCCTCCAAAGCATCCTTCACTTCAGCGTTCCACACCGTCGCTGAGTAAGACTGCGGCCACAGATTATGAATGTCGTCCGCCCCGCCGAGCGCCGGCGTGATCAGATAGTCGACCTCATATTCCCGCGGCTCTGCACCGGAGATTCCGTATGCCTCGAACACTTTCCGCTGAAGCGCCACGGGAACGGCTTTGTTT
The DNA here is from genome assembly GCA_963842485.1 of Terriglobia bacterium. GTDB lineage: Bacteria > Acidobacteriota > Terriglobia > Bryobacterales > Bryobacteraceae > Palsa-187. Next base: position 79,806 of record CAWJHI010000014.1, on the reverse strand, counting down.
TTCGTATTCGTCTCGGTGCATACGGCCTGGCGCGTCGCCAGGAGTGCCGCGCCCGGGGTGAGCCTGGAATCGGGAACCGAGATGACCACCGTCCGCGGGCGCAATGGGCGTCGAATATCGATGCTCGAACGGAGAATCAGAAGGCCAACCAACAGCACTCCACATCCCGCGGCTGCAACCGCCCAAGCGGATCTCAGCGGAGACACGAGCCAGCCCCAGCGCGAGCTCGGTTCCGCCGCCGCTAGTTGGCTCAACTGTGCCTTCAACAAAGCCCGCGGACCTGCGGCGGGCGGTAGATTCACGTCCAGGTCACGCTGCTGCTGCGCTCGAACGAAACCAGAGATTGCATTTTCGAGCTCCTGCCTGCGCGCCCGGCACTTCCAGCACTCGCCCAGGTGTGCCACAACTCGCTTGGCGTCGCGCGGGGAGAGCTCACCATCCAGTTCTTGAAGCAATTGCGGATCGGAAAGATGCGAGTCCAGGTACGACATAAGTTCACCGTTCAGCCGACCGTGCCAGACGCGCCAGGGAGCGCGCCAGGGAAAGCGACACTGAGCCCAGGGAGATCTCGAGAACTCCGGCGATCTCCCGATAACGCAAGCCTTCCGCGCGCAATGCGAGACACCTGCGATCCTGTTCCGATAGTGCCTGAACCACCGCAAGCAGACGTTCCTGCGTCTGCTGGTACACCAGCTGGTCTTCCGGACCGGGCGCCGGATCGATCGCCAGATGATTTGGGGCCGCCCCGGCCGTCGTCTCCACATTCCGGCGATTCCGGCAGCGGCGCTTCAGACCCAGATTGTGCGCGACGCGGAACAGCCAACCCCGAAGGTTGTCGCGCGATTTCCCGCGCTGCAGATGCTGAAACAGCGAGAGGAACACCTCTTGAATCACCTCTTCGGCGTCCGGAACAGCGAGGCCGAAACTCAACAGGTAGCGCAGCAATCGGTCGCGGAACTGATCGAACAGCGCCACCACCTCTTCCTCCAGCCGAGCCCCGCGGCCGCCGAGACTGGCGGCGGACGCGCCAGGGAAAGCAGTTAAAGCGGTCACAGCTGTTGGATCGGCCGGCATGCAGTACTCTTGACTATGATATTCCGCACCCCCCAGCTTTGTTCAATCTTTCTTCCGCGCCGCTGCAAATAGCCTGAACAAGCAGTCCGGCGGAGGAATCTTCCAGTATGGACTCATGGGCCGCCCGGCTCCGCACGGGTGCGGCGTGGCTGTTGACGGTGTCTTTGGCAATTTCGCCATTGTGGGCGCAGCATCCCACCGGCGAAATCAGGCTCGGAGTCAAGGACCCCTCCGGAACGGCAATGGAGGCATCCGGAAGTCTGCACGCCCTGCCAGGCGGAGCGGATCTGAGTTTTCAGACCAGCGCTCAGGGGACATTTACGTTTCAGACTCTGGCGTACGGGCGCTACCGGCTGGAGGTTGCCAAGAATGGCTTCGTTACCCAGTCCGTAGTCATTGACGTGCGGTCCGCCACGCCGGTTGTGCGCACGGTAACGTTGGCGCTCGCTCCGCAAGCTTCCAAGGTAGACGTCGTGGCGGCGACTCCGCTGCCCGGAACCGATCTTGCTCTCGATCAGATACCGGGCCCGGTCCAGACGGCGAGTGGGCGCGATCTGGAAAACACTGGCGCGCTTGATCTTTCTGATTTCCTGAATAAACGCCTGAACGGGGTGCATATTAACGAAAACCAGGAAAATCCCTTTCAACCCGACGTGAATTACCGCGGCTATACCGCCTCGCCGCTGCTGGGGACGCCTGAAGGCATATCCGTTTATATGGATGGTGTCCGGCAGAACCAGCCATTTGGCGATATCGTCGCTTGGGACCTGATTCCGAAAGTCGCTATCGCGGAAGTCGCGCTGATGCCGGGCTCGAATCCTTTGTTCGGGCTCAATACTCTGGGAGGCGCCGTATCGATTCAAACCAAAGACGGCCGCAGCCAGCCGGGCACTTCACTTCAGGTGAGCGGAGGAAGCTTCGGGCGTCGCGCGGGCGAATTCGGGCACGGCGGTTCCAATGCCAAGGGACTAAGCTGGTATGTCGCCGGCAATTTATTTCGCGAAGACGGTTGGCGTCGATTCTCACCCTCGGAGGTGCGCCAGGCATTTGGAAAGCTCGGCTATCAAATCGCCAAAACTTCCGTGAATCTTAGCTTCGCCTACGCGGACAATTGGCTCACCGGCAACGGCCTTCAGGACACGCGGTTTCTCGCGCAGAATTACTCCAGCGTCTACAGTATTCCGGACATCACGTGGAATCGATCGCCGTCTCTCAACTTGAGCGTGCGGCACGACGCCACCAGCCATCTGACGTTCACGGGGAATGCCTATTTCCGCTACATCCGCGCGGACACTACGAATGGCGATATCAACTCACAGTCGTTCGATGAATCGCTTTACGACCTAAGTGCCGCCGACATCGCGGCCCTTACCGCCGCCGGGTACAGGGGTTTTCCGACCACCGGCAATGCCACGACGGAGCCGTATCCGTTTTGGAGCTGCATTGCGCAGGGACTGGAGAAAGACGAGCCTATCGAGAAATGCACCGGCATCATAACCAACACGTTCACGAAGCAGAATAACTACGGATTCTCGGGGCAGGCGAGCTGGCTGATCTCCCACAACCACGTGACGGCGGGCGCGGGCTGGGATCGCAGCAGCATGATCTTTCAACAAGGCTCGCAGTTCGGTTATTTGAATCCGGACCGGATCACCATCACTCCCATCGACGCCTTCGCCGACGGCAGCACAAATGAGGACGGCGTTCCCGTCGATACGCGCGTGAATCTTCACGGATTGATCAACACGTTCAGCCTTTATGCCACCGATACGCTGACGGTGGGAAAGTCGCTGGCGCTTACCTTTTCCGGCCGCTACAACCGGACACCTATCGATAATGTCGACCGCCTGCCTGCCTCGCCGGTAGCCGGGGCGCGAGGCTCGCTTAACGGCGCGTATTTGTTCCAGCGCTTCAATCCCGCGGCCGGACTCACTTATAGCCCGTGGCGGTTCGCGAGCTTGTATTTCAGCTATAGCGAAGCCAGCCGCGCGCCTACGGCGATTGAGCTCGGTTGCGCGGATCCCAACGAGCCCTGCAACCTGCCCAATGCTTTGGTCAGCGACCCGCCGCTGAAGCAAGTGGTCACGCGGACACTGGAAGCGGGAGCGCGCGGGTCGTTCGAGAATAACCTGCACTGGAGTGTAGGCTGGTTCCGTGGAGAAAACGATAACGATCTTCTCTTTGTGGCCTCGGAGCAGACGGGCTTTGGCTATTTCACCAACTTCGGCCGGACGCGCCGTCAAGGGGCCGAGATCGATCTGAATGGGAAAATCGGCCATTTGACGCTGGGCGGCGGATATACATTTCTCAACGCGACCTATCAAAGCTCGCAGACCCTGGACGGAGGTAGCAATAGCTCCAATGACGGAGGATTGGGACTCGACGGCAACATCACCGTGCAGCCGGGCGACCGAATTCCGCAAATTCCGCAAAATATGCTAAAAACATACGCCGAATATCAACCCACTTCGAAAATCTCACTGGATCTCGACTTCGTAGCCGTGGGACGATCCTTCGCGCGGGGCAACGAGAATAACCTGGACCAACCCGATGGCGTGTACTATCTGGGACCCGGGTTCTCGCCCGGTTACGGAGTCGTGAATCTCGGAGCGCACTATCAATTGCAAAGTAAAGTCCAGCTTTTCGTTCAGATCGACAATCTTCTGGACCATCGCTATTACACCGCCGCACAGCTCGGCCCTTCGCCCTTCGATAATTCAGGAAATTTTGTGGGCCGTCCCTTTCCCGCGGTGGACGGCGATTTCCCCATCCGGACCACAACCTTTTTCGCCCCGGGCGCGCCGATCGGCATGTGGGGAGGAATCCGGGTTCACTTCTGAACTTTATCGAACCGGCTTTCCCCAGTTCGTTCCGGTACGTATTTGCTTCTTCAAAATTTTTCCGCCAGGATTCCGCGGCAGCGGATCGACGCGGACAACCACATATTGGGGAATCTTGAAATCAGCCAGCCGCTCGCTTGCAAAATCAAGGATCTGACGCACATCAGCCTGCAAACCCGGTTTGGGAACGATAACCGCCCCGACTTTTTCGCCCATCATCGTGTCCGGCACTCCCATCACCGCCACTTCGAAGACCGCGGGATGCGCGGCCAACGCATTCTCGACCTCGACGCAATACACGTTTTCGCCGCCGCGATTGACCATGTCTTTCTTGCGATCGACAATCTGGACGAATCCCTGTTCGTCGAGCCGCGCCAGGTCGCCGGAGTGGAGCCATCCACCCGCGAACGCCTCGGCGGTCGCCTCGGGCTTCTGCCAATAGCCCTTGACGATGTTCGGACCGCGGATCAGAAGCTCGCCAACGTCGGAGTCGCCCAGGTCCTGACCGAGCTTCAGATCGACGACGGGCGCGGCGAAGCCGACCGTTTCCGGACGCAGGCGGGCGTACTCGTGCGGAAGAAACGTCGCGACCGACGAAGTTTCCGTCAAGCCGAATCCGTTTCCGACGCGCGCGTTGGGGAAAGCCTCGAGAATACGGCCGACCAGATCGGGCGCGATGGGCGCGCCGCCGTACATGATCGATTTCACGCTGCGAGGTATCGATCTCGGAAAAATTCGGCTGCTGGATGGCGAGCCAGTACACCGCCGGCACCGACGTCAGCGAATTGATCCGCTCATCGCCAATCAGCTTCAGGAACGCCTGCACGTTGAACGCCGGCATGATGACCGTCGTTCCGCCGGAGGCGCACATGGGAAGCAACTGGCTGTTGCAGCCCGTGACGTGGAACAGCGGCACCGAGACCAGCGTTCGAACGCTGCCATCGAAGGGAAGCGGCACGATGCGACGGCAGGTTTCGATGTTCGAAAGAAACCCTTCGTGCGTGGTCATCGCGCCTTTGGGAAAACCGGTGGTGCCGCTGGTGTAGAAAATCGCGGCGACGTCCTGAGGCGAAAACTCCTCCACCATCTCGATAGTGCCTTCCGGCAACGGTTCCCCAGGCATGAAAACGAACTTGCTGCCGGAATCCTGGATGACATAGTCGACTTCGGCGTCGCTGAATCGCGTGTTGACCGGAACCGCGATCGCGCCGGCCATCTGGATTCCGAAGAACGCGAGGCACCAGTCGAGTCCATTCGCCGAGGCGGATGGCTACGCGATCGCCACGGCGCGATTCCCAGATTCCGCAAGCCCGCCGGCCACGCGTGCGGAGCGGTCCCACAATTCGCGATAAGTTGATCCGCGGGCCGCCGGCTTCGACGATGGCTTCGGCCCCCGGCGCCTTATCGACGGTTGAGCGAAGCATCTCCACCAGCGACCCGGCAAGATTCTGATATCGCGCCACACCGTCTGCGCCGCGCGAGATCCGGATTCGTCGAAAGGGTGGAGCATTAGTAGGCCCCCTGGCGCTCGAAGATCCTGCGCGGATTGTCTACCAGCATCGTGCGCAGTTGTTCGTCACTGACGCCGGCGCTTTTCAGCGCGGGAATCACATCGTTGTGAATGTGCAGATAGTGCCAGCGAGGCAATATAGCGGGAAGCTGGCGTTCCGGAAGCCAGTGGTTATAGCAGGCCGCATCGTGCGACAGGACCAGTTTACCGGCGTGCCCGCGACGGCACATCTCGACGACCGTGTTGACGCGATCTTCGAACGACAGAATGGTGTCGATTCCGAACCGGTCCATGCCCAGATAGGACCCATTCGAAGCGAGTTCCTCGAGATAATTCAGATCGGTGGTGTCGCCGGAATGCCCGATCACTACGCGAGACAGATCCACGCCTTCTTCGCGGAACACGCGCTGCTGGTCCAGCCCGACGCGTTTTCGCGCGTGCGTGTGGGTGGAAATTGGCACGCCGGTCCTGCGATGGGCCTGGGCGGTGGCCCGCAAGATTCTTTCCACGCCCGGCGTCAATCCCGGCTCATCGGTGGCGCACTTCAGAATACCGGCCCTAACTCCTGTGCCGGCGATCCCTTCCTCGATGTCTTTTACAAACATGTCGGCGATCAATTCGGGACCCCCCAGGATCGTGCCGGGGCCGCGGTAGTGAAAGTAATGCGGCAAATCGCAATAAGTGTAGATCCCTGTCGCGACGAGGATATTCAGTTTGGTTTGCGCAGCGATGCGCTGGATGCGTGGAAGATAGCGGCCCAGTCCGATCACCGTGAGATCGACGATCGAGTCGACGCCGCGCGACTTCAACTCATTCATTCGGGCGATGGCGTCGGCGATGCGCCGGTCTTCTTCACCCCATTCTTCCGGATAGTTCTGAAGAATCTCCGCATCCAGCACAAAAACGTGTTCGTGCATTAATGTTGTGCCGAGTTGTGCGGTGTCGATCTGCCCAGCGGCTGTATCAATGGACGCCATCCGGGTTATTATATCCATCGCCGGCGGCGCGATATTATTGACTGGTGCGAACTCACACCCTGGTGATTTCCATGGCGCTGGTCGCCGGACGCCTGCCGGCACAGGCGCACCTTCCCCCAGAGGAAGTTCGAACGATCGCCGAACGCGCCTACACGTTCGCCTATCCGATGGTCTTAATGGAGTACACGCGGCGTAACGCACTCGAGCGAGGCGGTCTGGGAGGCGCTGCCGAAACCAACCGGTTCACACACGCGGCCGCGTTTCCCGACGCGCGCTTCCGCCAGGTAATTCGCCCCAACGCCGACACGCTATATTCCTCCGCGTGGCTGGACCTTTCCAAGGAGCCCCTGATTCTTCGTGTGCCGGATACGCACGACCGCTATTACCTGATGCAATTCACGGACGCGTGGACGGAGACCTTCGACGTGCCGGGCAAGCGTACGACGGGAACTGGCGAGCGTATGTTCGCGATCGTAGGACCCGGCTGGACTGGGAAACTACCGGATCGCGCGCAACGGATCGACGCACCTACCAACATGGTCTGGCTGCTCGGACGAACGCAGACGAACGGGCCGGGCGATTACGAGAACGTCCACGCCATCCAGCACGGCTACGTGCTCATGCCTTTGAGTCTCTATCCGGATGGACCGCGAGCAACGAAGCCGGGCACGCCCCGGCGCGCGGCTCCCGCAGCCCTGACGCCGCCCATGCTGGTGGAGCGTCTGACGGCGGTCGAATTCTTCACGACGTTCGCGGAGCTACTTGCCGCGAATCCGCCCCACCAAGACGATGGGCCGATCATGACGGATCTGGCTCGCATCGGGATCGCGCCGGGAAGGCCGTTTCGTGCCGATGCTCTTGGACCTGAGGGCCTGAAGGGTCTTCAGGAGGCCGCGGAGGCCGTTTCAAAGCGGTTGGCTGCAATGGACGGACGTGTAGGCCGGCCAGGTAAAACGGGATGGACCGGCGGTGGTGGCAAAGTGGGACGCTATGGCACCGATTACGCGGCGCGTGCGATGGTTGCGCGGATCGGCCTGGGCGCGAATCCGCCGGAAGACGCGGTGTACATGCATTGCCAGCAGGACTCCGGGGGGCGTCCCCTGAATGGCGCCGGCAACTATCGCATACATTTCGACAAAGACCAGCTGCCGCCGGTCCGCGCCTTCTGGTCGGTAACCATGTACAGCCAGGATGGCTATTTCATTGCGAATCCGATCAACCGGTTTGCGATCGGCGATCGCGATTCGTTGAAGTATAACGCGGATGGTTCCTTGGATTTGTACATTCAACACCAGGCTCCGGACGGCGCAAAGGTCGCCAACTGGCTCCCGGCGGGGCCGGAGGATTTTAACCTGAGCCTGCGAATGTATTGGCCCAAGGGCGACGTCATCGCTGGAAAATGGGTTCCGCCAGCGGTGGTTCGCCTCGCGCATTAGACTGTCGGAGCCGGGCGCTCACGCCGATGTAAACATTTCCGGGCCGATGTAAACATTTCCGGAAGGAGAGGCTATGGCGCTTCACAGTAAGAACGAAATTCGCCCCAATCTTGCGGACCAGGTTGGATCCAGCTTCCTTTCGAAGCCGATCTCCAGGTACAAATTCCCGCGCCAGGAAATCCCGACCGCAGCCGCTTATCAATTGGTGCATGATGAACTGCTGCTGGATGGGAACTCACGGCAGAATTTGGCCACGTTTTGCCAGACATGGCTCGAGCCCGAGGTTCGGCAGCTCATGAACGAGTGTCTGGACAAGAACATGATCGACAAAGACGAGTATCCGCAAATGTCGGAACTCGAGTCCCGCTGTGTGCACATGCTTGCAGACCTTTGGAACTCACCGAACGCCGCCAATACGCTGGGCTGTTCCACCACCGGGTCGAGCGAAGCGGCGATGCTCGGCGGACTGGCGTTGAAGTGGCGCTGGCGGAAGAAACGGGAGCGTGCGGGGAAGGGAGCCGGACAGCCTAACTTGATTTGCGGACCGGCGCAGATTTGTTGGCACAAGTTCGCGCGTTACTTTGACGTCGAGCTTCGTCAAATACCATGCAAGGGAAGCAGGCTGATCATGTCGCCGGAGGAAGTAGTCCGGCGCTGCGATGAGAACACCATCGGAGTGGTGCCGACTCTCGGCGTCACGTATACCTTGCACTATGAGCCGGTGCAGGCTGTGGCCGTCGCGCTGGACGACTTCGAAGAAGAGTCCGGCCTGGATATTCCGATCCACGTCGACGCGGCCAGCGGTGGCTTCGTCGCTCCCTTTCTTCACCCGGCGGTGATTTGGGATTTTCGAATCCCGCGAGTCAAGTCTATTAATACTTCGGGACATAAATTTGGTCTGACGCCGCTCGGTTGCGGCTGGGTGATCTGGCGGGAAGCTCCGGACTTGCCGGAGGACCTGATTTTCCGGGTGAAATATCTGGGCGGCAGCATGCCGACCTTCGCGCTAAACTTCTCGCGTCCCGGCGGCCAGATCGCATCTCAGTATTACAATTTCATTCGGCTAGGCCGGGAAGGCTATACCAAGATTGCGCAGAACTGCGCTGACGTGGGCGCTTGGGTCAGCGACCAGGTGGCGAAACTCGGGCTATTCGACTTGGTGTACGACGGCCGCGGAAGTGTGCCGGGTTCTTGCTGGAAAATCCGGGACGCGGCGGACACTCCATTCACACTCTACGATCTGGCAGACCGATTACGCGTGCGAGGATGGCAGGTGCCGGCTTATCCGATGCCGGCGAACCGGAGCGATCTGGTGGTCCAGCGGATCCTGGCCCGCCTGGGTCTGAGCCGCGATCTCGCCGGGTTGTTGGTGGACGATCTCCAGCGCGCGATACGGCACTTTGAAAGAAATCCGTCTCCAAAATCGCTTACCAGGAAGAGCGCTGGAGGTTACAACCACGGATGAGCGGAATACCACCCAACCTGGGGTAGTGCAGCGCCTCTGCCGCGTGGCTACTTCGCGCTAGCGATGGTCGGGTTCACGTATCCGTGCTCTAACACCTTGTCGGGATCCGGCCGCACGCTGAGGTAGTCGACGTGATCGGTGATGTCGGTCCAGCCGTGGGGTACGCCTGCCGGGATGACCGAGATGTCACCCACATTCATCTTGCGGCTCACGATATTTCCCGCGGCGCGGCCGCTACAAGACGGCCCGTTCAAAATTTTTGTCACTTCGCTATCCGGCCCGGACCGCCTGCCATTGACAATCTCGCCGCCGGTGACCAGCGTACCGCTTCCCGAAATGACAATATACGTCTCGGTCGTTTGATCATGCGCGATCATACCCGAGGGACTCATCTGCGCGCCTGCCGGCGCTTCCTTCAATCCGCATGTCACCACATTGGCCGCCGCTGCGCCGCGGCCTCCCCGTGCCCCGCCGCGTCCGCTCGCCGCTGGCGCTGGTTGCCCCGTCGGACCACGATGGATAACGGCGACGGATATCGCATATGTACCCATGTCGATGACGCGGAGCGTTTGATCGACGGCGGGCGGTGTCCTCGCGGCGCCCGCCTTCAGGACCGCCTCGACTTGGGCGTGGGTAATATCGATGGCCTCCTTCGGGCCGCTCTGCGCGAACGTGATTCCCTGTGAAAGTGCGAACACTGCTACTAACCCCAGGACTGTTTTGTGCATGGCGCTCTCCTTTGAACTCAGATGCCTTCGCTTGAAACTAAATGGGTATTATAGTCTCATCCAGAGTCTGGACGCAGAAGAGGGTGGATCATGAGCCATGATCTAACTCTTTTCCGAAATGTTCGTCTAAATCTGGAACATGCACTCGACTAGGTTTCTTTCTGCTGTCCTCGCAATGACGCTGGCCCTATCCGCTGCCCCCATCAAAACAGTCGAACGGGAGCGGCTGCTCGCGCACTTGGAAATGACCGAAGCGTGGCTCATCGATGAAACCCGCGGCCTCTCCGAAGCACAGCTGAAATTCCGCGCCGCGCCCGGCAAATGGAGCGTCCTCGATTGTGTCGAGCACCTCGCCATCGCCGAAGCCCAATATTGGACGAACCTTCAGGATAGCCTCAAGACTGAGGCAACGACTAAGAATGCGCCTGGTAACGACGGCGATATTCTCTGGTACGGTATTGATCGGAGCGTCCGGCAGAAAACCGGTGACGCCCGGATTCCCGACGGTCGTTATAAAACGCTCGACGCGGCGCTGGCCGATTTCAAGAAGCAGCGTAAGACGTTTATCGAATACGCCCGCTCGACGCAGGAAGATCTGCACGCCCACCTGATGCCCGGCGAACAGATCGACTCATACCAGTGGTTTGTTATGATCTCAAGCCACTCGCAGCGTCATATCCTGCAGATTCGGGAGATCAAAGCCGATCCGAATTTCCCGAAGAAGTAGGAGCTTGAGCCGCGAGAATGTCGCGCGAGTTAGAGATGACGGGATCTGATTCGTGCACGCCCGCAGTCCTGCTGGGTCACTTGCCCAAGCGTGACTGCAACATGTCCCGTATCTCGCGAACCGAGCGATCGTCCCCGGTCAGCGGCAGCGCGCTGGTCAGATGCGCCACCGCATCGGAGAGCCGCCCTTGGTCCACTAGAGCGCGAGCCAGGTTCAAGTGGGCGGAGGCCAGTCCCGGATTGAGCCGCGTGGCTTGTTCAAACTGGTCCAGCGCGCCCGCGGCATCGCCCCTTTGTCCCAGCAGAACTCCCAGGCTGTTGTGCGCGTCCGCCATGAAATGCGGCTCCAGCGAGAGCCGTAACACGTTCTGCCAGGCGATTTCGGCTTCGTTGTTCCGCCCCAGGGCTTGTAGCATCATCGCTCGGGCAAACTGTGCCTCAGCGTAGTCCGGTTTCAAGCGAACCGCCTCGGTGAAACTCTCCAGCGCTTCCTTTTGCCGTCCCATGGCCACCAGCGCTTTCCCAAGATTGTAGTGTCCCTGGAAATACGCCGGCTGGAGGCGAAGCGCTTCCCTCAAGTGGGGAACCGCGGCGGCGTTATCCCCGCGCTCGGTCAACGCCAACCCGAGATTGTGCTGCATCACGGCATTGTCCAACGTCACGTCCAGGGCGTGCTCGAACAGAGTGACACTATCTCTCCAGTAACCGGCCTGGACCCACGTCATTCCCGCAAATGCAGCGCACACGACCACGCCCAGACCGCTCACAACCGGCTTCAGGCCGGGTTTCCACTCGCACGCTTCCCCCGCCGACCAAGCGGCCATGATCGAGATCCCGATCAACGGGACGTAGGTGTATCGATCGGCCCGCGCCTGCCCGCCCACTTGCACCAGTCCGATCACCGGCGCCAGCATGCCCAGAAACCAGAACCAACCGACAGCCAGATACGGCCACGTGCGCATAGAGCGCACCGCCATGACCGAGATGCCGGCAATCACCATGCACGCGCCCACCGCCTGCCATAGCGATACATCAGGGCGCCCCGGATAGAACGGCGCAAGTTTCCACGGCCAGAACATCTGGGCGAGATACGCCACGCAGGAAATCGCCGCGTTGCCGGCGCGGGCACCGATCGGAAAAGAGTCCAAGCGCGACACCGCCCCGCCCTGCCGCTGCACGAAAAACGTAATCACCGAGGACGCCAACGACAATCCAAACAACGGGATCTTCTCGCGGATGCGGGCCCGCAGAGCAGCGGTGTCGTCCATCCGAAGACGATGAAGCGGCCATATGTCCAGCAGCAAGAGCACGAATGGGACGGTCACGAGCATCGGCTTCGCCATCAACCCGAGCGCCAACACGAGCAGAATCGCCAGATAGCGCCGGGTTCCCGGACGATCGACCCATCTGGCATACGCCCACAAGGTCAAGAAAAAGAAAAGACCGCTCAGCACATCCTTTCGCTCGGCGATCCACGCCACAGATTCCACGTGCAAGGGATGGAGCGCGAACAGAAAGGCCACGAATCCGCTGCGCCAGCGAGCGCCGGTCAGATGCCGGAATAGCGCGAACAGCAGCATCGCGTTCATAGCGTGAATCGCCACGTTGGTCAGATGCATCGCGCCGCTGTTCACACCGAAAAACTGGACATCGGTCATAAGGGAAACCCACGCGAGAGGAATCCAGTTCGCGTCGCTCGGCGTCGTGAATGCCCACTTCATTCCCGCAGCGGTCAGGCCGGCGCGAACCTGCGGGTTGGCGGTAACGTAGACCGGATCGTCATAATCGATGAATTCGTGATGCCGAACCGGTAGATACACCCCCACGGTGGCGAGCAGGAGAAACAGAGCGATGCCTGCGTCAACGCGCCAGTTCCATGCCGGAGCCGTTGGTAGCGCGGCGTCTGCTCTATTGGGTCGTGCTGGTTTAGGGACCTTACCAGTTCGGGCCATTGAGACCGGATCCAAACTCGAATTGTACGGGAGTTGATGGGCAGGCGCTGTCCAGCGCGTCCTGGCGACGGAGTCGCGCTGGCTGTTTACCAGCGATTCACGACACCGATGCGCTAGGATTGTCCTCACTATGTTGAGGCGTCCCGATCTGCCGTGAGGGCGAAATGGCGGACTTTGACCTTTTTCGGGCCGTTGTCCTGGACGACGCATCTCTCCGGGAACTCTTGTTGACGGTAACAGAAATGGGGGCTTTCATTGAGTTGTTGATCCATTTGGCTGGTCAGCGTGGGTTCGAGGTGACCGAGGAGCAAGTACGCTCCGCGCTTGAAGAGGCCAGCCGGTCCTGGATTGAAAGGCAGGTGACGTGAAGGAACTCGACGGCTGGATTCCGCTCGGGTTCGAATGGGCTGGCTCACGCCCCGCGTCGGTGGACTGGTGCTTCCTGGGAGGGATGCGATTTACGGACCCTTTCTTTGAGAACACCATGCAGCGCGCCCAAGCGCAGCCGTTCCGGCTCCTGTTCCGCCGTAAGACCCCGATCGAAGTGCTGGAGGAGCGCGCCGCAACTCATCCGGGAATAGCACCGACGGGCTTCATTTTCCACATGTCGCGCTGCGGGTCCACGCTGATCAGCCAGATGTTGGCCGCATCGGAGAAAAACGTCGTGATCTCCGAGGCATGGCCTATCCAAGCGGCGATCACCGCGGACGCCCGCCATCCTGAGGTCACCCTGGAGCAACGCCGGCGCTGGCTTCAGGGCGTGATTATGCCCTCGGCCAGCCGCGCCTGGGGACGGAGCGTCGTTATTTCATCAAATTCGATGCTAGCCAAACTATCGACTTGTCTCTGGTACGAAGCGCGTTTCCCAAAGTCCCGTGGGTTTTTCTGTACCGCAATCCCGTGGAGGTGATGATTTCACAGTTGACGCGTCGGGCCGTATGGACCATGCCTGGAATTGCGCCGATCCGCGGGATGGCGCTCGCGGTCGCCCATTTCGCCAATCAGGAAGAGTATGTGGCAGATCTATTGGCCTTGATCTGCGAATCTGCTCTCCGGGGCGCCGCAGAGCCGGGTGGAATGCTGCTCAACTACAGCGAGCTCCCTGAGGCGGCGTACGAGGAATTGGCCCGGCATTTCCGCTGCAACTGGTCGGATGACGAGCTTCGGCTGATGCAACCAGCCGCTACGCGAGACGCGAAGCAGCCGCACCGCCAATTCTCGCCAGACCACGAACGCAAGCAGCGGGAGGCTGGTGAGCGAGTCCGCGAGATCTGCGAGCGCAAACTGGAAGACGTCTACCGGCGGCTCGAAACCAAGCGCCGTCAGGCCTCCACGCGGCTGTGATGAATCTTCACTGGCTGGTTTTCGGGAACGCGCCGGTTATTTTCCAACCGCCGCGGTTCGAATACCGATCTTCCCTCCGGCGCTCCAGATCTCGCGGCCGCGTTCATCGAAGAGCTTGAGGGCCGGTCGTCCCGCTTCGTCGGTGAGTGTCCCGATGACGAGTCCCTTTTCATTTACGAGTACGAAGCTTTCGGCCCGAAGCTCTCTAGGCGCGGACGATTCCGCGTGCGCAGGTTGTGGAGAGACATAATGCGATGCGATACCGCCCAGCAACCCAGCGGCGAATGCGCAAAGGATATTCCGTTTGCTCAAGTGGATTCTCCTGATTTCGAATCATGCCGGCAAGCGTGGCGGGCTACAGCACTGCGTGGTGTTGGCTTAGTATGCCACGAGGATGCTCGACCGTCAAGAACCTTGGTCCTGTGTGGGGATTCGACGGGGACGATTCACGTATTATAGTCGAGGTGATATGAAGACCCGCCGCTCGGCCCTAAAATCCATCGCTGCCGCCGCCGTGGCGCTGCCTGCCGCCGCACAGCATCAGCCGGTCGAAATCAGCGCAGCGTATGCTCCCAAGGTTTTCGACGCAAGCCAGATGAAAACCGTCGCCAGGCTGGTCGACTTGATTATCCCGCGGAGCGAGACGCCCGGAGCCTCCGACGCCCGCGTTCACGAGTTCATCGATCGCGCGCTTTCGAAGAATGGCTCGCGAAGAGAGCAGTTCCTGGCTGGATTGCAGCAACTGAACGACCTGAGGTTCGATGCTCTTACCGAAGAAGAGCAGATCGAGCAGTTGAAACGCATCAGCGACACGCCGTTCTTCAAACTTTTGAAAGATATGACTGTCGACGGGTATTACACGTCGAAAGAAGGTCTCACGCAGGAGCTTGGCTGGAACGCGAACACCTACGTTGCCGAATTCAAGGGCTGCGTGCACCCGGAGCATCAGTCCTGATGAAGGTCAAAAAGTCAAAGAACGTTCATGACGTGATCGTCGTTGGCAGCGGCGCGTCCGGCGGCATGGCTGCCTGGAATCTGACGCGGCATGGCGTGAAGGTCCTGATGCTCGACGCGGGCACGCAATTCAACCGCTCGCAGTTCTGGACCCACGTGAAGCCCTGGGAATGGAATCCGCGCGTGGATCGTGGCGAACGTCCTCCGCGCATTTATCTCGATACAGCGGAGCAGCCCTACGAAACGCCTGAAGGCCAGCCATTCGAGCTGACCCGCGTCTGGGGGCGGGGCGGCAAAACCAACGTGTGGGGACGCGTTTCCCTTCGGTATTCCGATCTCGATTTCACCGGAGCCGAGCGCGACGGCTGGGAAATTCCCTGGCCGATCCGCTATGCCGACATAAAGCCGTATTACGACCGCGTGGATCGGTTCATCGGAGTCTGCGGCGGCGATGACGATCAGGATTGCCTGCCCGGCAGCCGGTACCATCTGCCCCCGCCATCGCCACGGTGCGGCGAGCGCCTGTTGCAGAAGGCCGCGCGCTCCATCGGGATTCCGATCGTCGCCGGACGGCGTGCGGTCCTCACGCGGCCGCACAACGGCCATCCGGCATGCCACTATTGCGGTGAATGCGGACGCGGCTGCGACGTCGGAGCGTTTTTCAACTCCAGCGATTATCTGATCGAGCCTGCGCTCAAGACCGGCAAGCTTGAAGTGATCGATAACGCGGTAGTCGCGCGCATCCTGGTCGACGATCGCGGGCGCGCCAGCGGCGTTCAGTACTTCGACCGCGTAACCAAGGAAGAGCACCAGGTCGACGGGCGCATTGTCGTCGTGGGCGCGTCGTGTATCGACTCGACGCGCATTCTGCTAAATTCGAAGTCGAATCATTATCCGAACGGGATCGGCAACTCCAACGACGTGATTGGGCGTTATCTGTGCGAGCAGATACGTTTCAGCGTGTTTGCCTTCGTTCCCGAGCTGATGGGCGGACCGACCACCAACGATGACGGTATCGGAGGCGAGCACGTCTACATGCCGCGCTTCAATCATCGCCCTGGCCGCAAGCGCGATTACCTGCGCGGATTCGGGATGCAGTTCTGGGGTTGCGGCGCGCAGGGCGACGCGGGATACGCAAAAGTTCTGCCCGGTTTCGGCATCGATTTCAAGAAAGCCGTCAAGAGCCGCTACCCTGCTTTGGTCGCTCTACATCCGTTCGGAGAGACGCTGCCGCAGCGCGAAAATCGCGTCACCGTGGAAAACACGCCTTTGGATCGCTACGGGATTCCGATTGCGCGTATCGAGTATAAGACCGGCGAGAATGAACGCAAGATGGCTGCGCATATGCACGATACGGTGGAGGAAATCCTGAACGCCGCCAAGGCCGAAATCCTGCCATATGAGCGCGGGAAGCTGGACACCAATGGCGGCGCGATCCACGAGCACGCCACCTGCCGCATGGGAACCGATCCGAAACGCAGCGCGCTGAATGGATTCTGCCAAATGCACGAGGTTCCGAACCTGTTCGTGGTCGACGGCTCGGCTTTTACCACGGCAACCGAGAAAAATCCAACGCTGACCATTCTGGCGCTCTCCTGGAGGGCGACGGATTTTCTCGCCGGCGAAATGCGCAGCAAGCGCTTGTAATTGACGGTTGCCCGCGACCCGTATCTCAGGACGCTGTCGGCGCAACAAAAATACAATCGGCTAAATCGTTACTGACGCGAATAGCATCCACGCGATCCTGCAGCCGAACCATGAGCGCCGAAGACGGGTTCCTTTGTTCAACCGTCAGCACGATGCCGGGCTTAAACCCCAGCCGTTCGAGCTCCCGAAGAACGATAGCACTGCGGTCGGAAACACTGCTGATCAGGGCCGGCGTGTGGAGCGGCCATCGAGCCAGCGGCGCTTCATCGCGGTACACACCGGCCTCGTATTTGTGGGGGATCACGTGCCCATGCGGATCGATTTCCGGATCGCCGAGGATCGCCGCCACCCGATCTTCAAAACGCTCCGAGATGAAGTGCTCCAGCCGTTCTGCTTCCTCGTGCACTTCGTCCCACGAGTACTTCAGAACGTCATGCAGAAATAACTCCAGCAGACGGTGATGTCTCACCAGTTCCCATGCCCGGCGCTTGCCGGCCGCGGTGAGTCGGACTCCCCGGTGTTTTTCATACAAAACCAGGGCCGGACGCTGCGAGGCGAGCCGTTGAAGCATTCCGGTCACCGAAGGCGTGCGTACCCCCAGCCTCTCGGCCAGAGCGTTGGTCGTCACCCGCGAATCCTCCGCGCCACCCAATTCCAGGATGGCCTTGAGGTAGTCGTCAATGGATTCCGAAGTTACGAGAGCCAGCGGTTTAGTAGCCACTAACTAGATAGTAATAAAGTCCATTGCATCAGTAGCAAGCCCTGTCCTTCAATTGCAAATTCGCCGAAGCAAGCGCTAATATTAGGAGTGCCTAAATCTGATCCTGCTGATTGGTCGGTTCTCTGCTTTGCTCGTTTGCCCATTGTCGCGATCCTGGGCCAGGGAGAGACCACCAGCGCCATTGTCGGCACGGTGGTCGATCCCAGCGGGGCCGCGATTGCGGACGCGACCGTGACCATCGTCAGCACCGAGACGGGATCGAAGCGCAGCGCGAAGACGGACGACGCGGGCCGCTTCAATTTCCCGCAGTTGAAGCCCGGGCTTGTACTCCGTCAAGGTCGAGGCCGAGGGATTCGAGCCGCAGATCAACCAGTCAGTTTTCTCAGGACTGGGGCAAAGACAGACGGTCAACTTCATCCTGAAGCTCGCCGCGGCAAAGGAAGAGGTGACGGTGACCGGCGAGGCGCCGCTGGTAAATCCCGCAGAACCCGAACACCTCGACGACGCTGAGCGCGCAGGCACTGGAGAACCTGCCGAATCCCGGCGGCGACCTGACTTACCCGTTGCAGTTCGCGCCGGGCGCCCTGATCAATACCGCCGGCAGCGGCAACGATTTCGTCGGCGGCACGAACGGCTACGGCAACGTCCAATTCAACGGTTTGCCGTCGCTCGCCAACGGCTACATCGTCGACGGGCTCGAAACCAACGATCCGCTCACGAATCTGAACAGCGGCCTCTCGACGAATCTGGTGTTGGGCCTCAATTCGATCGCCGAGGTCACCGTGAATACGCTCTCCTACGCGGTCGATCAGGGCCGCTATGGAGCGTCGCAGGTCAACTACGTCACCAAATCCGGGACCAATCAGTTTCACGGCAACCTGTACGAGCTGTGGAACGGATCGAGATTCAATGCCGCCGACTTCTTCACCAACTCCACGCCGGGAAATCACCAGCCGCGCTCCACCGTGAACCATTTCGGCGGCAGCCTGGGAGGACCGATCCGGCGCAACAAGCTGTTCTTCTTCTTCGACAGCGAATGGGTGCGGATTGCTCTGCCGATCGTGTCGGCCACCACCGTTCCGACGCCCGCCTTTCAGAAATACGTCCTGCAACAACTGCCGCTGGGCGGCACGGACACCGTGACCGGTTCTACTTACCAGCCCGCGCCGCAATTGGTTCCCTTCTATCAGAAAATGTTCTGCCTGTATGGAAACACGGCAGGAACACCGCTGGCCATTCTGGGCTGCCCGTTCAACAGCGACGGGAGCCTGGCGCTGGGCATTCCGCCGGACGGCAACGGATGCGCCAATCGCCAGAGCGTCTCGCATTCCAGCGACGATCGCGAACAGGTGCAGACCGCCCGGATCGACTACAACATCAACGAGAAGAACATCACCTGGTATCGGTTTCAGGCCGACACCGGGTTGCAGGCCGCCTACACGGACCCGATCAATCCCTTGTTCGACGCCGATTTCGCCGCAACCGCTCTATTCCTTCGCGGCCGGCTACACGCACATTTTTTCCGTCGAACCTGGTGAACTATTTCAATCCGGCGTTCTCCTGGTACGAGAGTCTCTTCGGACCGAGCGATTTTCAGAAGACGCTGTCGGCGTTCCCGATCGTGCTGCAGGGCAATGGCGCGAACGCGCCATTTACGACCATCGGCGGTCTGGACAACACCTGGGTGCAGGGCCGGCGCGCGACTCGTTTCTTCATCAACGACAACCTGGCGTGGACCGATCGGCGCGCATGAGCTTCGCTTTGGAACCAACACCCGAATCTTCCGGCTGAACGACTATGACTTCGGCGAAGGCGTCGTTCCACTGGTCACCTACACGACTCTGCCGCAATTCATCTACGGCGTGGCTTCGACTGCATCCAAGACATTTCCGCTCGCGAACTCCGAGCCGTACAATTTCCTGAATCTGGATCTGTACGCGCAGGACACCTGGAAAGTGACTCCGAGGCTCACCTGGACCTTCGGAATCCGCGCCACCCACAATTCGAATCCTCTGAACCCGCACGATGCGGTCGCGCGACTCTCAGGTTCCTTCGCCTCGATCTCCCACGATGTAAACCAGCCGCTTGAGCGCAGTCATCCAGACCGGCCTCGGAAACATCTTCGATTCGACGCCGCTCGCGATCCTGCAGCCGACGAACTGCGATTGCGTGTCAGATCGCGCCGAAAACGGTTCTGCGGAGCGGATTCGGCCTGTTCAGCGATCTGCTGCCCGGAAGCGTGGTCGATCTGGTGGGCGTCAATCCGCCGTACTCCCAGACCTTCCAGGGAGGCTTGCTGGGTACCGTTGGCGGAACGGCGATCGCGCCGGGAGTGCCCGGCAGCGCCGATCGACGCGACGGTCGCCGCGAATCGGATATTCAGCGCCGGCTTCGCCAGTGGACAACTCTCCTGCGCCTCGCCGCTCTCGCAATCCGGATACCTGCCTGCAACCCGTGGCGATTACCGCCGTGCCGGATGGAAAGCTGCACGCGCCCTATTTCATGGAGTGGAGCTTCGCGGCTGGAACACCAGATCGGCAACACGATCAATCTGCGCGCGCAGTATGTTGGCACGCGCGCCGTGAACCAGCCCTACACCACTCAGGTGAATGGTTATCAGACGGTGTGTCAAGGCTGCTTTGCGCCGTTCCCCTATGGCGAGCCGGCCGATCCGAGATTCGGAGCCGTGACGCAACTCAACACCGGCGCAAACAGCCACTACAACGGCCTCCAAACCACAGCCGAGAAGCGGCTCGGGCATGGCTTGCAAGTCCAGGCGAACTACACCTGGAGCCACTGCATCGACACGGTTTCCAACGGCGGATTCCTGCCGTTCTCCGCGGGAGGAATTCTTTCGCCGATTCCCGGCGATCTCCAGCGCGATCGCGGCCCCTGCGATTACGATGTGCGGCACAACTTCACAGCCAGCTATGTCTACGAACTACCGATCAAGCTGCGCGGCCGTGTCGGGCTTGCGCTGAACGGATGGCAGGTATCCGGATCGGTGTTTTGGCACAGCGGAATTCCGTTCTCGGTCCTGAGCGCGCCCTATTCAGCCAATGGAAACGGCATCGTAAACGGCAGCGGTCCGCAGTTCGCCAGCGTTGTTCCCGGCGTTCCGCTTTACGAGCACAATCCGATTCCGGGCGTCACCCAGCCCGGCACGATTCAGTGGCTGAACCCGGACGCCTTTGTTTCCACTGTCGATCCGAGCACGGGTGCGTGCCTCGGAGGGGACAGTCCGACGAACTGTCAGTTCGGAAATCTTGGACGCAACGCTCTGCGCGGTCCCGATTTTACCTGGAGCGACCTGTACCTCACCAAATGGTTCACCCTGAAGGATCGTGTGAAACTGCGCATCGAAGCTCAAGTTTTCAATTTGTTCAACCACCCGAACTTCGGCCTTCCGATCCTCGGCTACGCGGGCATTCCCGGCAAACCTTCGACACAGACGGGCTTCGGCGCCCTCACCTACACCACCTCGCCGCCGACCGGGCTGCTCGGGGTTGGGCTCGGCGGCGACAGTTCACCCCGCATGATCGCGTTTCAGGCCCGGCTGGAATTTTGAGTTAGTACGGCGCCGCGATCGCTCTAATCGCAAGTCATTAGGTTGCTGCGGCGCGATGCGATCCTGACCGTCGAACCGCTACTGATGGGCGTGGGCGAGTCCGGAGTGCTTTTCGATAATGTCCAGAAGCGCACGGGCGCCAATCGGCTTAGAAACATAGTCATCCATGTCGGCGGCGAGACATCGCTCGCGGTCGCCGCTCATCGCGTGGGCGGTCATGGCGATGATGGGCACGTGATTCCTGGTGGCAATTTCCGCCTTCCGTATCGCGGCGGTCGCCTCGAAGCCATCCATTTCAGGCATCTGCACGTCCATCAGGACTACGTCGAACTGGGATTTTGCCAGCGCCTCCACGGCTTCACGGCCGATGCCGGCCACCACCACGGCATGGCCTTCTTTTTGAAGGATGCGTAAAGCGAGGCGTTGATTCACAAGGTTGTCTTCGGTCAGCAGGATTCGTAAGCGGGAGCCGGCGTGCCGTGCGGGCTGCCCGGGCACGGCTCCGTAGGCCGTTCCCTGCGATTTCGCCGAAAGTCCCAGGGCCGCGATGATCGCCGCGCGCAGATCCGCTCGCGCCACTGGCTTGGTGAGATACACTGCGATTCCGAGTTCGCGGCACCGCGCCGCATCGCCCTGGTGATCCCCGGAAGTGAGCATCAGCACCACAGCCTGCGCGAATTCAGGCGTGGCTTTGACTTTGGCCGCCAGTTCAAAGCCGTCCATCTCCGGCATCTGGACGTCGGTCAGGATGAGTGAAAACGGATCGCCTTGCTCCAGCGCTGTATGCAGCATCCTTACAGCTTCCAAGCCCGTGGCCGCGGCCGCAGGCCGCATCTTCCAGCCGTTGAGGATTCCCGCTAGGACACGGCAGTTGGTGGGATTGTCGTCCACCACCAGGGTGCGAATTCTGTCCAACCTAACCTCGCTCGGCGGCGCGTTGCTTTCGGGCGCCCGAGCGACGGCGAAGTGAGAGGTGAAGTGAAAACAGCTTCCCAACCCCGGTGTACTCTCCACCCAGATGTTGCCGCCCATCAGCTTCACCAAACGAGCGGAGATCGTCAACCCGAGCCCCGTACCTCCAAACCTCCGCGTAGTGGAGCCGTCGGCTTGCGCGAACGCTTCGAAGATGAGCGCCTGCTTATCCTGCGGAATGCCGATACCGGTGTCTCGAACCTTGAAATGCAGGCAAACCTGGCCGGGATCGTCGGTTTTTCCTTCGAGGCGCGGAGAGCCTCGGCCTGGGGCTGCCCGCTCGACACTTACTACCACTTCGCCTCGTTCCGTGAATTTTATCGCATTGCCGACCAGGTTCGTGACCACTTGCCGGATGCGGAACGGATCGCCCACGACGAATTCGGGAACGTCGGACTTGAACTCGCAGACCAGCTCGAGACTCTTGGCATGCGCGCGAAGCGCCAGAGCCTTAGCCGTTCCTTCCAGGACATCCTGCAAATTGAAAGGAACCCGGTCAAGATCGAGCTTACCAGCTTCGATTTTCGAGAAGTCGAGAATATCGTTGATGACGATCAGCAGCACGTCGGCCGACGTTTTGACCGCGTCCAGATACTCGCGCTGGGATGGCGTCACCTTGGTTTCCAGCAGCAACTCGGTCATCCCCATGATGCCGTTCATGGGAGTGCGAACCTCATGGCTCATGTTGGCGAGAAACTCGCTCTTGGCGTGGCTCGCCGCTTCGGCTTTGTCTTTGGCTTGTACCAGCTCCGCCGTGCGGGCGGCGACTAAGTGTTCCAGGCTGTGTCGATTTTGTTCGATCTGCGACAGCATTTCGTTGAAGGTGTCGGTGAGCTGGCCCAGGTCGTCGTCGGCTTGCTTCAAGGCGCGCACCGAATAGTTCTTATCCAAGGAAACGATCTTCGCCGTGGCCGCAATGTGCGCGATCGGCTCGGAAACGATGCGCTGCAGCCGCGATGACAACGCGTAAGCGAAGAAGAACGTGGCCAGCAGGATCGCGAGCAACATCCATGCGAAGCGCCCAAGCCGCGCGCGCAGCTCGCCCACGTCTGATTCCAGATAGACCGCCCCGATGATCTGGCGATTGAGCAGAATGCTCCGGAAAAGCTTGAACCGCCCAATCTCAAACCACGCGGCGTCGGGCCGCATCGGCGGCGCGGCGGTCCGCGGCGTGCCGTTGCGGAAGTAAGTCGCGAAGGGATTGCCGTCGGGTCCATAGATCACCGCGGTGATGATGTGAGGCTTGGCCTTGAGCCCCGAAAGAATCTCCGCGGCAGCCTCCTGATCTCCGAAGCTAAGGGCGGCGGTGCTGTTGGACGCGAAAATCTCAGCCAGAATCCCGAGGTCGCGCTGCATTTCCTGCGCGCTGGCATACTGGTCGTAGGCAAGAATGGCCACACACGCAAGCATCAGCGCGGCGGCCACCGTGAACATGATGATAAGCTGCAGCTTCCGCTTTACTTGAAGATTCCGGTAGCTCCGCGCGAGCTTCACTTCTGCTCCTTGACAATTTCGGCCAGGCTGAGAAGTTTCGAGCTGATGCGAAGGCGCGCTCGATCCGCGGCGAAGGTGTTGATTTCAATCCGAACCTTGCCGCCTTCCAGTTTGAAGCCGATGACTCCGCCCGCCGCCGCGAAGTGACCGGCTTCCCCAACCGTCAGAATCGGACTCGCTTTCACGCGGCCAAGAAGCTCCGCCAGGCGCTTCTTGTCGGCGCTGACGAACAGAATGTGACAGCCCGCAGCCTCGGCAACGTCGGAGATCTCCCGCACCATCAGACGCCGTCCGCCAATCTCTTTCCCATTTACCGTATTCTCAAGACGATCGCCAAAGGGATTCCCCAGAACACAGATGGTAATCGGATCCGCGGCGCTCTTGAATGCGTCGCCGGGCCACTCTATGAACTTGGCGAAATTGTAAAGAAACGCAGCTTTGACGCGATACTCGTCAATCCCCTGCGCACCTCCCATCTGGCCGGCCGCCAGCAGGAGAACCAGGCATCTGGTTTTGTTTAGAACCGCCATGTCATTCTTACCAAGGCGCTCCGTTCCACCAGCGTGTGATCGACTTCAAAGGCGTCGCCGAACTCAGCGTGCCGCGGCGTAAGAAGATTCTGGCCCACCAGGCTCAATTCGACCGATCTGCCGATCCTCCAGCCCAGCCGCGTATCCAGTCGCGTGTAAGCGGGAATCCCCTCATCGGTCAGGCGGCCAACGAAATATACCGAGGTGTCCCAATCCAAATTGCGCGACAATTTGACGAATGAGCGAATTTCGAACTGGTGCTCCGGGCTGTCTCCGGCCGCACCCTACACTGTTGAGTCCTGACTTGGCCGATGTTTGCACCAGTTCCATGTGCAGCAGGCTCACGCCCGGGCTGATCCGCCAGCGGCTATTCACATCCCAGTTCACAAAGACCTCGCCGCCATAACTTCGGGCCTTCGCGAGGTTGGCGATGTAAAGCGGGAAAACATAGTACGGGGATCCCGAAGTAAAAGCCAGGAACGGATTGCCTGGCTCGGAGGTCTCCAGATTGTGGTAATAGCTGAGAAAGGAAGCCACGTCGATGGATAAGCGCCGCGTCGCCTGCGCGCGATAGCCCATCTCGTAGTCCCGAAGTTGTTCAGACTGAACCTTCGGGTTGCCAAATATTGCCACCAGGCCAAAAATATTGTTGCCCAACGGCATGGTGGTGACGTCGTATTGCACCGTTGCATCCACCCGCGCGGGCTGCCGGACGGCTTGGGATGCCGAAAGCCAGATCGCCTGGCGATCCGTCGGCGTCCAAACCAGTTGTGCGCTCGGTTCCCAATCGAATCCAGAGTAGGGATTATGCTCCACCTTCGCCCCGATCGTAAAGCTCAAGGAGTTCGTCAACGTAATCTCATCCTGGACAAACGCACTGTACAGATTGTCGGACTTGTACGGCGGAGTGACTGTGGCGGCATAGCCTGGGGCGATTGTGTCGTCGTATCGCCGGAAGCCGCCTCCCCAAACGATATCCTGCCGCGACCCGATCTTGAAATGATGCTGAAAATCGAAATCGACGGTGCTCAGCGTCTCATCGGTGCCAACATCGACGCGATTAAAGCGGTCATAGTAAACCTGGAGCGACAAATCGGACCCGTCGGACAAGGTATGGGTCCAGCGGCCCAGGAAATTGCCGCTGTCGACGCTGATCCGGTCGTTGAACGTCGCGACCGTGGGAAGCTGGTTCTGAAGAACCGTCGTCAGCGTTTGGCCTGCGTTGGATTCGTACAAGTCCCCCTGAACGGTCAACGAATCCCGGGGAGTCAGATCCCAGTCGGAACGGAACCCGCCGTGAAAATTGTGAAAACCATCGGCGCCTTCCACGCCGCTGGGCAGAGCGGACGTTTCGGTGTTCGAATAGGACCCGAATGCCCGGTAGGTACCCGCGTCTCCGATCCGGCCGCCGTATTGCATCAGACCATTGGCATTTTCTTCGGTGCCGGTACCCGCCCTCACCAGGCCGCCTTGCGTCGCCTTGGAACTCTTGGTGATGATATCGATCACGCCGTTCATCGCGTTGGCTCCCCACACCGTCCCTCCGGGCCCGCGCAGGACCTCAATGCGCTCGATGTCTTCAAGCGGCACATTTTGCTGGTCCCAGTAGACGCCAGAGAATGAAGGTGTATAAACGGACCGGCCGTCGATCAGAACCAGAACCTTATCGGAATAGCGCATATTGAAGCCCCGAATGCTGATAGCCCAGGTGTTGGCGTCGACGCGGGCGACGTTCACACCCGGCACCATGCGAAGCAAGTCCGGAATATTGGCTGCTCCGGACCGGCGAATATCGTCCTGCGTGATGACGAAGACCGCCGCGCCGGCTTTGAATAGAGCTTGATCTTTTTTCGAAACGGAGGTTACCTGGACGTTGAGCAGATCCTCCAGGCTGGCTTGCGTCAGGTCCGGCGGGAGCGGATCCTGAGCGGCGCCTGCGCCCCCAGCGGCGAGGCCAAGCGTCAGCACAAAAGCTGCGCGCCACAATGGATATCTGGCCCTCCCTTTGGGCAGTGCGATACTTCCTTCGGTCGTGATCATTAGGGCAAACTCCGCTATATGCTTCCCTGCTTCGAAACAATTTCGCTCGCAAGGATCGGCGCCTTTCCTCGTGCTTATCGGCCACGGCTTGCGATGCGACATTCAGATCTCGTAGCAAGGAAATGCAGGCGGCCGTCCGTTGCGGACGTTTTAGAACCGCGGTCGAAAGACGTGGAGGGATGAATCGGTGCGTCTAAACGATTGGGTCCAAGCGTGTTCGCTTCGGCGCCCGCCCCTGATCGAGCCCTCGTTGAGGCTCAGGCTAAGTGATTTGAGCCGAACCCGTACGTTGATCACCTTAGCGCCCTGGGACTCACTGGTAGCCGAGTCCCGGGTGACCACACGCAGCTGTTAGCCATTAGCCCCTCATGGGGCTCGATCAAACCATCAAGAGGGGAATCTCCGCAGTCGGACGTTGGGTCGCAGAAATAGGCTACTCCTCTGACTGGGAATTCGCGGCTAAGCCTGCTTCGGTGAGCTGCGGGAAGGTGGGGCTGGACGGCTACTTGGCTTGTAATGCGGTACCGTCGCGTATTTCGTCGGTCGCGCGGCGCACCACCCGATCGCCCGCGTGAAGGCTGCCGATTGCCTCCACCAGGTCGCCTACCGATGCTCCTTGCTTGACGTCCACCCACTGAGCTCGGCCGTCTTGAAAACGGATGACGAAGGTTCGCTCCGTGGTGGTGACCACGCTGCTCCTCGGCACCCATAGCGCGGAGCCGGAGCGGCGCACCGGCCATTTCACCGACGGATACATGCCCGGAGCAAGCGCACCGTCGCGATTGATTACGTCGAGCTCGACCGCCATGGTGCGGGTCTTCTGATCCAGCGAGTGCGCCACCC
The DNA here is from genome assembly GCA_963842485.1 of Terriglobia bacterium. GTDB lineage: Bacteria > Acidobacteriota > Terriglobia > Bryobacterales > Bryobacteraceae > Palsa-187. The sequence goes on along the minus strand of CAWJHI010000014.1, from coordinate 52,985 downwards.
GGGCAACCGTTCCGGAAAAGGTTCGTTGCGGGTATGCAGGCACTTGAAACAGAACCGTGGCCCCTTGCGCAATGCCGCCAACGTCTTCCTCGGGAACTGGAATCACCAGGCGCAGGTGCGATACCTGTTCTATGGCAAGCAGCGGCCTGTCGGAGCCCGGCCCCACCAGCGCGCCTGGATGAACCAGGCGATCCGTTACCACACCTTCAAACGGCGCGGCGATCTTCAAGTATGCTTCCATTTCCTTTTGCGACCGCACCAAGGCTGCGGCAGCTTCGCCGGCGTGTTGGCGCGAGCGTACCAGAGCTTCGGCGGCATCCACCTGCTTTTCGGCCTGAATCAATTCATTTCCGGCAATCGCGCCCGGAGTCTTGGCCGCTTCTTTGAGTCGATTCGCAGTGCTTCGAGAGGCTTCGAGCTGAGCCTCGGCCTGAACACGCTCTGCTTCGGCCGCCTGCACCTTCGATTCGGATTCCGCGATCTGCGCCTTCATTTCAGGAGCGGCTAATTCGACCAACAAGTCTCCTTGCTTGACGAAGCTGCCCCGATCGACCAGGACTCGATCCACATATCCGGAAACTCTCGCGTGAAGCGTGACATTCAAAAACGGCAACAGCTCTCCCGGCAACTCGATGGTTCGTGAGACCGGCTTCGACACGATCGTGGCCAGCTCCACGCTTTGGCCGTATGCTGCGCCGGTCAAAATCAATAAGAGGTTAAGGTGCCTCATAATATCGGCTCATGGGATCCATGGGATTCAGCGATGGCGAAGTGGCCGCCGCGTTGCGCTGGAGAATTGCGTAAATCGACGGCAAGACGGTGAGCGTCGCGAACGTGGCCGCGATCAGACCGCCGATGACGGCGCGGCCGAGCGGCGCCGCCTGCGGCCCGGCTTCGCCGAATCCGATGGCCATCGGGACCATTCCGAAAATCATCGCGGCGGCCGTCATCAGGATCGCGCGCAACCGGCCTGCGGCTGCTTCGCGGGTCGCATCCAGCGTGCGATTGCCTTCCTGGCGGGAGCGTTCCGCGAAGGTGACTAAGAGAATCGAGTTGGCGACCGCGATGCCTGCCGCCATGATCGCGCCCATGAAGGACTGAACGTTCAGCGTGGTCCCGCTGGCCAGCAGCATCAACAACACTCCGCACAATACGGCCGGGATGGTTAGAATAATCGCCAGCGCCAGACGGACCGATTGAAAATTCGCCGCGAGCAGCAGGAAGATCACCAGCACGGCCAGCAGCAACCCGATCCGCAATCCAGCGATGGTTTGCTCCAGCGGCGGAATCTCGCCGCGCAGGCGGACACTGACCCCACGCGGCGGCGTTCCGGCGGCCTTCAACGCTTCATTGATTTTGCGCGCCGCGTCGCCCAGCACGATCCCATGCAGGTTGGCCGTGAGGCTGACGACATGCTGGCCGTTGTAGCGCTCGATCGAGCCCGGCATGGTGCCCAGCTTCAAGGCGGCGACGTCGCTGAGCTCGGGTTGCTGCCGGCCATCCTGCATCACCGGCAGTTCGCCGATTTCTTCGACGCTCTGGAGACGGTTCTGCGGAAGCTCCACCTGAATCTGAAACGCGTTTCCCGAGTTCGGGTCGCGCCAGTAGTTAGGATCGGTGAAGCGCGAAGAAGAAGTCGCTGGGACCACGGATCGAACCACGTCCGCCATGGTCAATCCGAACTGGCCCGCGCGGTCGCGATCGATCGTGATATCGAGCGTCGGGTAATTGTTCTCCTGCGCGAACTGGAGGTCGCGCAGAAACGCGAGCGGGGCCAGCTTGGCCTGGATTTTTTCCGCGTAGCGGTAGTCGTCCTGGAGACTGGCGCCGAGCACCGCCACCTCCACCGGCGTCGGAGATCCGAAGCTCATCACCTGGGTGACGATATCTCCCGCCTCGAAAGAAACGCGGCATTCCGGTAACTCCCGGCGGAGGCTGGCGCGCAAGCGTTCTCGTAGCGCTTCGCCGCGTGGCGCGTCACGCTTGAGAGCCACTTGAATGATCGCTTCCTGAGGCCCGCTGGTGAAAAGATGAATCAGGTCCACCGGGTAGCTGGACGGAACCACGCCGGCGAAGTCGCTGGTGATCTCGACGTTGTTTTCGCCCGCTTCGCGGCGGATCACTTCGAGCGCGCGCAGCACCATGCGCTCCGTGGCTTCCACTCTGGTTCCGGCCGGTGCCCGCAAACGGACGCGTAACAGAGTGGCGTTCGCATCGGGAAACAGCTCTGAACCCGTCCGCGGAAGAACAGCAGATAGAATCGCGGCGCACCCCAACAGATAAGCGATGGCGAGCGGCCAGCGAAATCGCAAGGCGCCGTTCAGATAGCGGCCGTACCACCGGCGCAGCACTCCCCGCTCTTCGCCGCGATGTGCCTCGCGCATCAGCCAGGTGGAGAAGACCGGAACCAAAGTGCTGGACAACAGGTACGAGGCGATCATTGAAAACGCGACCGCCAGAGCCAGCGGCGCGAACAGCTGTCTTCCCACTCCGACCATGAAAAACGACGGGACGAAGACCGCCAGGATGCAGGACATGGAAAGCAGGCGAGCCAGTGCGGTGCGGCTGCACGCATCCACCACGGCGCGCGCGCGCGAAACGCCGGGCAGCATGCGGGTGTGAATATTCTCGATTTCGACGGTCGCCTCGTCGACTAAAATTCCCACGGCCAGCGCCAGGCCGCCAAGCGTCATAATGTTGACGGTCTGGCCCGTGGCCCACAGCAGAATCACCGCGCTGAGCAGCGCGAAGGGAATATTCATGACGACGATCAGCGCGCTGCGCCAGTCCCGCAGAAAGATCAGGACCATCAACCCGGTGAGAGCCGCGCCGAGCATCCCTTCGGCGATCAGCGCGCGGATGGAAGCCGAGACATACGGCGATTGATCGAACTGAAGGCTCACATCCACGTCCGCCGGAACCACTTTCTTGAACTCCGGGATCGCTGTCTTCACTGCGTCGATCACTGCCAGCGTGGAAGCATCCGCGCGCTTGGTCACCGGAATATACACCGTGCGTTTCCCGTTGACATGGGCGTATGCGGTGATCAGATCGGTTCCGTTTTCGATGGAACCGATGTCGCGCAGGTACACCGTTGCCCCGGAGACCGGACGGATTGGCGTGCTCAGCAACTCCGCCAGGTTTCCACCCAGTGCCGAATTGGTTCGAGCGATGCGCTGAATGTCGCCGGTCCACATGTTTCCGGATGGCATCACCAGTGTGGCCTTGTTCACCGCGGCGATCGCCTCTTCGGGAGAGACTCGATACTGGTGGAGCTTGTTCGGATCGAGCGTGATCACGATGGTCCGCTGGTTGCCTCCAAATGGCGGAGGTGCGGAAACGCCGGGAAGGGTCGCAAACAACGGGCGCACGCGGTTCAATGCGAAATCCTGCATCTCGCCTTGCGAGTGCGCCTCACTGGTGAACACCAGCAGCCCCACCGCGACGCTCCCGGCGTCGAATCGAGTAATAAACGGAGGCACCGTTCCCGGCGGCATGAACGCGCGCGCGCGATTCACGTAGCCCACCGTCTCCGACATCGCCTGGCTCATGTTGGCGCCTTCATGGAACACCAGTTTCATCAAGGCCGCGCCCTGAATACTCTTGCTTTCGACATGATCGATTCCGGTGATGTAGAGGAAATGATACTCGTAGTAATACGTGAGGTAGCCTTCCATCTGAGCCGGGTCCATGCCGCCATAGGGTTGGGCAACATAGATCGCCGGATCGCCCACTTGCGGAAATATGTCGACGGGCATTCGCCGGACCGCGAGCCAGGCGCACAGTGCGATCGCCACCAGCGCCACCACCACGGTGATCGGACGGCTGAGAGCCGCTAAGACCAGGCGCATATTGATCCGGACCTCATTGGCTCGCCTCGGAAAGAAAGGGTTGTATATCGCCCGCCGCCGTCGCCACCTCGAGCAGCGCGCGCCACACGCCGAGCCGGGCCAGAGCGTCATCGATCTCGGCTTGGGTCAGCAGACGCTGCGCTTCGGCGACGGAGTCGATCGCGTCCAGACCCGATCGGTACCGCGCGGTTGCCTGCTGATCTGCGTCGCGCGCGGCTTTCATCTGGACCGGCGTATTCGCAGCCATTTTTCGCGCGCCTTCGAGCCTGGCGATCGCGGTGTTCCATTGCGCGCGTAAATCGGCTGCGATCTGCTGATATCGCGCCGTTTGCGCGCGTAAATTGGCCGCCTGCGCCGCTTCACGGGCTTGAACCGCCGGCAACTCCATTACGGGAAAGGTCACCGTGAATCCCACCGCGTAATTCTGAACGCTCGGCCCCAGCCCGTTGACGCCGCCCAGCAAGGCGCCGTCGGTTTCGGCGCCGGTGCCGCGCGCGAAAGCGGATCCCTGGACGTTGAACCGCGGAAAATAGGATCGTTCCAGCGCTCGAATCTGTGCTTTCACCTGCTCTATCGTGGCGCCTTGTTCGGTCGCGACCGGATTCGTGGCTGGGTCGATCGGCGCCACATTCCTTTCGGGCGGCAACTGCTGAAGCCGTGGCGCGGAGATGCCGATTTGCGACGGCTGCGTTCCCACGAATTGCGAAACGATCGCGCGCGAGACATCCGTGGCCTGCTGAGCCTGGATCAGCTGGGTTCGCGCGGCCGCGAGTTCCGCCTCGGCTCGCGAAACATCCGCTCCGGGCCGCAACTCCGCGTTTCCCAGAGCCGTGATGGTTCGCACCATCACTTCGGCGCGATCGACGCCCGCCTGGGCGGCCCGCACCATCTCCTGGGCGGCCGCGAGCGTCAAGTATGCGTCCGCGGTCGCGACGGCGACATCGTATTGGGTGCGTTTGAGCGTGGCCTCCGCTTGACTCTGTACCGCTGCGGCCGCCGCCACATTGGCGCGCCGCAATCCGAAGTCGAACGGCTCCCACGATACGAGTACGCCCACCGCACTGCCCCATGCAGTTCCGAAGTTGTTGGTTCCGATGACCGGACCGGACATGGACGGAATGATGCTCTGCGGAAGCAGTTGGCCGAAAACGTTATTTCTAGTCGCGCGATTTACCTGTGCTACGGCATCCACGCGGGGCAGATAGGCGGTTCGAGCCAATTGAATACCCGCGGCTGCGGCGGCAATCTGTTCCTGAGAGACCCGAACCGACGGGTAATTCCGGAGCGCGGCTTCCACGGCTTGCGAAATGGTCAGCGGTGCTTGGGCGCGAAGCGAGCCGCAAGCCGCCCAGATCGAAAGCAGCGACAATATTGGCTTCATTGGCCCTCGATCAGCTCCCGGAACAGTTCCCGGACTTTGTTCTTGGCGGCGGCCAGCGCCCTCTTGCCGCCCGCAGTGGCGCGGTACACTTTGCGCAGGGACTTGCCATTCCTCTGCTGGGTGGCTCGCAAATACCCCTTTTTTTCAAGTCCATGCAGTAGCGGATAGAGCGTTCCAGGACTGATCCGGTAGCCGTGGCGCGCCAATTCCTCCACCATGCCCAGGCCGAAAATCGGCTCTTCGACGGCGTGGTGCAAGACGTGAAGACGAATCAGCCCGGAATACAGGTCCCGATCGGCGCTAAGCTCTTCGATTTTCGTTCTCGTCATTCGATGACGAAATTAGTATATACCATCGAAGGCGTGCTGTGGTCCAGCGTGTTGTAGCTGAGGCCATCGGAACAGCCTTCCTGCTGGCCCCGGTGGTCCGGCCTATTCTCGTTTCCCTCTCTCGAAACGGCTGATCGAAAAACGATTCGGCGTGAGAGATCCGCAAGACCCGCGGCAGTAGCTTTCTTAACCCTCGACCCTGGGTTGGCGTAGCCAACCTGTCGACTGTGGATTCCGCGAATCAAGGAGTTGCAGCTTGTGCCTGATGGCGGCGATGGTCGCGTCTTTGTAGGGGCCCTCCCGCATTTGCTCCACTACGCTAAGTCGGTAAAGTTCCCAGTCGCGCTCGGTCATCTGCTTTTTTTGGTGAGAGCGGAACAGCTGGTCGCGTTGACCCTCGGGCGTCCAGTTCCGGGTGGTCGGACCTCCGCTCTCCAGCAGCGATGATAGCGAGGCCGCAAGAACATGCCCATGGCCGATCGGTACTAGGACGTACTCGCTGCCCCGCGATTTCCCATTTTGGATGAAACGCCGGCCGGGGTCCATTCACTATGTGTATAAGATGTCTAACAATCACATTGCCGTCGTTAACGGGGACGAGGTACTTCAGTTTGCACGCCAACTCTACGACAGATGTCTGGAGCGGCACGGGAAGGATCATGAGCAGACACGCCTTGTGCTCAAGTACATCGCTGATCTCGAACACCGGGACAGTCCTATCCCTGAATCGTTCTTAGACAGGCCAGTCCCGTCGATGGCCGGTGGCGCTGCTTCTTAGACAGCGCGCTCTGCCGCCGTGCGGATGGCGAGAATGTCGCCGTCAACGCTCTCAGTGCATCCGAAAACTCAACCGGAAAGGGCGGGCATAGCGCTTGCCTTTTCCGTCAGTTAGCGAGCCGCTTTCGGTCGACGCAGGTCCGCCGGACTGGATGACCCTTGCTATACTTGGCAATATCCAGGTGTTCCTCGAGGAGGATGACGATGACATTTGAGAAAATGCTGAGCTTCAAAATGAAGGCATTGGCTGCCGCGGCGCTCTTGACGATTCCTGTCGCTATGCGCGGCGCCGAACTTCCTAAGCCGACATTCGCGAAAGACATCGTCCCCATTTTCCAGGAAAAGTGCGAAGCCTGTCATCGCAAAGGCTCCATGGCGCCGATGTCGCTGGTCACTTATGAAGAGACCCGCCCCTGGGCGAAGGCCATCAAGGAGCGGGTAATCACCCGGCAAATGCCGCCCTGGCATCTCGACAAGACCGTGGGAATTCAGCAGTTCCAGAATGACCGCTCCTTGACGGACGATCAGATTGCGACCGTGGTGCGTTGGGTGGATGCGGGAGCGCCGCTTGGAAATATCAACCAGATGCCACCTCCGAAACAGTGGCCGAACGAAGACGAATGGCAGCTTGCGAAACAGTACGGCCAGCCCGATCTCATCATCAAATCGGATCCCTACACCATACCGGCTGTGAATCAGGATCAATGGTGGAGACCAACCACCGATATTCCGTTAACGGAGCCGCGTTGGGTGCGCGCGGTCGAGATGCGCCCGGCGTCGCCTGCCGGCCGTAGGGTCACCCACCACGCCATCGCCTACCTGCTGCAACAGGAGCCTAAAGGACAGGCGCCTTCAGATGATCCGTTGAGTGCCATCGCCGGCGGCGGAATTCTAATGGAATGGGCGGTTGGGAAACAGTACGACGTTTATCGCCCCAACACCGGAAAACTGTTGATGCCCGGCGCGAAGGTTTGGTGGGACATCCACTATCATGCGGTTGGAGAGAAGGTTGAAGACCATATAGAGTTGGCCGTTTACCTCTACCCCAAGGGCGAAACACCCAAATATCGAACCTACTTGACGATGTTCAATGCGGCTGCGTCTTCGGGGAGCCCGCTGGATATCCCGCCCAACACCATTGCGGAGACGGAAAACTTTCATGTGCTGAAACAAGCCGCACGGCTGGAAAATTTCCAACCTCATATGCACTTGCGCGGAAAAGCGATGTTGATCGAAGCGATTCTCCCGGATGGCACCAAGGAAACCATCAGCTACGTGAACAATTTCAACTTCAACTGGATGAACAATTACATTTATGCGGAGGACGCCGCTCCGGAATTCCCCAAGGGTACCGTCATCCACGTGAAAGCCTGGCACGACAACACCGTCGCGAAAGCCTCCAATCCGGATCCCAATCAGTGGGTCGGCTGGGGAGACCGGACCGTCGACGAGATGGCTCATGCCTGGGTGAATGTCACCTACGTGAGCGACGACGATTACAAAGAGTGGGCCGCCAAACACCGGCCGAAGAAGTCCATGCTCCCGTTTGGACTCGGCGGCACAAACCAGTAGATGCGGGGAATCATTCCAATTCTCGCGCTCGCGAGCGTAGCGTATGCCCAAACGGCGGCGCGTTCCCCCATCGAACCTCCGCACAATTCCGGTCAGGGCGTAACGCCCGCCTTTGAAGGATGGTACTCAAATCCCGACGGGAGCGCTAATATTCTGGTTGGCTACTACAACCGGAATCTCAAGGAAGCTCTCGACATCCCGGTCGGTCCCAATAATCGGATTGAGCCGGGTGGACCGGATCGAGGTCAGCCGACCCATTTTGATCCAGGGCGTCACTGGGGAGTCTTCACCATCGTGGTTCCCAAGGATTTCGGACCCGGGAACAAAATCAATTGGACCATCGTCGCCAACGGCAAGACTGCGTCGATCCCGCTGAGCCTGAATCCTCTGTGGGTCATTTCCCCGTTTTCCGATGCGACCGGGAACACCCCGCCATTCATCGGTTTTCAAGAGAGCGGTCCGTTTCTGCAAGGTCCGCCGATCGGGTCAGGCAACTCCGTTACGACTACCTCCAACGACGCGCTCCCCTTGACCGTGTGGGTCGCGGATGACGCCAAGGTTCCCCCCTCCTTTGCGGCTTTCGCGAAGATGATTCCAGCCGTGACGGTCACCTGGACTAAATTTCGCGGGCCGGGAACCGTGAAGTTCGCCCCCGAGCGGCCGAAAGTCGAAAAGGTCGACTTCAAAGCGCCGTCACCCAGCACCTTCACCGGGAAGGCCGCGACAGCGGCCACGTTCAGCGAGCCCGGCGAGTACATACTCGAGGTCGTCGCCAACGACATTTCAGGCGCGGGCGGCGGAGGGTTCCAGTGTTGCTGGAGTACCGCGCAGTTGAAGGTTCTAGTAAAACCGTAGCTTCCGTTTCCGTTTTGCACATCGGCCCCCAACAGTATCACCACCGATTCTCCTTCTCTTCGCCTGGAACGGAACCCCCTTTCAGACGATGACTCTTTAGGTCCGGAGCATTGCCCGGCGGCCAGCGATTCTATGTGCGTCCGATCACTCTTCTGGGCCTCGCTCGCTTTGGGCCTCGCCAGCGCCGCTCCCGTATTCGCGCAACTCACGATCACCGCGACCTTCGATTCCTCAATCGCGGGTGATCCCAACGCCGCCGCCATCGAAAACACCATCAATCTGGCGATTGCAAAGTACCAGGCGGCCTTCGCCGATCCCATCAACGTTTCCATTTCCTTCACCGAGATCTCAAGCGGCCTTGGGCAAAGCCAGACCAGCGCCTACAAGATTTCCTACTCCACCTTCTACAACGCGCTGGTCGCGGACGCGAAGACCAGCAGCGACTCCACGGCCCTCGCTCATCTTCCTGTCGCCTCGGCTAGCGGCTCCACCAATCCGGTTACAGGCAGCACGACGATCAATCTCCATACGGCCAATATCAAGGCTCTGGCAATCCCCGGTAATTTTTCGTCCTCCCTCCCCTGTGGATGCGATGGCGTCATCGGTTTAAACACCTCCATCACCAGTCCGGGCAGCCCGGGAAGCACCGGCGGATTCGATCTTGAAGCGGTGGTGGAACATGAGATTGACGAGGTGCTCGGTCTGGGCTCCGACTTGAACTACATTGCGCTGGGCTCCGGCAGCTTCTACAACGATCCGATGCCGGAAGACCTCTTTCGGTACGATTCGAGCGGCGCTCGAAGCTTCACCGACAACGCTTCCGCGAAAGCTTATTTTTCGATTGACGGCGTCACCGACCTCAGTCAGTTTGACAACCAGAACGACGGCGGCGATTTTGGCGACTGGCAAAGCAACCCATTGCCCACCGGCGTTCCAGCCCAGGTTCAGGATGCCTTTATTACTTCGGGTGCGCATCCGGCTCTTGGCGTGGAACTGACCGCGCTGGAACGTCGTCGGGTACGACTTGATCCAGAGTTTTGCGCCGATCCTTAGTGTCGCCAAAGCGCACACGGGAAATTTCACGCAGGGGCAAACCGGCGCCACGTATACCATTACGGTGGCCAACGCAGGGCCGAAACCGACCAGCGGCACGGTGACCGTGACGGACACGCTCCCGGCCGGTCTCACTGCAACGTCGATGGCGGGAACTGGATGGTCGTGCACGCTGCCCTCCTGTACGCGAAGCGACGTTCTCGCGGCCGGCGCCAGCTATCCAAACATAACCGTCACGGTCAACGTGGCGTCGAATGCTGCATCGCAGGTCGCCAACCAGGTGAGCGCCGCTGGTGGAAATTCGGCATCGGCAAGCGCGAGCGACCCGACCACCATCCTTTCATTTCCCGCACCAGCACTGACTTCTCCCTCTAACGGTGCCACGGGCGTCCCCTTGACCCCATCGCTGACGTGGAGTGCGGCGTCCGGGGCCACCTCCTACGACGTTCACCTCGGGACTTCTGCGACACCGCCCCTGGTCGCCAATACCACCTCGCTGAATTACACCGCTTCAACCCTAAGCCCGGGTACTGCCTATTACTGGCAGGTGGTCGCGAAAAACAGCGTGGTTTCGAACGGCTCCGCGATCTGGTCGTTCACGACGTGCGGTTATCAACTCTCGGCCCCTTCGGCAAACGTCGGGGCAGCAGCCTCTACCGCAAGCGTGAACGTAACGGCTCCTGGCGGCTGTGCGTGGACGGCATCCAGCAACGCAGCCTGGCTGACCATCACCTCCGGCAGTCCCGGCAATGGCAATGGGACCGTGAACTACTCGTTTTCCGCCAACGCCGGACCCAGTTCAAGAGCTGGAACATTGACCGTAGCCGGCCAAACTTTCACAGTGACGCAATCGGCGCCGAGCGCGTCCGGCGTCAGCCCTTCGCCCGGCACCAACCTGCCCGCCAACTCTGTTTCATTCTCATGGCCGCCCGTAAGCGGCGCCGATCAATACTGGCTGGAACGTCGGCAGCCAATTGGCCATTGGGGATTATTTCGGCCAAGCTACCACCGCGACTTCGTTCAACGTCACGACGCTGCCCTGCGACGGACGCACAGTGTATGTCCAAATCTGGAATCACATCGGTGGCGTGTGGCAAACACCGAATCGATACACCTATACCGCGGCCGCCGGATGCTCGGCCCTCACGGCGCCGATCGACAACGCGACCTTCAATAACAGCTCGGTCACATTTAACTGGCCTCCCGCCACCGGAGCGGATCAATATTGGCTCGACGTGGGCAACTCCATCGGCAAAGGCGATATTTATGGAGCCGCAACCACTGGGCTTTCGACGGTGGTGAACAACATCCCCTGCGACGGGCGTACCATTTATGTGCAACTATGGACCCATCTCAGCGGCGTATGGCAGAACCCCGGACGCTACGAGTACACGGCGTTCACTGGGGCATGCGGTGGATCCTCGGGCATCACCAGTCCGGTTGCGGGATCGGTGCTGACCAGTCCTTCCCAAACGTTTAACTGGAGCACCGTCGCCGGCGCCGATCAATACTGGCTGGATGTCGGCAGTCAGTTGGCCCAAGGCGATTACTTCGGAGCCGCCACCACCGGGACTTCCTTTACGGTGACTTCGATGCCCTGCGACGGGCGCACGGTGTATGTGCAGTTGTGGAACCATATCGGCGGGGTCTGGCAGTCTCCGCAGCGGACCACTTACACGGGAGCCTCCGGCTGCGCGGCGCTGACATCGCCCGCGGACGGGACGGTATTCACCACCACCTCCGCGACTTTCAACTGGAGCGCGGCGGCGGGGGCCGATGAATATTGGCTTGACGTCGGCAATTCGATCGCCAAGGGAGACGTTTTTGCGGGGCCGACTACCGGGCTTTCGACCGCGGTAACCAATCTTCCGTGCGACGGCCGAATCATCTACGTACAAGTGTGGAGTCACATCGGCGGCGCGTGGAAGAACCCCGGACGTTACGAGTTCACCGCTTCGAGCATTTGTGGCAAGCTCACCACCCCTGTGCCGGGCTCGACTCTCAGCGGCAGCACGGTGACCTTTAGCTGGACGGCGGGAACAGGAGTCGAGGCGTACTGGCTGGATGTCGGCACAATCGTCGGCAAGGGCGACATTTTCGCAGCGAACTTGGGCACGGCAACGTCACACACCGTAAGCGGTATCCCCACTACCGGGCAACCGATCTACGTTCAGTTATGGTCGATGATCAACGGCGTTTGGAATCTGAACCGGTACACCTACGCGGCCTTTTGATCTCGCAGTAACGGCACAGTGTGCAAGAAGGGGGACTGGCTCGAATTTCGCCGCTTTTGCGAAAGTTCGTGCCTGTACCCCTTTTTGCCCCGCCCGAATCATATGGTTCGAGATCAGCGACGCACTACACTAGGAGCTTGTTGAAAAACGAAACTGACCACTTTGTCCCTGCCCGCAAAACATCGGCTCCGGTACAAGTGTCGCAGGGGACATAGCGGTCTGTCCCCTTTTTTCCAACGATTCCTGGGACGTGATGGAGTTCCATAGCTGAGTCCGTTTTCAGCGAGCACGAATCAGGACCCGGTCGCAATAATAAACCATGCAATCTCATCGCGCGCCCCTGGAGGCAGCGGCCCGCTACGCAGTGGCTTACTTGGAAAGCCTGCCGGTACGCCCGGTTCGAGCGGGTGCGGATCACCTTTCCCTTCGACGATCCTTGTCCACTCCGCTCGCGGACGACGGCATGGCGCCCGAACAGGTAATCGAGGATCTGATCCGCAATGTGGAGCCGGGAATCATCGCGTCGGCGGGCGGAAGATTCTTCGCGTGGGTCGTCGGTGGCGCGCTGCCGTCCGCGCTCGCCGCGGATTGGCTGACGTCCGCCTGGGACCAGAATGCTGCACTTTACTCGTGCGGGCCGGCCGCCGCGATCGTGGAAGAAGTTGCGGCCGATTGGCTCAAACAGATCCTGGGACTTCCGTCCCAAGCGAGCGTCGCGTTCGTGACTGGATGCCAGATGGCTCACGTGACCTGTCTTGCCGCGGCCCGTCATGCGCTGCTTGAGAATCGCGGCTGGAACGTGGAGGAGCGCGGCTTGTTCGGCGCGCCGCCCATCCGCGTCGTTTCGAGCGATCAGCGGCATGGCTCCTTCGAGCGTGCCGTTCGCCTGCTGGGTCTGGGTAGCGCCAATGTCGAATATCTCGCGGCGGATTCGAATGGCGCTCTTCCCCCAGACGCGCTCTCGGACGCTTTACAGCGGGATCCGTCTCCGGCCATCGTGCTTCTCCAGGCAGGAGAAATCAACACCGGCGCGTTCGATTGCTTCGCGAATTTGATCCCGATCGCGCGGCGCCATGCCGCCTGGGTCCACGTGGACGGCGCGTTCGGCTTGTGGGCCGCGGCCAGTCCCAGGTACCGTCACCTGGTTGAGGGCGTGGACCAGGCGGATTCGTGGGCCACCGACGGTCACAAATGGCTGAATGTGCCGTACGATTCCGGATACGCCTTGGTCGCGCACGCCGAAGCGCATCGGGCCTCGATGTCGCATCGCGCCGCATACTTGACCCATGCTGCCGAAATGCGCGACCAGATTGACTGGAATCCGGAATGGTCGCGGCGGGCGCGAGGATTCCCGACCTACGCCGCGCTTCGGGAGCTGGGACGAAGCGGCGTCGCCGCGCTGATTGAGCGTGGTTGCGATCACGCGCGCGCCATCGTCGACGACATCGGACGTTTGCCCGGAGCCGAGGTTCTTTTGACGCCCACCATCAATCAGGGTCTGGTCCGTTTTCTCGATCCCGGCGGGAAGGATCATGACCGGCGCACTGACCAGATAATCGCCGCAACGGTCCAGACCGGCGAGGCTTTTTTCGCTCCCACCACCTGGCGCGGGACACGGGCGATGCGCGTTAGCGTCTGCAATTGGCGGACCACCGGAGAAGACGTTCACCGGGCGGTGGACGCCGTACGTACGGCACTCGGTTCATGAGTGGCGGGACACGTCGGCGGCCGAGGCCGCAACCGGAAGCTCTGCCTTGCGGCAATCGTTCGAAATCAAAATGGCGCGAGCCGCGCCGCGCGCGAGCGGTACATTCGCGACATTGGCGCACGCGATCATCCGCGCGCGTCGGGTTCCACTTCCCGTCCAAGTCGACTAACGATCAGAACACGATGCGAACCGCGAGTTCTGCTTGCTGTAGATTCGATGCGTTCAGAATCTCGCCGAAATTCGCCGAGGTCGCCGAGGTGGTGTTCCCGCCCGTCAGATTGGTGGTTCCAAAAAGATTGAACACCTGCGCCTTCAGTTCTATCCTGCGCTGCTCCCGGACGAAGATCGGGCGAGTCACTAGAACATCGAAGCTGTTGAACTTGCTGCTGTTGATCTGCGATGCCGGAATCGGCGCCAGTCCCAGCGTCGCGCGATATGCATTCACCGCTGTAAGAATGTCGACGCGATCCCCCTGGTTCCGCGAGGTGCCCGGTACGTATTGCCGGAGCCCGTCCACGTCCGTGGTGCTGGTCAGCGCGCTGAACGGCATCGAGGACCGGATTTGCCACACCGCTCCCACCGTGAACTTCCACCCCAGATTGACGTACCCGCTCGCCACCAGCACGTTTCGCTGGTCGATGTTTGCCGGCCCCCAATCCAGGTTGTAGTTGGCGGGATTGGTCACCTGCGCCTGCGGATTGTCGTCCCGCGCGGCGGTAAGGCTGTAGGAGACCAGGAACTGATAGCGCTTCGCGAACCGCTTCTCGGCGCGAACGTACATGCCCTTGTACTCGGATTGCGAAATCGACTTGTGATCCAGAATTCGCGCCCACTGCGTCAGCGGGCGCACGCCCGCCGCGTTTGGATAATTCATATCCTCGGTCCGCCAGTCCCGCAAGGTATGCATGTAAATGCCATCCACGTGGATCGAAAAGTCGTGCGCCAGCTCGCGCGAATAGCCCAGCGTGAACTGCTCCGAGTACGGATTCGCGAAATTCTGATCCAGCACCGTTACGGTTGGCGCGGCCGTAGAGCAGAAAGCGCTCGGACTCTGGCCTCCATACGGATTCGGATACGTCGGATTCTTGATCAGGACACTGCACTGCACCAGGTTTCGGTTCTCCGGGAAGTTCAACAGCGTCTGGATGTTGTTGTAGTAAATTCCAAACCCGGCGCGAATCACGTCCTTCCCCTTTCCGCCTACGTTCCAGGCCAGGCCGAAACGAGGACCGAAGTTGAACGGCTTTCCGCGTTGGCTCGGATCGCCCAGGAAAGGAATCGGCTTGGGGAACGAATTGGGGTTCAAATCTTCATTAAACGAGCCGATTTCGCGATCCCAACGCAGTCCCAGGCTCAACGTCAGGTCCCGGCGCAGTCTCCAATCGTCCTGAACATAGGCCGAATACTGGGAAATCGGCACCGAAGTGTACAGCCCGGGTATGGACGCCGTGAACTGAGTCGGATTCTGCAGATTCGCAATCGAAGTAGGATCCTTGGGGTTGAAAGCCTGGTCCGTCGCGAACGTCCAGGTGCCTTGATAATTGGTCACCTGGTCGTCGGCGAAGGGAACATGGCTGAAATCGAAGCCGAACTTGATGCTGTGATTGCCGCGGATCAGGTTGAAATCGTCTTTCGCCTCCCAGCGGGTTTCGATGCCCAGTTCGCCGTAACCCTGGCCGTAACTGAAGCTGGGGAAGCTGTAGACCGGTTGCAGCAGCGCGATCCGGGACGCCGGGAAATTGCCGATATCCGTATAGATCGGTTCGCCGGACGGACCCAGCTGGTACGACGAATACGAATACTGGAAACGAAAGTCGTTGACCATGGTCGCCGATGGCGTCCAGGTGTGGCCGACCACCGCGGCGTGTCGGGGAATCAGACCGTCGTAGCAGTTGGATTCGGCGGCGCCGCCGCAACCTTGCCACGTCTGCAGGTTCCATTCCTGCGAATAGCGTCCGAACAGGTGCTGGGAATTGCTGATCTCATAGTCGAAACGGAGGTTGACCATCTGATCGTGGCTGGGCTTGTTAAAGACCCCGTCCACCGAGTTGTAAAATTGGCGGCTCGCCGACCCGGTGAAGATGGTGAACGAATCGTCAATCTGGGTGCGTTCATAAGCCGCGAAAAAGTGCAGCTTGTTCTTGACGATCGGCCCTCCCAGATCGCCGCCGAACTGATTTCGAAGATACGGAGCTTTCCCCACCCCTGCTTGCTGCTCGGCCGCGGTTTGAAAGGAGTTCTCATGATTCAGCGCCTGGTCGCGCCAGTACTCGAACGCGTCGCCATGAAATTCATTCGAGCCGCTCTTGGTCACCACGTTCACCACGCCGCCCATCGCCCACCCTTGCTCGGCCTTCCACTGGTTGGTATTGACTTTGAACTCCTGCACGGACCCTTCCGGGAAGTTCTGCCGCGGCTCGCCCTGCTCCGCCCAGGTGTTGGTCACGCCGTCCACCGTAAACCCGTTGGCGTAAAAACGGTCGCCTCCGCCGATCTGAACGTTGTTGTAAAACGTCCGCGACGCAGCCTGCGTGGTTCCCGGCATGAGCAGCGCGAGATTCAGATACTGGCGCGTATTCACGGGAAGCGAGTCGATCTGTTGATTGGTCACCACGCCTGAGACGTCGCCCTTGGTCGTGTCCACCGGTGGAACTTCACCCGTCACGGTGATCGCCTCCTGGACGCTCCCGACGGTGAGCGAAACGTCCCGGTCCACGTGCATGCTGATATTCAGAACCAGGTCGGTAATGCTTTCCGTCTTGAATCCCGTGGCTTCAGTCTTCAGAGCATAGCGTCCCGGCGGGATTGCGGAAAAACGGTACCGGCCCTCGGAATCCGCCGTGACGACGCGCGTGAAGCCGGAGTCCTGGTTGGTTAGCGTGACCATTGCGCCCACCACCGGCGCGCCGCTCGGATCCTTTACCGCGCCCGTAATCTCGGCGTCGCCGATTTGCGCTGCCGCAATTCCGGCTGTCAATGCAACCAGTATCGCCATGGAAGCCCATAGCTGGAGCAAACGTGTGCTGGAACCCATACATCCCCCTTTTCTTTTGACCCACCCCTTTAGCGATCCTGAACACCTCCCGTCGCGTTATCCCGGCGCGACGGTTCCGATTCTGTCGCGGGAAGATTCGGGCGCAGACGCTCCACGCGCCAGGTGACCTTCCCGCCTTGTTCCCGCTCGGTCCGATTGATGCGTAGCTTGCCTTTGGCGAGATATTCCAGATGTACGCGATCGAACGCCAGTCCCGCCGACGCCATCAGCTTCATGTAATCCCCGTGCGCGGTTTCATCCGGCGCTTCGGTGTAGCCGGAATCCCACGTGACGTCCGGCGAAATCCCCCCTACTCCGCCGCTGCCCGGCGCCGCTTGGCCGCCTCCCGCACCGCCCCGCCCGCCTCCGCCTGAACCTTTCAACCCCATATAGATCCGAATCCCCTGGACCAGCGGCTGCTGCATGTTTTCGGGCTGCCAGCGTTGCCCGAACCGCTCATATCGCGAATTCATCCGCGTCTCCAGATCCAGAAGACCGGGCACCTTCCTCTCGGCCTCCACGATCCGGTCGCGAATTTCATAAGTGACTTTCTCGCTGTACGGATGCGTTTCATCGCGAAGATAAGCCAGGCTCGTGAACCATCCGCGCGGAATCCACCAGGTGCGCCCGTTGTTGGCTCCCTGCCGGTTCGTCACCCATCCGGAGTATTCAGAGAACGGCTGCACCCATTCATGCGACGGATAGCCGTGCGGATTCAGGAACGCATCCGGCAGCCACCCTTCGAGCAGTTGACGTCGTGTTCGCGATTCGGGGTAGACCGGATCGAGATCCGTCTGCCCCGTGGAAACGTCCGCCGCCAGTGCGCCGTGATAGCCGGGATGCAGCATATTGTTCGGCGTGATCTCTGCCAGCTGCACCGAAAGTTCGGCCCCGTCCGTATTCGTGATGGGATGCAGCACCACATTCACCTGTTTCAGCATCGCCCGTGTATCCGCGTCGTTTAAGAGCTGATCACCAAGCTTCAGAATGTGGCTGGTGCTCGAAACCTCATTGGCATGCTGCCTCCCCGAGTACACAATCGATGCCTTCAGCGTGGTTTCCTTCGCGGACGATCGCAATTTTGACGGCGTTGGCAGAGTCACGTCGGCCGCCCACAGATTCTCTCCCAGATAGCTGCGTCCCATCCAATACGCATTCACGCCTGGGTGCTTGGCGAACTCGGCCAGAATCGACGCGTTTTCATCCGGACTGATGGGCTCGTCCCACTGCACCACTTGCGAGCGATGCAGACGGCCGGCATAATCCGCGATCATGGGCCGCGCCGCTCCGGGCGCCTGTATCTTCAGCGCCGCGTATTCGCGCGGCGCAGGCGTTTCCACTTTCGCCGTCAACGGCAGCGGCAGTTCGAACTCGAAGCCCATTTCGCGCAGGTGCGGATAGGCGACTTCATTCTTATACAAACCCGCTCGATGCAATTCTTCCAGCCAGTGAAGCTGTCCCTGCGCCTGTTCCGCCGGGAAAATACTCCGCTCCACCTGGTCTCGCCCTTCCACCTTCACCCAGTCTTCGAATCGGTCCTCTTTGAAATCCGCCGGAAGCAGCCAGGTCAGGCTTTGGGGACCCGCTTCGCCCCCCGCGATGCGCGCCTGGATCAGCCGCGGCTGCATGGCGCCTTGCAAAACCCACAGGTCGCGCTTCAGCTCGTGCCGCTTTCCCTGCCCGTCGGTCCAGGCGAGCTGCACCATCGGATTGCCCGCCGGCTTCGCATAAAATTCGATGTGCACGTGGCCGTCCTGGCCGTCATCGGAAGCATGCACGATCGGAATAATTCTTCCGACGTAGGTTAGCGCCCGGCCAGTCTCCAGCTCGCCCATCATGTTCACGAAGTTTTCCGTCGAATAAAACGTATCCTCCTGAAGCGCTTCGAGCGACGAAATGCGTTCTTTGTCGATGCCGAGTTCGTAGCTGGGTTCGCTCAAATGAAAATCGATCTTCAGCGTGTCGAAGGGCGGAACGAACTCGGGGCGCAGCTCGCCGTGATAGTTCGCCATCACGGTGCGAAATACCTTGGGCAGCGTTTCCCGTTGATAGTGTTCCCAGAATTCCTCGATGTCGGTGGCAATGCGCTGATCCAGCACCCGGCTCGATCCCGATTCCATCCGCACCCATCCGGTATCCACCTGCACCTTCTCGTATTCCGGCATCACTCCGTTATACGGCCGGTCGACCGTGGTCGCCGTGAATTCCCGCGCCAGTATTTCCCGGTTGTCCGCACCGTACGCGTGCACCCGGTAAGTCGGCGCCTTGGGCGAAAATGCGAATTCGCTCAGCTCGATTTTGTCCAGCGGGATCGCCAGTTCTTTGGCGAGCATCTCGTCCACTGGATAAAGTTCTTGCACCCATCGCGCCGGCGAATACATGGCTCGCAATCCGGTGGGATCGTCGTTTTTCATGAACTCGATCTTGATCGATCCCACTTTCTTGCCCTTGAGCTGCGGTGCGATCTCATCCATCAGCCAGCTCACGCCTTGTTTATAGGCGCACAGCACCACCACCTGGCTCGGTTTCGGCAGCATTTCCTCGATTTGTCTTTTTAGCTTTTGCCGCACCTCCGGCCCTTCGCTGACGCGCGCGACCAGTTTAACCGGCTCCCCCGCCTTCAGTTTCGGCACAGCGTCCTTCACCGCCTTGAGCAGCCGCGTGCCTTCCCACGGAATCACCAGATCCTCCTGGAACGTGGGCGTGCCTGCGTGGAAGGTGTAGCCCGGCTCGCGATAGTGCAGCGCGGGGAGTTTTTCGCAACACTGTGTTCCAGCGTGCAGGCTCCCGGTTTCCACCTTGACCTCCGTCGCGCCCAGGCGGCTTTGCAACTCTTTCCGCACCACTTCCTTCAGGCCCGGATCGGCCACGTCCACAAAAACTTTCGCCTCCACGTCATGAGCGCCTTTGATCCCTTCTGCCCATTTATCCAGCCGGTACAGCGCCACCGCGGCTTGTCCAACGTCGGAGCGGAGCGAAAAGAACCGGTGCAGATCGTAACGGATCTCTTCGAGCGAAAGATATTGCTTGCCGGTATCCCAAAGATTCGGGAAATGATCGGAAGCGAGACCCAGCGCCGCCGCCGCGCCGCTTTCGTCGCCGCGCACCAGCACCGCCGGCTGCCGGCCAAACGCCCGGTCGACAATCCGCAACTCGCCTTCACCCGCGGGAAGGGCGGCTCGAGCAGCCGTCGTGTCTTCTCCGCCCAGCTTCTTCACTGCCTCGTTCGCGATTTCGGAACCTTCCGCGATTACGGATTTGGTGCGAACGTCTCTCACCGCCGCCGTGGTTGCCGGCGTCGCCAGCGGCAAAGTGATTCCCGTAGTCTCCATGCCCATTCTGGCCGCCAGATTCGCCATGGCGATGCCGGCCGCGCCGGCCGGAACGTACAGTTGACTGTCCAGGTTGGAAGGAATCGGCATTCTCGGTGTGCCGCGAAACAGACCGCGCATGGTGTAAAGCGTCGCCAGATCCAGCTTGGCCGGCCCCGCGCCTTCCCCATCCCCGCCGCCTGCCGCATCCGCCGCCGGAGCGCCGCCGCCCGCGGCGTTTCCTGGGGCAGCCGGAATCGCCGCCAGCGGTTTGGAGCTGGTCGCGGAAACGGTCGCGCCCGCCGACCTGACCACCAGTTCGTGAACACTGGCGAGATTGTTCCGGTTCAACGCCTCTTCGAGCGTCGCGCTGGTCACCGGCCCGTTAGCTTGCAACAACGCCCGATTCACCCCAGCCTTGCCCTTCCCGTAGACGAGTCCGGTGAGTTGCGCCGACTGGCCCACCGCTTGCCCGATGGTGGAAAGTCTCTCCCCCGGTACGCGCCACAGGTAGGGCGCGCGAGAAGAAAAAGCCTCCGCGGCTGCCAATAACCCGGCCTCGTCGTGGCCGAGCACCACCAGATTCCCTTCGACTAAAAAAACTCCGCCTTCCTCGGCCTGCAACCCGCTCAGCGCTTCGTCGGCGGCCCGCGAGACTCCCGCCGGCGCCGCACTGCGCCCCACATAGATTCGGGGCCCATCCGCGCGATCCTCAGCGGCGCTGATCACCACCGGAGGCGTGAACCCGGTAGTCGCGAACCCCAGCCGCCCCGCCAGATCCGCGGCGGCCGCATTTTCGGCTGCCGACGGGTGCGCCGGAACCACAATCTTGCCCGCCACGAAGTCGACTATGCCATCGCCGTTTGTGTCGCTGAGAATCCAGCCGGCAACGAAGGGGTCCGTTAAGCGATTCAGGTCCCCAGGCGCTTGGTACGCGATCAGGCACGAAAGTGCCACCAACAACAGCACCATCGCTAGGAGACGAACCGACGTAGTGGCCATGCGAATGCCTCCCGCAGAACGGGACCTTCGAGTCCCGAACCACGCCAGTATACATCAGACCGCTCGACTAAGACATTACTTCATGAACCCGCTGCGGCCGCTGCCGGCCGAACTCAACGCGTCGTTCAGCTCGTCGTCGAGCGCCAGCAGCCGCCGCAGATCGGCGCTCAAGGCCGCCTGCGTCTCCGCCCGGAGCAGCCGCTTCTGATACTGTTGCTGCGGAATGTCTCGCCTGCAGAAAAAGCTGTGGACCGCTCTCCGCTCGCGATTGGTCCGATTCGCCGTGCCCCCGTGCCATAGGTGTGCGTTCATCACCACCACGGTGCCGGCGCGTCCCGTCACCAGCTTCTCCTGCGGATGCGGCGCGTAAGGATCGCTCAAGGCCTCCTGCGGTTTCCGCGCCCAGCCATGCGATCCGGGAATCACGCGTAACGCGCCGTTCTCCACGGTAAAATCGTCGAGCATCCAGACGCAGTTACAAACCGCGAATCCCTTTTCATCCGGGAGCAGGCCCATGTCGACGTGAAACGGCTGTCCACTCGCCGATTGCGGATTCGCCGACCGGACATTCAGGCTGCTCAACTTGAATTCGCCGCCGAGCACCGTCGCCACCAGATCGAGAATCTCGCGCCGCTGCAGCGCTTCGAGAAATACCTCGCCTTTATCGGCAAGATTCGCCAGGCGCCGCGCGTTTTCTTCGGTGCGGAACTCGGCGCCCGCGCGGACGCCTTCTTCGGCGAACAACTCATCCACCCGGGAGCGCATGCGCTCCAGCATCTCCGCGCCCATATAATCCTCGAGCGCCGTGTAGCCTGCATTCCCAAGCTCAGCGGCTCTCGATTGGTCCATGGCATCAGTGTAGATCACACACCATCGAGCTAGCGGTCTGCGTCGCAAGTCATGTCCATAACGGGACAGTGTGCAAAAAGGGGGACTGGCTCGAATTTCGCCGCTTTTGCGAAAGTTCGTGCCTGTACCCCTTTTTGCCCCGTCCGAATCATATTGTTCAAGATCGGCGACGCAGACCACTAGGAGCTTGTTGAAAAAAGGGACAGACTACTCTGTCCCTGGCCGCAAACGGCTGACTTTTCAAAAAAGCGTGATCGTGGACAGAGCGGTCTGTCCCTTTTTTCAACCAGCTCCTAGTCCTCGCGCAACGCCGCTACCGGATCCAGCCTCGCCGCCCTTCGCGCCGGCAAGTAGCAGGCGCCCATCGCCACGATGATCAGAATCGCGGCCGCACTCGCGAAGCTGGCCGGATCGGTCGGCTTCACTTCAAACAGCATTCCCGCGAGCGCCGCAGTGATCCACATGGAAAGCATCGCTCCCCCCGCGATGCCCCACACTGCCAGCCTCACGCCGTCGCCGATCACCAGGCCGAAGATGTTCGACGCCCGCGCCCCCACCGCCATTCGGATGCCGATCTCGCGCGTCTTGGCGACCACCGCGAAGTGCATCACGGCGAACACTCCCAACGCCGCAAGCGTCAGCGCGACGGCGGAGAACACTCCCATCAGCCACGTCTGAAAGCGTCTCTCCCCTTGTTGTTCTTCGAGCACGCGTTCCATGGTCGCCACCGAGGTTACCTTCGCGCTGGCGCTGGCCTCGCGAATCGCATTCCTCACCGCCGTGGTCGACTGCGCGGGATCTCCTGCCGCCCGGATCACCAGTGTATTCGTCTGCTCGCCGCGTTGGGCCTGTGGCTCGAAAATCTGGGCGAAGGGCTGCCGCTCCCGGCCCCCTGCGCGCATGTCTTTCACCACGCCCACCACGGTCAGCCAGTCGTCGTTCTTTCCGCCGTTCGGCCCTCGCGGATCCATGCCCTTCATACGCTTCCCCACCGCGTCTTGACCGGGCCAGTAGCGGCGTGCCGCCGCCTCGTTCACGATCGTCACGGGTAGCGCCTCGGGCCCGTCCCGCTGGTCGAAATAGCGCCCGCTCAGCAGCGGAATTCCCAGCGCCTGAAAGTAACTCCCGCTCACTTGCGACCATTCGAGCGCCTGCCACCGGTCCATCGGCTCCGCCGGCTTCCCTTCTACGATGCGCAGCGCGTGCGTTCGCATCACCCCCAACCGGAACACGGAACTGGTGGCGCCCGCCGCCTCCACTCCCGGCAGATTACGGATTTTCGCCAGCGCCGACCGGTAGAAGTCCGCCTGTTGCGGCGCCTTCAAGGAATCGGGCAGCTCCAGTTGAACCGTCAGAACGTGATCCGCGCGAATTCCCAGGTCCACACTCAGCACCGCGACGAAGCTCCGCACCAGCAGCACCGCGCCCGTCAGCAACGTCATCGCCAGCGCGAACTCGGAAGCCACCAGCAGGTTTTTTAGCGCCCTGCCTTCGCGGCTCGCCGTGGCGCTTCTCCCGGCCGCTCGCAGCGTGCCCGCGTATTGCCTTCGCACGTTCCCGATCACCGACGCGATCCCCAGCATGAACCCGGCGATCAGGCTCAACCCCACGGCAAACAGCAGCACCCTCGCGTCGATCCCCACTTCATCGATCCGCGGCGTGCCCGGAGGCGCCAGAAGTTTCAGCAACCGCACCAGCAGCGGCGCCATCGCGACGCCCAATGCGCCCGCGATCAGGCACAGTTTCACCGTTTCCGTGACGGATTGGCGCACCAGCCTTGCGGTTCCCGCCCCCAGCGCCGCGCGAATCGCAAACTCTCTTTGCCGGATGGCCGCCCTCGCCAGCAACAAATTTCCGGCATTCGCGCAGGTGATCAGCAGCAGGAACGCAACCGCTGCGGAGAGGATCGCGAACGGCTTCCGCGCCTTTCCTGTGAAGTGCTCGCGTAAGTCCGTCACCAACAACCGGTCCGCGTGGCTGTCGCGATCTGCGGTCGCCAGCCGGCCGAAAATCGCGTCTACCTCCGCCTGTGCCGCGCTGGGCCGGATACCGGGGCGCAGTCTCGCCATCAGATCCCACCGTTGCGCTTTTTGCGCCGCCTGCGGCTCCTCTTGGTCCATCCACTGGGGATGCGACATCACTGGCGCCCACACCTGCGAGTCTGGAAAAGGAACGCGAAAGTCCTCTGGCATCACTCCGATGACGCGCCAGATTCCTCCTCCCATCCGAAGCTCGCGCCCCAGCGCGTTTGCCGCGGATCCGAATCGCCGCGCTGCCAGCGACTCGCCCACCAGCACCACGTGCGCCTGCGCCAGATTCTCCTCCGGCGTGAAGACGCGGCCCACTAACGGCGATCGCCCGAACATCTCGAAGAAATTCGGCGAAACAAATCCGCCGTGCACCCGTTCGCGCTCGTCCCCGTCGCTGATCACCGTCTGCGACCAGCCGTCGCGATACATGACGGCCAGGTCTTCGAACGAATGTGCCTCGGCCCGGATCTGCTGATAGTCGGCATAGGTCACGGACCCGTTGGCTTCAAACGGTGGTTTCGTCGCCACCGTTTCCAGCGCCACCAGCCGGCCCGGATCCCTGTAAGGCAGTGGCCGTAGCGCCACCCCGTCCACCAGGCTGAACACTGAAATGCTGACACCGATCCCCACCGCCAGAATCGCAATCACTAGTCGAGGCACACTTCGCATAGGAAGCTCAGAGCAGTCCGCCTGCCAAAAAGTTCACGGTTTTCCCTCCGGAGTTTCCAATGGTCCCGCGGAAAGCCTGCTGTGCGGATTCGGCATCCGCCGTCCGCTTCCGAACAAACTCTGCTCACGGCTACCTCATCGAGCGGCCGTTCTTATCGGCGTCCGGGACCGGGCGCTCCGTCGGCGCCGCCTTTGCCTCGGCCGCGGCCAGGGGTGGGCGGCCTTTTCTCGGCTTCCGGAACCAGCTGTTTGTCGCAGACCTGAGTCTTGAAATCGTTTACGTCCCGGCAGTTGAAACTGAGCATGGTATCCTGCTGCGGCTTCATCTGCAGCCTCTCCAGCTCCGCCTTCACGGCATCGTTGTTGTAATCGGCGATGGTGTAAGCGACGTGATCCAGCGTTCCCAGTTCGGCCGAGGTCTTGCCTCCCGCGCGGCTCGCCGTCGGAATCCAAACCGTGTCGCCCAGCCACATGTACACATCCCGGCCCGAGTCGTGAGTGATCTTCAGCGCCAGCAAGTCCTTGTACCAATCGCGGAGCTTCGTGTAGTCGGCGGAATTCTCGACGACGTGGTTGGCGCTCAGCGCCTTCCATACCTGCGGTTTGTCGGTCGCGGGAGTGGGCCGCTTCATATAGTTCTTCGCGCAAACCGCAATGTCGAAGCCTTCCATATCTTTAAACCGGAAGCATTTGTCGGTATCCGATACCGGGTTCAGGCCCCTCCGCTTCAGTTCCGCTTCCACCGCCTTCTTGTCCCAGTTCTCGATGGTGAAGCCGAAGTTGATGATCTTGGCTGCCGTCGTGCCCGCCGGCGCCTGACGCATGATCATGCATGTATCGCCACCCGCATCGCTGTACCACAGGTGGGCTTCTTTCCCGTTGCGATGATCGATCTGCATCCCGAACACCTCGTGATACCAGTCGCTGGTCTTCATAAGGTCTGGAGCGGCATAAACATAATGGTTCACCCAGGCCGCTTTCAGTTGCACCCCTTTGTCCGCCGAGGCCGGCAATGCCGCGGCCAGCGCCGGAGCAGTCACCGCCAGGCGCTGTAATAGCTGGCGGCGGGTCAAATTGCCGTTCTTGAAATCCTCCATCAACTTCCCCACGTTGCTGTCCATAGATTGACCTCCAGTTCGAACGTCATCCGATCCTATCAAAATCGCCGCGGCCATCTGACAGCGCCCGGTAACTTTCCTACCATTGGAACGGTAATCACCCAGGTGAGCATCCTTTTCGGAACTCTTCTTCAGGACGCGCGTTACGGTTTGCGGAACCTGGCGCGAACCCCGGGTTTCACCATGGTAGCGATGCTGACGCTGACGCTCGGCATCGGCGCCAACACCACCATTTTTAGCGTGATCGACAACACGCTCTTGAAGCCGCTCCCGTTTCCCGATCCGGACCGGCTGGTCCTGGTGCTTGAAACCTTCGGCAAAGGTCCCGGCAATTGGAACATCGTCTCCGCGCCTAACTTCTGGGATTTTGAACGGCAGAGCCGCTCCTTCGAATCCATGGCCATTTTCGATTCCGCCGGCCGGGGCTATAACCTTTCGCCGGCCGGGAACGCGCAGGAGGCTGAGCAGGTGTCGGGGCTGCGCGTATCCGCTGGCTTCTTTTCCGTCCTGGGCGTGAAGCCCTTTCTCGGCCGCACCTTCCTTCCCGAGGAAGAAACTCTGGGAAAGGATCGCGAGGTGGTTCTCAGCTATGGACTGTGGAAAGCGCGCTATGGCGGCGATCCATCCCTGGTGGGCAGGACCATCCGCGTCGACGGCGCGGACTTCACCGTGAGTGGGTGTGATGCCGCGCGAATTCGAATGGCAATTCTGGAGCGGCGCGCGCCGGCTCTGGGTACCGGTCGGCTATACCAGGACGGACTTCGGCCGGGACAACAACAGCTTCCTCTGCATCGCTCGCCTTAAGCCGGGCGTGGGTGTGGCGCAGGCGCGGGCGGAGATGGAGAGCGTGGCCGCCGGAGTCGCCCGGCAGTTCCCCAAGGAAGACGTGAATTTGGGTGCGACGGTGTTGGAGCTGGGCGATTTCGGGATGCAGGGTCTTCGCGCCACCATGCTGGCGCTGCTGGCAGCCGTGGCGTTCGTGCTGCTGATTGCTTGCGTGAACGTCGCGAATCTCCTGCTGGCGCGCGGCGCGGTCAGGCAGAAAGAGTTTGCCATCCGGCGCGCGCTGGGGGCTGCCGGATCCCGCATCGCGCGCCAGTTGCTTACCGAGAGTGTATTGCTCGCGCTCGCCGGCGGTGCGGCCGGGCTTCTGCTGGCTGCCGGGAGCACCCGTTTGCTGTTTTACGTTTTCAAGTTGGATGGATTGCATCTGCCCATGCGCCCGGTCGATTCGATCCCCATGGATGGCCGCGTCTTCACGTTCGCCCTGGCCGTTTCCTGCCTCACCGGTTTGCTGTTCGGCGTTGCGCCGGCATTGAGCGCGTTGCGTGGCGACGTGAACGAGACTCTCAAGGAGGGCGGGCGCGGCGCCGGCGCCGGCGGCCGGAACCGCCTGCGTCAAGTGCTGGTGGCCTCGGAAGTGGCGCTGGCGCTGGTGGTGCTGTGTGGCGCGGGTCTGATGATCAAGAGCATGACGCACCTCTTGGGCGTCGATCCCGGGTTGAATCCCCAGAACGTGCTCACCATGGAAATGTCGGTCCCCCAAGAGGAGATCTACGTGGGTCCCCCGGGCTTGCCCCGTTTCTGCCAGGACCTCGACGAACACGTGGGCGCCGTCCCGGGCATTGTATCCGTGGGTGCGATCGCTCACTTGCCCTTTCATGGGAATGCCGGCCGCGGATTTCAGATCGAGGGCCGGCCGCCGGCTGAGCCCGGGCACATGCCCGGCGCGAATTACAGCGTCGCCTGCCCGGACTACTTCCGGACCATGGGTATTCCGATTCTGAAGGGGCGGGAGTTCACCTGGCAGGACAGCCTAGGGGCTCCCGGAGTGATCGTGATCAACGAGACCATGGCGCGCACTTATTGGCCCAACGAGGATCCCGTCGGCAGAGCCATTCGATTCGAAGGGTCGGACGGACCGCGCCTCATCGTGGCGGGGGTGGTTGGAGACGTGCATTTCCAGGGCTTGGACTCGCCCATGCAGAAGCAATTCTTCCGGCCCTACGCACAAGCCGGCTGGCCCATTATGAACGTCGTGGTCCGCACCATCGCCGCGCCCGGCACGTTCACTAATTCTGTCAAGAAAGCGCTGGCGGATGTGTTGCCTGACCGGCCGGTCTCCGGCGTCACGACCATGGAAGAAGTGGTCCACGATTCGACCGGATCCAGGCGCTTTCCGATGTTGCTGCTCAGCGTGTTCTCCATGCTGGCGCTGGTGCTGGCGGCAGTCGGAATCGTGGGCGTGGTGGGTCATTCGGTGGCGCAGCGGACCCATGAAATCGGAATTCGCATGGCGCTCGGCGCGGGATCCGTGGATGTGCTTCGGCTGATGGTGAACAGCAACATGGCCTATGTATTGGCCGGAATTGCGGCCGGAATCGCCGGCACGGCTGGACTCACCCGGCTGCTGGCAGGGCTGCTTTACGGCGTGAATCCGCTCGATCCGGCGGTGCTTGGCAGCGTATCGCTGCTGCTGGCCGTGGTGGCGCTTCTCGCCAGCTACGTGCCCGCGCGGCGCGCCGCGAAAATCGACCCCATCTCCGCCCTCCGATGCGACTAAAACCCTTCGATGTTACCACTGGTAACATTGTTGCGTCCAAGCGATTCAAGCAGATAGCGATTGGCTCGGGACGGCTTCTCCGGTCAAATCGCGCTGGTTTCCTTTACCGCACTCCGCGTTAATCCGCTGCACTCATGTAAACGCCAGATTGCATTATAATTATTCGTGTTTTTGGCGAAAAAGCACTTGTCTCGCCGAACGGTCCTGCGCGGCCTCGGCGTTACCGTGGCGCTGCCGCTGCTGGATGCGATGGTTCCCGCGCAAACGCCGTGGCGGTCCCCTCGAAGCCGGCTCGCGTGTATCGAAATGGTGCATGGCGCGGCGGGCAGCGCGGGCGACGGAGATCGCAAGTGCTATTGGAGTCCGGCGAAGGACGGATCCGATTTCGAGTGGCCCTATGCACTGGAGCCGCTCCAGCCGCTGCGCGATTACATCACCATTGTCAGCGGCACGGATGCGCGGCAGGCCGACGCGTTCGCGCCGCCCGAAGCGGGCGCGGACCACTTCCGGTCGAGCGCGGTATTCCTGACCGCGACGCATCCCAAACAGGGGCCGGAGGTACATAACGGCACGTCGATCGATCAGATCTACGCGCAGCGATGCGGACGCGACACGCGGTTACCGTCGATCCAGCTGTGCATTGAAAATTTCAGCCCGAACGCCGCCTGCGGTTTCGAATATAGCTGCGTGTATTCGGAGACGATCAGTTGGGCGTCGCCGACGGCGCCGCTGAGGATGACGGTGAATCCTCGCGTGGCGTTCGAAAATTTGTTCGGAGCGGCGCCGGGCGGCAGCGTTCTGGATGCGGTCCCCGGGGATGCGAGGCGGCTTGGCAAAGAACTTGGCGCCGGAGACCGGGCGCGGGTGGAGGCGCATCTCGACGAGATTCGCGGAATCGAGCGGCGCATTGAAGCCATCGAGAAGCACAACGCGAGCGTGGCGGAGAGAGAACTGCCGGCGGCTCCGATCGGAGTGCCGGATTCCTGGGAAGAGCACGTGAAGCTGATGTTCGACTTGCAGGCGCTGGCGTTCGCCGCGGACATCACGCGCGTGTCCGCGTTCAAGATGAGCCGCGACACCAGCAATCGCGTTTTCCCGGAAAGCGGGGTGAAGGCTCCCTTCCACACTTTGTCGCACCATGGCGAAAATGCCGGGCTGATCGCTGAGTTTGCCAAGATCAACCGGTATCACGTGGGGATGGTCGAATATTTTCTGACGAAACTGAAGAACACTCCCGAGGGCGACGGGAATCTGCTGGATCACAGCCTGGTGTTGTATGGGAGCTCGATGGGCGACTCGAATACGCACAATCACCGGCGCGTGCCGCTGTTCCTGGCGGGGCATGCCGGCGGACAACTGAAAGGCAATCTTCACCGGGTGTGCAGCGCGGGAACGCCGCAGGCCAACGTTCTATACACCATCCTGCGGAAGCTAGGAGTAGATCTCGAACGGGTGGGCGACAGCACCGGGGAAATCGCGATTTAGCGCGGGCCCGGCATGGGCGGAAGCGATTCCTGCTCCAGGGCGTAGGGAAGAGGAACTTCGCGAAGAAGCCGGCGGACGCGGGGCAGGACGGCTGCATCGGTGACAGGTTTTGTCAATACAGCTTGCGCGCCGAGCAAGTCGGCGCGTCGCAAAGACGCCGGATCCAGGGCTGGGGCGATGGCGAGGACTCTCAACTTGGGGCGCTGGGCGCGCAGAGCTTGAATTGCTTTCACGTCCGATTCCGGAAGGTCGAGATCGCAGGCGACCAGGTCGACTTCACCGGCGTCCTGCGCGGCGGTCACTTGGTAGCCCGCGGCTTGAAGAATCGCCGTAAGCCGGTTGCGAACCGCGGGCTGAGGTTCGATCACCAGAATTCGCTCGGCGGCGGACTTGATGGCCATGGTGACGCCGTCCGGACTGGCGGCGGCGCCGACGGTGAGAACCAGCGGAACGGCGTCGCCCACGGGCGCATCGGAGGGGATGCGAAAGTTCACTTGAAGCAGACCGGCGACCGCGAGCGGGGCCTCGCCGGCGTAGATGATTTCGGCGGGCACGCTACCGACGGTCACGGTGAGCTTTTGTTTGGGCACCGGGAGGTCCGCAACGCGGGTGTAGGCGGCGACATTACCGTCGATTCCGTGGGGGATGGTGTCGCCTTCACCGGTGGCGTAGAGGGTGACGATGGTTCCACGCGCGGCCGGATTGCGCGCTGAGTTGCAGCAGCCAATCTGATTCAGCATCGCGGCTTGCCCATGGCCGGAAGAATCCAAAGTAAACAGCGCGGGCAAACTCTCGACTACCGGCAGTGTGACTGCGGGCGAGCGAGCACCCTGGTATTCGACGCTCACCCGCGTCGTGGTTCTTTTGGCGACCTCATAGGGAACAATGACGGCGATCCTTCCGCTGATCGCGTAGAAGATGGGCGCTGGAATGCCGTCGAATAAGACGCGGGTGCCGGCGATGGAGGTTGATACGCGTCCATTGCCGCCCAGTCGGTACTCGGCGAGGGTCGCGGGGCCGGCTTTCGACGGGTACAGCACCACGATCTCGCCGGGCGCAACCTTGCCGCCGACATAATCGGCAGCGCTGACAACACCGAGCGGGGATAGCTTGGGCCGATTCCAATTCTTTTTCAAAATCAGGCCAAGGCAGATGCCGGATAGAACCAGCCCGATGATTATCCACGATCTCCGCACGCGGAATCGCATGATCTGCCGCCAATTTGTTCATTTTAACAGTGCGGGGCGAGGAGAAATAGCGATTCAGTGCTGGTGGGGCTTGGCTCATGGGTGTCAAAACGACCGACGGCGAGTACTACGTCAAATATCTTCTTGGCCTCTCGCAATGGTTGGGCAGTGTTGCCGGAGCGGGTCTTAGCTTGGTAACAATATAGTCGCCAAGTCACTGCTAGGCCGGGTCTGATCCACGTCTGAGCATTTCGGCCATTACGATCTCGTTGTTGGACAACATCAAGGCGCGAAGTTCAGGTAGTTGGTCGCCGGTCATCCTAGGGATGAAACCGGCAAGCTTCGCGTCCAGGGCAGCGATGCACTGAGGGAAACTGAGCCTGTGGGCGAGGAAGCGCCGTATCACTTCCCGGGTCTCGCGCTTGTATATTTCCATCGCACCCCTCAAGCCAAAAGAGACCCTGTGGCTGCCCAAACGGGTCAGCTTCAAGAAAGTCACGCCGGTGAGGATGGCTTCGCTCGCCCTTTTCAGCCGCGCTTCCTTCTAGCAGGTCCAGTTTCGAAACCGTCGGTACCATGCGGACGGCGTTGCTTTTCAGCTCGGCGTTGGTGTTCCCTGGAACACGCAGGGCTGGTAGCGGTTTCGCTCCATGCTAAATCCTAGCGCTGTTCGATTAGTTTTCAAAGTTCAAAATGGTTGAGACGTGAAAACGGGTCAGCCTGAACCTGCACATTTTGAGCGTATCGAAAAAGGGTCGGAGCAGACTGGCACATACGATGTCCTTTTCCACCCTACGGATACGAGGCATGCCTTCGTCTGGTCCAGGGCAGAAGCAGTGGTATGAACTGGTTGCTTGATGACTAGCAGCGAGCTGAGTAGGATTCGCTGGCGCCCGTGGCCGCCCGCCGTCTCCAACGGGAGACGCGGTAAATCGGGACTACCTCAATCGAATCTTCAATGCCTTGAAATCAATTGTCACTTCCGAAGCTTGCTCTAACTGGTCAATACCGATTTGTCCGTAATGCCAATTGCTGGCCGCAATGGTAGTGCTTAGCAGTGCGGGCGCCTTGCGGTAAACAATGGGAAAACCTCCAAGGGTCATCCGCAATTCGGGCAATATGGCGGAGCGAACGTTCGCAGATCCAGACGCGCCTACGAGGCTGGTGGTGCTCTCGAAGGAGCCATCGAGTAGTTCAGGATAGTCCCTGACGAACAGAGGCCACATGGTGGAGAGACTGGTTCCCGTGTCGAGGTCGACGGCCAGCTTGTGACCCGCGATCTCAACCAATGTCAACAGATCCAACTCCTCGAAGGACAGATTCGCGTTCCGCAGATCGGCGTGTTCGGGAGGAAAGCTAATCCTCAACTCGTGCTTCCGGTTCCACTGTATCGTCTCGACGGCCAACAAAACCGGAAGCCCTACGAAGCCGCGATTTGCCACGGGAACGTCCGTCCATATATCAAGGTCGTCAGGAAACGCGATGAACGCTACGTTGCGCATTTCGGTGTTGCCAATCCTCAAGCGTTCCGCGACTGCGTAGTGTATGTCCTTCGTCCATCGTCCGGTGAACCCCTCGAATCGCACCGGTCCGTTGACCCTCTTCAGGCTGAGACGGCTGGCCGCCGCCTCGCTGATGCCAGACACTGCCGCATCTGTATCGAGAGCGAACTGCGTGGCTTGGCCGTTAATCAGCATGGGCGCGACCAGATGCGAGCTGTGGGGCCAATTCGTATACGTGAGCGTGGCAGGACTGCGGGAAACCACCTGCTGGT
This sequence comes from Terriglobia bacterium, assembly GCA_963842485.1. GTDB lineage: Bacteria > Acidobacteriota > Terriglobia > Bryobacterales > Bryobacteraceae > Palsa-187. The sequence goes on along the minus strand of CAWJHI010000014.1, from coordinate 20,203 downwards.
CAGGAAGCCCATCCACTGCCGCAGCCTCAGCCTTCGCTGCCTCATCGGGGAGCGCCGTGTCAGGCTGCGACCAGCACCGCCGCAGCTCCAGCACAGCCTTGTGGTACCGGCCGGCGCGGTAATAGAGGCGGTTCATCGCGTAGTGCATCGCGGCGAGCCTATCCCGATCAGCTCCCGACCGAATGGCCGCGCTCAACTCCTTCTCGGCACCGCGCACATTGTTGAATGCCGCCGCCACAAAAAAGCGATAGATGGTTGGCACTTGCCCCGAGGTCGAGAAATCCCGCAGATCAAACCAGCGATGCGCATCTAGAGCGCCGCGCAGGGTCGTCTCATCCGTAGCGTACGAGACCCGACAAAATAGGGCGAGAAGAACTAAGAACTTCAAACCATCACCTCGACGAGTAATGCATCTCTGCGAACCTCTTGCCGCTGCCTAGCCCGCAAGGCAAAGGCACGGCGCATCCGAACATTTTAGCGTGTGCGTCTTCCGGAAGGGGTACGTGCCGCCCGGAACTTGTGCCGTTTGGGCAGTCAGTTGGCGGGAAACGCCCATGTCGTTGAAGTGGAAAAGAGAAAAGGGGGTCAGCCTGAACTTGCACATTTTGACCGTATCGAAAAAGGGTCAGAGCAGACTGGCACAATTTGAGGACATTCCAGCCAGGGCGGACAGGTGACGCCGCTTGGTTATGGATCGTACGATGTCCTTTTCCACCTTACGGATACGAGGCAGTCTTCGTCTCATCCAGGGCCCTACCGGCGACGAAGCAATGGTATGAACTGGTTGCTTGATGACCAACAGCGAGCTGAGTGAGAGGACTCGCTGGCGCCATGGTCGGGCACCGTTTCCACGGGAGACGCGATAAATCGCGGGCGGCGTGCGATTTAAGGAGGGGCACAGAAGAGTGAAAAAGGGGTCAGAGCAGTCTGCCTCGGAATCGATGGGCCGAAAATGTGCAAGTTCAGGCTGACCCGCTTTTCCCGAGTTCTACGCCTTTGCTGGTATCTTAACTCCGGATCGCTTGAGAATCTCGCGCGCTAAGAGCTTGAACTCCGACGCGGCCTCCTCGATTTGAGGATAGTAGCCAGAGTTGACTCCGGGATAGCCCTTCAGTTTCCCCATGGCCACTCCGTTGGTCTGCGCCTGAGGCGCGAGACTGTGGAAATCCTTGATTGCGGCGATTTTGTTGGTTGCCTGCGGGACTAGAGACGGATGGACCTTCCGCAGATCATCGACAATCGTATCGCGCACTCGGGGGGCAATTTTTTTCTCCCAGTATTCATGCGGCAGCGTTGGAATACGGCCCGCAGAAACCTTGTACGCCGACGTTATGTATCCCATGTACACCGGCTGGCCGATCAGCAGTGTGGCGCGATCCTGGACGGACGCGAGTTGCCGCACGGTTTCCCAATCGCGAATCCATCTCCCTAAAGATCGTCCGACTGTAGCCAAAGCCCGGAGAGAGAAAAGATCCGCAGCGACGGGCGTTGCGAAATAATCACAGTCTAAGATAATGGTTCGATTCAATGCTCCGACGTTGGGACCGACATCGTAAAGAATGATGTCGACGGCGTGCTTTTTACCTAGGGCGCGAACCGCGCGGGAGAGAGCGCACATCACATCATAATCGCGCGTCTTCCTCGCGAAGGAACCGGTCCACGCAGTCGGAAGCTCTTCCTCATAGTCGGCTAGCAACACATCACCAGCGCAAAGCAGCAGTTTGTTTCTGCTTCCGTCTACACCAAACGGCTCAATTTCCTTGATGGGTCCCTTGCCATCCACAACCGGTTTGATCGCAGACCAAATCGTCCCGCCTCCATCCACATCCGATGCGGAGAGTAGTTTATCAAGTTGCCCCTCTTCTAAGTAAAACGAGGTCAAGTTACACTGCGGATCAGCATCGATCAGCAGCACCTTCAGGCCCAGATCGGCTAGAGCGTCGGCAACGTTCACCGTAAGCGTAGTCTTGCCAACACCGCCCTTGTGGTTGAAAAGTGCAATCGTTGTCATCGAAGAGATGCTACCACTGTTTTTCGATAAAGTATTATTGATCTGATCGGTGGTTGGCGGGCCTCTCAAGGGCCTCCTTCGTTGGATCTGAGGGATGGGGTGCATGTTTCGCGCAGGGACACAGATTTAGCGCACTACCGCCGGCATTGACACTGGTTTTCGGGGCACCTATAATCGCGATGGAAAAGAGTTTTTGAATCCAGTAGCTGCGTAAAGGTATGAAACCGGAAGTCTTTCGGGAATTCCGGCGTCGCAGCGTGTGGCGAAGGGAGATCCGGATGAGGGCTTGGTCAGGCTCCGTGGCGATGTCGCTGGTGGGGACAGCGTTCGCTTTTGGGCAGTCGTCTGTGCCATCACAACAGGCATTGGTGAACCAGTATTGCGCGGGTTGCCACAACGACAAGCTGAGCTCGGGCGGTTTTTCGTGGACCAAGCTGGACTTGGCCCATCCGGAGAAGAATGTTCCGCAAGCCGAGAAAGTGATTCTAAAGCTGCGGGCCGGCATGATGCCTCCCGCGGGGATGCCGCGGCCGCCGGCGGAGCGTTTAAAGGCTCTGGCTTCGGGGATTGAAACCGGCGTCGATCGGGCGGCCGAGGCGCATCCTTTCGCCGGAGCCCCGGATTTGCACCGCCTGAACCGGACCGAATACCGCAACTCCATTCACAGTCTGCTGGATCTTGACGTGGACGTGTCCGCGCTGCTGCCGCCGGACGATATGAGCCACGGTTTCGATAACATGGCGGACGCGCTGACCATCACTCCGGCGGTGATGCAAGGATACGTCCGCGCGGCGGGCAAAATCAGCAGGCTGGCCTTGGGAGATCCCCAGACCACGGCGTCGCAGGCGATGTACAACGTGCCGAAGGTGGTGAACCAGATGCGCCACGTGGACGGGGCGCCGTTCGGCACTCGCGGCGGAGTTTCGGTGATCCATCAATTTCCCGCGGATGGCGAATATAAGTTCAGCTTGACCATGTATTACTACTATCTGGAACAGTTGTTCGGCGTGGCGCTGCCGGCGAATCTGACCAATCAACAGATAGAGATTTCGGTGGACGGGGCGCGGGTCTGGTTGTTCACGATCGACCCGAAGGTGAAGGAGACGCAAGCCTCGTATATGACGCCGCCGGTCGGGATCAAGGCCGGGCCGCATCGGGTTTCGGCGGCGTTTCTCGAAAAGGCCGATGGGCCGGTGGTGGATACGATTCAGCTCGACGAACAGACGCTGATCGACGTCAGCACGGGCGTGCAGCCGGGAATGACGACGCTGCCGCACCTGCATACCATGACCATCACCGGACCGGCGAGCGTGGCGGGCGTATCGGAGACGCCGAGCCGCCGCAAAATCTTCAGTTGCCATCCGGCGAATGAAGCGGACGAGCTCGCGTGCGCGAAAAAAATAATCGTCAAGCTGGGACGGGAAGCTTACCGGCGGCCTTTGACGGACACGGACGTGGAACGGCTGCTCAGCGACTACCAGTTCGGACGCAATGAAGGGAGCTTCGATAGTGGAATCCGGATGGCGGTGCAGGCCATGATCGGCGACCCTCAGTTCGTATTCCGGTTCGAGCATGACCCGGCGGGTGTCGCGCCGGGAGCCACGTACCGGCTGAGCGATCTGGAGCTGGCTTCGCGGCTCTCCTATTTTCTGTGGAGCAGCGCGCCGGACGATGAGTTGATCGCGGCCGCCAGCCAGAACCGCCTGCATCGTCCCGAAGTATTGGAGCGCGAGACGCGGCGCATGCTGGCGGATTCAAAATCGGAAGCGCTGGCGACCAACTTCGCATCGGAATGGCTGCATCTTCAGAACCTGAAAGAAGTGGATCCGGACGGGGTCATGTTCCCGAACTTCACGCGCAACCTGGCGTTATCGATGTTGCGGGAGACGCAGTTGCTGTTCGACAACATTCTGCGCGAGGATCGCGGCGTCAAGGAGCTGCTGACGGCCAACTATACGTTCGTCGATGAGGTGTTGGCCAAGCACTACGGGATTCCCAACGTGATGGGCAACGCGTTTCAACGCGTGGCGCTGACCGATCCGAACCGGTTTGGGCTGCTGGGCCAGGGAAGCATCCTCACCTTGACATCGCAGGCCAACCGGACGTCGCCGGTGCAGCGCGGCAAGTATGTGATGGAGGTGCTGCTGGGCGCGCCTCCGCCAAATCCGCCGCCCAATGTGCCGCAGCTGAAGGAAAACGTCATCAACGAGAAACAGCAATCGGTGCGGGAGCGCATGGAGGAACATCGCGCCAACGCCGCCTGCGCGGGATGCCATAAGATGATGGACCCGATCGGCCTGGCGCTGGAGAATTACGATGCGGTGGGGTTGTGGAGGGAAAAAGACAGCGGCGTCCCGATCGATGCGTCGGACCAGATGTACGACGGAACCAAAGTGAATGGACCGGTCAGCGTGCGGGCCGCGGTATTGAATCATTCCGACGCGTTTGTGCGGAATTTTACCGGGAATCTGTTGTCGTATGCCCTGGGCCGCGTTCTGGAGGATCGCGATATGCCGGCGGTTCGGGGCGTGGAGCGTGAAGCAGGGAAGGACAACCATCGTTTCTCCTCGTTCGTTCTGGGCATCGTCAGGAGCGTGCCCTTCCAGATGCGAACGGCGGAAGCGGCTGCATCGTCAACCTTGGACAATGGGGCGGCGCAGCGTTAGGAAGTCAGGGATCAGGAGAGTGGAAGAAAATGCCCTTTATCACTAAGAAACATCTTTCCCGGCGAACGGTTCTTCGCGGCTTGGGCGTTTCGATGGCGCTGCCGTTCCTGGATTCGATGGCGCCGGCGCAGACGCCGTTGCGCAAAACCGCGGCCGCTCCCCGGGCTCGGCTGGCGTGCATTGAAATGGTGCACGGCGCCGCGGGCAGCACGGTGGAGGGCACCAATAAAGGCTATTGGATACCAGCCAAGGAAGGCCGGGACTTTGATTTCACGCTGTCTTTAAAGCCGCTGGAAGCGTACCGGGACTCTCTCACCGTGATCAGCAACACGGATCTGCACGACGCCGAAGCTTTTACGGCGGCCGAGGACGGCGCGGACCATTTCCGGTCGAGCGCCACGTATCTCACCGCGGCGCATCCTAAACAGACCGAAGGGTCGGACGTGCGCTGCGGAATTTCGCTCGATCAGGTTTACGCGCAGGCCTGCGGCCAGGATACGCCATTGCCGTCGATTCAGCTTTGCATCGAGAATGTAGATGCGTCGGGATCCTGCGGTTATAACTACAGCTGCGTATACTCGGACACGATCAGTTGGGCCAGCCCGACCACGCCGCTGCCGATGACCATCGATCCGCGGATGGCTTTCGAAAACCTGTTCGGCGATGGCGGCTCGCAGGCCGAGCGAATGGCGCGCCAGAAAGAGAACCGCAGCATCCTCGACCAGATCCTGGGCGAAGCGAACCAGCTTCGGAAGAATCTTCCCGCCAAGGACCAGAGCCGGCTGAATGCGTACCTGGACAACGTTCGCGAAATCGAGCGGCGCATCCAGAAAATCGAGCAATACAACGCGAGCGGCGCGAGACGGGAACTTCCCGCGGCGCCTCTGGGGGTGCCGGATTCCTGGGAAGACCACGTGAAGCTGATGTTCGACCTGCAGGTGTTGGCATTCGCGGCCGAAGTGACGCGTGTCTCGGCGTTCAAGATGAGCCGCGACACCAGCCAGCGCGTGTTCCCCGGCAGCGGCGTGAAAACCCCGTTCCACTCGCTGTCGCACCATGGCGAGAAGCCGGAGACGGTGGAGGAGCTGGCCCGCCTGAACCAATATCACGTATCCACGGTCGCGTATTTTCTGGACAAATTGCGGAACACGCCGGATGGCGACGGCAGCCTGCTGGATCACTCGCTGGTGGTGTACGGCAGCCCGATGGGCGATTCGAACGTCCATGGACACAAGCGCGTGCCGTTGTTCCTGGCGGGCCGCGCCTGCGGTCAGATCAAGGGCAATCTGCACCTGGCCACCCAGCCGGGCACGCCTTTGGCGAACGCGTGGCTGACGGTGCTGGAACGGCTCGGCGTCCATTCGGATAAATTTGGAGACAGCACCGGAGTGCTGGCGATCTGACCGGGGGATCTTGAAAAGGAAAGGCCGATCTATGTCGTGGAAAATCTTCGCTTGCGGGTTGTGCGTGGCGATGTTCAGCTCCGCCGCGGACGATGCCATTGTTGCCCCCGCGGTAGGCGACACTCGCCTTCCCGACGCGGCCGAGCGAGGCGACCGGACCGCGGTACGCTCGCTGCTCAAGAGCGGTGTGAACGTGAATGCGGCCCAGGGCGACGGGATGACCGCGCTCCACTGGGCGGCATACCGCAACGATCCCGAGTTGGCGCAAGCGCTGATCAAGGGCGGGGCTAACGTCAATGCCTCCACGCGAATCCAAAGTCTGACGCCGCTGTTCATGGCCGCCAAGGCCGGGTACGCCGGGATTCTGGATCTTCTGTTGACCGCCGGCGCGAGCGCCAAGAGCACCAACGCCACGGGGTCGACGCCATTGATGTTAGCCGCCGCTTCCGGGAGCACCGATGCGGTGAAAGTTCTGCTGGATCACGGAGCGGAGGTGAACGCGCGCGAAAACACGTGGGGAGAAACGCCGGCCATGTTTGCCGCGGCGCTGAACCGGGCGGACGTGCTGAAACTATTGATCGCCCGCGGCGCGGATGCCAGTGCCCTGACCAAGGTGGAGCGGTTGGACTCGAACAAAGGGTACGATCCGGACGACGTCAACGAAAAACCCAACGCGGCCAAGCCCGTTGCGGTCGCCTCCAACGCCCTATCGCCCGACGATCCCGCTAAAGCCGCGCAACGCAAGAAAGCGGACGACCGAAAAGCCGCGGCGGCCAAAATGCGCTCGGCTGAAGCGATGGGCGGGATGACCGCTCTGCACTTTGCCGCCCGGGAGGGCCATCGTGAAGCGATCCAGGCTCTGGTGGAAGCCGGAGTCAACGTGAACGAAGTCTCGGCGGCGGATCAAACCAGTCCGATGCTGGAAGCGATCTACAACGGCCACTACGATGTCGCGAAATTTCTGCTGGATCACGGCGCCGACGCGAAACTGGTCAACGCCGACGGCCTTGCGCCGCTCTACGCGACCGTCGATATGCAGTGGGCGAATCGCACCTGGTATCCACCCGCAAGCACGGCGCAGGAAACCACGAATTACATGGACCTGATGAAGCAGATCCTGGACCAGGGCGCCGATCCGAACGTCAAAATCAAGAAAAAAGTCTGGTTCCGCAGGTTCCACGACGACTGGATCGACTCTCCCGGCGCGACTGCGTTCTGGCGCGCGGCCCAGGCTAACGACTTGCCGGCCATGAAGCTCCTGATCAAATACGGCGCGGACCCGAACATCATGACCATCCATAATGCGACCGCGCTGATCGTGGCCGCCGGTTATGGATTTGAAGACCAGCTCAGCGCGGCCGTTCCGGGCGCCCGTTTTGACGTCGTGAAATACCTGGTGGACGATCTTCACATCGATGTCAACGCGAAGGACGATTTCGGCTACACGGCGCTGCATGGAGCAGCCTATGCCGGGGCAAACGACATTGTGAAGTACCTGGTATCGAAGGGCGCGGATGTGCACGCGAAATCGCATGGCATTATCCAACAGGAGGGGCAGACCGTTTTCCAGGCTCCGCCGGGACAGGGCGATACGGTGGCCGACATGGCCAACGGCCCGCGCACGCACGGGATTCAGCATCCGGACACGGTGACTCTTCTGGAGAGCCTCGGGTCGGAGAACTCGCACAACTGCCGCTCGGCGGTATGCCTGCCGGGAACCAGTTCTACGCGCCAGTAGGCCAACCGCGCCGCCGTTACGGCGAGAATGAAATGATGGCCGAAAGACGTTTTCCGGCGTGCTGCTCCGCGGTTGTGCTGATCGCCGGGCTGGTGCGCGCGCAGGATTACCTGCCGGTGATCTCCGTAAAACATCCAGCCATCCGGTATTTTGAGGATCCGCTGCATGACCCGGTGAGCGTTTTCATAAAGCAGATGGATCAGGGAGCCGCGAAGCTGATTTCGCGCGGCGATGCGCTGGGATATTTGCCGGCTTTACTGGAACGTTTTCACATTCCCGTCGACTCCCAGGCGCTGGTCTTTTCTCAAACCAGTTTTCAGGCGCCGAAGATCGGCCCGTCGAATCCGCGGGCCATTTATTTCAGCGACGACGTGGCGATCGGGTACGTGCGCGGCGGCGATGGGCTTGAAATCGCTGCCACCGATCCAAAACAAGGCGTCGTGTTCTACGCGTTTAAGGTGGACTCGTCCGGCAAACCCGCGTTCACCAGGCGCGACGTGTGTTTGAAGTGCCATCAAGGACCGGCGACGCTCGGCGTTCCGGGCATTTTTATCGGTTCGGTTTTTCCCGGCCCCACCGGGGCGCCCGCCCGAGAAGGGGCCATCATCACGGACCATCGCACGGCGTTCGAAGACCGGTGGGGCGGCTGGTACATCAATGCCCGCCGCGGGGAACAGCCGGACCGCGCCAACGCAGTGGCGGAGAATCCCGCGGAGCCGAAGCTTTTGGATACAGCGGGTAAACAGAATCTGCCCGCGCTGAAGGGAAAGTTCGATCCAGCCGGCTATCCGGCCGCGATCAGCGACATCGTGCCGCTGATGACGTTCGAACATCAAACCCAGATGGTCAATTACATGACGCGGGTCGGCTGGGAAGCGCGCGTCGTCGATGGCGACGGGAAGGCCGCGGAGATGACGGCCCTGCAGCTCGACGCGGACATCCAGGCCCTGGCCGCCTACATGCTGTTCGCCGATGAGGTTCCCCTGAAAGAGCCGATCGAAGGCGTCTCCACATTCACCACGACATTTCCGCAGCGCGGGCCGCGCGATCGCAAAGGACGATCCCTGCGCGATTTCGATCTTCAAAAGCGCTTGTTCCGATATCCGCTGAGCTACATGATCTACAGCGCTCAGTTCGACGCGCTTCCGGAGAGCGTGCGGGAGCGGATTTACCGGCGGCTTTATCAGGCGCTGACGGACCATCCGCAGGGCGGCAAGCTCGCCGGAACATCAGCCGCGGACCGGCGCGCGATGGTCGAAATCCTGCGCGATACCAAGCCCGGTCTGCCGGACGATTGGCGCTGAATGAACGCCGACGGCATCTTTCCGTCAGGTTATAGCCGCGCGCGCGCTATTGGCTCTGGTAACGGTGGACCGGCAGAGGCATGGGTGAGCCGGCGCCCTTCACGCTTCGCCAGATGATTTCGTTCAGCAGGAAGGGCGGGTTGCGGTCGACATCGTCGAAATCCATTTTCTTCGATGCTTTCGCGCCCCAGGCCCGCTGCGTGTTCTTCGCGTTGAGATCGACTTCGGCATCCAGGTGATTGTAGGCTGTCAGGTCCGGGTTGGCGCCGAAGACCAGATACATCGGCGTAGCGGCGGCATCGTACTGGCTCATCGGCGGCAAGCCAAGAAGCAGTTCCATGGTCCGGAGCATGGAGCTGGTGGTGTACAGCGTACTGTCCACCTTTTCGCGCCGCACGTACGGGCTGATCACCAGGCCCGCGGTCCGATGCGCGTCCACGTGATCGGGTCCGTCCTGGGCGTCATCTTCGATGATGAAGATCGCGGTTTCCGGCCAGTACCGGCTGTGGCTGACGCGTTCGACAATCCGGCCGACGGCAAGGTCGTTGCTCGCCACCATCGCGACCGGCGTGAAGCTGCCGGGGCGCGTGCCGTTGGTGTGATTCTCCGATAACGCCATTACCATGAAATTCGGCAGGCGTTTGAGGGGATCCTGGCTGTCGTAGTTCTTTTCGTACTGGTCGAACTCGCGAATGAATTCGGCGGCGTTTTCCGTGTCGCGCGCGCCGAGCCGTTTGTAATTGGGCGCGACGTGCCCGGCCAGACCAGGGGCGTTCGGCGACGCCTCAAACGGCGTGCCGTCGCTGACGCGCGTGGCGTACTCGCCGTAGCTTCGATAGGTAAGGCCTTTGCGTTTGGCGACGTCCCAGATGTTCCCGGCGCTCGGCTGATAGGCGTAGTTGCGATCGGACTGGCTCATGCCGCCGTAAGTCACGGGCCACTGCTTTTCGTTGGCGTCGGTGGCGTAGGCGGCGTTGGACCAGGAATGGCCGTCCTCGCTCACTTCGCCGTCGCAGTAGAGATTATCCAGCAGGACATACTGGTCGGCCAGCGCATGCTGGTTCGGGGCATCGACATGGCCTCGTTGAGCAGCTGCTGGATGTCGACCCTCAGCTCGAAGGCCAGCTTCAGCCCGAGCCCCCGCGCCTCCCTCGTGAGCTGGTGCTCCTTGCCCATCGCCGTCAGCTTCTCTAGGAACAGCTTCCCCTTCTTCTTGGCCTGCGAAGGAAGGTCGTCGTCCAGGATGTACCGTAGCGTGGCCGTCCCCGCGGCGCACGCGAGAGGGTTGCCACCGAAGGTGCTCGTCGCCTCGCCCTTCTTCAGCGAGTCGAGGATCTCGGCCCTCGTCACCGTGGCGCCTATGGGGACTCCGCCAGCAAGCCCCTTCGCCACGGTCATGATGTCGGGGACGACGCCCCAGTTCTCCATCGCCCAGAGCTTCCCCGTCCTTCCGAGCCCGGTCTGGAATCCTCGTCGGCTATCAGCAATAGGCCCTTCTTGTCGCAGATCCTCGGACGCCGCGAAGGTAGCCCTTCGGCGGGAGCACGATGCCTCCCTCGCCTTGGATGGGCTCGACTATGACCGCCCCAATGTCCGCGTCAATCCCCTGTTCGAGGGCTTCAAGGTCGCCGTTCTCCACGTGCTTGACTCCCTGGAGGGCGGCTCGAAGGGCTCGCGGTACCTCTTGCTCCACGTCGCGGAGAGCGCCCCGGCCGTCTTTCCGTGGTAAGCCCCCTTCATCGCGATCAGGCCCTTTTCCCCGTCACCTTCCTCCCGAGCTTTATCGCGACCTCGACCGCCTCGGCGCCGCTGTTGGAGAGGAACGCCGCGTCCATGCCCTTCGGCGAGCAGGACGTGAGGGTCTCAAGGAACTCGGCCCGCGCGTTGTTGTAGAGAGAGCCGTGGCATGTGATCAGCTTCTCGGCCTGGCGAGTTATCGCGGCCACGACCTGGTCGTTCGAGTGGCCCACTATAGCGACCCCGTAGCCGCCCATGCAGTCCACGTACTCGCGGCCCTTGTCGTCCCAGACGAGGGAGCCCTTACCCCTGACTATGGCGACCGGGAACTTCTGGTACGTGTGGGGCCGTGCGCGTCCTCCGCGCGATGATGTCTAGCTTCTTCTTGGTCACCAATTCTACCACTACGCCCTCGTCATGACCGTGCAGCCCTTGTGCATAAGGGCGTTAGAGAGGGGTTCCGGGCCGAAGCCCGGAGGCGATTATGGCCTCGCCGACGCCTGCCTCACCGCCCTCGACGCCCGCGAGTATCTTCTTCTGCATGCCGAACCCCGTCTGCGGAAGGAGCCCGCGCGCCTCCTCGGTCGTCAGCTTCTCTACTACCTTCCCGTCCATCATGAAGCCCTTCACGTCGGTAAGGCAAGAGCACCGCGTCCGCGTGGACCCCCATCGCGATGAAGGCCGCCGCCCTGTCGGAGTCGACGTTGAGCGGCTCCGCCTCCTCCCCCATCGCCACGGGAGAGATGACCGGGACGACTCCACGCTCGAGAAGCGCCTCGATGACCGGGCCGCCCGCCGACTGCATCTTGCCGGTGTAGCCGCCCTCAATCGCCACCTTCCGCCCGCGCTCGTCGACGATCAGCAACTTCTTCTTGCGGGTCGCGAGGGACTCCGCCGTCGAGGGCCCGAGAGCGAGACCGCCGTAATGCCGGCCCGCTCGACAGGTACTCCACGAGCTTCTTTGCTATCAGCCCGCACACCACCATGGTGAATAGCGTCGCCGTGGCACGGTCCGTGTACCTGCTCTTCATCCCGTCGGGAGAGACCACGAGCGCTGCTCCTTGCCGAGCTTGGTAGTCATCTCTGTCACCACGTCTCCTCCTCCGTGGACGTAGCATGACCTGGTTGGTCTGGACGAGCTTCTTGAGGTCGGCCATGAAATCGGGCGGTATCTCTCCCTTCACGATGTCGCCCCCGAGCTTCACCACTGTCCTCATGGCTCTCTACACCGGGTGGAGAGGGGCCGCGGCGATTCCCTGCTTCTCGTCGAACCCCAGCATGAGGTTCATCACCTGCACGGCGTTCCCGGCGGCTCCCTTCAGCAGGTTGTCGATCGCCCCCAGCGCGACTATCCTGTGCCCCCTCTCGTCTATCTCGAACCCGACGTCGCAGAAGTTCGAGCCGATCATGACCTTGGGGTCGGGGAGCCGGAAAGGTCCCTGCTTGTCCTTGACCAAGCGGACGAAAGGCTGGCCGTTGTATAGCGACCGGTACATCTTCCAGACGCTAGAGTTCTGGATGTCCCCCTCGTAGAAGACGTGGCACGTCGAGAGTATCCCGCGGACCATGTTGATCGCGTGGGCGGACATGGAGACGGTGACCTTCGAGCCCGAGAGGCCGCTCATCACCTGCTCGATCTCCCCGCTGTGCCTGTGGCCGACCGGCTTGTATGGCCGCAAGACCCCGTACCTCTCCGAGAAGTGGGTGGCGAGGGAGGGCTTCCCCCCAGAGCCTGAGGACGCGATCTTCGCGTCCACGACTACGTGGTTCACGTCTATCTTCACCTCCTTCTGCTTGAACAGCGGGGCGAGTGCGAGGATGGACGTTATCGCCATGCACCCCGGCGAGGCGGCCAGGCTCGCCCCTCGGATCCTCCTCCTTGTTCAGCTCCGGGACTGCGTAGACGAACTTCTCGAGCATCTCGGGCGCCGGGTGCTTGAAGCCGTACCAGGTCTCGTAGTCCGCAGGGTTCTTCAGGCGGAAGTCGGCGCTGAGGTCGACTACCTTCACGCCGGTCTTGATCAGCTGCGGCAGGAACTTCATGGACTCCCCGTGAGGGAGCGCGGTGAAGATCAGGTCGGCTCCTCCAGAGACCTTCGAGAGGTCGTTCCCCACGAACTGCATGTCGGTGACACCCCGCAGGTTGGGGTGGACCCGGAAGAGGTACTCGCCAGCGTATCGGCGGGAGCTCGCGAAGGCCAGCTCGACCTTGCCGTGCCCGAGGAGTAGCCGCAGCGCCTCGCCTCCCGCGTACCCTGATGCGCCCAGGACGCCTACGCGCACCACTACCTCTTCGCCTCCCGCATCACGTACTCAATCATCTTCTTGGCGATCCTGTGCTCGGTGGACACCTGCGCACCCTTGAACTCGACCGTGTTGTCGACCTCGTGGATGGTATAGCCGTAGTCCTTCGACTCCATCGCGTCGACCCCCAGGATGCCTCCGCCCACAGCCTTCGCTGCCTTCAGCGTCATGTCCTCTATCTCCTTGTTCAGCTTGAACCCCGTCGTCGTGCCGCCCCTGGCGACGTTGGTGCGCCACTCTCCCTTCGGGGCGTTCCTGTAGACGGACGCTATCACCTCGTCTCCCGCGACGATCAGCCTGATGTCGCGGGGCGGCCTCTTTACGAACTCCTGGATGTAGTACATGTGCTCGACCGGGCTCTGCATCGACTCGCGGTACTCGACTATAGTCCCCAGGGTCTGCGGCTCCTTCGCGATGTCAACCATCCTCCCCCAGCTGCCCGTGAACGGCTTTATCACCACGGGGTAGCCGACCTTCTCTGCCGTCTCGAACACCGACTCGGCGTCGAGTGCGACGTAGGTCTTCGGGGTCGGGACGCCGGCCTTGGCGAGGAGCATCGAAGTCACCAGCTTGTTCCCGCAGGCCTCCGAGACCTTGGTCGAGTTGATCACGTTGATCCCGAAGTTCTCGAGGATCCGGGCTAGGAAGATGGAGCGGTAGTAGCTGATGCACCTCTGGAGGACTACGTCGCCGAAGCCGTTCGTGATCTTCTTGCCAGTGATGTTGAACGAAAGCTTCCTGACGTCGATGAGCTCCGACTTGCAGCCGGCCTTCACGGCCTCCTTCTGCAGCTCCTTCTCCTCGAGGCGCAGCCTGTCGAAGGTGATGGCGAGCTTCAACGGACTCTATTCGCCCCAGTCTTCCTCGGCGACCTCTGCCGGCTTGAGCTTGACGACGCCCTTTGTGATCGACTCCACCTCGTAATCGGAGCCGCACTCCTTGCACTTCACTATCTCTCCAACGATGGCGTCGTCTGGGACGTTGATGTCCGCGTCGCACTCTTCACACTTGGTCTTCAGCTAGCTTCTCACCTCTCGCTTCAGGTACGAGCGCGCTGCTTGCCGAAGACTGCTAGTCGATTCATTGAGTTTTTTCTCTTTCACTTCGAGCCAATTGTCTAGTATTTGTATCTCTTTCTTGTTCTGCACGACCTGCCTTGCTGTGAACTTTGGGTTCGCCCCGCCGGCACTTCCGATGAGCCTCAGGGTTTTGAGTGCATCGAGCACCGCCCGAAGGCGCGCTTTATCAATCTTTATCGCTCGGCCTGTCACTTTCTTGGCGACGGTGCCTAGGGACTCCTCGGCCGCCTCCTCGAGACTCGTGTCCTTTTCGATTGCTACGCGGACTAGCTCTCCCACTATCTGGTGAGCCTGGCGGAACGGGACACCGTGGGCGCGGACGAGCTCGTTCGCCAGTTCCGTCGCAGTGGACATGTCCTCCTTGACGGCCTCCTTCAGCCTGTCCGCTTCGAACTTGATGGAGGCGAGCATCCCCGCCATGAGGGAGACCGACGATGTGGCGTCGTCGAGCGCCCGCCAGAGGTGGGGCGTCATCTCCTGGAGGTCGAGGTTGTACGCGTTCGGCAGCGCCTTCGCGATGGCGAACGCCGCTGTCGCCTCGCCGATCACCGAGCCGCACTTTGCGCGGACCGTCTCGGCTACCACCGGGTTCTTCTTTTGGGGCATTATGCTGCTGGTCGCCGAGTACTCGTCCCCCAGCTCGACGAACCCGAACTCGCTGGAGCTCCATAGGATGAGCTCCTCCGCCATCTTGCTCAGGTCCACCATGAATATCTCGAGGACGGCGAGCGCCTCCAGGACGAAGCTCCGGGAAGAGACCGCGAACATCGAGTTGCTGACGAGGCCCTCGAACCCGAGCAAGCTCGCGACCAGGGCCCTGTCGACCTTGACCGACGTCCCGGCGAAGGCGGCCGCCCCCATCGGCGACAGGTTGACGCGAGCGTAGAGCTGGGTGAGCCGCTGCACGTCCTCGGCGACCGCCTCGAAGTGGGACTGCAAGTGATGGAAGACGGTCGTGGGCTGGGCGCGCTGCAGGTGCGTGTATCCGGGAGAGGGAGCTCCCCCGTAGTGGGCCATGACCCGCAGTAGGGAGGCCTCCAGGCCCCTAGCCTCGCGCAGTATCTGCAGGACGCGGTCTCGCGTCTCCATGCGAAGCGCGGTCGCGACCTGGTTGTTGCGGCTCTTTCCCAGGTTCAGGTAGCCGGCCGCCTCCATCCCGATCGAGGCGACGGCCTCCTGCTCCAGCCAGTGGTGGACGTCCTCGGTCGACGGGTCAACGTTCATCTGCTCGGGGAGCCCGCCCAGGAACCGGAGGCACGCCGCGCCCTCCTTCGCGCCCACCTCGCCCGAACGCAGGAGTGAGAGCATGTGGGCCGTGTCGATCTTCACCACGTGCCGGCTCAGCGGGCCGTCGAAGCTGACCGAGGAGGTGAAGTTGTTGGCCTTCTTGCTAGAGCGCTTGATTCGGCTTCCTCTCAGTATGTTGTTCACGTTGTGTCCTCCTCTTGCTTCCATAGGTTGTTGGCGCGATGACGTTGGCCGCGGTGCGAGATTGAAGTCCCCAGAGCTCGATGAAGCCGACGGCCGAGTTCTGGTCGAAGGTCGAACCCTTGGAATAGGTCGAGAGCTTGAGCCGGTAGAGCGAGTTCGGGGACGATCTTCCCACGACCCGCATCCCGCCCTTGTGGAACTTCAGCTTGACCTTCCCCGTCGCCCTCCGCTGGGTGGTCTCGATGAAGCTGTCGAGGGCGATTCGCAGGGGCTCCATCCAGAGCCCCGAGTAGACGAGCCACGACCACTCGCGCTCGACCGAGGCCTTGAACGCGAGCTCGCTCCGCGTGAGCACCAGCTGCTCCAGGTCCCCGTGGGCCTCGATTATCGCGAGGGCGCCCGGGCACTCGTACACCTCGCGGGACTTTATCCCCACGAGGCGGTCCTCTATCTGGTCCACTATCCCGTAGGCGTGCATTCCGGCGAACTCGTTCACCCGCCGGATGAGCTCAATCTTGTCCAGCACCCGCCCGTTGAGGGAGACGGGTATCCCCCGGTCGAAGCCAAGCTCGAGGTAGCCCGGCGCGTCCGGCGCCGCGTCGACGGTGGAGACCCATTCGAAGGCTTCGGCTGGCGGCTCGGTCTCGGGGTCCTCGAGGGGCCCGCTCTCGATCGACCTTCCCCGAGAGGTTCTGGTCGATGCTGAACACCGACTTCTTGGGCTTGATGTGGATCCCGTGCTCCTTGGCGTAGTCGATCTCCATGTCCCTCGTCATGTTCCACTCTCGAACTGGGGCGATGACCTTGATGCCGGGGTTGAGGGATCGCACGGTGACGTCCATCCTCACCTGGTCGTTGCCCTTCCCGGTGCAGCCGTGCGCGACGGCGTACGCGCCCTCGCTCTCCGCCACCTCGACGAGCTTGGTGGCTATGAGCGGCCGGCCGAGGGCGGTGGCGAGGGGGTACTTCCCCTGATACATCCCGTTGGCCTTTATCGAGGGATGGACGTATCCCGTCACGAACTCGTCCCTGGCGTCCATCTGGAAGTGCTTGACCGCCCCTGTCGAGTAGGCCCTCTCCTCTATCTCGCGGAAGTCCTCGAGCTGCCCGAGGTTGAGCGTGAGCGTGACTACGTCCGCATGGAATTTTTCCTGGAGCCACTTTATCGAGACCGAAGTGTCGAGCCCTCCAGAGTAGGCCAACACTATCTTCTGCTTCATTGACTGTTTTCGGACCCTCGCTGAAATCCTTTTATAGATTTTGGCCAGCAGCGTCCCAATTCAGGGTGCTCTTGACACGAAATCGGTCACTCCGGGGGCAATAATCGCCGCGGTGAGGGACGAGATAAGCTACGACGTCTCCATCCAGGACGCTCTGGCAAGAGACTACGCGAACGTCAGCGCCATCTCGCGGATGCTGCAGCCGAGGATCGAGGAGCGGCTGGGAAAGGAGGTAAACGTGGAGAGCGTCATCACCTCGCTAAAGCGGCTGAAGGGAACCTATTCGCCGGCCTCGGCGGAGATCAGGCGATAATAGCGGACAGCGTCGTGAACGTGAGGACGAACGTCTCCAAGATTTCGGTGGAGAAGACGAGGAAGACCCTGGAGGTCGTGAGCACCCTGATAGCGAGCCACCAGCAGGACTTCCTCCACGTCTCCGAGAGCATATCGAACATCACGCTCATCTTCGACCAGAAGCTGCACAAGAAGGTCAGGAGCAAGCTCTCGGACTCGGTCATCTTGGAAGAAGGGGATGACTACGCGGCGATCATCGTCCAGAGCCCCATAGAGATCACCAACACGCCGGGCTGCCTCATCAACTTCTACAACCAGATCGCGAGGCGGCATGTCAACATCGAGGACACCGTCAGCTGCCACACCGACACGACCATCGTCGTGAAGATGAAGGAGGTCGGCAAGGCCTTCACCTCTCTCACAGACCTCATCTCGGAAGAGCGCAAGAGAATAGAGGAGAACGGGGAGCGTGAATCTGGTAATCGGCCATGATTTCGAAATGATGCTCTGAATCTGGTCAAAGAGTTTAAAAAAGGAACAGGCGGAACTTTTCTTCTTTAAGAGACGTGATGGAAAAACCTGAGGGGAGCAGGCCCGCGGTTCTTCTTCTTGAGGACGGGACGCTCTTCCTCGGGAAGGGTTTCGGGGCCGAGGCGCCCGTGGTCGGCGAGCTGGTCTTCAACACAGGCATGGTCGGCTACCCCGAGTCCATCGACAGACCCGTCCTACGCGGGCCAGGACCTCTGCTTCACCTACCCGCTGATCGGCAACTACGGGGTCCCGAGCGGGAGGCGAGGACGTCTTCGGGCTGCCGAGGCACTTTGAGTCGGGCGGGATAGAGGTGACGGCGCTGGTCGTCCAGGAGCAGTGCCAGAAGCCGAGCCACTGGGCCTCGGTGCAGACCCTTTCGAGATGGATGGCCGACCAGGGCGTCCCCGGGATAGAGGGGGTCGACGCGCGCGCTGGTCACGACGATAAGGGAGCGAGGCGTGATGATGTGCGCCCTGGCGAACAGGCCGGCTGGCAGGCAGGAAGGAGCTCAGGAAGCTCCTGGAAAAGTCGGCGAAGTACGACTCCGTGGACTACGTCAGGCGCGTCTCCGTGAGCAAGCCAGAGACCTACGGGGTCGCGAAGAAGACGGTCGTCGTCATCGACTGCGGCGCCAAGGAGAGCGTAATCAGGAACATGCTAGGAAGGGGGTACGCCGTCGTGAGGATGCCCTTCGACTCGTCCTACGCCGACGTCATGAAGCACGACCCCGCTGGCGTGATCGTGAGCAACGGCCCGGGAGACCCTCGGCTCTGCGTCGACACGGTCAAGACCACCACGAGGCTCGTCGACTCGGAGGTCCCGGTCCTTGGGATATGCCTGGGCGAGCAGGTGCTCGGAATGTCGCAGGGGGAGAAACTTACAAGCTGAAGTACGGCCACAGGGGTCAGAACAAGCCGGTGGTGGACCTCGTCTCCGGGAGGGGGTACGTCACGAGCCAGAACCACGGCTATGCGGTGGACCCGAAGAGTCTCTCCAAGACCGACCTCAAGCCCTGGTTCGTCAACGGGGACGACAAGAGCATCGAGGGGCTCGTCCACGGGAGCAGGCCTGCCCATCGCGGTCCAGTTCCACCCAGAGGCGGCGCCGGGGCCGTATGACACTGAGTTCGTCTTCGACAGGTTCACAGAGATGTCGTCGCTCAGAAGAAGAGCATGGTAGGTGAGAGAGTTCGAAACATGAAGGCGTGAAGAGTGCGCTCGTGCTGGGGAGCGGGGCAATAAAGTCGGAGAGCAGGCGAAAGCCGCTGAAGAGGCGGCCGCAAATTCGACTACTCCGGCAGCCAATGCCTCAAGGCCCTGAGGGAGGAGGGGATACGCTCGATCCTTGTCAACCGAACATAGCGACCATCCAGACCGACGAGAGGATGGCTGACAAGATCCACTTCCTGCCCGTCAACCCCGAGTTCGTCACGGACGTCATCGAGAAGGAGAGGCCCGACGCCATCCTCCTGGGGTTCGGGGGGCAGACGGCCCTCAACTGCGGGGTCGGGCTCTCGAGGATGGACGTTCTCTCGAAGTACGGCGTGAAAGTGCTCGGGACGCAGATAAGGGGGATGAGATCACGGAGGGCCCGCGAGCTGTTCAAGGAGACGATGCTCGAGGTGGGCATCGCCTGTCCGAGGAGCAAGCCCGCCTACTCGGTGGGGGAGGCGCACGAGGTGGTCAAGGAGATCGGCTACCCCGTGATAATGAGGGTCGCCTACACCCTCGGGGGGAGGGGCGGCGGGGTCGCGCACAACGAGAGGGAGCTCGACGAGATAGTCCAGCGCGGGCTCAACCTCAGCATGGCCCACCAGGTCCTTATCGGCGAGTACATCGGCCACTGGAAGCAGATCGAGTACGAGGTGATGCGGGACTCGGACGACAGACGGGCAGATCGTCTGCAACATGGAGAACGTCCTGAGCATGAGGGTTCACACCGGCGACAACATCGTCGTCGCCCCCTCGCAGACGATAACCAACCGCGAGTACCACATGCTGCCGGTCGCTCTCGCTCAAGGCGGCGCGGAGGTGCGGGATAGTGGGCGAGTGCAACATGCAGTTCGCGCTCGAGCCCAGCTCTGAGACCTACCGCGCCATCGACAACCGGGCCGCCCACCGCGCCGCTGTCCGGGATCAGGGTGCGCAGCCGGCGGCTGGTCAGGCCGTGCGGGCGGTGCACGGTCAGCCCGAGATCGGTGCAGGCGTCCGCGACGAGCACCCCGGCGCCGCCGACGTTGGACACGATGGCGACCGTGCGGCCCGCCGGGACGGGCTGGCTGGCCAGCAGCGCGGTGGTCTCGAGCAACTCCCCGAATCCCGGCGTGGTGATGACGCCGGCCTGCTCGAACGGGGCCTCGCGGCTCACCAGCGGCGTCGCCACCGCGGCGGTGTGCGAGGTTGCCGCGCGCTGGCCGGCTGCCGAACGCCCAGCGGCCTCCACCGCGAGCACGGGCATGGTGGCGCCGACCCGGCGCGCCGTCCTG
>CAWJHI010000013.1:0-27551 GCA_963842485.1 Terriglobia bacterium | reverse complement strand
AAATGCTCAGGAAGCCAAAGATGAGTGCCAGGCCGAACCATTTCGAGCCGGGGAAAAGAACGCCTGCAGAAAGAAGGGGCGAAGCCCATCCGATGATTCCGAGCGGCGGGATCGCGGTGAGTAGGACGCACAGTGGCACTGACAATGCAGTTCTTCCCCGCGCCCGCGTGAAGAGCAAACCCCAGGGCAACGCCAGCAGAGCTGCGGCGGCTAGACACAGAAACAATCCAACGAGCGGCGTCCCCTGGAGTCCAAAGAAAGCACGCGCTCCGGGGATGAGCGGCCAACTCGCCGCCGCGTAGTAGCAGAACATAGAAGCATAGGCGTGCTTTCTGGATTTCGCGTGATAGACGAGCAGCGGAGCGATGAGGGAGAGAGGTATGGCCGCGAGGTGGCCGCTCCACGCGATCGCCCCCGTCGCGGCGGCAACGGCGGGAAGTGCAACGCTACTGCTGAGGAACTTCCGTAGTGAACGTCCAGAGTGGGCGGAGATGGTGTCGAATCGAGGACTTCTGGAATGGCGCCGTAATAGCGGCTGTCGAAGCTGTAGCTGTTGAACGAGGAGATAACCCACACGGTTCCCGGTTCGACTTTGTAGGTGCCATACGGCCACGGGTCGAGGGGCCTTTGCAAGTGGTCGCGGAATCGTCCCGCGCTGTTGGGAAGGAGTTGTCCATTGACTCGAATTCCATCTGCGCTCACCTCGACGTGGTCGCCGGGAAACGCGACGGCGGGTTTGAGAAGAGGCGCTCCGCCATCGGGGCAAGCCCCCGCAGTGCGATATTGACGGCTGAGGGAAATGGTTGCCGCCACCCCTTGCGGACAGAACTCGACAAGATTTGCGTCCGGTGAACGGCTGGTGATGTAGAAGCCGAGCGGTAGAGAGGGAGTGAGATTAAGACGGACGCCGAAGACCCAGCCCGCAACGAGGCCGAGAAAGAAGGGCGAGGCCAGCAGGCAAGCCCAGAAAACAGCACGGCGGAGTCGGTCGCGTAGTTCATATGAGCCAGGTGTCTTGAGTTTCAGGGGATTCGAGAGACTGAGCGCCATCGGTCATGACCTCGTTCGTTAGTTCCGGGTGCGTTTGGGCCGGGGCGGGCAGGTCTTGCGCCACGCCCCCAATCACAAAAAATTTGTGAACGCTGACTTCGTAAATATAGCGCTTGCATTTGTCCTGGCCGACGTAAGGGCGCTGATCGAGGGTTCCTTCGACGTAAAGATTCGTGCCCTTTTCAAGTTCCGTCGCAAGCATCGCTAAATCTCCGTAGAAGACCAGGCTGAACCAATTGGTATGCTCGGCAGGATTGTCGTTGCGAGTGAAGCGATAGGTTTGGCCAAGCCGGGCATTCGCAACGGGCACGGAGGACGGTAAATAACTCAGTGTTGGTTTTGCTGCGAGGTACCCGGCGAGTTGAAAACGGTTCTCCTGCATGGTTCATCTCTTCAAATTGATATCCAAGCGCTCCACCAAACCCTCTGGCGGGTGAAGTTCAGCGTTCGCTGGTGGTGGAAGCTGGTCGAACAACGTAGCTGTTTCGGGACCACTGCCGGATGACGCAGGCACGCGTCGCCGTGGGTGTGCTCCCGATGTCGGCTTTGGCTTGAAGGCCAAGTCCGGCAGTGGGTCTTGGGGCGAGAGTCCTCCGTCGTGAATGGAATAAAACTTTGTGGGCGGAGGAATTTCGGCACGGGAACGCAGGATCGGGTCAAAGAAGTAGAGCATTTGCGTGCCGTATATGGGAGGGTGCCCGGAAACAAATATCAGCATATCGCCGGGAGCGATGATTTTTTCCTGGTGTCCGGCGCTTTCTTTTTTCGGGGGCCGCAAGCGCATGATTTCGTCCGGTGTCATGAGCGGACGCTCGATCTCGTCCATATGAGTGCTGACGTGGTCGAGGACCGGAGACATGCGCGAGCCGGAGAAGTTGAACGATGCTTTTCGAATGGTTTGCGTGCCCGTCATCTTGCTGAGGAGTTCGGCGGTGTCGTACTGGTTGGGGGCAAAGGCGACACGAACTTGGCAGTTGCTGACGATGCTCTCGTAGCGTCCGTACTCGTCCACGATTTGGCGAATGTCCTGCGTGATGAGGTAGGCCTTGAGGCCAAAGCCAGCCATATAGGACAGCGCGTCCGCGAAGATCTCCATGCGCTTGAGCGATGGGAATTCATCGATCAGGAACAGCAACCTGTGCTTGTTGCTGAGTTGCTGGGGGCCTTGAAAATCGAGTTTTTCAGTGAGGCGGTTAACGATCATTGTAAAGATGAGGCGCATAAGCGGGCGGAGGCGAATCTTGTCGCTCGGAGGGACGACGAGATAGAGCGATACGGGCCGTTCGTGATTCACGAGGTCCTGAATCGTAAAGTCGCTCGCGGAAGTGGTACGGCTGACCAGTGGATCGCTGTAGAGCGTCAAAGCCGTTTTCGCTGTGGATAGGACGCCGGAGAAGTCCTTATCCTCCTTGTCCAGCATTTCCTGCACTTTCTCCTTCACGACGGGATGGGTGCGCGTCGGTTCGCCTGTGGGAAGCCGCCAGTTATGAGCGTTGTCTTTGTCGTGCGTGTAGGTGAGAAGCTCCGTGAGGGTTTCGCGGAAGTTGAATCCGGGTCGCGTGAAGACGCCGGCGAGAAGGCTGAGAGAGGCCTGCCGGCCTTCAAGGGCGGCGGCGTAGCACACATGGAGGATCATTCCGGCAGTGATGGACGCGGCAGCGTCCTGCCAGTAGCGTTCCTGTGGGCTGTCCTCCCCGGTGCGGACGAGCATGTTCGCAATGTTTTGCGCGTCGGAAACATCGCGGTCGGTGAATAAGCGAATTTCCGCCAGCGGATTAAATCGGGAGGAGTATTCGGGCTCTACGGGCGAGAACTTGAAACAAATTTGCCCCGACTGGCTGCGAAAACCCGCGGTCTTGGCCCAATTCTCACCCTTAATGTCGTAGACGACAGTGCTTTCCGGCCATGCTAGGAGTGTCGGAATGACGATGCCTACGCCTTTGCCGCTCCGTGTGGGAGCAAACGCGAGGATATGTTCCGGGCCGTTGTGCCGTAAGTAGTGGAGGTGCTTGATGGACTGCTCGTGCCAGCCTCCGACATAAACACCCTGCGTCGTCTGCAACAAATTGGTTTCCAAAATATCGGCTTTCGTGGCCCACCGCGCGGAACCGTGAAGGTCCTCGGTGTTTTTCGAGAGAGCCTTGGTGCGAGCGAGATTGAGAAGAAAACCGCGTCGACGGCGTGATCCACGGCGCCAGCGGGAGCGGCCATACGCTGTTCGTCGAGCCGCTCGAAACCATCGACCTTAATAATGAGCTGGTCCGCCTGCACGAAGAAGAATTGCGCGAAGTTCACCGCATCCTGCGGGAATTCACCGCTCGCCTTCGTGCGCACGCGGTTGAGATCGCCGCGACCGCCTCCGCGCTCGGCGAGTTGGAACTTCTTTTTGCCAAGGCCGAGTTCGCCGTTGATTTTAACTGTACGGTTCCGCGGCTCAGCCCGCCCGAAGCGCGCGTGTTGATCTTGCGCGAGGCGCGCCACCCGCTGCTCGCGGACATTTTTCGGGCTCAGAGGAAGACCGTCGTGCCGGTGTCGCTCGCGCTCAATGAGACCACGCGCACGCTGCTGATCAGCGGTCCGAACACGGGCGGCAAGACGGTCGCGCTGAAAACCGTGGGATTGCTCGCGCTGATGACGCAATCCGGACTTCCGGTGCCCGCCAGCGAAGCCGAATTCCCGCTGTTCGACGAAGTTCTGGCCGACATCGGCGATCATCAGTCGATTCAGGAGAGTCTCAGTTCATTCTCGGCGCACATGGTGATGCTGCGGACCATGCTGGAACGCGCGACCCGGGATTCGCTGGTGCTGGTGGACGAACTGGGCCGCGCCACCGATCCCGAGGAAGGCGGCGCCCTGGGCGTCGCGGTTCTGGAAGCATTCCGGCGGCATGGAGCGTTTACGCTCGCGTCCACGCATCTGATGGCGATGAAAGTTTACGGCGCGTCCACCGCGGGCGTTCGCAACGGCTCGATGGGATTCGACGAAGAAACGCTGGAACCGACTTATGTTTTACGGCTCGGCGCTCCCGGAAAATCCGCCGGTCTCGATATCGCCAGCCGGCTCGGCTTCGATCCGGCGCTGATCGCAGACGCGCGCTCGCGGATGACCACCACGGAGCGCGACATTTCGCAATTCCTGGCTGAGCTTCACGCCCGCATCGACGCTCTCGAACAGGAGCGCCGCCAGGTGTCCGCTCGCGTGCAAGCGCTCGACCAGCGGGAGGGTTCGCTCGAACAGGCCTGGGAGCGCCGCTACGCCGCCAAGATTCGTGAAGTAGAGCAACATGCGTCCGCGCTCGCGGCACAGTTCGAGCAGCGCGCCCAGGAGACCCTCGGCGAGCTGAGCCAGAAAGCCCGCGCCAAGGTCGCGAAGACCAAACGGGAATATCAGGAATCGGTCGAAGCAATCGCGCCTGCGGCCGGGGCCGCTCGAGACGCCCCGGCTCGACTCAAGCTCGAAGCAGGAGCGCGCGTTCGCCTCAAAGGAGTTCGACAGCCCGCCACCGTGCGCCGTCTGCTGGCGGGCGATCTGATCGAAGTTGACGCGGGCTTTCTCAAAATGCAGGTTTCATCCTCCGACGTGGAGGAAATTCTTCCGCCCTCCGGCGCCGCCGCGCGGCCTTCTGTCAGCTTCCTGCAAGGCCCCAGTTTCGACGCTTCTTATCGCGAAATCAACGTGATCGGCCAGCGCGCCGAAGCCGCGGTCGAACAGGTCGACAAGATGCTCGACAACGCCGCGCTCGCGCAGGTGGAGCGCGTGCGCATCGTCCACGGCCACGGCATGGGAATTCTGAAAAAGGCCATCGCGGAGTCTGTTGAAACAGAATCCGCACGTCGAAAAATTCTATTTCGCCGCGCCGGAACAGGGCGGCTCCGGCGCGACCATCGTCGAATTGAAGTAACGCCTGTTAAAATCAAATTTCTCATGAAAACGGATCAGAACCCGGCACCAACTCCGGCATTGGATAAGGTCTACGAACCGCAGAAGTTCGAGCCGGTTTGGGCGAACTGGTGGGTGGATTCCCATCTGTTCAGCCCTGAGGCGCGCCCAGGCGAGCCGTACTTTTCGCTGGTGATTCCCCCGCCGAACGTCACCGGGGCGCTGCACATCGGCCACATGTTCGAGCATTCCATCATCGATGTGCAGGTGCGCTGGCGGCGGATGCTGGGCGTCAACACGCTGTGGCTGCCGGGAACGGATCACGCCGGCATCTCCACGCAAATCATGGTGGAGCGCCAACTTAAAGAGGAGGGCCTGACCAAGCACGACCTGGGCCGCGAGAAATTCGAAGCGCGCGTGTGGCAATGGAAGGAGCAGTACGGCGGACGAATCCTCGAACAGATGAAGCGCGCCGGAGTCAGCGTCGACTGGACGCGCCTTCGCTTCACGCTCGACCCCGGATTGTCGCGCGCCGTCCGCGAAGCGTTCGTGCGCCTGTACGACAAAGGCCTCATCTATCGCGGCGAGTACATGGTCAACTGGTGCCCCCGCTGCCAGACCGCGCTTTCCGATCTGGAAGCGATTCCGGAGGAAACCGACGGGCACCTGTGGTACATCCGCTACCCCGTGAACGGAAGTTCGGTGAAGCTGGTGGTGGCCACCACGCGCCCGGAAACCATGCTCGGCGATACCGCGGTGGCGATTCACCCCAGCGATCCTCGCGCGGACGAACTCGCCGGCAAGACCGCGCAACTTCCGCTGGCCGATCGCGCCATTCCGATTGTTCTCGACACCATGGCCGATCCCGAGTTCGGCGCGGGAGCCGTGAAAATCACGCCCGCGCACGATCCGAACGATCTGGAAGCCGGCAAGCGCCACAATCTTCCCAGCATCAAGGTGATCGGCGAAGACGCGAAGATGACCAGTGCGGCAGGCCACTTTGCCGGTCTCGATCGCTTCGAAGCCCGGAAACAGGTGGTGGCGGAGCTCGAAAAACTCGGTTTGCTCGAAAAGATCGAGCCTTATAAAGTCAGCCTTCGAAAATGCCAGCGCTGCAAGACCATCGTCGAACCGCTGGTCTCGACGCAATGGTGGGCGAAAATGAAGCCGCTGGCCGAGCCGGCGATTAAAGCCGTGGAAGACGGCCGCATCACGTTCGTACCCGAGAATTGGTCCAAAACTTATTTCGAATGGATGCGCAATATTCGCGACTGGTGCATTTCGCGCCAGCTCTGGTGGGGCCATCGCGTACCGGCGTGGCACTGCGGCGATTGCAAGGGCGTGACGGTCGCGCGCGAAACGCCGGCGGCGTGTGCGCACTGCGGGTCGGCCAACATCGAGCAGGACACGGATGTGCTCGATACCTGGTTCAGCTCCGGGCTGTGGCCATTTTCGACGCTCGGATGGCCGGACGATACCGTCGACCTGCGCGCGTTCTATCCGACCACGCTGCTGGTGACCGGCTTCGACATTATTTTCTTCTGGGCGGCGCGGATGATCATGCTCGGGATGGAGATGACGGGTCAGGTTCCATTCAGCCAGGTCCACATCCACGGGTTGGTGCGCGATGCGGAGCGGCAGAAGATGTCGAAGACCAAGGGCAACACCATCGATCCTCTGGTGATCAACGAGAAATACGGAACGGATGCCGTCCGATTCGGCTTGCTGGTGGCTGCCGCGCCGGGAAACGACGTTGCGCTCAGCGAAGAGCTGATGCAGCGCGGCCGCAACTTTGCGAACAAGATTTGGAACGCGTCGCGATTATTGTTGAGCAAGACGGACCGCGGCTCGCACGAGCCCTCTTCGCCGATCGATCGCTGGATCCGATCGCGTTTGAACGAGGCGGCTAAGCTAGCCAACCTCGCCTTCGAGCAGCATCGATATCACGAAGCCGCCGATGCCATCTGGCACTTTTTCTGGGACGAATTTTGCGACTGGTACCTAGAAAAGAAAAAGTCGGAGGGGAATTGGGACTACGCGTTTCGCATTTATGATCAAGCCCTCAAGTTGCTTCATCCGGTCATGCCGTTCTTGAGCGAGGAATTATGGCACCGACGCGGATATGAAGGCTCGATTGCGGTTGAACGATATCCGAGGTCCGATCCGGAGCTCGCCGATCCTGAAATAGAGCGCTACGTGAAGCATCAGCAGGATATCATCACCGCCACGCGCGCGGCGCGCGCCGACCATAAAGTCGATCGTAAGGTCGGGCTGGAAGGCGTGACGTTATCGTCGCAATCCGTTGACGTGCCCTGGATTTTGTACGGCACCAACACCTACTTTCGGGTCGAGCCAAGCCCTGATCCAGGGTTTTCGATCCAAATCGCGTTTCCGGAAGACGCAGGAGCATTCGGCGGAACATCGCACCAGGCTGCTGAAAGGAAAAAGAGCAGATCGAGAAGGTGATCGCAAACTATAAGCGACAACTCGAAAATGAGGATGTCGTCCGCAAAATGCCGGAAAAAGTTGTCGGCAGCATGCGCTCCAAGCTCGCCGAGTACGAGGCGCAACTCGCCAAGAACCGCGCGGCGCTCGACGGAGCATGATCTTCGACATCCATCATCCTGACGTCAGGCGTGCGATCGAGAATGCGCTCGCCGAAGACCTCGGTGCCGGCGACATCACCACTGACGCCTGCATTCCTCTGCGTCTGCCCGCGCAGGCGCAATTTGTCGCGCGCCAGGACATGACGCTGGCCGGCGTCGAATTGCTCACCGTGCTGTTCGAGGCCCCGCTGCTGCGGCTACAAGAGCGGCGACCGGGCATCGGCGGATGAGCCGTTCGCGCTGGTGCGCGGGCCCGCGCGGCTGCTGCTCACGCGGGAACGAGTCGCCTTGAATTTTCTGCAACGGCTCTCCGGCATCGCGACGCTCGCCGCGAAATTCGTAGCTGCGGTCGCGGGAACCGGAGTGCGGATTCTCGACACCCGCAAGACCACGCCCGGCTTGCGAGTGCTCGAAAAGATGGCAGCGGCGGCCGGCGGCGTCGTGAATCATCGCATGGGTCTGTACGACGCGGTGCTGATCAAGAACAATCATATTCGCCTCGCGGGAGGCGTGCGCCAGGCGATCGAACGGGCCCAGGCGACCAGTCAACCGATCGAAATCGAAGTCCGCACGCGCGCCGAGATCGAAGAAGCGCTCGAATTGGGAGCGGCGCGGTTGCTGCTGGACAACCTGACGCCGGAGCAGGCCGCGATAGAGATCGATTTCATCGGCCAGCCAGGCGGAGACGGAAATTTCCGGCGGCGTGACGCTCGAAAACGTTCGCGCATACGCCGCGGCACGCCCCGATTTCATCTCCTCGGGCGCCATCACGCACTCGGCGGTCGCTGTCGATATAAACTGTGGCATCTATGGCGTTTGACTTGGCCTCGGTACGTCCGCGATTGCCGGATCGCCACATCGACTGGTTCTCCAGCGTCACTTCGACCATGACGCTGGCTGCCCGGTTGGCTCACGACGGATGCCTCTCTGGAACCATCGTCGGCGCCGACGGCCAAGTGGCCGGCATCGGGCGGCAGGGCCACACCTGGCACTCCGAAGCAGAAGCGGGACTATATGTTTCCATGGTCCTCCGCCTTCCGCATCGGCCCGAGCGATCTGCCGGTGGTGATGCTCGCGCTTGGGCCTTGCCACGCAGGAAGCCATCGCCGAAACCACCGGGCTTGCGGCGGATCTGCGCTGGCCGAATGACGTGATGATCCACGGCCGCAAGTGCGCCGGGATTCTGGCGCAGCTCGAAGGCAGCGCCATGGTCGCGGGAATCGGCATCAACGTCAATCACACCATCTTTCCCGCGGAAATCGAGCCGATGGCGACCTCGCTGCAAGCTCGAAGGGAAACGCGGCGTTTCGCGCGAGGATCTGCTGGTCTCGCTGGTCAGGTCAATCGAAACGTGCTGCAAGATCCTTAGCGAGGATGGACCCGCGGCGATCCTGCGCATGTTCACGCGCGCTTCCAGCTACGCCGAAGGCCGGCGCGTGCGCGTCGAGAAGGATGGCGCGATGATTGAAGGAGTCACCTGTGGCCTGGACCCTTCAGGCTTCCTGGTGATTCGCGAGGACGACGGAAGGGAAACCACCATTCTCGCCGGCGGCGTTCGTCCGGCTTAAAAACATATGCTACTTGCACTCGATGCGGGCAACACCAACATCACTATCGGGGCCTTCGACGGCTCAAAACTGATCGGACGCTGGCGCCTTCGCACCATCCGCGAGCAAACCGCCGATGAGTGGGGCATCCTGATGCGCAATCTGTTTTCGTTGTCGTCGCTCGACTTGGCGGCGGTGAACGGAGTCGTGATTTCGAGTGTGGTGCCCGCCGTCGATCAGCCGCTCGAATCCATGGCGGAAAAATACTTCCATCGGCAGCCGATGTTTGTGAGTTACCAGAGCGATCTCGGCATCACCGTGCGGTATGACAACCCGCGCGAAGTGGGAGCGGACCGTCTGGTAAACAGCGTTGCGACGTTTTATAAGTACGGCGGTCCGTGCGTGTCGGTGGACCTGGGCACCACCATCAACTTCGACATCGTGTCCGCGAATGCGGAGTTTCTGGGTGGCATCATCTGCCCCGGCATCGGCATGTCGATCGGCGGATTGTTCGCGCAGCACCGCTCGCCTGCCGATGGTCGACTTTCGGGAGCCCGAAAAACTGATCGGGTCCAATACCGTGGGCAGCATCACCTCGGGCCTGTACTACGGTTTCGTCGGAATGATTGACGGCATCGTGGAGCGGCTGATCGCGGAGCTGGGCCCGCAAACCACCGCTGTCGCGACCGGCGGCCAAGGATCCTTGATCGTCCGCGGCTCGCGTCTGGTGAAGATCTGCGATGAAGACCTGACGCTCGACGGTTTGCGGATGATCTGGGAGAGGAACCAGCCGTCTGCCCTCGGATGAACCAGAACTACTTCAACTATTTCACTGAGATCGAGGAGCATTTCCAGCGTGCCCGAGGCACCAGCCTGTTCTTGCTGTCGCCGCTCGACTGGGCCCTCATCGAGACCTGGAAGAACGCCGGCATTCCGCTCGAAGCAGTGCTACGCGGGATCGACGCGGCGTTTGAAAAGTGGCGCAGCCGCCCGCCGCGCGCCCGCATTCAAATGGTGAATTCGCTGGCGTATTGCACCCAGGCGATCGCCACCGAAGCGCAGGGGCTGGCGAATTCCACGCCCGCCGTTGGCAAAGATGCGAAAGCGCCATTCGCGCCTGAGGATGTCCGCGAGTTTGTGGCACGCAACGGGGCGGCGCTCCGGTCCGCGGGACAGGAAGACCTGGCCGCATCGCTGGAAGCCATCGATCTGGGCGCCCTGCATTCCGACCTGGAGCAGCTCGAGCAACGGCTGACCGCCATCGAAGAAAAGATGATCGCGCGGCTGCGGGCAACGGCCTCCGACGAAGCTTTGTTTGAAGCCCGCCGCGCCCTCGACCGCGACCTGAAACCGTATCGCGGAAAGATGACCGCCGATCAACTGGCGATGCTCGAACGGCAGTTTCTGGAGCGGCGCCTGCTCGAGTCCGCGGGCCTGCCTCGGCTGAGCCTGTTTTATCTCTGATAACATTAGACCCCATGAAACTCGCCGCGCTGATCGGTTGTCTTTTACTCGCCGGTTGCACCAAAAAGGAACCCGCGGAGTGGGACAAGACCGACGTCATGATCCCCGCCCGCGATGGCGTAAAGCTTCACACGCTGATTTTCGCGCCCAAGAATCCCAGCGGTAAATTGCCGTTCCTGATCGAACGCTCACCATACGGATTCGATAACGGCAGAGCGGAGCGAACACTGGCCACGCGCTACAAGGAGCTGGCTGACGAAGGATTCATTTTCGTCTTGCAGGATATTCGAGGACGATATCAATCCGAAGGCCAATTCGTGATGCAGCGCCCGGTGCGCGATCCCTCCCAGCCCAATTCGATCGACGAAGGCACCGATACCTACGACACGATCGCGTGGCTGCTCAAGAATGTCCCGAATCACAATGGCCGCGCGGGGCTTCTAGGGATCTCTTACGGCGGATGGCTCACTGCGACGGCGCTGATCGAGCCGCATCCCGCCCTCAAGGCCGCGAGCGAACAAGCCTCGCCCGCCGACATGTATCTCGGCGACGATTTTCATCACAACGGCGCCTTCCGGCTGAGCTACGGATTCGAATACGTCGCCCGTATGGAAACCGGAAAGGTGCAGTACAAGTTCGATTTCGACAAGTACGACACCTTTGACTGGTACCTGTCGCTCGGCGCGCTTTCCGAGATCGACAAGCGCTATTTCCATGGCGAGAAACCCACCTGGAACAACTTCGTCAATCATCCCAACTACGATTCGTTCTGGCAGCAGCAGGCCGTGCAGCGGATCCTGACGAAAACGTCGGTTCCGAATCTCAACGTCGCCGGCTGGTGGGACCAGGAAGATTACTGGGGTCCCATGAAGATCTACGAGACCCTGGAAAAGAACGACGCCGATCACAAAAACTATCTGGTAGTGGGACCGTGGCGGCACGGCGGATGGGGCGGCGACGGAAAGAATCTTGGCCCCATCGATTTCTCGGGCGATCAGTCCAAATATTTTCGCGAGAAGATCGAGGCCCCCTGGTTCGCCTATTGGCTGAAGGATAAGGGCCAGTTGCATCAGCCCGAAGCGATGGCCTTCGAGACCGGACGCAACACTTGGGAAAAGTACGACGCGTGGCCGCCGCAGGACGGAATTGAGAAACGCAAACTCTATACGTCGGCGGCGGGCGCGCTGTCCTTCGATATTCCGCGCGACAATACCGACAATGCTTTCGACAGCTACGTTTCCGATCCTGCGCACCCGGTGCCGTACCGCCATCGTCCCATTCCGCCGACCTATTCAACCAACTCCGGCTGGACGCAGTGGCTGGTCGAAGATCAGCGCTTCGTCGATCTGCGTCCCGATGTGTTGAGCTGGAAGACTGAGCCGCTGAAGGACGACATGGTCATCGCTGGCGACATAGTCGCGCACCTGTTCGCGTCCACTTCAGGCTCCGACAGCGATTGGATCGTGAAGCTCATCGACGTTTATCCCGAAAACGACGAAAAGCTGCCCGGCTACGAATTGATGATCGACAACGAAGTGTACCGCGCGCGCTTCCACAACAGTTTCGAGAAACCGGAGAGCCTGGAGCCGGGCAAGATCTACGAATTCCCGGTCGACATTCATTCCGCCAATCACGCTTTCCGGCGCGGCCATCGCATGATGGTGCAGGTGCAGAGCACCTGGTTCCCGCTGATCGACCGGAATCCCCAGACCTTCGTCGACAATATTTACAAAGCCGCCGCGTCCGACTATCGGCCGGCCACCCAGAAAATCTTCCGTTCCGCCAAATACCCGACCTACGTCGAACTTCCCGTTCAATGGCGATAATCGCTCAGCTGGAACAGCACGGCCTGCTGTTGAAAACCGACGCGAAGCTGCCGAACGTATGCGCATTGGTGGCCGGCGAGCCGGTGCGCGGATCCTGGTGGGCGCATCCACGGTCGCACGATATTTTTCGGGAACTGACCCAACTCGCGGAGCATCCCGATGTACTTGTGGCTAAGTTGGTCTCCGGCAAAGACACCTTCATTCATCGAACGCTGTGGCCCGCGATAGTGGCCCTCGGGCTCGCGCGGCAGCCCTGGCAAATAGCCGGATTGGACCAGGAATCGCGCTCGCTGCTGAAGACGGTAGACGCCAAAAACGAAGTGCAAGCGACCGGCAAGGCCGCTCTTGGACTCGAACGATCCCTGTTGGTCCACAGCCGCCAGGTCCACACCGAAGCTGGATCGCACGCGAAAACTCTGACCAGCTGGAAACGCTGGGCCCAGCGCGAGCGTGTTCGCAAAATCCCCGCGGCGCAAGCCATCGAGACTCTGGAAAAGCTGCTCGACCACCTAAACCGCCGCTATAACGCCCGCGGTCGATTGCCGTGGCGCGGTCGGACCTGAAACCTTCGTCCGGAGGACCGCGAGGTTAGCTATGAATAGCAAAATAAAAGCCACCTCGCGCCCTCCGTTGTCCCCAAGACGAGTGTCGCAGCGCGCGGAGGTGACGGGTCCGCACGCTGCGTCTGACCAGTAGATAACGGAGCTGCGGAAAACGTTTCAGCGGCCCGAAGACCCAAACCCGCCGGCGCCACGCGCTGAATCCCCCAGCTCGCCCTGTTCCCACTCGATGGCTTCATATCGCGCGACGATCAATTGCGCGATACGATCGCCTTTCTCCACAACGTAATCGGCCCGCCCCAGGTTGAACATAACCACGCGGATTTCTCCCCGGTAACCTGGGTCGATCGTGCCGAAATTCACAGTGACCGCGTGCTTGAGCGCCAGGCCGCTCCTCGGCCGAACCTGAGCTTCGTAACCCGGCGGCAGCTCAATCGCAAGCCCCGTGGGGACCGCTTGGGCCATCCCCGGCGTCAGTACTACGCGTTCCACGGCGTGCAAATCTTGCCCCGCGTCCTCCGCGGCTCCGTGGGCATATGCCGGTGTGGTCGCTTCCGGGTGAAGTTTCTTGATTCGAATTTTCATGATGTCGGAACAGTTATCATAACCGTTTGACCCCTACGAAAACTCCTCGCGTTCTCGCTGTCTCGCCGATGCCGCCCGAAAAGAGCGCCTACGCCCTGGCGCGTTACAGCCGCTCCCCCGATTCGATCCGCGATTCCATCGAATGGGTGCGCACTCACGACTCGGCGAAATTCTTAGAAAGCTTCTACTTCCAGTACGGTCACGCCTCCATTGCCGACCTGGGTCACGTAATTCTTTGCTTCGAGGGTGTGTCCGAGCTCGCCGCCACTGAAATTGAAGACGAGCAGTTGTGGGACGGCCAGGCGCGGTCCTCCCGCTATCAGGACTTCTCGCGCTCCGGTTTCATCACTCCGCCCGGCCTGTCTGACGAAACTTACAGCGCCGCTGCCCGGCGCCTTCTCGCCGCCTATAACGATATTCACCAGCGCATGTGCGAACACCTCGCCGAACGTCTGCCGAGGCCCGAGCAGATGAAGCCCGATATGTACCAGCGCAACATCGCCGCCCGAGCCTTCGACGTCGCGCGATACGTGCTGTTCTTCGGCATTCCCACCGGCGTCGGCCAGGTGACCAGCATCCGCACGCTCGAACGCCAGGTCCGCCGCCTGAAGGCCTCTGAATACGCCGAGGTCCGCGAGATCGGCGAGGAAATCGCCGCCGCGTGCGCCGCCCCGCCGGCGTGCGTGTGGACGGAATCGTCGGCGGCCGAGCCGCTCGCCCCAACCCTCGCCCGCCATGTCGACCCCGACCAGCATGACGCGCAATCGCGCAAGGATCTTGAAACGTGGGCTGGTCAGAACCTTCCCGCCTCCACCGGAAGCTCGAACGAAATGGTTCACCTGGCCCGGCCGATCGACACCCACGCCGATATCGCGGCGACGCTGCTTTATCCCGTCACGGACCGTCCGCATTATGAGCTGTACGACATGGTCAGCGGCTGGAGCGCGGCCCGCCGCAACGAAGTGATCGACGTCGCGCTGCGCTCCCGCACCAGGCGCGATGAGCTGCTCCGCGGATTTCGCGGCGGTCTCTACGCTTTCGACATCCTGATGGACATTGGCGCCTATCGCGACCTGCATCGTCATCGCCGCTGCCAGCAATTCCGGCAGGCCTACACGGGCCGGCTCGGCTACGATACGCCTGAGGCGCTGGTCGAGGCCGGGCTGAAGGAATCCTACGACGCGCTGATGGCGGACACGTTCGCTGCGATGGCCGGCCTGAACGGATCCGGCGCGCATTACCTGATGCCCTTCGCGGCCCGCTCGCGGTTCCTCTTCAAGATGGATTTCGCCGAAGCCGAATACATCGCCCGCGTTCGCAGCGGCGTAAAAGGCCATTTCAGCTATCGCAAGGTCGCCTGGGAGATGAAACAGAAGATGGAACAACTCGAACCCGAGCTGGGCCGTCTGATGGAAGCGACGCCGCCCTGGGTGGAGGACCCCTTAAAGAGGTATGGCTGAACGCCCTCTTCTCCGCCAGCCGCTTCGCGAACCGCTCGACATGGATCACGAATCGCTCATGCGTCCCTTCCGCGATCGCCTCTTTCTCGTCGAACGCCTCCACTTTGAAGCGCACCCGCCGGTCGTCCACCGCGATCACCTCGCTCCGGAACGTCACTTCCATGCCCAGCGGAGTCGCCGCCAGATGCCGAACATTCACTTCCGTGCCCACCGAATCGTAGCCCGCATCGAGCAGCGGCACGATCGAATCGCGGGACGCCATTTCGAGCAGCATGATCAAGAACGGCGTGCCCAGAACACGTGCCCCTTCCAAGCCGAGAAAATTGATGGCGATATCGTTCGTTACAATGCGGCGATGCTCACCCTTGGTGCCAATCGGGATGTTCATAGGTTCGAACTATGTTATCGTGAGATTGTATGTCCATTCCGAACGTGAAACGGTATCGCATCAGCAGCCCGGACGGCGCGATGAGCGCCAGTCTGATGGCCGTCCTGCCCAAGAACATCGACGTGAACGCTTATCTTTCCGATGCCGCCCGGCGCTTTGACTGGAAGGCCTTTCAGGAAGCGCAGCAGAAGCAATTCAAGATCCGCGTCGGACAACAGAAGCAGAAGAAGGCAAAGTAAATCCCGCCGCGTTACGGCAGCCGGGCTTGAAGCGAACGCAGGCTGCGAATTCCTTCTTGCGCCACGTCGCTATCCGGGTCCATGGACAAGGTTTGGAGATACGGCACACTGTCCTTGTCGCCTGAACGCGCCAGCACGATGCTCATCTGAATCTTTTCATCCCTGGTCGCCCCCGTCAGCAGAGGATAAATCGCGGCTCGCACCACCTGGTCACGCGTCAACTCTGTGAGATACGCGGCTGCGACATCCCGGTAAGACCGTATGTTCAACGTATTCACCAGATAGCGAAGCGGGCTGAAGTCGCTGACCTCCAGATTGCCCAGCGAAACCAGCGCGAAAGCGTCCGATAAGCGGGCGTTCATCTTGTGCTCGTCGGCGAACGCCTTGTCGAGGACCCCGCGGTCGGCGGGATTCTTCAGCCGTCCCAGGCCTTCCCCGGCAGCGGCCCGCAACGCATCGTCTTTGTCGTTCAGATCCCGCAGGAACCCCGCGTGATCGGCCGGATCTCCGAGCATGGCCAGCGCGGCCAGCGCGGCCCGGCGCACTTTAATGTTTCGCGCGTGCTCCAACGCGTCGCGCACGTCCGGCGCGGCTTCCTTGTTGCGAAGAATTCCGTTGGTCTCCAGCGCGGCGATTTGAATCTTGTCGTCCAGATCCCGCATCAGAAACGAAATACGCGGCGCCGCCGAAGGATCGCGGATTTTCTGAAGCGCGATCAGCGCCTCGTACATCACCGAATCGTCCTTCGAGTGCAGCGCTTCAATTAGATCCGGAATCGCCGCGCGTCCCCGCAGCACGCCCACCGCCCGCGCCGCATTGGCCCGCGATTCAATGCTCGCCCCGCCGCGCGCCAGCTTCCCTAGCGACTCGATTACATCCGGACGGACCTGAATGAAAGCGTCGATCACCTTGTCGCCGGTGTCGGTGAACTTGCCTTTGATCGACGTCCCCACGCGTTGCAGCGTCCCGCTCATCCCGGTTTTGCTGTAGCCCGGCATATAGACGTTTACCAAGCCGTCGGTCGCGCGGATCTGAATCTCAGGATCGTTGTCGCGCGTGGCGTCGACCAGTGAGTCCAGCGTCTTTGGCCCGCCGATCTCCACCAACGCCTTCACCGCCTCAATTCGAACGCTCAGGTCCGGATCTTTTACATACGGCACGATTCTGGGGATCGCATCCGGGCCCTGCTTGGCCATCTCCCGCACGTTCTTGGCCCGCTGCTTGGTGTCCGCCGTCGGCCCTTGGCCAAAAGCGAATCCCCAGGAAAAAGTGGCGATCAGGAATACGTTTAGTGTTGTCTTCACCGTACAAACTCGAGTGAAACGCGATGCGGAATCAGCCCGGCGTCGTACCCTAAATCGAGCAGCTTTTGCGCAGCCACCGGCACCAGCTCCCCGCAATCCACGGTGTAATGGTTGACGTACATGCCCACGAATTTCTCAGCCAGCGCTGGCTCCATGTCGCGGGCGAACTGTAGCGCGTACACAAGCGACTCTTCCCGATGATCGAGCGCGAATTGTATGCTCTCTTTCATTAGACGGCAGCATTCCGACGAAAGTTCCGGCCCCAGATCCCGCCGCAGCACGTTCGCCCCTAGCGGCAGCGGCAAGCCGTATGTGTTTTTCCACCAGCGCCCCAGGTCGGCCACGTTGTGAAATCCGCCTTTCGAGTAGGTCAACTGCGCCTCATGAATCACCAGGCCCGCGTCCGCCCGATTCTCGCGCACCGCGTCCAGGATCTGGTCGAAAGGCGTCTCCACCGCTTCGAAATCCGGCTGCATCAGCCGCAGCGTCAGATACGCGGTGGTCAATTTTCCCGGGATGGCGATCCGTTTCCCTTTCAGCTCCTCCGGCGCCATCGGATGCGCCGCCACCAACATGGGGCCGTAGCCGTCGCCGACGCTCGATCCCGAAGCCATCAAAACGTATTTGTCCGCCACGAACGGATAGGCGTGATAGGAAATCGCGGTGAGCTCGTAATCGCCTCGGCGGGCTTTCTGGTTTAAGGTCTGGATATCCTCCAGCACGTGCCGGAATCTCACCGTCGCGGACCGGATCTTCTGCGTCGCCAACGCATAGAACATGTAAGCGTCGTCCGAATCCGGGCTATGTGCGCAGACGATTTCAGAAAGAGTGGAAGGCATGCCTGAGGACGAAACAACAATGATAGCAGGTACGCCGGGTGGCAGGTCTATAAAGCTTCCAGCTCGGGTTTCAGCGCCGCCAGCGCCAGCTCCAGCGTGTGGATAGCCGGGCCGACGTCGGCCATTTGCTGCGCGCGCCCCATCGATTCCAGCATCCGCGCCCCCTCGACGGCCGTCCTCGCGCCGAAGTTCGACACGGACCCTTTCAGCCCATGCGCCGTCCGCTCCAGGTCCTTCGCGTCGCCCCGCGCAATCGCCGCCCGCAGTTCCTCCAGAACTCTCGGATACTCCTCCAGGAACAGTGCGGCGATCTCCCGGAGCAATTCGACGTCGCCGCCCACGCGTGACAGAGCCAGCTCGCGGTCCACCGCGGCTTCCGTCTGGGCCGGTCCGGTCGAGGGCACACTCATGTCTTACTCCGCATTTTACCTTCTAACTACATATCGACGGCCTCGGACGTTTTATTATGAATAATTTGGAAACCGTCAACGTCAGCCTCGAAGTCGCCTATCTACTGCACGTGCCGCCACACGTGGACTCGCGCACCCTTCTGGTGCTCACCCTGCACGGGTTTGGATCCAACCCGGAAATGATGCTGCGCCTCACCGTGCCCACCGTGGGCGAAAACCGCATTGTCGCGAGCCTTCGTGGACCGAATCAGCATTACCTGTCAGGGAACCCGGCCAGTGACGAAGTCGGCTACAACTGGGGCACGCGACGGCATCCCGACCTGAACATCCGCCTGCATCATGAGATCGTCCGGACCGTTGCGGCGTCCCTGCGCATGCGCTTCTCCATTCCTGCGCCTCGCACCGTCTTGATGGGCTTTTCGCAACCCGTGGGCCTCAACTACCGTTTCATCGGAACGTATCCCGCCGAGGCAGGCGGCGTCGTAGGTCTCTGTGGCGGCGTCCCCAAGGACTGGGAAGACCCCAAGTACCACCACGTTGCCGCGCCGCTCCTGCATATCTCGCGATCCGAGGACGAATATTTTCCCGCGGATGTGGTCTGCGGCTTCCCGGCCCGCCTAAAACATCATGCGGACGACGTTGAGTTCCACCTGCTCCCCGGCACCCACCGTTTCCCGTCGAAAGCGGGCCCGTTAATCCGAGCTTGGATGGACCGTGTTTTCGGTTCGCCGTAAGGGTCTATGATATTCTGACAAAAGAGGCCACCCTAGCTCAGTTGGTAGAGCGGCTGATTCGTAATCAGCAGGTCGCCGGTTCAACCCCGGCGGGTGGCTCCACCTAACCCTTTGCCTGTCATTGAATTGCGGGTGATTCTCCGAACTCTTCTGAGATGACAGTTTTCGGACTGTGCCCAGTTTTGTGCCCACTTCTGACCTTTTCCATCGCCTCCAGAATGTCAGCGTCGCTTGGGTGCACGTATCGCTTGGTGGTGTTCATGTCCGCATGGCCGGCCAGAACATGAAGCGTGAAAGGGTCCATATACTTCGCCCAGCGCGTGATGCAGGTGTGCCGAAATGTGTACAAGACGAACGGCGCGACGCCCGATGCCTTTGTAGCGGCAGGATGGGACTTCTTGAGACTCGAAGCCTCGATGTGCCCGCTTTTCGTTTCAGCAGGGAATACCCATTCAGAGGTCGCGCTGGCGCGTCGCATCTCAAGGACAGATAGCACCCGTCGCGAACACGGAATGCGTCGCCGTGAACCCCGCCTCTTGCCCGTATGAATCTCGATCGCGCCGTCCCGAATATTGTCCAGCCATTTCAAACGGAAACACTCCTCCGGCCTCATCCCACAGTCGATTAGGAGCGTCGCCGCATCCCGCAGAAGGTAACAGTCCGGCTTTTGTGGCGGCTCGCCTCGTACTACCGCGCGGATTCCTTCGAGTGCGCGCAAGTATCCCTCCTGAAGCTGGTGCCCGATGGCCGTTGCGGTACCGAGGTACTTCTCCTCTTCTTCAGGACTCAACACTCGCTCTCGGTGGTTCGCGCCCGGCAGCAACCGAACCCGTGGAAGGGCGACGGAGACCTTGCGCCACTCGAGTGCGAGATGGAAAATCCGTCGGAGCGCCGCGAGGTCCGCGTTAATCGTCGAGACCTGCAAGTTCGCTATCTGGCGACGCGCCACGAATCCGGTAATGTGCTCCGTCGTGATTTCATCCAGGCGCAACCTCGCCAGCTTAGAGTAGGCTCTCAGGTTCGCGACGCTATTCTCATAAAAGCGGACCGTATTTGGCTTCGATGCCTTTGTCGTGCGGACGAACCGGAGGAAGTCCTGCTTTATAAACTGTTCAAGGGTCGAGACCGGCTTCTTGTCCCGAATGCCCACTTCACCCTTGGCGAGCGAAGTCTTGTGGGCTGCTTCGATCTGTTCGGCGACGCGCTTGTTGGCCTGCTTGGTGCTCTCCCGGAACGCTTCTCCCTTCCAGGTGAACCGGTACCACCAGACGCGGCCGCGTTTGTACACCCCCATCGCTACAAGCCCGCCCTTTCCGCGGGCCATGACATTGGTCGCGTGGTGCGACGCGGAAAGTCAACCGCGAATCGCGGGCGCCACCGGGGGGCGATCATTGCGATTGCTCTCCTGCAAAGACCCCACGAGCGCGCTGACGTGCGATATACTCCGGGCTCGCGCATTGGCAGGGGATCGCCGTCCCGTTCGGTCCGGGAACGGCGCCTTCGCCGCGAACGCGCGATCCGCAAATCTGGCAGCGATAGTTCTTCTCATCGGCTTCGGCCGCAGTAACGGGATCGCCGGCCGGACGAGTCTTGGCGCGGAACCGCCTAGCCAGGTCCCGAAGAAAGCCCGCCGGATTGCGCCACTCGTTCTGAACGTGCTTCCGGACGCCCGAAACGAACTCGCCCATGGAAACGCCCGCGAGCTCAAGACTCAATCGAATAGCGTCCAGCACTGCGATCGTGATCGGCCCGCCGGCCTTCGCCAGGTAGATCGCTTTCAACTCATCTTCGGGCGAAGCGTAGACCTCTCCCGGTTTTTCCCCATCATCAGCCCCTCTTTGAAAAAATTCGGCGCTGCTGCCAGCGCCGGCACGCTCGGTCTTGCGCTCATCGTCGGCGCGTTCCGTTCCCTTCTTTTCTTTTCCATTCCCTTCCTGATGATGATGTTCCGTTCCCTTCCCTTCTACGGCACCCTCCTGCGGTGTTCCCGCAGGGTCCTGCGGGTTTCCCGCACGAGGGTGCGGTCCTAAGTTATTGATCTCCGGTGGACCCTCATCGACAATCTCTAAGAGCCCGATCCGGAGCAGCCGTTCAAGGGCGACTTGGATCAAGGATTCCGGGAATCGAGTAACCCGCGCGAGCGATTCTGCCGTGTGGGGCCGGCCGTCTTCCTTCACCAACAGGCCGCGGTGCGGCTTGGCTTTCGAAGCCACCATCAAAACCGCGTTCCACACTCCAAAATGAGCAGCACCTTCTTCGTGAGCCACGAGTTCCACGTAGCCATCCGCGCTGAGGTCGTTCGGCGCCGGAAACCAACTTGTGCGCTTCATGTCGCGGCTTCGATTGTTCTCGTATAGGCGATCCCAATCGCGTACGCGAAGCATCGGTGGCCTCGGTTCCTTCATTGCAGTGTTTCAGCCGATCCCCAGGAGACTATTCGACCCCTTCGCCCACCTGGTGGCTGTCGGTCGTCCGACGCAGGCTTCGCTCTAGGTATGTCCTCACGTCCTCGGGCCGATAGCGGACGAGAGCTCCCAGCTTTACGTAAGGACAGCCTTGTCGGAGTAACCGGTCGCGCCTCGCGCTGGCGACACTGCGTTTAATGATCCGGGCGTACTCATGTTCTGTGAGCAGGGTTTCTAACTCAGATTCGTTGGCGCTTTCGCGTCGCAGTGGTAGTGAATTGTTCATACACCTCTACTGGGCGAAAATTCGGCGCGGGCAGAAGGTTTTCGGCGAAAAGTTCCGTAACGAACTGAAATCGCGACCAAAACAATTCGAACAATTTTGTTCCGGTTTCCGACGAAAATTCGGCGGCGTTAGGAATTGAACGACGGGCCGCAGCCAATCTTGAAGCGCGCTTGATACCCGGTACCTTCGATGAAGGGCAGCGGATCGTCAAAGAGCTTGAAGTGGTTCCGAAAGATTCGTCGTATCTCCTGCATTCGTTTCTCTACGCTAGTCCAGTCCTGCCCGTCGTTTGGCCGGCGGATTATCCCACCCGCTTCAGCCAAGGAGCGGAGCGCCACCCATGCCAGATTCGGCGTCTTGGACCTGCCGTCTTCAAAGCCGAACTCGGCATAGTTTCGTGACTCGGTATGTTGGCCGGCTGTGATTTGAACTCGCTCATCGCTGAGGAAGCGGATCTCGACTTCGTCCCAGCCAGAAACACCGCCCGACGTTATCGGCGATTGGCTTTGGTCGGGAGCCGAATGTTTGTGCCCCTGAAAAGGAATTGCCCCTTCTGGTTTCTTTGCGGCCTCGAGCGTGGCCGTGTTCTCCCGTCGACCCTCATTTTCAAGGGCAATCCGCTCCAGGCGGGCGCAGTAAGTGACGGAGGCTTGGAGGAGATTCTTGATCATTCCGCCGCTGCCTTTATGTGCGCAGAAGAGGTTCTTGCTCCTGTTCTCCAATAGATCAACAAACAGGCGATGAAGCCAAAAATCCACTGGACTTGTGCTACTCGGTGACTTCAGAGCAATTCCCGCACGCGCAGCCTGCCGCTCGAAGTCCACGCGTATGCTCTCAGATGAGCCAACGAGTGTCCACGCGCCGACGTTTCCCAGCCCGATCGTGTAATTGCCGTGCGCGTGCAATAACTGATCATTGGTGACGTTCGGGAACGCCTTCGCCTCCCGATCTGCCAACGCGGCAAATTCCCCTCCGAGATTCGCCCATTGAACGCTATCGTCGACTGCGGCTTCACGAGCTGTGCGCTCGGCCCATCTAGCACTTCTGTCGCTCAGCGTTTGACTGATGATCTGATCCAATTCAGGACACACGATGACTTTTGCGACCTCGGCAGAAATCAAGGGCAAAAGCTTCGAAAATGATTTCTCGTCCGGGCGCACCACGTTCCAGCACTGCTCGGCAATGGAGTCAAAAAGGCCACTGGTCGCATCTTCGAGATGCCTCCTCGCGTTCTTCTGGCGCCAATCACGTTCGGCTTCAAGTCCCTCCTTCTCAGCCGGCGTACAGTCTACCAGTCTGATCACTGCCTGATTCATGAAGTCCAATTGGCCTCGCGCACGCTGGAGCGCCTTCGTCGCTTCCACTCTCGCAAGTTCTATATAGGCTTCGGGCAACTCGGGAAGTTCTGCAGGGCCGCCGTCAGCTGAAGCTGCTGGTGTCTCCTTGACCGGAGGACAGTCGGCGATGAGTGTTGTTCCGAGTTGCGTTGGCCAACCGCGATAGGAGTTTCGAGTATTTCGCTCCAAACCGATGAGCCTTTTGGTGCGCAGTTCGTCGATGTCGTTAAAACGTACGTCGAATGATCGTTCACCTGAGCGGCTTACCCACCACCCATCAGAATTGCGCGTCAGGTAAAACTCCGTGCCCGAGTCGTTGTTGGAGACCAACCGCCGAAGGATATCCCGTTGCGTTTCCGTAATATGAATATCCGGCCGAAGGAGCGCACTCCGTTCAATTTCCAGATGATCATCAGGGTTCTCAGCAGCCAATGTCTGCGAATCTCCTTGCACAGCCGACATCGATTCTTTGGGCTGTGCCTGATTACCTTGCGGTGAAGCGGCCAGCTCCCCGGTTGATGCCGGGGCCTCTGCACCACCCAAATCGAGGTCGGCACAGAAATCGGCGGACACCTTGAACACGTGTCTGATTCCGCCATCTTTGCTATCCGTAGACACCGGTGCTTTCAACACGACTGCGTTTCTGAACTGAGTCCATGTGCGTGGTTTCTCTATTTTCCTGAAACCCCGTTTCTGCCTTCGCATCAAGTCGAGCCAGACATGCCAGGGCCTGCCCAACGGGCTAGCGGGTGCCATTGTGTCCGGCTCGCCTGACGTTCTTGAGTAGTTGGACCGCCATCCGAGCGGTCTCAACAAACAAACGTTCAGATTCCGGAGTGGCGGGTTGAAAAGCTTGATGCGCTCGTGCGAGGCGAAGGGTCCAGATCTCCTGGCTGCCATCCCAATGCGCGTACAGATCCGGGTGCTCCTCCGCGCCCTGAAGAAATTTGGCGCGTATCTGCTGCCACGACGATTCGGTTGTCATGGAAACTTCAGCCATTCGCTTACCGAAGTGGAGTGCTGCACCGCCCAGCACTATTCACAATTAGCATCGCTTAACAACGATTAATTCCATATATTACAGCCTTTTGCAAAATCCTGAAGGTCCCTTATACTCGTGGCATGCGAGGACCTCGCGAGACGCGACGCAAAGATGAGTTACCGCCAACTGGAGTTACGAAGTTGCTCCAGATGGCGAAACACATCGAGCTGTGGCTGCTCGACAAGCTGATCCC
Organism: Terriglobia bacterium; assembly: GCA_963842485.1. Taxonomy (GTDB): domain Bacteria; phylum Acidobacteriota; class Terriglobia; order Bryobacterales; family Bryobacteraceae; genus Palsa-187. The sequence continues at coordinate 3,397 of CAWJHI010000013.1, read as the reverse complement.
GTTTGCGAGAAACCCGAGGACCCACTCGGACGCCCAAGTTGCACAGATTGCCGCCAGCATTGACGAGTTCGGGTTCAACAACCCGATCCTGGTGGACACGAAAGCGGGGATCATCGCCGGCCACGGCCGTCTCCTCGCAGCCCGGAAGCTCGGGCTTAAAGAAGTGCCGGTGATCGTTCTTGATCACCTGTCCGAGTCACAGAAGCGCGCGTACATCATCGCCGACAATAAACTGGCCGAAAACGCCGGCTGGGATGATGACCTGCTTCGTAGCGAACTCGCCGCGCTCCAAGAAGAGAGCTTTGATATCAGCGTGATCGGCTTCGATGATGAAGAACTGGCGCGGCTACTTGCTGCGCAGGATGCCACAGAAGGACTCACTGACGAAGACGCCGTTCCCCCGTTGCCGGAAAATCCGGTCTCCCGAGCGGGTGATCTTTGGCTTCTCGGCGACCACAAGTTGCTGGTCGGCGATGCCACAGATCAGGGCGATGTCGCCAGGCTGATGGCTGGCGACGCTGCGGACCTGGTTTTCATAGATCCTCCGTACAACGTCGATTACGAGGGCTATACGGAACAACATCTCAAGATCAAGGGCGACCGCATGTCCGACGGTGAGTTCAAGGAGTTCCTCGGAGCCGCGTTCCGATCCTGTCGATCGATCGTGAAGCCGGGCGCCTCGTTGTACGTTTGCCACTCCAGTTCCTGGCAGCGCGAGTTTCAGAACGCTCTCGAATCCGCCGGCTTTGAAGTACGCTGTCAGATTATCTGGGCCAAGAACACCTTTGCGTGGGGATTCGGCCGCTACAAATTTCAGCACGAGCCGATTTTCTACGTCCACGTCGCAGCGCAAAAGGATCCCTGGTACGGCGACAAGACCCAATCAACGCTGTGGCAGGAAAACAAGCCCGCTGCGAATCGTATCCATCCGACGGCAAAGCCGGTCGAGCTGGTGGAACGGGCGCTGATCAACAGCAGCAAGACGGGGGATATCATCGCGGACTTGTTCGGTGGTTCTGGGAGCACCTTGATCGGATGCCAGCGGCGGGGGCGCAAGGCAAGGTTGATGGAGATCGATCCTAAGTATGCGGATTGTATTGTTCGGCGTTACCAGGAGTACACCGGAAAGATTGGGGTCTTAGGGGGCGACGGACGTTCGTTCGACGAAGTAGCGGCCGAGCGCCTGAAGGAGGCTGCGTGAATCGAGCGCTGCCGCCGGGAGATCGCGGACATCGAAGCGGAACTGCTCGCGGGGAATCCCGACGTAGCCGGGTTGTGCCTGGCGCTGTCCGATTGGTCGGCGGAATTACGGATTCTCCAAAACGAAGAACGCCGCCGGGTTTGAATCCGGCGGCGCGATCGGAGCGGGAATCGACAGCTTTAGGCTTTCACGGAGTAGCTGCGCTCCCCGTCTTCCGCCTTGGTGGATATGACCGTCAGGCCCATCTTCTTTCCCACGGTCCCGGACAAGAACCCGCGTACGGAATGCGGCTGCCAGCCGGTGGCTTTCATCAGTTCCTTGGACGTGGCGCCGCCGGGCCGCTTCAGCAGTTCGAGGATCTTGGCGGTCTTGCTGCCGGCGCGGGCGGAATCGCCCTTCTTTTCGCCCTTGCGCGCTTTGGGCGTTTTCTTGGCGGGGGTGGCCTTCTTGCCCGACTTGGGCTTCTTCGGCGCGACGTGCGCGCGACGTGCGCCAACGCTCGCCTTTTTGGTGGCTTTCGGCTCCGCAGCTACGCTGGCGGGCGCCGTTTCCGTCTGTTCTGTAATCGATGTCATGTTTTCTCCTTTGGCGGTGATTACCGCGGTCACGACATGAATCCCTCTGGTCGCCGCGAAAGGCAAGCCAAATCTGCACGGCGGACACAAGGCGATGGAACGGCGATGCTCGGCGCGGGATTGCTCGATGATTAGCCCGCGTCTCCTGGCCCGACTGGAACGAGTGGAGGTCCGCTTGGGCCCGCCATTGGAACCGGTCTTCGTAACGCTTGTGGTCGTGGACGTAAGCGGCGAGGTGGTAAAGGAGATTCCGTTCCGAGTGGGGGGACGCGGCAGATCGGAAGAGGGAGCAGGACGGGCGTCCCGGTGAGTCCTGAATGGCACGATTTGGCACGAAATGGCAGACTTTTCCAAAAAACTGACGCGTAAACAGGAGCACGCCATTGTCGCTCTGCTCTCGACTCGGAGTGTTGAAGAGGCCGCACGGGCTTGCAATACGCCCGTTCGAACACTATACCGCTGGCTGAAAGAGCCACTGTTCAATGCCGCCTACCGTGCCGCTAAGAGAGCGGACTTCGGTCAATCCATCGCGCGGCTGCATCATTTATCCAGCGCGGCGGTTACGACTCTGGGCAAAGTCATGCTGGATCAGGCGACGCCGCCGGCGACTAGAGTTCGCGCTGCGGACAGCATCCTGGACCACAGAACCAAGGCGATCGAAATCGAAGACATTGAGGCACGCTTGGCGGAACTGGAGCGGAACACGGACGAAGCGAAGCCGGGTTGGCGAAAGAAGTGGACCTAGGTTGAATTTGCGGAGCGTGAACATGAAGCGGAACGTGGAGAGCCGGTTGCTGCAGTTGGAGAAGCAGCATGGCGGAACTAGAATTGCGCCGATGACGCTGGTGGTCAGCCAATTTGGGAAAGAGCTGAATCTGGAGACCTCCAAGTGCCTAAGCGGACTTGACTGTGGCTCCTGACGCAGTGATGGACGTGGTGACCCGCGAAGGCTTGACCATGAACAGTGGAAACGAAATTCCTTCGCCTTCGCACGCCAGTCACGCTTGGCTCTCGCTTCGACGATTGGCAGGTGTGTTGGCTGGGCGGCTGGACCCGGCACCGGCTCTCTTACCTGGTAATGGTCGTGCGGATAACAACGTTCGTCGAAGGACGCCAGACACGAAATGACGCGCCTTCAACGCCGGCTCGCGCACCTCGAAGCTCTGCTGACCGATTCGACGGGTCTCAGGCCCCATTCGGAGGAGTGGTTGGAGTACTGGCGACGATGGCTCATCAAGAGGAACGACGACCCGGACTTCCGGCCAAACGAACGAATGCCACTGGAGGCCCTTCGAGCAATCATCCAGACGGCACCTGATTCGGACTGACGATGCCGGCCATGAGATCGATGCTCAACCGAATACGCCGATTGGAAGCCGCGCGCATGCCGGAGGAGCGGGAACGAGCCGCCGTTGAAGCGATTCGGGAGTGGATCATGGCGAAAAGAGAAGGGCGTAACGGACCCGCCTTCGCGGACTTGCCGCCGTTGCCTGTGTCTCCCGCGCGGGAGCTAGGCGAAGCGATCGTGCAAGCGCGCGTGCGCCTCATGAATCGTGAGCGCGCCGAGCGCGAAGCAAAGCAGTCGCAGGGTACTCCGGAATAGAAGCCGATAATGGTTCAC
>CAWJHI010000012.1:0-31426 GCA_963842485.1 Terriglobia bacterium | reverse complement strand
AACGCCATCGCTCTGCCATGAAGCTTTGCCGGATCGGCGCGGACCGATTCGGCTCCCGGGCCGATCGCGATCTGGACCTTCTGGCTCCGCGTGTCGATTGACGGGGCAAGGTCGGCCACGACCGCCTGCACCAGCGCGCGTGTGTCGCAGGATGCGATGTCGAGCGTTTCCTGGCCGGCATCGAGCCGCGCCAGCCGCAGGAGGTCCTTGACGAGGCGCTCCATCCGCAGCGTGTGGCGCTCGATGATTTCGAGGAACCGCCGGCCTTCGTCGGCGCTCGTGTCGCCCTCGAGCAGCACCTCGACGTATCCGCGAATCGCCGTCAGCGGCGTCCGGAGCTCGTGCGACACGTTGGCCACGAAGTCGCGTCGGATCTGATCGACGCGCCGGAGCTCGGTGATGTCGTGCAGCACGACGATCGCGCCGTGCGCGACGCCCGATGTGGCCGGCGCCGCGCGCACCATGAGCGTGCGCGACGGGTCGCGAGGTGGCGACATTTCCACCGACATCGGCGTATGCTCGGCCAGGGCAGCGCCGACCAGATCGGTGATCGCCGGATGCCGGATTGTCTCGACATAGTGGCGTCCGATCGCGAGATCGTCGAGCTTCAGCATCTGCCGCGCCGCGTCGTTCACGAGCTGCAGCCGACCCTGCGGGTCGACGACGATCACGCCTTCGATCATGCCGGCGAGGATGCGCGTACGCAGCCAGCACCGCGCGATCCGCGGCGGGCATGCTCTGCTCGGCTTCCTCGGCGATCCGCGCCAGCCGCAGCCGGCGAGCTTCCTGGTCCGATTCAAGCGCCTGCGGGCCCACCACCTCCGCCAGCTCCCCCGCCGCCAGCCGCCGCAGCGCGTCCATCTGCCACATCCGGTCCTGCGCTGTGACGAACCCCTGTAGAAATACCACGTCTTCCCGGGATGCCGCCGTGATGTGCGGCACGCTCCGCGCATCGCGAGCAATGGTCGCGTTCGCCGAAACCGGCGCGATGATCTGCCCCGATGTTTCCGCCAGGGGCCGCACCGCAAACCAGTAGACCGCGGTCAGAAGCGCGATCAACAAAACCGCTATGCTCAAATTGATCACGCGCAGAATCGGCGTGGTGAATAACACTGCTCGATTGTAACGAATGTCGCTTCGATTGATTCTGCTGGCCGCTATCGTCGCGGTGAACGGTTTCTTCGCCGCCGCTGAAGTGGCGCTCGTATCCGTGCGGCGATCGCGCTTGAAACAGCTTGCCGAGCACGGCAGCGTAGCGGCGCGCGCGGCCCTGGGGCTGCTCGCCAATCCTGGCCGTCTGCTAAGCATGACCCAGGTGGGCGTGACCTTGGCCAGCCTCGGCCTGGGCTGGGCCGGCGAGGATACGGTGTATCAAATGCTCCTCGCCTTATTCCACCCGGTGATGACGCCGCGCGCCACCCCGTGGTGGCACGCCGGTGCGTTCGCGGTAGCGTTCCTGATGATCAGCTTCGTACACGTGGTTGTCGGCGAAGTGGTCCCCAAGAATCTCGCCATCGAAAAAGCCGACCGCGTCGCGCTGGTGATGGCTCCAGCCCTGCTGGTGTTTCTGCGAGTTTCCCAACCCTTTGTTTTCGTGATTGAGCGCTCCGCCGCGGTGCTTACCCACGCGCTAGGATTGCGCGGCGGCCACGCCGGCGGCGGACATTCGCCCGAAGAGCTGAAGTTCATCGTCGAATCGAGCCGTCTGGAAGGGCACATCAAAGACTTCGAAGATGACGCGATCCACAGAATCCTGGAGCTGAAAGACGTCAACACCCGGGAGATCATGACGCCCCGGATCGACATCGTGTCGGTTTCCACCGATGGGACCCTCGATGAACTGTTGCGCCTGATCGTCGAGCACAAGTACTCGCGCCTTCCGGTGTATCAGGGCAAACCGGAAAACATCGTCGGCGTGGTGCATTATAAGGACCTGATCGGCGCCTGGCAGGAGCGTAAGCTCGCCGCCGACCGCCGTCAGCCCGCACCCGCTTTCCGCCTGCGGCGCTACCTGCGCGATCCGCTGGTGGTGCCCGAAACCAAGCCGCTGAATCAACTGGTGGACGAGTTCCGCAAGCACCATAAACACCTGGCGATGGTGGTGGACGAGTTCGGTACCATCACCGGGATGGTGACGCTGGAAGACGTACTCGAGCAAATTTTCGGCGAGATCGGCGATGAACATGACGTGCGCCGCCCTATGCCCGCCGCTGGAGCGCCGGTGATCGAGATCGAAGGCAGCACCAACATCCGCGACCTCGCCGCCCAGTACGACATCGATCTCCCCGGCGACGCGGGCTTTGAGACGCTGGCCGGATTCCTGCTGTTCCGCTTCGGCTACATTCCCGTGCCGGGCGAATCGGTCACTTACGGAGCCCGCACGTTCATCGTGCAGGAGATGGACCGCAACCGGATCGTCCGCGTGAAAATCATCACTGCTCGGCCTCCGGAGGCAGCCTCCGCATGAACGAACTGCTCGAAAAAATTCGCGCTCAACTCCGCGCACTCGCGAGTGAGCGCGTGCGCGCTTCCCAGGACCGCTTCTTCACTCCGGAGCAGCGCCCCGATTCCTACGGAGTCGCCACCCCCGCCGTGAAGGCCATCGCTCAGGACGTGTATCGCCAAATCAAGCAGTGGCCGATCCCTCAGCGCGACCGCTTCTGCACCAGTCTTTGGAAAAGCGCCAAGAACGAAGAAGGCTCCCTGGTCTGCTACGTGTATCGCCGTTTCGCGAAGCACTGCGGACCCCGCGAATTTCGGGTTTTCACGCGCTGGCTGGATAAATACGTCCACAATTGGGGCCATACCGACGGTCTCTCGCTGTGGCTGCTGGGCGCGTCTATCGCAAACGATCCGTCCTTGATCCTTCAGCTCGACGCCTGGACCAAATCCAGGAATCGATGGAAGCGCCGCGCTGCCGCCGTTGCGCTGGTCCCATCCGCGCGCCGCGGCCTGCACACGCGGGAGATTTTTCGCGTCGCCCAGCCGCTGATTCCCGACGCCGACGACATGGTGCGGAAAGGTGTCGGCTGGCTGCTCAAGGAAACCTATCCGAAAAAGCCCGCCGAGACCGTCAAGTTCCTGCTCCCCTGGGCGGGTAATGCTCCACGTGTAGTGTTGCGCTACGCCGCCGAGAAGATGACGCCATCCGACCGTGCGAAAATCCTCAGCCGAGCGCCAGCCGGGCGTTCAACCCGACGCCAGTGAGCCTCTGCTCACGTGCGGCACGCATGATCGCCGCCACGCGCCGCGCCGCCATCGCCGGATCCTGCCCCTCCGTGCGGATGTTCGAAACGCAGTTGCGCTCCGCATCTGTCCGCCCCACTCGCGGCGACCAAGTCAGGTAAACGCCCAGACTGTCCGGCGAGCTAAGTCCCGGCCGCTCCCCGATCAGCACCACAGCGAGCTTCGCACCAATCCGCTCGCCGATCTCGTCGCCAATCGCCACGCGCCCTTGCTCCACCACGCAAACCGGCGCGAATCGCCAGTCTTCGAGCTCCTTCAGCAACTCTGCAAGGAACGGCAGTGCGTGCGAATGCACGGCAGTCGCAGAAAGCCCGTCGGCGACGATGAGCACCGCATCCCAATCCCCGCGCGTAATCCGACCCGCGGACTCCACGTCAAGCCGTCGCCCCAGATCGGGCCGCCGTAAATAGATAACACGGTCGCGCGCCGCACTGTGCAGCAACAGCGGCCGCAGCCCGGCGAAAGTCGATGGATCCAACGCCCGCCCCACCGCGTCGCGAGCCCTCGCGTGCGCCAGTTGAAACGCCAGCAACTCTCGCGTCGGCAAGCTATGCCCCGCGCGGCCCAGTGCGATGCGCGCACTGGTCAATTCCCTCAATTGCGTCCACGGATCTTCTATCATTGTGCCGCCTGAAGCGCGCGTTCAAACGCCGGAGGCAATGCCCGCGCTTCGCGCAAACGGATTCCAAGGTCCAGAATTCCCATCCTTTCCAGCCACGCCTCAAACTCCGGCGCCGGCCGCAGCTTCAGTAGCGACCGCAGATACAGAGCATCGTGAAACGAAGTGCTTTGGTAATTCAGCATGATGTCGTCCGCGCCCGGCACGCCCATAATATAGTTGCACCCCGCCACGCCCAGCAGCGTCAGCAGCGAATCCACATCGTCCTGATCGGCCTCCGCATGATTTGTGTAGCAAACGTCGCACCCCATCGGCAGGCCCAGCAGCTTCCCGCAGAAATGATCTTCGAGCCCCGCCCGCGCGATCTGCTTGCCGTCGAAGAGATACTCGGGTCCAATGAACCCGACCACGGTGTTGACCAGAAGCGGGGCATATCTCCTGGCCACTGCGTAAGCGCGAGCCTCACACGTTTGCTGATCGACGCCATCATGCGCGTTCGCGGAAAGAGCGCTGCCTTGACCGGTTTCAAAATACATGACGTTCTCGCCGCGTTTCAGCTCTCGGGCAGCCGCGCAAGCTTCATCGAGCATCCGAACGTCGACGCCAAACGCCCGATTTGCAGCTTCGGTCCCGGCGATCGATTGAAACACCAGGTCCACCGGCGCGCCGCGCGCGAGCGCCTGCATCTGAGTCGACACATGCGCCAGCACGCAAATCTGCGTTGGAATTTCCAGAGTCTGCCGCACGCGATCCAGCATGCGCAGCAGCACTTCCACGGTCGCCACATCGTCCGATGCGGGATTCACCCCGATCACCGCGTCGCCGTCGGCGTACAGCAGTCCATCGATCACGCTCGCCGCAATACCGCGAGGATCGTCGGTCGGATGATTCGGCTGAAGCCGCGTCGCGAGGCGTCCGGCCAAGCCGATCGTATCGCGAAACCGGGTAATCACGCGCCGCTTCGCCGCCACCGTCACCAGATCCTGCACGCGCATGATCTTGGAAACCGCCGCCGCCATCTCCGGTGTTACGCCGGGCGCGACCTCTGCCAGCACGTCGCCCGTCGTCTCTTCCTCAAGCAGCCATTCCCGAAACTCGCCCACAGTGAGATGCGCGATCCGCGCGAACGCACCAGCATCGTGCGAATCGCAGATCAGCCGCGTCACCTCATCCGACTCATAAGGAATAATCTGCTCCGCCAGGAATCGCTTCAATGGAGTATCGGCCAGCTCCATCTGCGCCGCGACCCGCTCTTCCGCCGACGCAGCCGCGATCCCCGCCAGTTCGTCGCCGGAGCGCCTGGGACTCGCCCGCGCCAGCAGCGTTTTCAGATCCTTTGTCATCGCTTATGTTCGAGCGCGAACTCTTCTTCCGGCGATCGGACCAACCGGTGCCGGGCATACACGGCGAAGTACGCGATGCCCAGCAGAAACCACACCGCCGCTCCCAGAACACTTCGATTGTATTCGGGATTCAGGAACAACGTCACCAGCGTGACCGCCGCGATGATCGCCGCCAACACCGCGCCCGCCACGCCCAACGGACTAACGTAGGGCCGTTCAATCGAAGGAAACCGAAGCCTCAACAAAACGAAGGACGCCATCTGAAAAATGTACGCGATGACCGCGCCGAACACCGCCATGTTCAGCAGCACCGCTCCCACCGCGCCTTTCTGTCCCGAAACATAAATCGCGAGCGCGGCCGCGAGTCCCAGGGCCGATCCCGCCATCAGCGATCGCACCGGCGTCCTATATTTCGAGTGCGTCTCCGAAAGCCAGGTCGGAAAATAACCGGCGCGCGACAGCGAATAAATCTGCCGTCCATACGCGAAGATGATCGTGTGGAAGCTCGCGATCAGTCCGACGCACGCCACCGCCGCCAACACCTTCGCGCTCGACCCGAACATTACCTGGAAACCCAGGAATAAAGGCTCCTGCGATTCCCCCACCTTGGCCGCTCCCGGCGGAATCGACGCGCTGGTGTACAGCGTCAGAAAGGAGCACGCGATCAGCGTCAGCAATCCATACAGGATTCCCTTGGGCATATCGCGCCGCGGATCGTGCGATTCCTCGGCCGCCAGCGGTAGCTGCTCGATCGCCAGATAAAACCACAAAGCAAACGGCAACGCCGTGAACACCCCGGCCCGTCCGCCCGGCAGCCATCGCGACCCGCCGTCGAGCGCGCAGCGCTTGAAGTCGAGATGCGGGATCGCTCCGATCCAGAACACGCACAGCACCGCCAGCGCCGCCATCGCGATAAAAATCGAAAACTTGAACGAAAGCTCGACACCGTAAATGTTCAGCGCGACAAATACCGCATAGCTGACCAGCCACCAACCCGGCTCCATCGACTTCGGCGTCCCGAAGATGGCGCCGAGATAGCCGCCGATTCCCACCACGATCGTCGCCGGCGTCAGGATATATTCCATGTTTTCCGCGAGCCCTGTGATGTACCCGCCCCATGGCCCCATCGCCGTTCGCGCAAACGAATAGGCGCCGCCGGTGTGCGGCAGCGCCGGCGACATCTCGGCAATCGAAAAACACAGCCCCGCATACATCACCGTCATGATCCCGAGCGCGATCAGCATTCCCCCGAATCCGCCGCTGGCCAGTCCGAAATTCCAGCCGAAAAAATCGCCGGAGATCACCGCCGCCACACCCAACGCCCATAAATGCAGCACCCGCGCGTGCCGGCGCAGCGTGCGTTTCTCGAAGTACCCCGCCTCCGCTTTCGAGTAAGCTACGGATCGTTCGTCGGGCGTCATCTCAAAACGCTAACACGCGCGGGCATTGTATGATGGGGCTTCCGTGAAGATCGACGTCTTCAATCACATCCTCCCGGCCCGGTTTTTCGCCGAGTTCCTCCGCATCGCGCCCGGCCTCAAGGACATGGGGAAGCGATCGCGCAACATCCCGGCCATGTGCGATCTGGACGCCCGCTTTCGAATGATGGACGAGTTTGGCGAGTATTGCCAGGTGATCTCGCTCGCCTCGCCGCCAATTGAATCCTTCGCCGCACCTGCGGATTCACCGGACCTCGCGCGCATGGCGAACGACGGCATGGCGGAGTTGGTCGCGCGCCATCCGGATCGCTTCCCGGCGTTCGTCGCCGCGCTGCCCATGAATCATCCCGATGCGGCCGCGAAGGAGCTCGACCGCGCCCTCACCGAACTCGGCTCCCTGGGAGTTCAGTTGTATTCCAACGCCGCCGGAAAGCCCCTCGACGCGCCCGAGTTCGCGCCACTGTTCGACCAACTGGCCCGGCGCGATCGCGCCATCTGGCTGCATCCCGCGCGCTCCGGAAACTTTCCCGACTATCTCACCGAAGACCGTTCGAAATACGAAATCTGGTGGACCTTCGGCTGGCCCTACGAAACCAGCGTCGCCATGGCCCGCCTGGTTTTTTCCGGTCTGTTCGATCGCCACTCGAGTCTGAAAATCATCGCGCATCACTTGGGCGCGATGATTCCGTATTTCGAGGGCCGTGTCGGTTACGGCTGGGACCAGCTCGGCTTGCGAACCTCGGATGAAGATTACGGCGCGCTGCTCAAATCTATGAAGAAGCGTCCCCTCGATTATTTCAAGATGTTCTACGCCGATACCGCCGTATTTGGCGCTCGCGCGGCCACCGAGTGCGGACTTTCCTTCTTTGGCATCGACCGCGTTTTATTCGCCTCGGACACCCCATTCGAGCCTACCCCCGGCCTCTACATCCGCGAAACCATCCGTATCATCGAAAGTCTTGACCTTAGTTCAGAAGATAAAGACCGCATTTATGCGAACAATGCCCGCGCTTTATTAAATCTAACTTGACCTCATGCCTCTTTTCGGAAAAACAGAAACCGCCCGTGTCACTTATATTTCCCATGCCGGTGTCTCCAGCCCGGTTGCCGTGCCTCTGGGCGATTCGGTCATGGAAGGCGCCATCAAGAATGGAGTCGACGGCATCGTCGCCGAATGTGGCGGCGCCTGCATGTGCGGCACCTGCCACGTTTATGTCGAGGAAGAATTCTTGCCTCGCCTGAAACCCATGGAGGACGATGAAAATGAAATGCTCGGCACCACCGCGTGTCCGCGCCGCACCAACAGCCGCCTGGGATGCCAGATCCCGATGACAAGAGAGCTCGACGGTCTGGTCGTGCACACGCCGGAGACGCAGCAGTAATGGGAGTCGTGATCGTCGGTGCGGGGCAGGCCGGGTTTCAAGCCGCTGCCTCCCTTCGCGCCGGCGGTTACGAAGAATCCATCACGCTGATTGGCGACGAGCCGCACCTCCCCTATCAGCGCCCACCCCTTTCGAAAGGTTTCCTGGCCGGCAAGCAGACCATGGAAAACACGTCGCTGCGGCCGGAAGCCTTCTACGCAACGCAGCGGATCGAATGCATCCGTGGCGATCGAGTCACCCGCATCGACCGCGCCACCCGCCGCGTGCACCTGGCCTCAGGCGCGCGTGTCGCTTACGATCGACTCATTCTCGCCACCGGCGCCCGCGTGCGCACGCTCGCGCTTCCCCGAATCCACTATCTTCGCAATCGCGAAGACGCTCTCGAAATCAAACACTATCTCGATCACGCCGCCAGCGTCGCAGTGATCGGTGGCGGGTTCATCGGCCTCGAGGTCGCTTCAGTCGCCCGGTCGCTGGGTAAGTCGGTAACCGTCTTCGAGCTCCAGCCCCGCTTGATGCCGCGCTGCGTCTCACCCGCGCTTTCCGACTTTTATCGCGACCTTCACACTGCCCACGGCGTCACCCTCGTGTTAGGCGCGCCGGCCGCGATCCCCGAAACCGACCTGATCATTGCCGGCGTCGGCGTGTTGCCGAATGTCGAACTGGCTCGCGACGCCGGCCTGCCCGTTGCCAACGGCATCGTAGTCGACCAATACATGCGGACCGAAGATGAAGCCATTTTCGCGATTGGTGATTGCGCCGACCATCCCAACCCGTTCGCAGGCGCCCGAACGCGCCTCGAATCCGTGCAAAATGCCATCGATCAGGCCAAGTGCGCCGCCGCGAACATCCTGGGGAAGAACGGCCCATACCATGTCGTCCCGTGGTTCTGGACCGATCAATACGACATAACGCTTCAAATGGCCGGCCTCTCCGGCGGCTCCGATCGCGAGGTCCTGCGAGGCGATCCAGCCGCGAAGAAATTTTCCGTGTTCTACTTCAAGAACCACCGCCTCATCGCGGTGGATTCCATCAATCGTCCCGCGGATCACATGGCCGCAAGAAAACTGCTGGCCGCGAACACGCTATTGACGCCCGATCAAGCCGCCGACGAAAGCTTCGATCTGAAATCGCTATTCGTCTCTTAATGCGTCCAGAGGCGCCAGCCTCGACGCACGTCGCGCAGGAATATAACTCGCCAGCGCCGCCGCGGCGATCAGCGCCACACCGCCGATCAGAAACGCGCCCGGATCGGTAGAGCTCACGCCGAACAGCAGACCTTGCATCAACCGGGTGAGAGCAATCGCACCGGCCAGTCCCACCACAGCGCCGATCGCGGTAAGCGCCAGTCCCTCCCCGACGATCAGTTTCAGAATCCCGCCTCCGCTCGCGCCCAGCGCCATGCGAATCCCGATCTCCCGCGTTCTCTGACTCACCGAATATGCGAGCACGCCGTAGATTCCCACCGCGGCCAGAACTAGCGCCAGCGACGCAAATACGCCCAGCAGCAGCATCACGAAGCGCCGTTCGGAAACCCAAAAACCCAGCGATTCATCCATGGTGCGAATCTGCTGAATCGGCTGATCCTTGTCGATCGACCACACCACTCGTGAAAGCGCTGCCGAAAAGCTGGCAGGCGCACCCGCGATTCGCGCCACCAGCGTTACGCCTCGAAACTGCTCCGATGGCACATACAATTCCGGATTGATCGGCGAATCCGGCCCAAGTTGCCGGGCGTCGCCCACCACTCCGATGATCACTCTCGGCCGATCGCCAAACCGGATTACTTTCCCCAACGCATCGCTGCCCGGCCAAACTTTTCGAGCGAACGTCTGATTCACCACCACCGACTTCGATTTCGCATCTTCCACTTCCTGCCGCGTGAACACGCGCCCGCGCTCGACCGGAATCATCATGGTTCGAAAATAATCTTCCGAAACGCCGCGCCAGTTCGTCATCGTCTGCGCGAACGCCGGAGCCGCCGGCGCGCCGTCCACCGAGTAGTTCTGGAACGAGATTCCCTGCATCGGCAACCCGCTCGCCAGGCTTACCGCAGCCACTCCTGGTACACCGGCCGCTTTGTCCAGCAGCTCCCGGCAGAACCGCGCAGTCTGCTCTTCCTTCGGATACTTCGCCTCCGGCAAAGTCATCTGCATCGTGAGCAGACCATTCAAATGAAACCCCGGATCCGCTGTCAGCATCGCACGAACCGTGCGGATTAGCAGCCCCGCGCCCACCAGCAGAACCAGCGCCAGCGCGACCTCGCCCGCCACCAGCACCCCGCGCATCCGTTTCAATCCGCCGCCGCCGATTCCCGCGCGACCTCCCTGCGTCAGCGCTTCGTTGACATTTCGCCGAGCCGAATCGAACGATGGCGCAGTCCCAAAAATCAATCCCGTCAAGATCGCCATCAGCACCGTGAACCCGAGCGCCGCCGGATCGAGCCGCAGCTCATGCATATGCGGCGAATCGCCGGGCGCCATCGCCATGATACCTTTGATTCCGAGCGCCGCCAGCCCCAATCCCAACCCTCCGCCTGCGAAACTCAGCAGCAGGCTCTCGCACAGCATCTGTCGAATCAACCGGAACCGGCTCGCCCCCAACGCGAGCCTCACCGCCAACTCTTTCCTCCGTCCCATCGACCGCGCCAGCAGCAGATTCGCGACATTCGCGCACGCGATCAGCAGCACGAACCCCACCGCGCCCTGTAGCAGCAGCACGTACAGCCGCATGCTCGGCCCGACGTCCTCTTGATACACCGGAAAAATGTTGACTCCGAAGCCCCCGTTCTCGTTCGGCGATTCACGCTGCAGCCGGTTGGCGATTCCCTCCATCTCCCCGCGCGCCTGCGCCAGCGACACCCCCGGCGCCAGCCGCGCATAGACGAAATTCACCCGCCCCCAAAGATCTTTTTCCGGCTGCGCGGGCCGCATGTCCAAGGGGAGCCACACTGCCGCCTTCTTCTGGTCGAATCCCTGCCACACCGCAGGCAAATGATACTCCGGCGGCCACACGCCAATCACCGTATATATGCTGTGATTCAGCTCGATCGATCCGCCCAGCGCCTTCGGATCGCCCCCGAAGCGCTTCACGAACAGCGCATGGCTCATCACCGCAACGTGCGCCGTGCTTTCTTCCGCGGTGAACATGCGCCCCAGGAGCGGGCGCACGCCGAACGCTTCTCCGAAATCCGATGGAATTCTAACGCCCTCCACGTTCTCCGGATGGTCCGATCCGGTCAACGTGAAATCCTCGGCTTGATACAGGCTCATCGCCGAAAAAGATCGCGCCGATTGTTTCCAGTCAAGAAAATTCTTTAAAGCCACCGGACATCGGTCCGCCAGAAAATCCGCCAGGTGAGGATTCTTCTCCCACACCATCACCAGCCGCCCCGGATCGCGATACGGCAGCGCCCGCAGCAGCACCGCATTGACCACGCTGAAAATCGCAGTATTCGCGCCAATCCCGAGCGCCAGCACCAGCACCGCAATGAAGGCGAATCCAGGCGTCTTCGCGAACGCCCGCAAAGCGAATTTCAGATCGGCAATCATGCCCTCATTTTAGTCCGAAAAGACCCACGAATTAGTCAATCCCAGTGTTTCGTGGACGCCCACACTGCCCGCAGATCCCCGCTCAATCCGCGACACAGCAACACCGGAAAATGACGATCCCGCCGCGCATAAGGATGCCCCACATATCCCGCAAACTCGACCGTTTCAAAATGCTTGCGATCGCCCGTCCCGTCGCTCCCCATCACGATCACAATGTCGCCGGTATAATTCCGCGGACCCCAATACCAATAATTCTGATGATTGCAGATCGCCTTCGGCAGCCCGTATTTTGTCCCGTACAGATCGATCGCGCCCGCTTCCGCGTAATTGTTCCCGAAAATCGCCGTTCGCGCGCGCTCCTCCGGCGTCAAACCGTCATACACGCGAGCCACTTCGCGCACCATATCCTCCCACCCGAACTCATCGGCGAACCACTGCGGCAACGGCCCATTGTCGTGATGCTCGATCTGTGGCGGCTCCAACCCGATCGCCTTCTGATACCGCGTAAACATTTCCGCCGGCAATATCGGCGCAGCCATGGGAGCCAGCGCCACCGTTGCAATCACCAGCACCGCCGCATACGCCGCCCTGCTCCACGAAGCGCGGCTCCGTGTGATCGCCTCAAACCCCAGCGCCCCGCCCGCGAACGCCATCGGATACAGCGGCGCGACATAATAATCTTTCCCGCCCAGGATCATGAACGTCCCGAGCACCACCACAAACGTCCACGCCAGCACACGATACCGGCTGAAAAACAAATACACGACTCCGCCCACCCACAACGGCGCCAGCAGCGGATTCATAATCAGCGCCTGATCAGCGATAAACGGAATGGGGGCCCGCACCACGTCCCGGCCGCTGGCGCGCACGTTGCGCATCAACTCAAGAAACGGAAAATCGTGCCGGATCAGCCAGATCAGATTCGGCAGAAAAATCGCCACCGCGGCCGCCGCTCCAATCCACATCCAGCGCGACGCGATCCACTTTCGCTCGCGTGTCGCGATCAGCCCCACCGCCACGCCGAGCACAAAGAACGCGATCCCGTACTTATTCTCCATGCCGACCCCGGTCAAAACGCCAAACCACAGCCAGTAGCGCCCGTCGTCAGTGTTGATCGCCCGCACGATGCACCACGCGCACGCGGTCCAGATCAGCGGCTCGAACGCGTTCATCGTCATCCAGTGATGCATGGTCATGTAGATCGGCACGCACGCCACCGCCAGCGCCGACATCGCCTGCGCGAACCCTCCGCCGCCCATTTCACGCGCGAGTTTTCCGGTCAGCCAGACCACCGCCGCCCCCGCCATTGCCGGCAACACGCGCAGCGCGAACAAGGAATCTCCAAACGCATGCCGGGAGAACCAGGTGATCCACGCGATCAGGGGAGGCTGGTCCACGTATCCCGCCGCCAGGTGATGGGAACACGCAATGTAATACAGCTCGTCGCAGAAAATCCCATACCGATTCGCGATCGCAAGTTGAAACGCGAGCTTCGCCGCCGCAATCCACAGCACGATCCTCATGCAGCCAGTATCCGCCTCATCCCGCAATCCCACCACCTCGCCGGGACCACCGGGCACACATAAGGGACCAACGGTCCCATTCGCGCCCGGTTACTTCGTCGCGTCCTCGCGCACTCGTAGGCGACTCCACCTGAGCCGCGACCATAGGGAGCGGTGGATGGTCGCTTTTTCCCACAGCCTCCCAAGCGAGCGGATTTTACAAGGAGCGCCCACCAGCTCTCTTACAATGAATCCATGACCCTCGCCATCCTCGGAGCCGGCCTGATAGGAAGTTCCATCGCGTGGCGCCTCGCTCAATCCGGCGTCCACGTCGATCTATCCGACTCCGGTACTTTCGGCGCCGAAACCAGCTCTGCCGGCGCGGGCATGCTCACCCCCGGTGGCGAATTCGATCAACCTTCCCGCTGGCTCGACCTCGGCGTCGAAAGCATGCGCATGTATCCTGCCTTCGTCGACGAACTCCACTCCGAATCCGGCCTGCCCATCGATTTCAAAATCGTCGGCTCCGAATACTTGGTCGATCCCGCTCGGGTCCAAGCCCGCGCGGCTTTTCAGTCCTCGCAAGGAATCCGTGTCGAAGTGCGCTCCACCGGACTCTTCTATCCCGGCGACGCATTCGTCGATCCCACGGACCTCCTCCGCGCTCTTCGCAAAGCCTGCCAAACCCGCGGCGTGAGCATTCAAGAAGATCATCCTATCTCGACCATCGAATCCACCGACCACGACGCCGTCGTCATCGCCGCCGGAGCCTGGTCGAATCAAATCCGCGTCACTTTTCGAGGCGAGCCCATCCTGTTACCCGCCGTGAAGCCCATCAAGGGCCACCTGATCGGCTTCGATCTTGAGCCCGGCTCGCTCGGTCCCATGCGAAGAAGAGGCCACACCTATCTGCTCCAGCGCTCCAACGGATTCACCCTCGCCGGATCCACCGAAGAAGACTCAGGCTTCGATCGAACGGTGAACCAGGCAACCTGTCAAGAAATTCACCGCGAAGCCGCGCGTCTGTTCCCGCCCATCGAGAACATCGTGCCATCCAAATGCTGGATCGGCTTTCGCCCCTATTCCGAAGCCGGCCCGCACATCGGCCGTGTCGAAAACACCAACGTCTGGCTCGCTTACGGCCACTTCCGCAATGGAATCCTGCTCGCCCCGCTTACCTCCCAACGAATTGCCAGGGGAATCACCGCCAAATAAAATCGCGCGCTATGATAATTCAATGCGCCGCGTCACTCTTTGTCTCCCGTTAATCGCGATTCTGCCTGCATTCGCCCAGAACGCCACCGAAGAAATGGTCTCCATGCGCGACGGAGTCCATCTCGCCACCAGCATCTACCGTCCCGATGGCGACGGCCCGTGGCCTGTCATCCTCACGCGCACGCCCTACGGCAAGGACGCGATGTACGGCCCCTCCACCCACAAAGCCTATCTCGAACACGGCTACGTGCGAGTGGTTCAGGATGTCCGCGGCAAGTTCAAATCCGAAGGCAAATACGCGGCCTTCATTAACGACATGGAAGACGGCTACGACACCGTCGAATGGATCGCCAAGCAGCCGTGGTCGAACGGCAAAGTCGGCATGGTCGGACCCTCCGCCATGGGCATCGCCTCAAACCTGGCCGCCATGGCCGCGCCGCCGCATCTGGTCACTGCGTTCGTCAACGTCGCGCAAGGCTCCAGCTTCCGCTATTCGACTTATCCCGGCGGCGTATTTCTTGAAAAACCTGAATGAGGAATGGTTGCGGCGTCAAGGCGTTCCACCCGCCGACGTCCCGCGCCCCATCTTCCGCACCTACGATGACGACGCCCGCAAGCGCGACATCCGCAACTATCTCGACAAAATCGATATCCCGATGTATAACGTCGGCGGCTGGTACGACATTTTCCTGCAAGGCAACATCGACAACTTCGTCGACCTGCAAGCCCGCGGCGGCCCGCACGCCCGCGGCAACCAAAAACTCATGATGGGAGCCTTCGGTCACGGGGCTCTGTCAGGCGATCTGAAATATCCCGCCGAAGCCGGCAATCTCAACGGTGGCGACCCCATCCGCTGGTTCGATCACTGGATGAAAGGCGTCGACAACGGCATCATGAAAGAGCCCGCCGTGCGCTATTACATGATGGGCGACACGTTCGACAAAGGGGCGCCCGGCGATCAGTGGCGCACCGCGGACGCCTGGCCTCCCACGTCCACCGCAACCTCTTATTACTTGTCTACGTCGCACACGCTCACGCAATCGAAGCCCGCCGGTCACGAAAAACTCACCTACGTCTACGATCCGAGAGATCCCGTCCCCAGCGTCGGCGGCAACAATCTGATGATGGACCGCGGCCCCATGGATCAGCGCAAAGTCAGCAGCCGCGCCGACGTCCTGAAATTCGAAACCGAACCTCTGAAGCAGCCCCTCGAAATCGCCGGCCATGTCACCGCCGAACTCGCCGTCTCCACCGACGCCGAAGACACCGATTTCATGGTGAAACTCGTCGACGTTTATCCGAATGGTTATGAAGCCCTGGTGCTGGACGAAGCCTACCGCCTGCGCTACTGGAAAAGTCTTCTGACGCCGATGCACGTCGAGAAGAACAAGGCGTATCCCATCACGGTCGACCTGTGGTCGACGGCGCTGGTCTTCAACGCGGGTCACAAAATCGCGGTCCACGTCTCGAGCAGCAACTCGCCCCGTTTTGAGGCGCACTCCAACACCTGGGAGCCGGTGAAAAGCTACGATCAAGCCTTGAAAGCGACCAACACAGTCTTCATCGACGGCCGCTCCAAACTGGTTTTACCGGTAACGAAAATCTACCCGCGCGAATCCACCAGCACGGCCGCGCGATGACCGCCATTAGGACGTGCTGGGCCGAAATGAGGGCTCTTAGCGAACGATGCTCTCATCAACGAAGACTTGCCTCGTCCGATCAAATGAAACCTTGGAGTCAACGATATCGTCGACTCCATGCCCCGGCCCCCAAGTGAATTGCCAGTAGCCCGGCCGAATCGGCTGGACTGAGAACACCTGTTGAGCCCAAAACGAAGTACTCTCTACCTTTCCTTCTCGATCACGCGTTTCTATCGGATACTGTACGACGTGGTCCGAAGTCTGTTGATAACCAAGCACGCTGGTTGTCACTAAGCCGCAAGCGTCATACTCGAAGAGAACAAACTCCGAGGCGAGCCCGTTCCCCGTCAAATTCCTCAGGTAGAGGATTTCGGGGACTCCCTTGCCATCCGCATCCGGGTGGGGAACCTTGTAGTACGAATCCGCAGCATGGGAGAGAGCAGGAAGAGTGAAGCTGTCCTCTGTCTCGTCGCCAGTGCTTCCACGCCCCAGTATCTTCACCGTATTGATTACCGATCGACGTGCCGCGTCAACCAATGAAAGCCGCGTTGGCCCTTCCCAAGCGTAGTAACCGTGAACAGCGGTGCCGTAGTATTCCTCACCCATGTTCCGTCGGGTGGGATTCTTCATCCATAGGACCAGAATTCGGGACCTGCCAGTGCTTTTAGCGAGGTCAACCGTCTCCATGATCCTCGCTCCCTTCGGCAACACGCCCTGAACGGTTTTTGGCGGTTCCTGCCCGAACACCATTGGGACGAACCACGCAACCGAGAGCGCCATGAGAATTCGCAAACGCCGATTGTCCATGAATATCCGCCACTATCGTGATCGACACGCGTCACCGAAAATCATTCGTCCAAGTTCATCGCCGAGGCTCCTCGTCTCCCCTGCCTCCACTGTGTCGCAGAAGCGCTCAGCCAGTTCGAAGAACTGCTGTTGTCTGCTCTTCTCCGCCTGCATTCCGTTCTCTGCGAGCTCCACAGAACCTCCGACTCTTGCTTCAGCCAGCGGCCCTCACCCGCGTGGCGGCGCGCCGACCGGAACCTGAACCTCGACGTACTCGCAAAGCGAGCTTGCCTCAGGAATAGGATCGCCATCCTCGCATCCCGTCCAGGTGAAATTCGATCGCTTAGCGAATCAGCCTCCGAGCCTCTTCGAGCGTCCCGCCAACAGACACGCAACCCGTCAAATCCGGCACGTAAGCCCCGTAACTCGCCGGCCCCTTCTCAACAATCACCGCGTACTTC
Organism: Terriglobia bacterium; assembly: GCA_963842485.1. Classification (GTDB taxonomy): domain Bacteria; phylum Acidobacteriota; class Terriglobia; order Bryobacterales; family Bryobacteraceae; genus Palsa-187. The sequence goes on along the minus strand of CAWJHI010000012.1, from coordinate 14,242 downwards.
ATAAGTGAGACTAGCTTAAGAATAACGCGGCGCAGGATGACATCCCGCACCTCCATGCTTTACCCTTTTCTTAGCACCATGAAACCCCTCCGCGGAGTCCTTCCCGCCGTCATCACCCCTCGCAACCACGACGACGTCTCCGTCGACACCGCCGCTGCCATCGACCTTCTCCAGTTCCTCGAATCCAAAGGCGTCGACGCCCACGCCATCTTCGGCTCCACTGGCGAGTTCCTTCATTTCGACCAAGACGATCGCGGTCGCTATGCCGCCGAAGCCGTCAAACACAGCAAAGTTCCGGTCCTGGTCAACGCCTCCCATTCGACGCTCGACGGCTCCGTCCGCCTCGCCCGCGAAGCCATGGACGCGGGAGCCGCCGGCGTAATGATTATGGCGCCGTATTATTACCGCTATACGCAGCCGTCGATCCGCGCTTACTGCCTGGAATTCGCTGCGCGAGTGAAAGCGCCCGTCTATCTCTACAACATCCCGATCTTCACCAATGAAATCGAGATCCCGACCGGCGTCGAACTCCTCGCCACCGGCGCTTTCGCGGGCATCAAGGACTCCACCGGCCGCTGGGAGAATTTCGTCGCCTTCGAACGCACGGGACTTCCCGTCTTCACCGGCAGCGATCTCATCTACAGCCGGGCTGCGCGCGCCGGGGCCGCAGGAACCATCTCCGGTCTGGCGAGCGTAGTGCCCGAACTCATGGTCGCCGTCGACCGTCGGGTCCGCTCGGGCGCGGACACCACCGCTCTCGACGCACGCATCGCTGAATTTATCGAACGGGCGATGAGCTTCCCCTTTCCCATCGCCTTCAAGGAAGCCGCCGCGATCCGCGGTTTGAAGACCGGCCCCGCTGCTTCGCCGCTCGGACCCGAGGAATGCCGCCGCATGGACCAGTTTCGAGGCTGGTTTCGGGAATGGATCCAGGAAATCGAGATTTCAGTCCGCGCGTAATCCGAATTCCCGCAGCAGCTCGCTCGCCGAGGTCGATAGCCTCACCCAATACACGCCCCGCTTCAATCCCTCGGATAGGCGTGCGGAAAGTCTGCCCTCCGCGGCAACCGCAGGACCTTTCCAGACCAGTTGCCCCGACGCATTCACTACCTCGACGCGGTATTCATTGGAACCCGGCAGATCCGTCGTGTCGATCACGACATCGATCGGCCGTCCCGCGCCGGCATGTGCCATCTGCTCGCCGCGGAACGCTACCAATTCCACTTGCACCGCTGCCGGTGCCGCTGCCGGTTCTCTCCGATGTACTCCCAGGAGTATCGCGAGCCCGATCGCAGCCAGCATGGTCGCCGCCGCCACCAGGACGCGCATCCACCCGTGGATCTCCGGTATGCGCGGATGCGCCAGCCGCGCCGCGGTCGCCTGCTTCATCAGCAGAATGTACTCATCCACCTCCCGAAGCTTGGTTTGGCAGGCGGTACACAGCAGCAGGTGCTCCTCCAGACATTCCGTTGCTCGTTCCGAAATCCGTTTGAAGACGTATTCCTCCAACGTCTCCGTGGAGGGATGTGCATTGAAGCCTGCTTGCCAGTCCACTAAACCGCTCCGATGTTCTGAACCCATTCATATCCCGATATGGGATCGTCTGGTTCCTTAGTGGGACTAGCATGCGGAAGTTCTCACAAAAATTGTGCTCAAAGTTCGATGAGCCAGCTTTTTCTTGCCTAGCTCGCCAAAACGGGCCTTTGCCCTCGATTTCAACAGCCGGACCTGCGTCTCGGTCAATGCCATTTCCGAACAGATCTGGTCCTGGCTCTGCTCCAACAGATAAAAACGCGTCAGAATTTCGCGATCGCGCCCGCACAGCTCCTCCAGCACCCGCTGGAGTAACTGCGCACGTTGTTGAAACATCGCGTTTTCCTCCGGGTTTTCCCCCGGATCAGGAATCCGAACGTGGACTCCATATCCAACTGCTCTTTCCTGACATGGACCACTCGGTCGATATGCGCCGCCACCTGCCGCCGCACAATGGTCCGCACAAACCCCATCAGCCGTTGCGGCTCCCGCAAATCCCCGCGCCGGATGGCCTGCACCACCACTACGAAGGTATCGTGAACCTTATCCTCCAGCTCCTGCGGGCCCAGTTGCCTGCAAAGATAGAACCGGATCCCCTTTGAAAAGAGCTGATACAGCTCCTCCATGCCATCCGTCTGCCCCGTTCGGATTCGCTCCACCAGGAACGCCCAGGCTGCGTAGGTTTCGGCGTCCGCATCCGAAGTCTCCCGGGGCGGGATATCCGCGATTTCGCCGGCACCCACCCGCGCCAACTTCAATCGCATCATCGGGCGCCTCGGAGCACAGGCTCCCCGCGTCCCTGCCTAAACGAATGACCTCCCGTAACTTGATAGGAAGCCCAATACCCCGGCGACGCGCGCCAGGTTCTCGAGTGGATCATCTCCACCTGGCTGCGCCGCATCGCCTCAGCCGGCGGCGCACTACGTAAGTAACGATAGAAACTCGCAAAAATCTCGCCTTGCGAGTCCCTCACCGGCCAGGCCGTCGAAATCACCGCGCGAGCCCCCGCCATCAGCCACGCTCGCGTCAACCCCACCAGACCGGCGCCCGCGCGAACCTCTCCCCCGCCGGTCTCGCACCCCGTCATCGAAACGATCGCCCCCGGCACCCCTAACAGGGCCACCTCCGAGTTGGCCAGGTACCCGACCTCGCCGGTCGGTTCGAGTCCAAATGCGATCAGCGCTTCTCCCGGACGCGTGGGCGGCGTCAAAACATGCGTAGCCAGATGAATCACCGCAGGCCCGCGCGCGGCGAGTTCCATGAACTTCTCTCGCCGGGCATTCGAGCCTTCCAGTAATACGGTGCTGCCGGACCAGCTTCGTGCGCTCGATTCCACTTCCGCGCTGCTCGCCACCAGCGTGCTCAACTGCGTCTCGACGCCCGCCGCCTCTGCCCGCCAGGACAGCCAGCCGGCGCCGGTCTTATACCAACCCGCCTTCTCCCAACGGGAATCCGCGGTGTTGTAAATCGGATTCCCCACCCCTAAGAACCAACTGTTTCCCGTCGGCTCACCGGTTCCGCTGTTCAACAGCAGCGCACCGGGCACCACTTGCAGGGAGTGCTCCTCGATCAGATACTTCATTTCGCCGCCCTTTCCTGTCACCAGCGCAGCCATCGGCGTTTCGAACAACGCGTCGTCCAGCGAAAGCAACCAAGCCTGCTTGCCGGACTCGTACTGCCTCAGTCGTCCAAATAACTCCCCATACAGCCGTTCTGCCGATTCCCGAGCGTCTCCCCGATCCCCTCGAACCGCATCGCGAAACTCCGCTGCATCCACCCGAATTCGCGCCGCTGGCGCCAGCGGATACACCCGTACCGAGTCTCGTGTGACCGCCCATAAATACGAATGCTTGTCTCCCAAATGGAAACTAAGAAGTATCTCCGACTTACTTAGTCCGTGTTGAAAATGTATAAGTGAACTCCCGGGGCGAAAGTTCTCGCTTTCATTCGTATAAAAGCGTAATCCCGCTTCGGCTTCGAGTTCTGTCAGTTTCAGTTTGAGACTTTCCTCCAATTTCCCGCCCGATTTTGCCCCAATCCGGCGCGATTCCTCCGACCGCAATTGGCCCAGCACATCCCAGTACTCTGCCGGCAACTTCTTTCGCCAAACCTCCGCCAGCGCCATACTTTCGCGCATGCTCAAGGCCCGATTCGACTCCAACGCTTCGAATGACTCCACCGCCCATCGCGGATTCCCCGAGCGCAGGGCCTCGCCAGCCGCGGTTTCAATAAAGGAATCGAAAATCCGCGTTTCCAATTCGACATTGGTCGATGTCAGCGTCGACGCTGCGGGAAGCACTTGCCTTCGCCACGATGCTGCGAGCTCCACGGCCGCTTCGAAATCCAGGAGCGCTCCCGCCGTGTTCCCTTGCGCCAGCCGGATCTGGCCGCGTTGATGTTTCAATAGGTAATCCGGAAATGACGATTTGAAACGATCCCCCGCCGCCATCGCCAACTCTGTAAGTTGCGATGCCGACATCAAATCGCCTTGCGCAAGTTTCAGCGCGCCCAAGCGGTAGTACGAAAACGCCACGTCCGCTGGATACCGTGGCATCCGAATCCGGAATGCCTCGTCTAAGGCGCGTTCGGAATCGGAGAGCTGCCCATGCTGGAGCCACTCCTCGCCGAGGAGATCCCATCCCCGAGCCTCTTGTGCCCGATCGCCAACTTCGCGCGCCGCCTCGATTCCCTTCTGGAAATACGCCTCCGCTTTCTCATCCTGCAACACCTGGTGTAAACGCCCGACTTGCAGCAGAAGTTGATGTCTGTAGTACACGTGGTCGAGTGGCGCGCCCGCCGCCAGCCCCGCTTCCGCCATTTGAAGCGCCGCGCCCAGGTCCCACATCTGCAGGTACAGACTCGAAAGATTGGCGTCCACTGCGCCCAGATCCAGCCGGTCGTCATTCGACGCCGCCAGCCTCCGCGCATTCAGGAACGGTTCGAGCGCGGCCCGATACCGCCGCTGTTCCAGCCGTACCCCTCCAATACTGCTGAGGAAACGAATCGCGGCGATCGCGTCATCCCGCCGCGTCGCGATACGATAGCCTTGCTCGTACAGCGACTCAGCGCCGGAGAAATTCCCAGCGCCTCGCAGTTGCGCGGCCGTTCGATTGATTTGTTCGGCTTCCTTTGTGCCCCACCAGGGACTGGATTTCAATACTCCAGTCCTGTTGGCGGCTGACGGACGCGAGCCGGCCATCCATAGCGTGAGGAACAAGCAAAGCCACCGGGGGAGGGTGACCACTGCACGTTTCTCAAAATCCGACTAGATACTAGCAGAGTTTCAGCCCTTATGCCAGAACTAAAAGTGAATTAATTCTCCGGTAGTACTACTAAACCTCAGTTTATTCCCACCGTAGCGCGCGCATTGGGTCGACCATTGTCGCCCGTCGCGCCGGCACATACCCCGACACCATCGCGACCACCGCGATCCCGATCACCGCCAGCGCCAGTGTCGCCGCATCGTTCGGCTGGATGCCGTACAGTTGCGATTTTACCAAATACGTCAGCCCCCACGACGCCGGCAACCCGATCCCGATCCCGATTCCAGTCAGCACCAGCACTTCCTTCATCACCAGCCACACCACGTCGCGCCGCGCCGCACCCAGCGCCATCCGCACCCCGATCTCGCGAGTCCGTTGCGCCACCATGTAGGCCATCACTCCATACAACCCGATCGCCGCCAGCAGCGTCGCCAGAAATCCGAACGCGCTCGATAGCGTCGCCACCAACCGCTCCGTGATCAGCGACTCCTCCATCTGCTTCTCCACCGTCTTCATTCCGAACATGGGAAGATTCGGATCCAGGCCAGTCACCACCTGCCGCACCGCCGAAAAAACCTGGTCCGGGTCGCGCGCGGTGCGCACATAAATTTCCATCCCCAGCACGAATCCCACCTGCTGTGAAGGCTCATACACCTCGATCGGCATTTCCTCGCGCATATCTTCATACTTCGTATCGCGCACCACCCCGACGATCTCGATGTCGAGCTTGGTTCCCGGATCGCCGCCCATCCCGATGTGCCTACCTACTGCAATCCCGTTCCCGAAATATTTCTTCGCGAACTTCTCGTTGACGATGCAGACGATCGAAGCTCCGCGCGCATCCGTCATCCGGAAATCGCGCCCCTGCTTTATCGGCACGTTCAACGTCTTGAAATAATCCGGCGTGATGTAATTCATATGCGGATCGATAAACTCGCCCGGCTTGGCCTGATAGCCTTCTACCGCCATGCTGTTGTCCCATTCGTCGCCGGCCAGAATCGGCACCACCGCCGCGCTCGACGATTCCACGCCCGGAATCGCGTCCAGGTTTTCCTGCAATTGCCGGTAAAATTCCAAACTGCGTTCCGGTTTGTACCCGTTCAGCGTCGGATCGATTCCGAACGTCAACAGATTGCTGGTGCGGAATCCCGGATCCAGATCCTTCAGATTTCTCAAGCTCCGGATGAACAGCCCCGCGCCGATCAGCAGCAGCAGCGAGAGCGTCACCTGCGCCGCCACCAGCGCCTTGCGCAATCCCACCGCGCTTCCTCCGGCAATCGACCCCACCTGATCCTTCAAGGTCGCCGCGATCCTCGGCCGCGTCGATTGCAGCGCCGGCACCAGCCCGAAAATAATCCCCGTGAGTAAGGACACGCCCAGGTTGAACGTCAGAATCCGCCAGTCGGGCGTGGTCGACACGGCGAGCGGAGTGTCTCCCTGCGGCAGAAACGCGATCAGCGCGCGATCCATCCACACCGCCAGCAGCATCCCCGCGGTTCCGCCCGCAATCGCCAGCGCCAGGCTCTCAATCAGCAGCTGCGAAACGATTCTGCCGCGGCTGGCCCCCAACGCGAGCCGAACCGCGATCTCTTTCTGCCGCGCGCTCGCCCGTGCGATCAGCAAATTCGCCACATTCGCGCAGGCGATCAACAGCACCAGCCCGACAATCGCCGTCAGCACCAGCAGCGGCTTCGAAAACTGATCCCGCAGATTGGACCGCCCCTTCGAAGCCGGAATCGTGTCGAGGAACATCTTCAGGAAATTCTGTTTGGTCAGCGGAGCCGCGCGTTCAAACCCCTTCTGCTGCACTTCCATCATTAGCATCTGTTTGAACAGCGGCTGGAGCCCCGCCTTGGCCTGCTCCCTGGTCACGCCCGGCTTCAATCGGCCGTATGCGTTGACCCATCGCCCGCGCCGGCTGGTCAGATTGTAGAAATTGAGCGGATCCATCTGCGCCTTCATCATCACCGGCACGCGGATCTGCGGCGACGAAGTGGGATCGGTTCCATCGAACCCCGCTTGACTCACACCGACAACCGTCAGGGGATACCCGTTCACCAGCAGCTTCTGCCCGATGACATTAGGATTCCCCGCAAACCGGCTCAACCAATATCGATAACTGAGCACGGCATATGGACTCCCTCCGGGGGTCTTATCATCTTCGGGCCTGAACACCCGCCCCGCCGCCGCGTTGACTCCCAGCACCGGAAAATACGTACCCGAAACCAGCTCGCCTGCGACACGCTCAGTCTTGCCTTGGAAACTGACGCTCATCGACGTTTGCCACAGGCAGAACATCCCGCTGAACACCTGGTTCTGATCGCGAAAGTCGGCGTACATCGGATAGGAGAGCTTGTACCTCCCGTTGTTGCTCCCATAATGTTGTCCGCGCCCCCACAGCAGCACGAGCTGTTGCGGATCTTTCACCGGCAGCAGCCGGAGCAGCACCTGGTCGACCAGCGTGAAAATCGCAGTATTGGCGCCGATCCCCAATGCCAGCGAAAGCACTGCAACGGCAACAAAAACCGGCGATTTCTTAAACGTCCGCGCCGCGAAACGAAGATCTTGAGCAAGGTATCCCACGTGAGACAATACTCCCCCGAAGGAAGGACGTTACAGGGATTGAAAAGTTTGCCGCGCGTTGGTTCCATCTATCGATCACCGAAGGTCGCCCGGTTGCTTGTAATCGCTTCTGATTTCTTTGATCCCCCGGCCCAATCGCCGCCGCAGTAGCGTTCGCAGCGTTACCCCTTCGCTGTATCCGACCCGCGCAGCGATCTCTTCCACGCTTTCATTGCTGGTTTTCAACAGGTGTACCGCTCGCTCCACCCGCAAATTCTGGAAGTAACCCAGCGGCGATTTTCCTAGTACGGCTTGCATCCGCCGAGCCAGCGTTCGCTTACTCGAACCCGCCGCTTTCGCCGCTTCGTCCAGCGAAAATCCCTTCTCTAGCCACCTGCGCGCCCAACTCTCGAATCGCTCCACCAGTGGATCGGAGTGAATCAGGTGATCCGTAAGCACGTACGCCGACTGCGACGGCCTGGAATCGACGATCAGGTATTTCGCCACCAGCGACGCAAGTTCTGGACTGCCCTGCCGGATCAGCCACAGCGCCAGGTCCATATGCCCCAACGCCGCGCCCGCCGTCACACATTTGCCTGATTTGACGATCATGTTCGATTCGTCGACCATCACGCGCGGATACCGTTTTCGAAACATGGGAGCCAGCCACCAGGTAGTGGTCGCGTGATGATGGTCGAGCAATCCCGATTCAGCCATCACAAACGTCCCGATACACGCAGCCGTCATCGTCGCTCCCAGCCGAGCCCATCTGCACAGCGCCGCGCCCGCGTCGCCGATGTCGGGTCTAGCCAGCGCGCGCTCCAGCGGATCCGGCATCTTGAATCCAATCGCCGGCACCACCACGCAATCCGGCGCGTCATTCCCGATCGAACGCACCGGGACCGTCAACCCCTGCGACGTCTTCACCGCTCTACGCACGCCGACGATTTTCACTTCAAATCGAGTGGTCGAGACGCCCGACATTGAAGCCAATTCGTTCGCGGTTTGAAACGCGTCCAGGACCGTAGCGAGTCCGGTATCGAAAACTCCATCCAGCGCGAGCACGTAAACTCTCATGGCAACTACACTACCAAATCTGGCATTCTTGCCAATGGCCAAATTGATGTTCCGAAGCTAATCTCGAACTGTAGAATTCATTTCGTCAAAGGAGATCCCACATGCCAAAGCTCGCATTATTTGCCCGGCTCGAAGCCAAACCCGGGAAAGAGAATCAAGTGGCCCAGTTCTTGCAGCAAGGCCTCGCCATGGCCAACCAGGAAGCGACCACCCCGCTGTGGTTCGCGCTGCGCATCAGCCCGTCTACGTTCGCCATCTTCGACGCCTTCGCCGACGAAGCCGGCCGTCAGGCTCATCTCACCGGACCGATCGCGAAAGCGCTCATGGCCAACGCGCCGGACCTGCTCGCGAGCGCGCCGGTGATCGAAAAGCTGGATGTGCTCGGCGCCAAGCTACCCGCAAAGTAAATCGTTTAACGTAGGAGTTGCTTTGCCGATCGCCGTGCTCAGACTCGGATCTCCCCGCAAGCCGGGCGAAGGCCTGCGTCTGGGCACGGTTCGGCGTCCTCCGCGCGGAGTCCCGAAATCCGAATTCGCCAAGCGCGATTTCTACGACGTGTGGCTGCCGATTCTCTCCCCCAGCCCGCAACTGGTCGCGATGGCGCTGTCGTCTCAAGACGCCAAAACCTGGAACAAATTTAAACGCAGCTTCCGCGCCGAAATGACCCACCCCGACGCCTCCCGCACCCTCGACCTGCTCGCGGCATTGTCTCATCAAACCGATTTTTCCCTGGGATGTTACTGCGAGGATGAAACCCGCTGCCACCGGTCGGTCCTGAAGGAACTACTGGAAGAGCGCGGCGCGAAATTCCTCCCTCAGGGGACGACGCGCGTCACGCAGAAGGTCACCCAGTTCCTCAACGTCGATCTCGAAATCGATTCAGCAAGAAATCTTCAGCCGCTTGTCGCGGCGCTGGGCGAGAAGGTCGTCGCGCTCTATTCAGACCGTTACAAGCGAACTTACATGGTGCGGCTCGAAGTAAGTGGATGCGCCGACGACCCGAATCTAATCATCTTGTCTTTCTGCGCGATGATTCATTCCCTTCCCAAAGCCGAGCGCCAGCTCTGGAACACGGCAAAGAAACGCGACTTCAGCATCGGTATAGAAGCCGGCGCCCAGCCGTCCGCCCACGACGTCGGACTTACCACCGAAACCTTGAAGGCGGCCTCTGAAGTGGATGCCCGAATTGTGGTCACGGTCTACGGCACCGACCAGTTTCAAATCGACTTGCCCGTAAACAAAACGAAATGAATCAGGGGAACGAGCGGGTGCCAAGGACAACGAAGGGAACGAAGGGGACAGTTCGGTCTGTCCACTTCACGCACTTCACGCCAATCGAAGTCGGCGTGAATGAATGAAGGGGACAGTTCGGTCTGAGTGATGAGGAGGAATTCTTGAAATGGGCAAGACCTTGTGCGCCGCGACGGCTGCGCTGCTCTTGGCGACGACGCGCATCTCGGCGCATCACGCATTCGCCGCCGAGTACGACGTAAACCAGCGCGTCACAATCTCCGGCACCGTGACGAGGTTCGAGTGGGTCAATCCGCACGCGTGGCTGTACGTCGACGGCAAGGATGAAAGCGACAAGGTCACCAGGTGGAGCTTCGAAATGGGCAGCCCCAACGGCCTGCTTCATCGCGGCTGGAGCCGGATGGAGTTGAAGAAGGGCGATCAAGTCACCGTGGAAGGGTATCGCGCGAAGGACGGTAGAAACGTGGCCAACGCCAGCACCGTCACCATGCCGGACGGCCGGAAGCTATTCGGGGGCTTCCGAACCACACCCGGCGCCCCCGTCAAGTGACCCGAAGGGGACAGACCGGACGGACGATGGGGACAGTTCGGTCTGGCCACTTCACTGGTCTTCGCATTCGCGCTGTCGGTTGTATAGCGTAACGCCTCGCTATACACTATAGACAGGCAGTTGCGTGATCGAGACCATCAAGCACAAAGGCTTGCGACGCCTGTATGAAGACAAGGACCGCAGCGGAATCCGCCCTGATCTCGTGGACAAGGTACGAAAGATCCTCTCGTCGCTGGAAGCGGCGAACGGCCCGGAGGAGATGGCGCTGCCCTTGTTTCGGTTTCATCCGTTGACCGGCGACCGGCGCGGCACTTACTCGGTCACGGTGAAGGCCAATTGGCGCGTCACCTTCCGTTTTCACGAAGGGACCGCGTATGACGTCAATTTAGAGGACTATCACTAGAGCAGAGGAACAAACCATGCCGATGAAGAACCCCAATCATCCCGGTGACATTATTCGGGGTTGCCTCGACGAGCTAGGTGTCAACGTGACCGACGGTGCTAAGGCGCTTGGCGTGACCCGTGCTACATTGTCGCGTCTGATCAACCGCAAGGCGGGGGTCTCCGCTGAGATGGCTGTTCGGCTCGAAAAGACCCTTGGCAGCACAGCGGCCTTTTGGCTTCGCTTACAACTCAACTATGACTTGGCGCAGATACAGGCGCGAAGCCGCAAAATTCACGCCCGCCGACTCGGAACCCCGGCACAGCTTGCGTCATAAAACCTGGGCCGTGGATCGCGGCGCTTCACTTCCCAATCCGGTAAACCCGCGACGCCGTCCGAATCACGAAACTCCCATCCACCATCGCCGGAGTCGCCATAATCATCTCATCGAGACTATTCTTCCCCAGCAGCTTATATTCCGGCCCCGCCTGCACGATAAACGTGTCGCCATCTTCGCTCGACAAGTACAGCTTCCCATTCGCCGCCACCGGTGATGACGTGAACGCCGCCGCTTCCGGACTGATCCTCTGCTTGCCATAAACCTCGCGACCCGTCTTCGCATCGTGGCACGTCAAGAATCCCTGATCGAACAGTGTGTAATAGTAATCCCCATAAACCACCGGAGTCGGATTATACGGCCCGCCGCGCGGCAAGTACCACGCGATCCCGTCATTCGAAGTCTGCCCCGCCTTCAGCGTGATGTCCCCCGACGCTCCCGCTCGAATCGCATACGCCGGACGAGTCTGGTCCCCCACATACCCCGAGCTCAAATACAGCAACCCGTTCTTCGAAAACGGAGTCGGAATCACGATCGACGACATCCCCGTGAACTCCCACAGCACCTTCCCGTCCAGATCGTACGACCGGACATGATTCGTCCCCGTGGTCACAATTTCCGTCCGCTTTTCGTTCTCCCAGATATACGGAGTCGACCAGTTGGTCTTCTCATCCGCGCGATCGATTTTCGTAATCAATTTCCCCGTAGTCTTATCCAGCACGTCCATGAAGGAATGGTCGTCATTATCGTTGACCAAATAAATCCGTCCTTTATAAAGGACCGGCGACGATGCCGTGCCCCACCCATAACGCGTCGCGTAAGGACCATACGCCCGCGACCATTCGAGCTTCCCGTTCATGTCGAAACAATACAGCCCGATGTTGCCGAAGTACGCGTACACATGCTCGCCGTCGGTCACTGGAGTCTCCGACGCATAAGTATTTTTCAGATGATGCGAAGTCTTGGGCACGCCGCGATAAACTTCTTTCTCCCACAGCATCTTCCCGGTTTTGAAATCGATCGCGTAGACCATCCACCGATGCTCATCCGCCGGAGCCTTCCGTTCGCCGCCGAAATACAGCCCCTTTTTAGGCTTTTCCTCTTCGCTCGACGCGACCACCGCGGTGACGAAAACCCGGTCGCCCGCGACCACTGGAGACGACCATCCAATCCCCGGCACGTCCACTTTCCACACGACATTCTCGGTCGCGCTCCACGTTTCGGGCATTTTCGCCTCGGCCACCCCGCTCGATTGAGGCCCGCGAAACTGGGGCCAGGAGTCTCCAGCCAACAGCGCGGCCAGTGCCAGAGTAAGAATCATCCCTATATTCTAATAGCCATGGAACCACTCCCCTTCGCCGCTTTGCTCGGCATAGAAATCGTCAGCGCGACGCCTGAAAAAGTAACGGCGCACATGCAGGTGCGCGACGATCTCTGCACCCGTCCCGCGGTGCTCCACGGCGGAGCCGCGATGGCCTTCGCCGATACCCTCGGCGCGATCGCGACGGTCTTAAACCTGCCCGAAGGCGCGTCCACCAGCACCATTGAAAGCAAAACCAACTTCCTAGGCTCCGCGCCCGTCGGTTCGACGGTCGTAGCCGAGTGCACTCCCATCCACCGCGGCAAGCGCACCATGGTCTGGCAGACCCGCGTCACCACCCAGGAAGGCCGCCTGGTCGCCCTGGTGACCCAGACCCAAATGGTGTTGCCCGCGGTTCTCAGGCCTTAATTTCCTTCCGCGTGTTGTATTTCCGCTTTCGTTAGGAACGCGAAGCTGCAACCCGTCGCTTATTTTCTAAGCAAGGAGTTCGGGCGCTCTTCTACCGGAGAGCCTGGATCGACCAGGAGCGGCATTCTAGATTCTGCTGCGAGGGTCTGCGTGCAGTGGAGGTTTGCCGGTACGTGACTGGCCCCTAAGCTATGCGGGTTAATAGTAGACCCACGCCGTTGTGGGAATAAAAACGGATCGAGGCGCCTTTAAATTGAACTTTTGGAGATACCGCTAAGCCAGCCGCTACTTTTTCTCTTTCTCTTTCTCTTTTTCATCGCGCCGCTTGGCTTTGTCCGTCTGCTTTGGCGCGGGATGCGGCGTAGGAACCGGTGTCGGACGTGGCGCCGACACCTCGCCGCGCTGGACCTGCGGATTCACTACGCGTGGATTCCCTTGGGGATTGCTCGGCGGTGTGTTTACTTGCGGGTGTAGTGGAGCGTTCCCTTGGCTCGGCGTATTCGGCGGCGTAAACTGCCGGTTCACCGGGGCCGTGTTTCCACCCCCCACTGGACGATACATCGGCTGCTGAGCCGGAGGCGGCGCCGACGCGCGAATCTGCGTCATAGCCTGTTGATTCAGTGGACGGCCCCCATTGGAGGCCAGCGCCGCGCGCTGCTGCTCGAACGCGACCGGCGGTGGAGGTGGAGGATTCCTTGTCACCACGGTCCGCGCCATCACGTTCGCGGGCGGAACGAAGTTCGACGCCGCGCGCCCGCCCACGACAGCTCCATGCTCGGGCGCCACTCCGGCGGCCGCTGAGACCTGCACGCGAGCCATCATCTCCGGACGAACCGCGACGGCCGCAGCCGCAACCGGCTGTCCCCCGACCATCGCGCCGGCCGGCACCGCCACCACCGCGCCCCGATTCACATACGTCGGGTTGGCAACGGTGACATTGTTGAACACCGTCCGGTTCACGATCACCGTGTTGGTGACATTCACGCGCTCGATATAAGCGGGGCTGTATTGGTAGGACGGCACGAATACCTCGCGCGGCCCCAGCGCGAACCACCCCACCGCGGCGCCTCCACCGATCCCGACAGACACGCCAAATCCCGGTCCGCCGACCCACGCCACCAGCGCCGGCGCGTACACCGGACGCACAATGGCAACGCCCGGCCCGGGCATCGGCCCTGGAACCCAACCCCAAACTCCGCCGATGAGCACCCATCGGCCGTAGTGGAATGGCGCATAGCCCCATGGCTGGTCGTCAACCCAGGTCCAGCCCCACGGCGCGATCCAGGCCCAATGCCCGTATCGATACGGAGCCCAACCCACCGGCACGGCCGCAGGCGAAGGCACCCATACCGGGCCATATTGCGGAGTGGTCTGCCACGCGCCCGTCCTATCCAGGTCCGAAACTCCCGGAATATCGCGTGACACATACCGAGCCGATTGCGACATGTCTTCATGCCGGTCGCGATCCATGCAAAAGTTGTCGAACGAATCCGCCGGCGGCGCGTCGCGCCGATCGAACGTAGGCGCGGCGAATTCGGGAGTCATGATCCGGACCTGC
>CAWJHI010000011.1:0-11584 GCA_963842485.1 Terriglobia bacterium | reverse complement strand
AATGTATCGCTGTCCACGCCGCCGATCTTCAGACCGGCGACTTTGCTTTTTACGTCGTCGAGAGAGGAGAGAAAAATGATGGGGATGTCGGCCGTGAGCGGATCTGACTTCAACTGCGCGCAGGTTTCGAAGCCGGTTTCGCCTGGCATCAATACATCGAGAAGAATCAGGTCCGGGTGCTGGGTGCGGCTAATGTTGCGGGCCGTGCGGCCGTCGGCGGCGGCCAGGGTGCGAAAACCCTCGGCCGCCAGGATGCCTCTGACCAGGTTCAGACTGGTGGGCGTATCGTCGACAACCAGGATGGTGGGAGTATCCATCCCCGGGAGCCCCGTTGCCGGCGCTCGATCGATATTGAAAAGGGCTTGCTCGGTCACCACTGATATTTATCGGTGATGCCGCTTGCATCTTGAAGCATTTGCGCCACATTCGTGGAGGATGTGGCGGCCGTCCTCTAATGGTTAGTGGCGCCAACGAAAAGAGCCGGCGCCCCTGATGGACACGCTCGGATAAATCCCAGCCTTGGGACCAAACCGCGGGCTACTGAAGCGCTTTCAGCGCGCTCTTAGAGACTTTTGCGACGACGTTGAACTGCGGATCGACCATTTCGGTAATGTCGTACTTGAGCACGGCGCCTAGCAGAACCGCGACCTCGCTGTCGCTCAGCTTGTACTCTCGCTTCAACCATTCCGCAAGTTGGGTAGTAGCAACCTGAATCGAATCGGCAACCGAGCCCGCGACGCCCATCGCCATCAGGTATTCGGCGTTCTCCAACCGGGGGCCGGCGCTGGCGAAGCTCTGAATCAGATCCACGGTGAATTCGACGTCGACCGAGGTCTCGAGAGCACTGCCCGTTAGCTCGCCGTCACCCATAGCCGCGTGCGCGTCTCCCATCGTCAGAAGTCCGCCTGGATGGAACACTGGAAGATACAGCGTCACACCCTCGCCCATTTGGTTGTAGTCCATATTGCCGCCGAAGGGCCCGAGGTCGGTGCCGCGATACACCTGATCGCCGGGCGGCGCCGTGGCGATGCATCCGAGCATGGGAAGAATCGGAACCGTGAAGTTCTTCATCCGCGGCGTGGGGTGTGCGAGCGTGGCGACGCCTTTCTCGCGGTCCAGCTTCCATTCGCCGTCGAACCCCGGGTCGTACTGCGCGGCCGCGACGTATGCCGGTGTAACGGTTCTGCCATTGATGCGACTGCCCTGCCGGGCGGAGTCGCGGTTCACTCTGACCCGGTTCAGCTTCACCACCAGGGTATCGCCCGGCAGCGCGCCTTCAATGTAGAACGGTCCGGTCTCCAGGTTGCCGCCGGGCGTTCGGCGTTCGTTGTCGCGGCCGCTCGCGTCAAAAGTCCTCGTGCGAACGGTATCGCCAGGGAAGATCCGTAGCGCCGGAGGATTTGCGGCTGAGTAGTAGCCATAAAACACACGCGGCTCATAATCGACCGTGCGGGGTCCGCTGGACGGAGGGATGGCCGGCCGTGTCAGCTTGATCGCTACGGTGGTCTCCAGCCCGCCCCCGCGTCCGCCGCTGCTCATCCGGCCTTCACCCGAGAAACCACTGGCGTTTGCCGACACGGTCAGCGTGCCGGCCGAAGCTCCGTTGCGCAGCAAAGCGAGATTCAGACGATCGCCGTTTGCCACACCTGTCACCGTGAATTGATTCCAAGCGCCGGCAATCGAGGTCCCCTCGACGTGCAGTTTGACTCGGGCATACTGCGGATCGGCGCCCGTCGCCGAGACTTCCGCGATCCAGTTGCCCTGGATGTCGGCGGCAGGGCTCAGGCTCGCTGCAGCGAACAGAACCCAAATGGCGGTATTCTTCATTCTTTTGCTCCTTTACATGCGGCGAGATCCGTGGTTAGACCTCTATCGTATTGGCTGGGCGTGACGAAGGCCAACCGAGACCGGTCCGGGTGCGATTGTCAATCCAAATACCGGCGCCTAACGAAGTGCTGACCACCTGCACGGGCGACCAATGGTAGTGTCTGAAATCGACGGCACGATCGTGTCAATTACGATACCTTAGCACACGTGTTTGCCGCGCAGATTGTAGTGCTCAGGTTGCTCAAAATTGCCGGCGCGGAGGTCGCAGGACTGTCAGACATTCCCCTTTCGAGGTTCAGTCATGCCGTAGGGCAACCATGGGGTCGAGGCGGCTCGCGCGATGGGCCGGCAGCCAGCAGGCAAATGTCGCGACCAGCAGTAAAGTGGCGGGGACACCCAGGAAGACCGGAAGGCTGACGACTCCGCGGGCGATATGAATATCGAAGACCACGGCGATGAGCCAGCCCGTCACCGCGCCGATAGAAACGACGCCCAGAGTTTCGCGCACGATCTGCCTTACAACGCGATGGGGTGTAGCTCCTAGAGCGAGACGAACGCCAATTTCCGTGGTTCGCTGCGTCACTGAGTAGGCCACGACGGCGTAGATACCAATGGCGGCAAGCAACAGCAGCAACGGACCAAGCACCACGAACATCTGCGCAGGAATGCGGCGGAGAAATGCATTCTTCTCGAGGTGTTCGTTCATGGTTCGCACGTCGTATATGTTGAGCGTAGGATCGAGTTCCCGAACGATTCGTCGCAGCTCCGATGGGAGGAGGAGCCCTTCGGCCACGGGAGTGCGGACATGAATTTCGCCGGTGAGCGCCGGGCGGTCGCGATAGGAGAGGTAGATGATCGGAGCCGCTTTCTCACCGAACGAGTCGTAGACTGAGTTCCGCACGACACCTGCGATCACGTAACCGCGGTTGCGAGACTGAACGCGCCGTCCGACCGGCTCGGCGTTCTCCAGGTATCGTCGAACGAATTCTTCATTGACGATCGCCTGCGGTTGGGTGCTCACGTCGTCGAGATCCGCGAAGTCCGCTCCTGCGCGGAAGGGAATCCCCATCGTCGCGAAATAGCCCGGCGTCACAATGTTGGTCAGAGCCCGGTTCTGAGCCGCGCTGGCGCTCACGTGTCCTTCAACAGTGAAAGAGCTCAGAGGCATGCCGTGAATGTCGAGAGGCACCGACGTTGCGATTGCCGCCGATTCCACGGCGGGCAGCGCTCGAAGCCGCTCCAGCACCCGGTTTGCGAACCTGCGAGCGGCGCGGCCGTCGAAGTTGCGTCCCGTGAGATCGTAGTTGGCCAGCAGCAGGCCGTCGCGACGAAATCCCGGATCTGTAGCGCGAGTCTGGCGAAAGCTCTGGGAAAATAGCGCCGCGGCAATCAGTACCACCAGCGCGAGCCCGACTTGGCCTCCCATGAGAACGTTTCGGAGACGGTTGTATGTGGGAGTTTTCGCGCCGGACTGAAGCGAGAGATGCGGGTCGATCCGAGCGAGTTGTACGGCAGGAAGGACTCCGAAGATCAAACCACACAACAGTCCGAGCAGCATTGCGAACGCGAGCCCGGCCTGATCCACACTGGTCTGAAACTTGATCGGAAAGGCGCCGATCATCGGTACGGCACGGAGCGCCTCAGTGCCCCAAATCGCGATCGCGGCTCCGAGAGCTACCCCAAGGAACGCTAACATCAAGTTTTCTGCGAGGAGCAGCCGGACCACTCGCCACGGCCCGGCGCCGATCGCCAGACGCACTGCGATTTCCCGCTGACGCGTACTGGCTCGCGCGAGCATTAGATTGGCGGTGTTTACGCACACCGCCAACAGGAGGAGCAACATGATCCCCTGCAGGATCGCAAGGCTCGCTGCCAACAGACGCTGCGGACCGCGTGGGGCGAGCCAGAAGGGGATCACCTCGCCTTGCATGTTTGCATTGGTCTCCGGATAGAGTTGCGCAAGCTGGCGCATGGCCCCGTCCAGTTGGGCCTGAGCCCTCGCGCGCGTTACATCGGGCTGAAGCCTGCCCATCACCGAATAGCCGCGGACACTTCGATCATCAAGCTCCGGCGAGCCGCCGAGCAACACCGGCGCCAACGTGGCTGGCGTCCACAAGCTGAAATTCAGACCGAGTACAGTGCCCTGAAATCGCGCCGGCGTCACACCGATGATTGTGAGTGGACGGTCATTGACGGGAAGGAACCGGCCGATGGCGCCGGCGGAACCGCCGAAACGCGTCTGCCAGAGTTCATACGAGATCACGACCACGGTGTCGCCCCCCGGCCGCGCGGCTTCCTCGGGCCGGATGAATCGCCCCAACGCAGGACTGAGACCGAGCGCGGAAAAATAGTTGCCGGAGACCAGCAACCCGTACATACGTTCGGCCCGACCCGCCTCGCCAACGTTGAAGGGAACCATTCGAAAAGCAATCAGGTCCCGAAGCGAGGTGACGCGCTCCTGGACATCGCGGTATTCGAGCCACGATGCTCCTGGATACGAGCCGGTTTCCGCGCGAGCTTCGACGAGATGAAAGCTGCCTCCATCGGACACGCCAGGCATCGGATGAAATACCACGGCTTGAATCCAGGAGAAAATGGTAGTGTTCACACCGATCGCGACGCCGAGCGACAAGATCACCACGGCGGACGTCAACGGCATCCTGAACAGCGTCCGCCAAGCGTGCCGCACGTCGGAAGACAGGGCCCCTAGTAGCCAGCCGGTCCTCACCTCGCGGACCTCCTCTTTAACCTGGTCAACGCCCCCCAGCTCCATGAGCGCCTCCCGCCGGGCCCTTTGCGGGTCGAGCCCGGCCTTGACTTTTTCGTCTTGAAGCAGCTCGAGATACGCGCGCAGTTCCGCGTCTAGCTGCTCTTCCACCTGTCCTTTACGAATCAAATTCCGCCAGAGATAGAAGAACCGACGCATTTTCGGAATCTAGCTGGCCTCGAGCGCGCGTGCGATCGCGAGAGAGATGCGGCTCCATTGCGCGGCCTCGACGTTCAATTGGCGCCGGCCGGCCTTGGTGAGCTGGTAAAACTTCGCGCGCCGATTGTTCTCCGATTCGCCCCACGAAGAAGTCAGCCAACCGGCTTCCTCCATGCGGTGAAGCGCGGGGAAAAGCGATCCGGGCTTCACGGCGAACGTTCCCGTGGTGATTTGTCCGATGCGGTGGGAAATTCCCAGGCCATGCATTGGATTCAGCGCCAGGGCTTTGAGAATCAGCAGGTCCAGTGTACCCTGCAACAGGTTTACGGAGGCGGTCGACATTTCTATAGAGATCCTATATGAGAGTAGGGCAACGACCTATAGAATGTCAATAGGTGGCCAAGAAATCAAGTTAGATTGAAACTCGCGACTCCACTGGCTAGCGCCGGGTCCGCGGGCCGCGGCTGCCGTCCAACGGCTGCCTGGTCTACACTATCGGGTGCGGTTATGGATCATCCGGCCCATGTCGGGAAATATCAGATCGAGCAGTTTCTCGGCGGGGGCATGTCGAACGTGTACCGGGCCACGGACACGGTGCTGGGGCGGCGGGTCGCGCTGAAGATTCTGACCGATGCCGGGGCTGCCGACGAGGAATCGAAGGCCAGGTTTCTGATGGAAGCGCGCGTCGCTTCGAATATCACGCACGAAAATATCATCAGCGTTTACGATTTTGGGGAGGACCGCGGGCGCCCGTTCATCGTCATGGAGTTTCTGGAGGGCGAGAGCCTTCGCGCCGCGATTCGCAACTCGCATCTCGGCGATTTTCCGCGCCGCATGCGCATCGCGCTGCAGGTGGCGCGCGCGGTGGACTTCATTCATACCAAAAAAATCATTCATCGCGACATCAAGCCCGAGAATATTCACATCGACGCCGCCGGAAAAATCAAATTGATGGACTTCGGCATTGCCAAGGCGGCCGGCGTGCATCTGACGCGGTCGGGATTCACGCTCGGCACTCCTTATTACATGGCGCCGGAGCAGGTGCTCGGCCAGCCATTGGGACCGCAGGCGGATGTGTACGCGTTCGGAGCGCTGCTGTTTGAGCTGCTGTCGTCCGCCAAGGCTGTGAATGGCGACTCGGTGGAGCGCATTTTTGAGAGCATTTTGTATCAGCCGGTGAATCTGGAGCCGCTTCGGACGCTGAAGCTGCCGCCACCCGTGATCGACCTGATCGACCGATGCATGGCCAAGATTCCAGGGCAGCGGCCCGCCAGCCTCTCGCTGGTGTGCGATGAGATCGAGCATATTCTCAATCCGACCCATGATCCGGTTGGTCCCGATCCTTTCGCGGAACCGGCGGCGCCGGGCTTCATCAACAAACTTCCGGCGTCGCTCAGAACGCAGACCGGGTTGATCTTTCTCGCCGGCGCGATCATGGCAGCCGCGGTGACGCTGATTTACGTGGTTCTGGTGCTGGCTCACGCGATCTGAAAATCGGTACGCGTGATACGCTCGAAGTATGGGTCTTTCCCAATCCTTCTTTGGCTCGCGATTCGCCATTACGGAACACGATCTCGAGCAGTACCTGGGTGAAGCCCTTTCGGCTGGCGGGGAATATGCCGACTTGTATTTCGAGCACCTGTCGACGAGTTCCATCGCGATGGACGAAGGGATTGTCAAGAGCGCGACGGAAGGCGTCACGCTGGGGGTGGGCGTTCGAGTGATCACCGGCGAGCGGACCGGGTACGCTTACAGCGACGACCTGAGTCCGGAAAAGATTCGAAAGGCGGCGCGCGTGGCGGCATGCATCGCGCGCGGACCGGCGACGATTGTCAAGACGGGGTTTGAAGAAACGCGGCGGCACGATCTGTATCCGATGCTGCGGGCGCCGCACGAAATGGGTCTCGACGAGCGCGTCGACTTGGTGAAGAGGGCAGATCGCGCGGCTCGCGCCTATGATCCTCGCGTTTTTCAGGTGCAGGCTTCTTATGCCGACAGTCTGCGCGACGTGTTGGTCGCAACCAGCGACGGGCGAATGAGTTTCGACCGCCAGCCGATGGCGCGGATGGGCGTGACGGTGCTCGCGCGGCAGGGCGATGGGGACCCGCAAGAGGGGCATTCGGGGGGTGGCGGGCGCGTGACGCTGGATTATTTTCTGGCGGAGAAAACGCCGGAGTATTTTGCGCGCGAGGCTGCACGGCAGGCGATTGTGCAACTGGGCGCAGTGGAGGCGCCGGCGGGGGAGATGACGGTGGTACTCGGGCCAGGATGGCCGGGGATTCTTCTGCATGAAGCGGTAGGCCACGGGCTGGAAGCGGATTTTAATCGAAAGAAGGTTTCTGCGTTCAGCGGGCGCGTGGGACAGCAAGTCGCCAGTCCTTTGTGCACGGTGATCGACGACGGCACGATCGGCAGCCGGCGAGGGTCGCTGAACGTAGACGATGAGGGCGTCGCTACGCAGCGCAATGTACTGATCGAAAACGGAGTGCTGCGCGGGTACCTGCAGGACAAGCTCTCCAGCCGGCTGATGCATTCGCAGTCCACTGGAAGCGGGCGGCGCGAAAGTTATCAGCAGATCCCCATGCCGCGCATGACGAACACCTACATGCTGGCGGGCGAGAGCGATCCCGAAGAGATCATACGGTCCGTCTCCGCGCGGCCTGTACTGCACTACGTTCGGCGGCGGACAGGTGGATATTACGTCGGGAAATTTCGTCTTCGCGGCCAGTGAAAGCTACCTGATCGAGAACGGGCGGCTGACGCGTCCCGTGCGCGGCGCTTCGCTGATCGGCAACGGGCCGGAGGCGCTGAAATACGTCAGCATGGTCGGCCGTGATTTGAAACTCGATGAGGGCGTAGGCGTGTGCAGTAAAGAAGGGCAGCACGTGCCGGTGGGCGTGGGGATTCCCACCGTCAAGATCGACAAGATGACGGTGGGCGGGACATCTGCATGACCGGGGGCATGAGCGAGCTGGAACAGATCGCCTCGGATGCCGTGAAGTTTGCGCTCGCGCGTGGTGCGACGGACGCGGAGTGCACCATCTCGGATGGCGCGGAATTCGAAGTGAACGTGCGCCTGCGCGAGGTGGAAAGCGTGAAAGAAGCCGGGTCGCGAGGGGCGGGAATTCGCGTCCTGGCCGGGCAGCGTAGCGGATCGTCCTACACTTCCGATTTTTCTGCTGAAGGAATCGCCAAGATGGTGAACGCGGCGATCGAACTCGCGAAAATCACCAGCGAAGATCCGCACGCGGGGTTGCCGGAACCTGGCGAGCTGGGAAAATTCACGGGCGACTTGCGGCTGTATGACCCGGCCATCGAGTCCCTTGAGACGGAATGGAAAATTGCCCAGGCGATCGCGGCGGAGGGTTTCGCGCTCGCCGCGGATCCACGCATCGCCAATTCGAAGGGCGCGGGATTCAGCTCGAACATCGGATCGCGTGTATTTGTGAACTCGCGCGGATTTATGGGCTCCTACCGAACGTCGAGTTGCGGGCTCGCGGTGCAGCCGGTGGCGAGTCGAAAACGGATCCACGGAACGGGATTACTGGTACACGTCGTCGCGTACGGCAAGCGGGCTTGAAAGCGCGGAGTACGTCGGGCGAAAGGCTGCGGAACGCGCGCTGCGTCGACTAAATTCGCGAAAGATCGCGACGCAGAAAGCTCCGATCGTGTTCGAGCCGCGAACGGCGCAGGCACTGCTTGGGCGAGCTGTTCGATGCGGTGTCCGGGTCGGCGATTTACCGGCACGCTTCTTTTCTCGCCGGCAAGCTGGGCGAGAAAATTGCATCGGATGCCTTGACCGATCATCGACGACGCGACCATGCCAGGGCTGTTCGGAAGTTCGCCATTCGACGATGAGGGGGTCGCGGCGCGGCGCACCGTGGTGGTCGAACGCGGCGTCCTGAAGAGCTATCTTCTGAATACGTACACCGCGCGAAAACTCGGACTCAAGACCACCGGCAACGCGTCGCGAGGGCTGAGCGGCGCCGCCGGGGTGGGGCCGGGAAATTTCTTCATTGCGGCCGGCGACACCGCGCCTGAAAAAATCATCAGCGGCGTGCGCGCCGGGTTGTACGTGACGGAACTGATCGGCACGGCGGCCAACATCGTCACCGGCGACTTATTCGTCGGGCGCGGCCGGGCTGTGGATCGAGAACGGAGAGATCGCGTATCCAGTGTCGGAGATCACCATCGCCGGGAACCTGAAGCAGATGTTGATGGACGTGGAGCAGGCCGGCGCCGATCTGGAATTTCGCGGTTCGATCGCGTCGCCGACGATTCTGATCCGGGAGATGACCATCAGTGGCCATTGAACTTTCATCGTTCAGGGAAGACCCAGAAACGTCCGCTGATCGGGCTGCCGATGTACATTGTCGCCGCGCTCGCGGTACTTGGCGGAGCGCTGTTCTACTATCTGCAAGTCGTTTCGAACCGGCCCGTCCAGGATCTTCCGCTGACTCCCGAGGCCAAGGAATACGTGCGGAACCTGCAACTGAGCGACGTCGAGATGAAGGCGAACGAAAGCTATTTCAAGCAGGTGGTGGTGGAGATCGACGGCAAGATCGCCAATACCGGAGACCGCAACCTGGACGTGGTGGAGATCTACTGCATCTTTCGCGACGCCTATGGTCAACTGGTGCTCCGAAAACGAGTGCCGATCGTCAGTCCGCGCATGGGCGGGCTGAAGCCGGGCGAGACCAAATCGTTCCGGCTGCCGTTCGACGAGATCCCGGAAAGCTGGAATCACGCGATGCCGCAACTGGTGATTGCGGGCATGAAATTCTCCTGATGGCGCGCGTGCTGGTGGTGGACGACGATGCCGCGGCGCTCGAAATCCGGAAGCTGGTGCTGGAGCGGAGGGGGCATGAGGTCTCGACGGCTCAGGATGCCGCCGCGGCACAGGCCGCGCCACGCGCTGATGTTGTGGTGCTCGATCTTCGAATGCCCCGGCTCGAAGACGGGCTTGCGCTGATTCGCGAATTCCACCGGGCCGGAGTGCGCGTTGTCGTCCTATGCGGGAATCCCGGGGACCTGGACGGCCGCGAGGAAGCCGCTATGATCGGTCAAGTGCTGGCGAAGCCGGTCAAAACCGAAGTACTGCTGGCAGCGATAGGCTGAAAACGCTACTCGGCATCGACGTATTTTTCGTAGTCCGCGGCGGACATCAGGTCGGAGAGATCTTCGGGTGACGACATTTTAATTTTCACCAGCCACGCCGCTCCGTGCGGATCTTCGTTCAGCTTTTCGGGCGAGGCGGTCAGCAGATCGTTCACCGCTGTGACTTCTCCTGAAATCGGCGCGTAAATGTCGCTGACCGCCTTTACCGATTCCACCGATCCCATGACCTTGCCCTTCTCGGTGGTGGCGCCCACTTTGGGCAGGTCGACATACACGATATCGCCCAATTCCTTCTGCGCGTGGTCGGTGATACCGATGGTGCCGGTGCCGGCTTCGACGTTCACCCACTCGTGTTCTTTGGTGTAGCGGAAGTTTGTTGGGTACATGTTTATTTGGCTCGTTTATAGAAAGGTGTCGGAACCGTTATCGCCTCCACCGGCTGGTTGCGCACCATCACGTGGATGGTACGGCCAATTTCGCAGGAATTGACGGGCAGGTAACAGAGTCCGATGTTCTTGTTGAGGGTTGGCGCGGGTCCTCCGCTGGTCACCCAGCCCGCTGCCTCGCCGTCGAGATACACTTCATAACCGTCGCGGCCGATGCCGCGGCCCTGCATTTCAAATCCAATCAGTTTGCGCGTTACGCCTTGTTCTTTCTGCTTGATCAACGCGTCGCGGCCGATGAAATCGCCTTTATCGAGCTTCACGATCCAGGCCAGATCGGCTTCCCACGGCGTGATGGTGGAGTGAATTTCGTGGCCGTACAGCGCCATTTTCGCTTCCAGGCGCAGGGTATTGCGCGCGCCCAGGCCGGCGGGCTTGATGCCGAACTCGGCCCCCGCGGCGAGAATCTCGTCCCACAGGCGCGGGGCGTCCGCGGGCGCGACATAGATCTCGAAGCCGTCCTCGCCGGTGTAGCCGGTGCGCGCGATTCGCGCTTGGGCGCCGGAAACGGCGCCGTCGGTGAACCAGTAATACCGGATGGGCGCGAGATCCACTGGCGTCAGCTTCTGAAGCGTTTCGAGCGCGCGCGGGCCTTGGACCGCGATCTGAGCGTATCGGCCGCCGGCGTTTTCGACGGTGCAATTGAATCGGTTGTGCGCGGCGATGTGCTCGTAGTCCTTGTCCTGATTGGACGCATTGACGCACAAGAAAAAATGATCGTCGGCGACCTTGTGAACCAGGATGTCGTCGACGAAACCGCCGTGCTCGTACAGCAGCGCGGAGTAATGTGCCTGGCCGGTCTTCAGTTTCGACGCGGCGTTGGTGGCGACGTAATCCACCAGCTTCAGAGCCTCCGGTCCGCGAACTTCGATCTCGCCCATATGGCTGACGTCGAACAGGCCCACGCTTTGCCGGACGGCGTTGTGTTCGTCGATGACGCCGGAGTACGAACGGGCATGTCCCAGCCGCCGAAATCGACCATTTTGGCGCCCATCCGGCGGTGGGTCGCGTTAAGCGGAGTGGTCCTCAGGGGCGCGGGTTGAGTCATGAAAGATTCAGGCTAGCACAGGTGGACGGCGCCGGCCTGCAATTACTTCAGGACTTGATAAATCTGCACATCCGCGCGCACGTCCGTAAAGTTAGGGATATCGCCCATAAGGCTGGGGGCAGCGGCCGCCATGCCCTTCTGCACCTGCTCCAGGGTCTCGAAATTGAGATGCGCCTGGATCTGATAACGGGCCGCGGAGCCGGGAGCTCCCCCGCCGATCCC
>CAWJHI010000010.1:0-59964 GCA_963842485.1 Terriglobia bacterium | reverse complement strand
TCAGCCCAAGTGGAAGTAAGGTGGCGAGGACAAAGACGAGAATCAGGCGGTTCCGCAGCCGGTTCATCTACCTAACAATTTACGACACGGAACTCACGACCCTCGATGCGGACTCTTCTTCAGTTCATCCAACGTGTACGGTCCGGCTTCATACGGACCCCAGTGCGATTGCTGCGCGCCCGGCGGGCGGCTGAAAAGCTCGATCAGGCTGGTCAGGCTGATTCCGGAGTCGGTGATATTGCCGCGCCCGAACAGCGGGCTGCCCTTGCCGTCTTCGGCGCGAATCTCGAACGCGGTCCAGAATGGCTCCGACCCGCCCAGGCCGGTGGTGTCGGAGGCCAGCGACATCTGCTCCCAGCACCAGGCTTCCGCCTTGTCGGCGGTCAGATGCTCGGCCACTTTTCGGGGCGATTGCGTCTTGACGACTCTGAATTTCTCCTCCCACAAGTCGTAGCTGACCACGAAGCGGTCGGTCAGCTTCTCAAACACGTGGCTCCGGCTGCCGGACCAGATGGTCACCTGAAAATTGAATGGCACGGGCGCCGCGTTGTGAAGCATCTCGAGCGGCTGTCCCCGGAGAAAGTGCACGTGCGGAGCGGAAAATTCCAGGCGATCGTTCCGCCAGTTGAGGACCAGCTCCTCCGCCATCATCGCAAGCGTGAAGCCGGAGAGAAACGCGACTATGAACCACCAGGATTTGATGGCGCGCACAGATCTTCCTAAAAGATCACCCTAAAAACTCATCCCTGCGTACATGATCGGATCGACATGGCCGCCCCGCACCGGAAACGCCACGGCGAGCTGAAAACTCTCCTTCTCCGTAAGGTCCTTTCTAAATCCTACGCCAACCGACTGCTTCTGTTCCCGGTCCTGCTGCCGGTCCCAAACCGCGCCGGTATCGTAAAACAACTGGAACATGGAATACCGGTATTCCATGGAACCATAAACTACGTGCGAGCCACCCAACGGGTCCAGCTGAAAACGGTTCCAGCCGCGCAGCGTCGTGGAATCGCCCAGCACGAACCGTTCATAGATCGGCGCGTTGCCATTCATCAGGCCCGCCATGAACCGGACTTCCACGGTATTGCGGGCATGGCGGAAACGGTAGCGCGTGTCGGTCATGTGGCGCGTGAAAACGCGATCGGTTCCGAGCAGGCCGGTGCCGGCTTCGACGGCATAAACCGCGGTCGCTTCCTGCTCCTGGGTGTCGTGCGCCGATCCCCAACGCTGGTGGTAGCGCAGAGTATTTACCACCGCGTTGGAGGATTCGGTTTTCGCCGCCGCAGCCCCTCCGCCCCCCGTCTCAACCGATGAATCAGAGGATGAATAGGGAACCCGTAAGCGCGCGAAGCTGACGCCGAAGCTCCATTCGAGGGGCTCGGCGATTACCAAGGTCGCCTCCGGCGTGAAAACTTGTCTCGAGCGGTAGATATCTCCGGGTTGCGCCTGGTCGAGCGTGGCCTGATTCCACATTTCGTGGTAGCTGTCAAATTCGAAGCGGAAGCCCAAACGGTCCGTGCCGAGTTTTTTGCGTTCGAATTTCGCGCGAATTCCAGCGTAGCGCTCCACCAGGGAGTCGCCGTCGCTCACCAGGCCGAACGTGATCGAGTTGCCCTTGACGTGGGTGGTCGCGTTGCCGTCTCCGGACCAGCCTTCTTTCGAATCGTACAGGAACTTGGCGACATTCAAGTCGAAGTTCTGGGCCCGGCTTTTCACCTCGAAATTGACAATCACGCGATCCGGTTCGGTGCCGCGCGTTACGTTGACCTTCACATCGCTGACCCGCAGCTCATTACGGAGCCGGTCCGCCAGGCGCTCCAGCGCCGAGTGATCGAACTTCGCGCCGACTACTTTGTCTAATTCCAGACGCAGCGG
Source organism: Terriglobia bacterium (assembly GCA_963842485.1). Taxonomy (GTDB): domain Bacteria; phylum Acidobacteriota; class Terriglobia; order Bryobacterales; family Bryobacteraceae; genus Palsa-187. The sequence goes on along the minus strand of CAWJHI010000010.1, from coordinate 58,089 downwards.
ATCGCTGATAGTCACGTTACGCTGGCCGGAAACCTGCACGCTTTCCACCGTGTACCGCGAATTAACGTCCAATTCCCGCGCGGCTTTCTCGTCGTCGCCATCCGGGAGCCCGCATCCGGCCAGCGGCGTGGCAAGCGTCAGTAAAACGGCCACCAGCCCGGCCAGCGCACCCTGTGCTCGATTTCCTGATGAGACCCACGGCGTCTTCATACGTGACGCACCTATATGCACGGCCCCGGCCAAAGCGTTGTGGCTTTATTTACAATCACTTGAAGCTCGTCCAGGTGTGCGGCAGCTTCACAGGTGGGCGGGCACGCTGTGGCCGCGCTTACAGCAGCCGGAAATTGACTTGAATGGTCGCGATCACCGGGACCGGTTTCCCGTCCTTCATGCCGGGCTTGAAACGCCACTTGGCGACCGCTTGCATGGCCTTCTCGTCCAGCCCCAACCCGAGCGCGTGGGTCACCTTCATCTGCTGCGGAAGACCATGTTCGTCGACCACCAGCGAAAGCTCTACCACCCCTTGCCACTTCGCTTTGCGGGCTTCTTCGGAATACTCGGGCTCAACCTTGGAGATCACCGACGGGGGCGAGACCCCGCCGCCGATGCGATACGCGCCGCCGCCGAATCCGCCGCCTGAACCCGGGCCCACGCCCGGACCGCGGCCGCTGCCGACACCACCGCCAATCCCGCTTCCGATTCCGCCGCCGAGGCCGGTCCCGTTCGAAGGGACGCCCAGATGGCTCAGCGGGTCTCCGTAATTCGGAAGATTGACGTTGGGAGGCTGCACTTCAGAAACGATGGTCGGAACCATGGGAAGCTTCGGATCCGGTGGAGGATCCACGCGCGGAGGGGTAAATTGCCGAGGAGCGATCTTGGGAAGCTTGCCTTTGCTCGCATCCAGCGGCGAACGTGTGCCACCGCCGCCGCCGCCGTGCATCAGGTCCTTTTTTTCCGGCAGGTACGGCTTCAGATTCGGATCGAACAGCGTGACGGTCTGCTGCACGATCTTCTGCACGGGCTTGAGCGAGCCCAATATGAAAATCAGCGCGATCACGACGGCGTGAATCAGAAGCGAGGATGCTCCGGCCGTCTTCTCATGTCCGCCGTAAAAGCCCCACATGCTGGGCACTTCGATGGGTTTTGAGGTCACTTCGAGCGGAGGAAGCTTGGGAGGATGGATGGCCTCCTTGAGGTTCTTGAAGAAACGTTTTATACCAGGGCGTCTCGAGCTCCTCCGGCGTAAGAAGATGCGCCAGATGAACCTCGGGATTTTCCGCCGAAGTGGTTTCGACGTTTTTGACTTGCTCTTCCGTCACTTCCCTACCCCCGGACCTAACACTTCCACGTTCGTTTGACGACCATCGCCCGTTCCAGGTTTCAGATTTTGGAATCCGTTCCCAGACACGAGGTAACGTTCAAAGTCTAACATATACAGCCGGACGCGGGCATCCTTTCCAGGCGTTACTGGTTTTGGAATCCCAGAAACGCGGCGGTCTCCCGCCACATCTGATCCAGAACATCGGTCAAGGCATGCCCGGATTCTACCACCACAAGTCTTACGTTCGGATGGCCTGCCGCGTACCGCCGCGAGACCTCCACCGGAACCACCTCATCGTTGGCTCCGTGAAGGACCAGCGCGGGCTGGTGGAAATCCGGCTCATTCTCACATTGGAGGGAGTCTTCAACGAATCCATAGCCGAGCGGCCGATCCTCCTGATATGCATAGTGATAGAACTCCCTCACGCCGCAGCGCTTCCATTCGGCGAAATCCGCTTCGGAGTAACGCTGCCGCCATCGGGTGGGAAACTGAAAGGCCGGCGCCAGCAGCACCAGCCGCTCCACGTTCGGATGCGTGGAAGCATACAGCGCGGCGAGATATCCGCCCAGACTCGATCCCATGAACGTAACGCGGTCTCCGTGCACGGCCCGGTCGATCACCTGGAGCTGGCCGGTGACGGTCAGTGTTTCGAAATTCCCCTGGTCGAGCTGCGGAATCTCGAAGGGAACACCCAGGCCGGCGAATTTGGCGGCAAAAAAAGTCGACTTGGTGGAAGCGGGGCTGGACGCGAAGCCATGCAGATAGACGATGCGCGTCATTTGGCTTCGAACTTCACGTCGCTGGAGGCGCCGAACTTGTGAAAGTCCACATAGACGAACTGATTTTCAGCCACGATCTTTCCGGCGCGCAGCTCGCGATGTTCGGTGGAGGTGGGCAACAGTGCGCCATAGGGGCTCATCGCGTAGCTGACCGCAGCCTCCTCGCGAATCGAGTTCGGCGCGTCGCCTTCATGCGCGGCGATGGTGATCTGCAAGGGCACGAAATCGGTGGCGCGGACGCGAATTTCTCCCTCCACTTTCAGGTGATGCACCTGGTCGTTGTGTTTTTCGTCAAACAGGGTCAACGCCTCCGGCCCATCGATCTGCTTGTAGGCGAACACCAGGGCGCGATCGGGTCCGATCATCCTGGCGCCTTGCGCCACGAACTCATATCGCTCCACTTGCCTTCGCGTGAAGAGCAGGAGCAACTGCCCGAAATCGGTGACGGCGCCGGTCAGGCCGTATTTTTCGAACTCCTTCAGCACTTCTTTCTTGCGCGCATCGTCGGTGGCGGTGATCGCTTTGGCCAAGGCATCTTGCGCCTTTTTCGTGTCGGAAACCTTCTTGCCGTCCACCGAAATCACCTGCTCGAAGTTCATGGATCGCGCCGGATTCGCCGCTGAAAGAAGCAAATCCGTACTCGGACACGATGTCGTGCTCCTTCCACTGCGGGGCCGGAGGGGCGCTCACCGCGGCGGCGCCGACGCGCGGATGAAATCGCGAAGGCGGCTTCTGGGCCCGCTGATGCAGCTTCTCCGTTCCCAGCACTTCCGGCGCAATGCGGAGAAACGCTTCGGCCTCCTCCGAAACGCGCGCGGTCATCTTCTGCGTGGCATCGTCCGCACGCAGGCCGGGAATCAGGCAGACCAACAGCAACACGGGCGCCCGCATGCTTCGAGCTTAGCAAGATGCGGATCGTTCTCTGGTAGCATGAAATTTCACCCCCAAGGATTATGATTCGTGCATTCCGCGGTATCGCGCCCCAGGTATCCACATCCGCATACGTCGACGCGAGCGCGCAGGTGATCGGCGAGGTTTCGATCGGCGAACGGTCCAGCATCTGGCCGAACGCGTCGCTGCGCGGCGACACCGGACCCATCGTGATCGGCTCCGAGACCAGCATTCAGGACAACTGTGCGCTGCATATGGACGAAGGATTCCCGCTCACCGTCGGGGACCGCGTCACGGTGGGACATTCGGTGACGCTGCACGGCTGTACTGTCGAGGACGATAGCCTGATCGGTATCGGCGCCACCATTCTGAACGGCGCGCGCATTGGCAAAGGATCGGTGGTGGCGGCGGGCTCGCTGGTTCCCGAAGGGATGGAAGTTCCGCCGTCGACCCTGGTGATGGGCGTTCCCGCCAAGCCCCGCCGGGCGGTAACGCCGGAAGAGCAGGCGAGATTCCGCGAAGGCGTTCAGCACTACGTGGACCAGGCGCGAATGTACAAGGAAGAGACCTCGTGATCAAGGCCGTAAAAGGAACGCGCGACATCCTGCCCCCGGCCACTTCCGTCTGGAATCACGTGGACGCCGCCGCGCGCGAGGTTTTTCGCAGGTACAACTATCAGGAAATTCGCACGCCGATCTTCGAAGAGACGGCTCTGTTCGTCCGCGGCGTCGGCGAAGACACGGATGTCGTCTCGAAGGAGATGTACACGTTCGACGATCGCGACGGCGCATCGCTGACGCTGCGTCCGGAAGCCACCGCGTCGGTGATGCGCGCCTACATTGAGCATCGGCTGGATCAGATTCCAGGGTTGAAGAAGTATTACTACATCGGCCCGATGTTTCGCCGGGAGCGCCCGCAGAAAGGGCGATTCCGCCAGTTTTTTCAGATTGGCGCGGAGGCCATCGGCTCCGAATCGCCGATGGTGGACGCGGAAGTGATCGAGCTGGTGATCGACGTTTTGCGCCACGCCGGAATCGATGGTTTTCATCTGCTGCTCAACTCCATTGGCGACGCGAACTGCAGGCCGGCGTATCTGGCGCTGCTCAAGGAGAAGTTGCGCGGCGTCGCTTCGCAAATGTGCGGGGATTGCCAGCGCCGCGCGGTGTCGAATCCTCTGCGCGTGCTCGATTGCAAGGTTCCCGGCGACCAGCCGATCATCGAAACGCTGCCTTCCATCTCGGATCATTTGTGCGATCCGTGCCGCCAACACTTCTCCGCGGTTCGCGCGCATCTGGATACTCGCGGGATCGAGTATGAAGTGAAGCCGCGCATGGTCCGCGGTCTGGATTACTACATGCGCACGACATTTGAGATCACGCACGGCGCGCTGGGGGCTCAGAATTCGGTGCTCGGCGGCGGGCGGTATGACGGCCTGGCGGAGTCTCTCGGATCGCGAGTCGCGGCGCCCGGGATCGGATTTTCGATCGGCGAGGACCGGCTGGTGATGGGCGTCGAACAGGCGCATCCGGACGCGTACAAGCCGGTGATCGACGTGTTTCTGGCGCCGCTCGGCGATGCCGCGGAGCTGCAATCGGGAACGCTCGCGGCGGAGTTGCGCGCGGCGGGCATCGCGGTCGAGCGTTCCGCCGACCGGAAGCTGAAGCGGGCGCTGGAAGTCGCCAACAAGGCCGGCGCGCGCTACGCGCTGATTGTAGGAGACGATGAGATCGCTTCCGGAACTTATCAATTGAAGAATATGGCGAGCGGCGAACAGGTTCCCGTGACCCGCGCCGCGCTCGTCGAACATATAAAGAGAACCTAATGGAAACCGTACCTCTAGACTTTTTAGGCGAGCTTCGCCGAACCCATACTTGCGGCGAGCTGCGCGCCTCCGACGCCGGCCAACGCGCCATTCTGATGGGCTGGGTGCATCGCCGCCGCGATTTGGGCGGAGTGCTGTTCATTCATCTGCGCGATCGCGAGGGCGTGGCGCAACTGGTGTTCCACGCGGGCACCGAGGCGCACGCCAAGGCAGGGCTGCTCGCCTCTGAATACGTGATTGCGGCGGAAGGCATGGTCACGCTGCGGACCGCGGATACGGTGAATCCGGCCATCCCCACCGGCGAGGTGGAAGTGGTGGTGGAGAAGTTGTGGATCCTGAATGAATCGCGCACGCCGCCGTTTCCAATGGAGGAGAGCGTCGATGTGAAGGAAGACGCGCGCCTGAAGTATCGCTATGTCGATCTGCGCCGTCCGCACATGCAGCGCAATATTATTCTGCGTTCGAAGGTGGCCTTCGCGGTTCGCGAAACGCTGACCAAGCACGGGTTTTTGGAGATCGAAACGCCGTTCATGACGCGCTCGACGCCGGAGGGCGCGCGCGATTACCTGGTCCCGGCGCGCGTCAATCCCGGCACGTTTTATGCGCTGCCGCAGTCGCCGCAGATTTTCAAGCAACTCCTGATGGTCAGCGGCTTCGATAAATATTTTCAGATCGTGCGCTGCTTCCGCGACGAAGATCTGCGCGCCGATCGCCAGCCCGAGTTCACCCAGATCGATCTTGAAATGTCGTTCCCGCAGCAGGACACGATTTTCGCGGTGATCGAGCCGCTGATGCAGGCGGCATGGAAAGTCGCCGGATTCGACATCGCCGCGCCGTTCCCGCGTTTCACCTACGCGCAGGCGATGCGCTCCTACGGCATCGACAAACCGGACATGCGCATTCCTCCGTTCCACTGCGTGGAGGATCTGTTGCCGGACCTGACCAGCCACGGATTACCGCTGGTGGCGATTCGCATCCCCAAAGTCGGCGCTGTGAGCCGCAGCGAACGCGACGCGTTGAAAGACTTCGGAAAAGAGCGGGGCCTGCGCGTATTCGACGATCCCAAGCGCCTGGACCGGGATTCGCCCGAAGCGATGACGCAGGTTCGCGCGCGCATTGGTTTTCAGGAGGACGACTTGCTGCTGGTGGCCGGATGGTCGGGCGAGCCCAAGGGCCATCGGCCGGACGAAACCGTGCTGACCGCATGCGGACAACTTCGCCTGCACGCCGCGCAGAAGTACGCCGAGCGTCACCAGCTGTTCGACTCGCAGAATTTCCAATTCCTGTGGGTCACCGATTTTCCGATGTTCGAATGGGACCCGGAGGAGCAGCGCTGGAACGCGGCGCACCATCCCTTTACGTCGGTGCTCGACGAAGATATCGACAAGCTCACCGCGGACCCGGCGCACTGCCGCGCCAAATCCTACGATCTGGTGCTGAACGGAACCGAGCTCGGTTCGGGCTCGATCCGTATTCATCGGCGCGACGTGCAGTCGAAAGTGTTTGCAGCGCTTGGATTCAGCGAGGACGAGGCCAAACGGCGCTTCGGCTTCCTGCTCGAAGCGCTCGAATACGGCGCTCCGCCGCATGGTGGAATCGCGCTCGGTCTGGACCGGCTGGTGATGATTCTGGCCGGCGAAACGTCGATTCGCGAAGTGATCCCATTCCCGAAGACCGCCAAAGCGACAGACCTGATGTGCGACGCACCCAGCGAAGTGCCGGAGCGATCGCTCAAAGAACTGGGAATCAGCATCCGCAAACCCAACTAGTGGAAATTCAAATCGATCGCGCCGATTACGCCTTCACCGGCTTATCGCTGAGCTTCCACTTCTTCTCGTCGAAGTACAGAACCTTGCCCTGCCGGTAGGATTCCACCGCCGCCGTGATCAGCACCTGCGCGCAAGCGCCGGTTTCGACGTCCAGATGCGGCTTCTTCCGCGTCCGCATGCAGTCCAGGAAGTTGTTCATGTGCGCGACCAGAGGATCGTACTGCTCCACCGCGATCTTCTGCTCGTCCAGCTGGAACTTGTAATTCGGGACTGATCGGCTTCACGGTCACCTGTCCGTCCTTTTCCCGCACATTCCGTGCACTTCGGCCGCATGATAATGTTGTCCGTCTTCCCTTCGAAACGGCCGTGCTCCACCATGATGATGCTGCCTTCGTGCCCGCGGATCAATCCGGGAATGTGCTGCGAGTTCGCCATCGAGGAGCTCAACACCAGCGAATGGCCTTCCGGATATTCGGCCAGCAAGTGGAACGTGTCCGGCACCTCGCGCTTGAATTCGAACGCCTGGCCTCCGTAGATGCCGCCCGAAGCCATCACTTTGTGCGGGAACTGCGGTTTGTCCCAGCAGATGTTCAGCGGCGCCACCACGTGATAGAACAGATCCGTCGCGATGCCGCCCGAATAATCCCAGTACTTGCGGAAACGGAAGAACCGGTCGGAGTCCCACGGATGCTTCGGCGCGGACCCCAGCCACATCTTCCAATCGATGTAGTCTTCACCGCTCGCGTCCGGTCCCGCTTTTTCGTCGATTTCGTAGTTCCACTCGCCGTCCACCGAATTGCGATGATAGGAGCCCTGGCTCATGATCATCTTGCCGATCATGCCGTCCGCGATGGCTTTTTTCGCCTTCCACCACTGATCCGCCGAGGTGGTCTGCGAGCCCACTTGCAGCACGCGGCCGGTTTCCTTCACGGTCGCCACCAGTTGCCGCGTCTCGTCCAGCGTGTGGACCATCGGCTTTTCCAGGTACACGTCCTTGCCCTGGTCCATCGCCTCCAGCGCGATGCGCGCGTGCCAATGGTCCGGCGTGGCGATGTACACCGCGTCGACGTCCCTGCGGTTGATGATCTCGCGATAGTCCAGGTACCCGGCTTCGCACTTCAGCGTTTCCTTAGCCTTGTTCACGCGCTTCTGGTACGGATCCGCCACCGCGACCACCTGGCAGGAATTGTTCTCCGCCCCGATCTTCACCCACAGCGTGCCGACGCCGTATCCGCGCCCGCCGACACCGATGATGCCGATGTTGATGCGGTCATTGGCGCCGATCACTCGGCCGTTCGACGAAGAGCGGCTGGAAGACTTCGCGAACGCGGCGGTCATGGAAGCGCCCACCGCGCCGGCCTGGCGCAGAAAATCACGGCGATCGAAACTTGAGGACACTTTTTTCCTCCCCGGTCAGAACTATATTACTGTAATCGAGAACATTATGCCCGGTTCACTTCGTGCGCCACGCGATTCCCGGATTGAAGCGCGCCCTGCATCCACCCGAACCACGGCGAGGTGTGTTCGCCCGCAAAGAAGACTCGTCCTTCCCGGCCCGCCACGTGCGGCAACAGCGTCGCCATTTGATTCCGCTTGAACCACGCAAATCCGCCGCGCGACCAGGGTTCGGTTTCCCAGGCGACCGAGGCGCCATGCTCGTACTGTTCCCGAACGCCGGGGAACAGTTTTTCCAGATTTTCCAGCGTCACCTTTAGGCGCTCTGCCTCCGCCAGCGATCCGATCCGGCGGGCCGGCTCGCCCGAAATATAGGATTCCAGAATCGCGTGTTCGCCCGGCTCTCCAGCGGAGCAGTCCCACACCGTCATCACCGGCAGATCGGTGACGGCGTAGCCGGAAAGCCCGTCGGCGGTCCAGTAGCGCGTCTTGGTCTGTAGGAAGACCCGGCTGATGGACTGGTAGGTGATCTCGCGGATCGCGCTCTGTTTCGCGGCCGAAAATGCCGGAGCGATGTGGACGGAGCGCAGAACCGTGAACGGGATCGCGCAAATCAGATAGTCGGCGGAAATGTGGTCGCGACGGCCGCGCTGTTCGATGGCCGCCGTGACGCCCTTGCCGTTCTGCTCCATCGAGACCAGCGCTGCGCTGTAGTGAATGGACGCTTCCAGTTTTCGCGCGAAGGCCTGGGGCAATTGATCGTTGCCGCCCCGGATGCGGATCTGCTCCTTCATATTGCGCCCGATTGCCTCGTCGCGCAGGGAGCATAGCGCCGAATCCGCCCCCGTGCCGTTGTCCCACACATCGCTGTACCCAATCTTCAGAAGATTGATAGTCTCCGGCGACGCGCCGCGTCGAGCCAGCATCTCGGCGAAGGATACGCGGTCGTACTTCTCCAGAACTTCGGGCGAGGGCCAACCCGGGGATAGCGGATCTCCGATGTCGTGCACGGCCGGCTCGACGTATTTGCGCGCCAGGCCGCGCCAACTTACTTTCAGCTCGTCCGCGGGCAGTTTCAAAGGCCATTCGGTGGCCGTTTTGCCCGGTACGAAGCGTTGCCCGTTCACATAGTAAAGCGAGCGCAAATTGCCGGTTGAGTAGGTCGGCATCACCGGCAACTCGAACTGCTTCACGTAATGCTGGACGAACGTGTGGTTGTCGCCGAAGCTTTCGGCGCCGGCTTCGGCATAAAGGCCGTCTGAAAACGCATCGCGCAGCGTCCACACGCGCCCGCCCGGCCGTTCCCGCGCTTCGAAAATGGTGACCTGATGTCCCGCCTGCGCCAGCTCATAGGCGGCGGAAAGGCCGGCGAGGCCGGCGCCGATCACAATCACTTTCTTGCGCCGCGTAGCCGGATCGAGTGGGGCTGGCTCTTGGGCCTCCATGGCGGAAACGCCCGCGGCGGCGAGCGCGGTCCGGCCCAAAAAGTCGCGGCGGGTTACCTCTCCAGGAGCTTGTCGAAAAAGGGGATTGACCACTTTGTCCCCGCCCACAAAACATTGATTCCCGATACAAGTGCCGCGGCGGACATAGCGGTCTGTCCCCTTGTTCAACAAGCTCCTAGAGATCATTCGGTAAATGGACGTGAGCCGCCACCGGTTGGTTCGGCGCCGCTTTTCTCTTCGGCTGGAACGCCCAGCACCAGATCACCAGGCTGAACAGGTCGGCGGCGGTGCTCAATGCGTCTGCAAAACGGTGAGGAACGCCCCTGGCGCCTAACACTCGAATCCCATAGGAAATCGCGTTGGCCGTCACCGCCAGACCCAACCCCGCGCTGACCACCAGGAGTTGAGGGTCCCTTCGCTTCGATCCCAACAGCGCCGTCCACAGCGCCAGGTTCATCACTCCCGCCCCGAAATTCAACAACTGGCTGGTTTGGTAGAACCAGCGGTTGGAGAACAGCGGATGGTGGAAGATCAGAAAGGGCACCAGTACCATGACCGCAACAACTCCGGCAAAGAATCGCCCGAACGCCGGACGGGCGGGGTTGCCTTCCATGGCGCGATACGTCAGCGCGATCACCAGCAGGAACTGCAGCAGGTCCAGCACGACTTCGTCGGTCCAGTAGACGAACGTGTAAGTAGGGTTCAGTCGGGTTCCAAAATGATGAACCAGCACCACTTCGACAATCGACGTCGCGAGATACGTCAGCCGGTACCCAAATAGAAGAGAATACCTCCGATAGTAGCTATTCAGGAGAAGGAAGGAAAGAAGAAGGACCTGGAGAACCAGGCTAAAGCCCTGGACTACATCGGATACATACGCCATCACCGGGCTCCGTGCTGCAAGAGTACTACTGGGAGCCCGGCGACGTCAACAAGCAGAGGATTACGCCACGAACGAGCTATCCGGGTCCGGAGGCCCAACCGGTCCATGAGCGATAAAGGAGCTATCCGGGTCCGGAGGCCCCACTGGTCCATGAGCGATAAACGAACTATCCGGGTCCGGAGGCCCAACCGGTCCATGAGCGATAAACGAACTATCCGGGTCCGGAGGCCCAACCGGTCCATGAGCGATAAACGAACTGTCCGGGTCCGGAGGCCCAACCGGTCCATGAGCAAAAAACGAGCTATCGGGGTCCGGAGGACCCACAGGCCCATGCACGAAGAGCCTTGAGTTAGATCCATAGGACGCGACGCTGATCATCAGCGCCAAAACAAATACAGTGCAAATTGTAGCACAAACCCACAGAGCTGTTCGAAATTTCATAATGCTTACACTACTCTCCGTAAAGCCTACATCTATCGCTAGTACCCCCCTAAGGGGGGCACTAGGGTCACCGACTTATGGTACTAGGGAACTATTACGTAATCATCTAAGAAAAACCCTTAGTACCAGTGGAGCTTCATCGCCGGCATGCCTCTAAACGACACGAGGCTCAGGCTCAGAAGCGACTGACAAGAGAGGGCTTGCCCGGAATCGGGCGGTGGGTTACGTCCGCTTCAGCAGGCGGATGACTTCCAGACACGCGATGTAGATATTGACAAAACCGAGGCCCGTCACCGCTCCACGGAAGTACGGGTCATCCCAAAGATTCTGAAGGGCTGGAATCAAGGTTTGAAAGTAGTTGATGTCCCAAGTGTCGTCAAGCCACGGAAAAATCACCAGAAACAGGCCGACTTCGAAGGCGAAGATCGCGAAACAGATGCCCAGCAGGCGGCGCTGCCAGGTGCGCGGCTTAGGGGCCGAGGGAGCTGGAGCCGGGGGAACTGAGGGTACCGTTGGAACCAACTCGGGCGCGTGTTCCTGCGCGGAAAGATCCTCGCCCGGAAGCCGCGGCGTATGGTCCGGGCTCAGGGACATGCAAATAGCTCGCGTTGTTGATGATCGGGCCGCAGCGCGGGGTATCCGGTCCATTCCTGGCGGGCGCAGGAGGCGCGCACCGGCTCGAAGCTGAAGCGATGCAGGGAGGTTGGGCCGATCCGTTCCAGCGCCGAGATATGGTCCGGAGTCGCATAGCCTTTGTTTCGCGCTAACCCGTAATCGGGAAACACGCGGTCCCACTGGGCGAGCGCGGCATCCCGGTGGACCTTGGCCAGAATCGACGCGGCCGCGATCGAAAAGCACAACGCGTCGCCGTGGATCAGGGACTTTTGCTTCACCGGCAGGTCCAGTTTGACGGCGTCGAGCAGCAGATAATCGCACTGCGCAGCCAGTTGGTTCAGAGCCCGGGTCATAGCGGCGAGCGACGCCTGATAAATGTTGATGCGGTCGATTTCGAAAGCGTCCGCCGCGCCGATCGCCCACGCACAGGCCCGCTCCCGGATGCGGGCGGCCAACACTTCACGGCGTTCCGGCTCCAGCGCCTTGCTGTCATCCAGGCCCCGGATAGGACGCTCCGGGTCGAGCACCACGGCGGCGGCGAACACCGGGCCGAACAGCGATCCGCGCCCGGCCTCGTCCAAGCCTGCAATCACCCGGAATCCCGCCTTTCGGGCGGCGCGCTCGTAGCGGCTGGTGGGCACTCGAAGGAATCCTAAAGAACTACACGCGCTCCCTGAGGCGAGCGGCTTTGCCCTTCAGCCCGCGCAGATAGTACAGCTTGGCGCGGCGCACTCGTCCGGTGCGCACCACATCGATGTGGTCCACCACTGGTGCGTGAATCGGAAAGATACGCTCGACGCCCTGGCCGAAGCTGACCTTGCGGACGGTAATGGTTTCGCCCATCCCGACGTTATGGCGCGCGATCACGGTGCCTTCAAACGCCTGCAGCCGTTCCTTGTCGCCTTCTCTGATCTTCACGTGCACCCGGATGGTGTCGCCCGGACGGAACTCGGGGTGAGTCGCCCGCTTATTCTTGTTCAGGACCTTCGTCATTACCGCGTTCTGCATCACTATTCCCTTTCGTCAACAAATCCGGACGAAGCCGCGCGGTTTTCTCGCGAGCCGCCTTCATCCTCCACTGCCGGATCTCCTCGTGGTTTCCCCCGAGGAGCACCTCCGGCGCCTTCCATCCGCGAAACTCCGCCGGCCGGGTCCACTGCGGACAATCGAGCAGGCCGTTTTCAAACGACTCCGCCACCGCCGACCTCTCGTTGCCGAGCACGCCTTCTCTCAACCTCGCCACCGCGTCGATCACCACGGCCGCGGCCAGTTCCCCGCCGCTCAGCACGTAATCGCCGATCGAAATCTCATCGTCCGCCAAGTGCCCGGCGACGCGCTCGTCCACTCCTTCATAGCGCCCGCAGATCAGCAGCAGCTCATCCAACTCCGCATAACTGCGCGCGGTCGCCTGATCGAACTTACGGCCCTGCGCCGACAGCAACGCGATCCGCTGCTTTCCTGCCCGTTCCGGCCAGATCGACTCCACCGCATCGAAGATCGGCCCGGCTTTGAGCAACATTCCCTCGCCGCCGCCGAACGGCCGGTCATCCACGGTCCGATGCCGGTCCTGTGTCCAGTTTCGCAGATCGTGGACGCGAATTTCGATCAGCCCGGCTTCCTGCGCCCGCTGGATCACGCCATGCTCGAACGGTCCCCGGAAAAACTCAGGGAAAATCGTCAGGACGTGAAACGTCATTTTCTTACTGAGAATCCAGCTTTCTTCACTGAAAATCCAGAAGGCCTTCCGGCAACTCAACCCGGATGATTTTCGCGGCCACGTCGATCTCCCGGCAAATCGACCGCGCGAACGGGACCAGAATCTCGCGGCCGTCCGTCGCCTCCACCCGCAACAGCGGCGGACCGCTGTATTCCTCTACTCCCACGACCATTCCTACGCGCGCCTCTCCCATCAAACTGCATCCGATCAGGTCGGCGTGAGAATACTCGCCTTCCCCGGGCGCCGCGCGCTCCGATTCCGGCACCAGAACGTCCGCGCCCGCCCAGGCTTCAGCATCGCCGATCGAATCGATTCCGGCGAACTTGAACACCGGACGGCCGTCGTGATGCCACACACTGCTCCACCTGGGTCGCGCGCTCGCGGCCGTCCACGTCAAGCCTTACATCTTTAAGTTTTTCAGCGCGGCCCGGCTGCGAGCTATGAATTTCCGCCAACAGCTCTCCACGATTCCCGCGCGGCCGAATCAACCGCGCTACTGCGATCCAACCGTCATTCACGGCTCTAAAAACCCGGCCTACTCGAGAATCTCCAACGTAAACCGGCGGTTCAACTTCATCCCCGCTGCGCCGAGCAGTGTCCGGATCGATCTTGCCGTCCGGCCCTGTTTTCCGATGACCTTACCCAAATCGCTCGGCGCGACGCGCAACTCGAGGACTGTAACCTGTTCGCCCTCGATTTCGCGAACCGTTACCTCATCCGGAATATCCACAAGCGCTTTCGCGATTTCCGTCACCAAATCTTTCACCCGTTTTCACCCTCCTGTTGCGTCGATTGTAGCAGGTACCGCTACACCGCGGCGGGTGCCGGATTTTTCCTCATCAGCCGCGCGACGGTATCCGACGGACGGGCTCCATTCTTCATCCAGTGGGCGATCCGGTCGTGCTTCAGATTGACGGCCGCCGGTTTCGCCACCGGGTTATAGGTGCCCACCACTTCCACCGAGCGGCTATTGCGCGCGCGTTCCTTCTCGATCACCACGACGCGGTAGCTCGGCTTCTTTTTCGCGCCGAACCGCGCCAAACGAATCATCAACATTCGATCAAACTCCTGTCCCTACAATAGTTACAAATTTTCAAGGGCCGGCAAATTCCGCGCGATCTAGCCCTGCGGCCCGAATCCCATGGGAAGCTTCAGTTTTCCCAGCCGTTTCCCCAGAAACCCTCCGCCGCCCGTAAAACTCTTCATCATCTTGCGCGCCTGCGAATACTGCTTCAGCAGGCTGTTGACTTCCTGTACGGAGGTCCCCGAACCCTTGGCGATGCGCCGCCGCCGCGCCCCGTTGATGATCATGTGATTGGCGCGTTCCCGGGGCGTCATCGAGTCGATGATGGCCACCAGGCGCGTAATCTCCTTCTCATCCACCTTCATGTTCTTCAGGTCCTTCAGCGGCCCCAGCTGCGGCATCATCCCCAGAATCGATTCGAGCGGTCCCAGCTTGCGCAGCTGCCCCATCTGGTCGCGAAAATCGGCCAGCGTGAAATCGTCGTCCAGCAGCTTGCGCTGCATCTCCTCGGCCTGCTTCTGATCGATGGCGCCTTCCACTTTTTCGATCAGGCTCAGCATGTCGCCCATGCCGAGAATCCGCTGCGCCACGCGATCCGGATGGAACGCCTCCAGCGCATCCGGTTTTTCGCCCACGCCCACGAACTTCAGCGGCTGCCCGGTGACCGCGCGAATCGAAAGCGCCGCGCCGCCGCGCGCGTCTCCGTCCATTTTCGTCAGGATGGTCCCGGTAATGCCCAGGCGCTTGTTGAACTCGTCCGCGGATTTGACCGCATCCTGCCCGGTCATCGCGTCGGCGACGAATAAAATTTCTGACGGATTGAGCAGGTCTTTCAGCTCGCTGAGCTCGGTCATCAGGTCGTCGTCGATGTGGAGCCGGCCGGCGGTGTCAACCAGCAGAATATCGCGTCCGGTCTGCGTAGCTTCCTTGCGTGCGGACCTGGCCAGCTCGGCCGGTTTGGTCTCCTCCGGCGTACCTTCGTAAATCGGCAGCTTCAGATCGCGTGCCAGAACCGACAATTGCTTCCGCGCCGCGGGACGATACACGTCCACCGACACCATAATCGGCGAATGCCCGTCTTTCGAAAGAAATCGCGCCAGTTTTGCGGTCGACGTGGTTTTGCCGGAGCCTTGCAGGCCGACGATCATCATCACGCTGGGCGGCTCATTCGCGGTGCGCAGCTTGGCCTGATGCGTGCCGAGCATCTTGACCATCTCATCGCGCACGATTTTGACCACCTGCTGCGTGGGCGAAAGCGCCGTGAGCACTTCCTGGCCCATCGCTTTTTCTTTGACGGCTTCGATGAACTGCTTGGCGACGCGGAAATGCACGTCGGCTTCGAGCAGCGCCACGCGAATCTCGCGCAGCGCGGCCTCCATATTTTCCGCCGATAAGTTTCCCTTCCCCGCGCAGGTTCTTAAATACGCGTTGAAGCTTGTCGCTTAAATTCTCAAACATGATTTGCCCCGTATGGGCAGACGCCTGCGGCGGGCAGTTACGATTTTTATTGTAGCGCATTGATAGAATTGGGACGTGGCATTGACCATCGACAATGCGGAAGCCGATCGGTTGGCTCGCGAGCTTGCAGCGAAGACGGGCGAAAGCATTGAGGACGCTGTCATCAACGCCCTCCGGGAACGAATCGCGAACCAGCCCAAGTGGACCCCGAAGCAGTTCCCGGCCAATGACGGCTCGGCCATACGTGCCCTGGAGGAGTTTCGACAGGGCTTAGCCGAGTTGCCGATTCTTGACGATCGATCGGCCGACGAGATCCTGGGATACGACGAGTGGGGGCTGCCCCACTAAGTGATCATCGACACGTCTGCTTTGATCGCGATAGGGCTGGGCGAACCAGAAACCAATTCGTTCGAGCGGGCGATCGATACCGCCGCCTCCAGGCTGATGTCCGTGGCGTCTGTCATCGAAACGGCCATCGTCCTGCAACATAGGTTCGGCAACGTCGGCGCGGCGAAGCTAGATCGGTTGCTCGCACGATTTCCCATCGAGATCATGCCCGTGGATACCGGCCAACTTGCCTGGGCTCGCTACGCGCTTCAAACCTATGGCCGCGGTCGCCACGCCGCCAAGCTCAACTTTGGCGACTGTTTCTCCTACGCGCTCGCCAAATCCACTGGCGAACCGATCCTCTTTAAAGGCGACGACTTCTCACAAACCGACCTTGAATCCGCGTCTATACTGTATCCATGACCTGGGCCCGGCTGTTGATCCTGGCCGCACCATTCGCGGCCGCGCAATCCCTCGATTTCGACGTCTACAAAACGAAAGTCGAGCCGATCTTCCTCAAAAAGCGTCCCACTCACGCCCGCTGCATAGCCTGCCACGTGGACGCGGCCACGGCGTTCAAGCTCCAGCCGCTCGCTGAAGGCGCCAAGACCTGGACCGAAGAGCAGTCACGCAAGAATTTCGAAATGGTCTCGAGGATCGTCGTCCCAGGCAAGCCGGAGTCGAGCCGCCTGCTCATGCATCCTCTTGCGCCCGATGCCGGA
The DNA here is from genome assembly GCA_963842485.1 of Terriglobia bacterium. Lineage (GTDB taxonomy): Bacteria > Acidobacteriota > Terriglobia > Bryobacterales > Bryobacteraceae > Palsa-187. The sequence goes on along the minus strand of CAWJHI010000010.1, from coordinate 41,480 downwards.
GGCGAAAAGTTCCACGGCGGCGGCCGCCAGTTTGCCTCGAAAGACGATCCCGACTGGAAAACAATCGCCGATTGGGTCAAGGGCGCAAATTAAGGAATCACCACGGTCCCATTCCGCTTCGGCACTTCACCCACCGGAATCCGCGCGACCTCTTTCCGCGCCGCCGTATCGATCGCCGACACCGAATTCGAGCCCGAGTTGGCGATGTAAATCAGCTTCCCGTCCGGCGTGAACGTGATCCAGTCCGGAACCTCGCCCGTCTTCACATACCCGAGCACCTTCAAATCCGGCAGCGAATAAATAAACACCGCATTCGCCAGCGAGCTATCCACCCACAGCGTCTTCCCATCCGGCGCGACGCCGATTCCGTGCGAAGGAGCTCCGCCTTCGGTGTGCCCGCCTGACGGCTCGCTCGGCAGCTTGATCCGCGCCTCCTCTTCGTGAGTCTTGAAGTTCAGCACCGCAAATCCGCTGTAGCCCGATAGCTGAATGAAGAGCCGTTGAGTGGAGCCGTCGGCCGCTTTTTCGAACGCGATCGGCCGCACGCCCAGATCGAACGGCTTCTCCCACGCGATCTGCAACGTTTCGGGATCGATCACCGTCAGCATTTTGCCCACGATCGATCCGGCCAGCACCCATTTGCCGTCCGGAGTCACGTAGGTGTTGTGAATGCCGCCCTTGACCGCGATCGACTTGACGTTCTTCATCGACGCCGTGTCGATCACGTCCACCGCTCCGGGCTGCTGCACGATCCCGACGAAGACGCGCTTGCCGTCCTTCGAAATCGAAATGTTGTTGGGATGCCCCGAGAGCGGTGCTTTCCCCAGCAGCTTTCCGGTTTTCGTGTCCGCCGCCCATAGCGTTTTCTCGGACTCGCAACTGATGTACGCCCGCGTGCCGTCGGGCGAGAACGCGACGCCGTGCGGAACTTCGATGTCCTTCACCTTCAGAACAATCTTGTTGGTCGCCGGATCGATGACATCCACCACGTCGCCGGCGCTGTTGGTCTGCCAGATGCGAACCGAGCTCGCCGCCAATGGCAGCGCCAGTAAAAACAAGCACGATCGGGTCATGAAAACCCTCCTATGGACGACTTAAATATTTCTCGTACAGCCGCGTCTGCTTATTCGTCAGGTCGATTTCCTGCCCCTTAATATACAAGTGTTTGATCTGCGTCGGGATTTCGAGCGGATCGCCGGTGGTCACCATCAGGTCCGCCCACTTGCCTTTTTCGATCGACCCCAGCTTGTCGGCCACGCCCCAGATCTGCGCCGCGTTGATGGTCACGGCCTTCAGCGCCTCATCGGCAGGCAGCCCATACGCCACCGCGCGGGCCGCGTTGTACGGCAGGTTGCGCACGAACTCGTTGTTCCAGGTGCCGAACGCGAACTTCACGCCGGCCTGTACGCCTCGCCCGGAAGCGACTCGCCTTCATCGTAAGGAGCGTCTTCGTTTTCCGGCAGTACTTCGGTTCTTCCCAGGATCACGGGAATATTCTTCGCCTTCAGCTCCGCCGCGACCTTGCTCAGGTCGCGCGGCTGCATCAGGACCATTTTGATGTGCTGCTTTTCCGAAAATGCGATCGCGTCGCGCATGGATCGCTCGCCTCTGGCTGAAACCGCCACTGGAATCTTCCCTTCCAGCACCGGAATCATCGCTTCCATCTTCAGGTCGCGCTTGAAGCCCGCCGTATTCGCGGCTCGCTCCTTTTGATACTGCCGGACCGAGTCGAAGAACTCGTTCAACTTCTGAATCTCCTGATCGTATTGGCGCTTCCGATCGGTGAACGTCGTTGCGGCACCGCCGAAAGCCGCCGGGTCGGGAAAATCCGCACTGTCGCCGCCGCGTCCGCCGGTCGCCAGGGTCGGGAAGATGATCTGCATCGCCGCGCTGCGATTGATCTCCATGTCTTCCCAGGTCCAGCCGTCCAGGTGAATCAGCGCTGCCTGGCCGGAGATGATCTGCGAACTGCCACCGCCGCGCCCGCCTCGTCCACCCGAACCCGGAAACGTCATCACGCTGGTGATCCCGTTGACGCGCACCACCGGAATATGTTCGCTCTCCGGATTCACCGCGACCAGCGCGCGAAGCTGCGGCATGAACTCGCCCCAGCTCGCCCGTATCCACCGTCATCGCGCTCCGATGAAACCTCGGAAAGACCGATCGAGGTATTCGAATCGATCATGCCCGGGTACACGCGCAGCCCTTTGCCTTCGACGATCCTGATCCCTTTCGGCGGCACGATCTTCGCGCCGATGTCGGCGATCTTGCCATCCTGGACCAGCATCGACACGCCCTTCATCGGCGCGCCCGTCACCGGATAAACGTCGGCGTTGCGGATCAGGAAGGTATCGTTCGCCGCGCCGCGAGCGCGGTCGCACCGCAAATCACCGCGGTGACTAGTATGCTTCTTCATTGCGGCCTCCGTGCGGGCGCGGCCTTCTTCTGATCCTGCTTCTCGCGCTCGATCAGCTTCTGCTTTTCAGCGTCCTTCATCGGCCGGCCGCTCACGTCGCTATCGCGATCGAAGTACTTCTGCCCGTCGATCAGCACCTTCTGCACCTTGGAGAAGTTCGACAGCGGATCCTTGTCGTAGATCACGATGTCGGCGTCCTTGCCCACTTCGATCGAACCCACCCGATTGTCGATAGCCAGCTGCTTGGCTGGATTCAGGGTCACCATCGCCAGCGCATCCTCCCGGCTGACGCCGCCGTACTTCATGGCCTTGGCGGCTTCCGTATTCAGGTGCCGCATCAGCTCGGCATCGTCGCTGTTCAGGCTGACCACGATTCCTTTCTTCGCCATCAGCGCCGCGTTGTAGGGAATCGCATCGATGGCTTCCGACTTGTAACCCCACCAGTCGCTGAACGTGGACGCGCCCGCGCCATGCGCCGCGATCTCGTTCGCCACCTTGTAGCCTTCGAGCACGTGCTGGAACGTCCTGATCTTGAATCCGTAGTCGTCCGCCACCCGGATCAGCATCAGGATTTCATCCGACCGGTAGCAATGCGCGTGCACGAAGCGCTTGCCTTCCAGCACTTCTTTCAGCGCCTCCAGCTTCAAATCCTTGCGCGGCGGAATCGGAGTCTGTCCGGCCTTCACCGCGGCGTCGTAAGCGTCCCATTCGGCTTTATACTGCTTGGCTTCGTTGAACGCCTCGCGAATCGTGTCCTCCACTCCCATGCGAGTCGCGGGATAGCGAGCGTTCGTCGGCGCCGCGCCCCGCCCGCCCTGCGGATTCCCGGAGCGCTTGGGATTCTCGCCCAGCGCGAACTTGATTCCCGGCTTGGCGCCCTCAAAAATCAGACCCTGCGCGTCCTTGCCCCACCGCGTCTTGATGACGATGGTCTGGCCGCCGATCGAATTGGCGGACCCGTGCAGAATGTTCGCCGAGGTCACGCCGCCGGCCAGCGCGCGGTAAATCGCGATGTCCTCCGGGTTGATCACATCCTTGATGTTCACCATGGAGGACACCGACACGCTGCCTTCATTCACGTTGCCGTCCACCGCGATATGCGAGTGGCAGTCGATGATGCCGGGAATCACCCACTGGCCCGCGGCATCGATCACCGTCGCGCCCTGCGGGACCAGAACGTTTTCGCCGACCTCGGCGATCTTTCCGTCGCGCACCACAATCGAGCCCTTGAAAGTGCCCTTGCTCGACTCGGTCATGATCGTGGCATTCCGAATCACCGTTACTTCCGCGCCGAGAGGCGCCAGCATCATCAATCCCGCAAAGAATAATTTCTTCATTTCTGCTCTCCCGGATTTTCCGTCGACGCACCGCCCCGGCCTGCCGGTTCCGGCGTTGGGACATATTTCACTCCATCGACAAACACCATTTCCACCCGCGTGCGATCGTCGAAAATCTCGCCGCGCGTCACCATCAGGTTGGCGATCTTGCCCTTCTCGATGCTGCCCAGCCGGTCTGCGACGCCGTAGATTTCGGCCGGCGAAAGCGTCAGCGCGCGCACCGCGTCCTCCCGCGAAAGCCCGCTGTCGATGGCCTTCTTCACCGCGCGCTGAATGTCGCGCGGCGCATCCACGCCATCGGTGTAGAACGCGAACTTCACGCCCGCCTGCTTCAGAATCTGCGGAGTGGACGGCCCCTTCTCGCGATCCTCCAGCGTGCGATACGTATCCACCTGTTCCGGATCCGCATCGCGAAGCGGCTCCGCCCACTTCAAGCTGACCAGCACCGGCGCGCCGCCTTTCTTCAACACGTCACGCCGCGCGATACCCTTCGCGCATCCCGTACAGCACCACCGGCTGTTTCAGCTCCGCGGCGAAGCGCAGCATCCGGTCCATCTCCACTTCGCGCTGCGCCGGAAGCAGAATGCGCTTCGATTCGATCACGCCTTCAAGCGCGCGGTCGTATTCCGGCCGCTTCATCCCGCGCGGATCGCGATCGTACGCCGCCTTCACCAGCTTGTAGTGATCGGCGTCCAGATAAATCTGCCGGACATACGCGATCACACCCATCAGCGAGCTGGGGAACCCGCCGCCAAACCCGCGCCCCACCGCCATCGAAATGTACTGCCCCACCGACGGCGCCAGCACCATGTCGTCGATCTTGGCGCCCGCCAGGTTGATCACCGATCCCTGGCCCCCGAAGATTCCGCGCGTGGGGAAAACCACGGCAGTGGTGAAGCCGGCATTGCGCGCCGTCTCGATCCGCCGGTCATTCGGCTGGATCTCGTCCGCCGCCTTGATCCAACTTGTGGTGGAAGGGCGGTCTTCCGGGCCACGCGCCGGAGGAGCCGCGGGAGCCGCAGGGGTCGCCGCGCCGCGGCCATTCCCGCCGCGCCCTGCCGCCGGAGCCGCGCCCGGCATCCCCCACGTGCTCAGCCCATCCACCAGGCCCGGGTAAATCGTCATGCCTTCGCCGTCGATCACCAGCGCATCGGCCGGCGGCTGCACGTTGTCGCCTACGGCTTCAATCAAGCCATTGCGCACCACCACCGTGCCCTTCGCGATCACCGGTCCGCTGACCGTGACGATCTTCGCGTTGCGAATCGCCACCGACGTCGGCTGCGGCTGGCCGATGGCGCCCGCGCAAAATAGAATGAACGCTGCCACAAGGTTTTTCATAATGCAATCGCTTATTATAGAAGGTTCCGAAACGACTGGAGCGCACAGCGCGCGGCGTGCCCGGACGGTCTCGAGAAAAAGGCAGCCCGCGCCGCACTGCGTTGTGCGCGATTCAACACAAGGAAATGGCGAAAAAAAGACCGATAGGTTACCAGGACGCAGGCGTCAACATCGACGAGGCGGACCGCGCCGTAAAAGCCATTCGCAGGATGGCGCGCAGCACCTTCACTCCCGCCGTCCTCACCGACATCGGCAGCTTCGGCGGAGGCTTTCGTTTACAGGGGTTTCGCGAACCGGTTCTCGTCTCCTCCACCGACGGCGTCGGCACCAAGCTGAAGCTCGCTTCCCTCACCGGCCGCCACTCCACTATCGGCGAGGATCTGGTGAATCACTGCGTGAACGACATCGCGGTGCAAGGCGCGGTCCCGTTGTTTTTTCTGGATTACTTCGCGGTGGGAAAACTCGACGCGCGCATCGCCGCCGAAGTCGTCTCCGGAATCGCCCGCGGCTGCCGCGCCAACGGCTGCGCGCTGATCGGGGGCGAGACCGCGGAAATGCCCGGTTTTTACGATCCCGGCGAATACGACCTGGCCGGGTTCATCGTGGGCGCCGTGGAGCGCAGGAAAATGCTCACCGGCGCCTCCATCCGTCTGGGCGACGTGCTGCTCGGCCTGCCGTCCACCGGGCTGCACACCAATGGATATTCGCTGGCCCGGAATTTGCTCTTCGAAGTGGCGCATCATCAACCCAGCAGCGTGCTGGATGAGTTGAGCGGCAGCATCGCGGATGAGCTGTTGAAGCTCCACCGCAGCTATCTGAAGCCTCTTCGCGCTCTTCACGATGCCGGTTTGCTCAAAGGCGCCGCGCACATCACCGGCGGCGGAATCACCGACAACACTCCGCGCATCATGCCCGCCGGACTCGGCGTGCGCATCGACCGCGGCTCCTGGCCGGTCCTGCCGGTCTTCGAGCTATTGCGCCGCATCGGAAATATCCCCGAAGACGATTGGCGCCGCACCTTTAACCTGGGAATCGGCATGATTTTTGTCATTTCCCCGCGCCAGTTGTCTAAAGCCGTTAAAATCCTCGACCATTTGCACGAGCCATCCTATCAAATCGGCGAGGTAATTCGCGGCTCCGGCGTCAAATATAAATGAACCGCCTGGGAATTCTGCTCTCTGGCAGGGGCTCGAACTTCTGCGCCATCGCCGATTCCATCGCCTCGGGGCGCCTGGACGCGCACATCGCCGTGGTTCTTTCGAACCGCCCCGAAGCCCCTGGAATCGCCACCGCGCGCGGTCGCGGCATCCACGCGGAAATCCTGGCCTCGAAAGGCCTCGATCGGGAAATCTACGACCGTCAACTGGTCGCCGAGCTTCGCAGGAACCAGGTCGACCTGGTTTGTCTCGCCGGTTATATGCGCATCCTGAGCGGCTATTTTATCCGCGAATTTCCGCAGCGTATTTTAAATATTCACCCCTCCCTGCTGCCCGCGTTTCCCGGACTCGACGCCCAGCATCAGGCTCTCGAGCATGGCGTCAAACTCTCCGGATGCACCGCGCACTTTGTAGATGAAGGGTTGGATTCCGGCCCCATCATCTGCCAGGCCGTGGTCCCGGTCCTCGATCGCGACACCGCCGATTCCCTCGCCGCGCGAATTCTTAAACAGGAGCATCGTATCTATTCCGAGGCCATCGCCTTGGTGCTATCCGGCAAATTCCGCATCGAAGGCCGCCGCGTCATCACCTTATGAGCGAGCGCGCCAGGTCAGCCGCGCTCGCCGCGCTGGTCGCGATATGGTTTCTCGGCCAGACCTGGCGTGGGCTCCTCGTCTCGTTCACCGAAGACGACCTCATGAACATGTACGCGGCATGGACCTTGCCTCTGGCAAGGCTGGCCGTGGGAATCCTGACCCCATTCACATCCGTCTATCGGCCCACCGGCTCCTGGTTCTATCGCGCGATGTATCTCGCCGCGGGCTTGAATCCGCTTCCGTTCCGCATCGCCGCCTATGCACTGATGCTCCTCAATATCTGGCTGTTATTCCGGCTGGTGCGAGCCTTGACCGCGTCGGCCGAAATCGCCCTGCTATGCGCGCTGATCTGGTCCTATCACAAAGGACTCTTCGGATTATTCGTGAACGGCGGCACCATTTACGACATCCTGTGCTTCACTTTCTTTTGTCTGGCATTTACCATTTACGTCGCCACGCGCGAAAAACACGGCAACCTCACCGGTTGGCGACTCGCCAAATTCTGCATCCTATACTCACTCGCTCTCAATTCGAAAGAGATGGCCGCATCGCTTCCGTTGATTCTGCTCGCCTATGAATTGATTTATCATCCGAGGTCGATCCGGCGCCCAGCGCGCTGGTTCCTGGATCGCATCGCCCTGTGGACCGCCTTCGCGATGACCATCCTCGCGTTCAAATTGAAAACCGCGCCGGGCAGTTCCTTCTTTGGCGTCAGTGATTACGTTTTCAACTTCTCCGTCTCGCAATACTTCAGCACCACGCTGCGGCTGATCCCCCAGGTTTTCTTCCTCCGCGAAAACGCCTTCAGCGTCGCGACCGTGGTGTGCCTGTTCGCCGTGCTATGGGTCTTCGCCATCGCGGTGAAAAGCAAACCTCTCATGCTGGCCGCCGCCATCGTCATGCTGGCTCCCCTGCCGATCAACTTCATCGCTTATCGCGGTTTCTTCGTGATGTACCTGCCTCTGATCGGATGGACCCTGTACCTCGGTACCGCGCTGGTCCTTATTAAGGATTAAGGGCCGTCTGGCCGCCTTCGCGCCCTGGTGGATTCCGCTTTGTACCGGAGTTTTCATCGCGACCGCGCTGGTCCTCTTCATGATTCAATCCCGCGACCGCGCCTGGACTTTAGACTCTATCGACCCCAACATGGTCCTGATCCGGGACATGCGCGCGGATCTTCTCAAAATCCGCCCGTCGCTCCCGCCCGACGCGCGAGTCCTTTTTCTGAACGACGCCTTTCCGCCCGATACCTGGAACACCCTGTACATCGTCCGCCTCCTGTATAAGAGCCCGTCCATCGCCGTCGACCGCAAACAAGCCCTGCCCGCGGACGCGGCCAGCTATACCCTGATCCTGACCTATCGCGTCCAACATTACTCCGCAAGCCAGGATCACTAAGGGATGCGGTCCGCAATAGGGTCAGTGTTTCTTTATGAGCTCCAGAAGCGCGCGCTTCTCCGGTGTGTCCTTTGCAAAACTCAGAACGGACTCGAGCCATTCCTTGGCTTCGGGATCTGCTCCAGTGGCGATCTTTTGAAGGCCGGGAAGCGCATAGATCAGCAATTTCTCGTTCGACATTCCACTGAACGGATCGGCGAGTTCTTCAAAGTCCTTGGTGGAAATCATTGTGCGGTGATCCGCTCCCGAATATGCACGCCGCACCGTGAACCTCTTCTCATTCGTGTGCCGCTCGTACACGCCGAGGTACGTGGCTTCCTGATCGAAGCGCACTCCATCGAAATGGACGGTCAGGGTCAGCTCGATTCTTTCGAGCCCAGGAGCCTGGCTGAGGACGCATGCCGCATGCAAGGTGCGAGCGACGCCGTAGCTAAAGCGAGACTCACCTCCGTCGACGGTGACCGAGAAGACCGGGTCGAAGCTCTTCTGTGTCAGATCAAACCAATCCTCACGCACCTGCTGTATGGCTACGCCGTTTTGGGAATGATCACTGGAAATCGCAAGAAATGGCTTGCCCCCAATCTTCATCAGCCTGTGGTGACTCGGGGAATTTCGTTGGAAAGCGCTATTCTCCCCGGCGAACTGCCAGCCGCGTTTCGAGTCTTGCAAGTAGCGGAGGTACTCGACGGTGTAAGAGAATTGGCCCCCTCGGATGACCAGGATCTCCTGGTCCGGGCTCGATACCGCCATAGCCTGAGCAGAACAACCCGCTTCCGCTGCGGGAAAATTGCTTCCGCAAGGAGCCAGCCAGTCCTCAGAATCTTTGAGGCCGAGCGAGGCCCTCAGCGCCTTCCAATCGATGATTCGATGCGAGTCGACGTACCGCGCCAGCGCGACCGGTGACTTCGATGCCACGGCGACCTCAGATTCATGCGCGTCTTGCGCGATGGCAGCCGACGCAAGAATCATCACGGCCGCAAGGCGGTGCATCGCTTTTCATTATCACAACACGCGACAGGACCGGAGCAGCATTGGGCTTGTCGAAAAACGGTACAGTCCGGCGGTCCCGAATCGCGCCCGCACCCCAGATCGGTTAACCTACTTTTTATGTCGAATCGTCGCGAGTTTCTCAGCACTCTGATAGGCGGCTCGGCCGGCCTGAGTTTTTCTTTTAACCCGCTCGCTCAAAACCCGCCGCCACCGATCAAGGTCACCAAGCTTTCCGATCGCATCGCCCTGATCTCCGGCGACGGCGGCAACATCGCCGTAATCATCGCTGACGACGGCCTCATGATGGTCGATGGAGGCTACGCCGAACGCGCCACCGAGCTGCTCAAGAACGTCTCCGAACAAGTGGACGCGCACAAAGTCCGCCTCCTGTTCGACACCCACTGGCATCTGGATCACGTCGGCTGCAACGAAACGTTGGGCGCCGCGGGCGTGAAGATCATGGCCCACGAAAACGTCAAGAAGCGCGTCAGCGTCAAGACCACCATGGAATCCATGAACCGCACCTTCGAGCCTCTCAAGCCCGAAGGCTTCCCCACCCAGGAATTCTCCAAGGGCGGCAAAATGACCTTCGGGAAAGAGAAGATCGAATACACGCATGTCCCCCTGGCCCATACCGACGGCGACAGTTTTCTGTTCTTCCCCGAAGCGAACATCCTTCACACCGGCGATCTTCTGTTCAACGGCTTCTATCCCGTGATCGATTACTCCACCGGCGGATGGGTCGGCGGCATGGCCCATGCCTGCACCGTTCTCGGAAAAGTCGGCGACGCCGGCACACGCGTCATTCCCGGCCACGGCCCCATGGCCACCAAGGACGATCTCAAAGCCACCGGCGCCATGCTCTCCACCATCGCCGAACGCCTTGAGAAACTGGTGAAAGAAGGAAAGTCCGCCGACGAAGCGGTAGCCGCCGCGCCCACCAAAGAGTTCGACGATAAGTACGGCCATGGCGCCTTCAAGCCCGATGTCTGGACCAAAATCGCCTACACCAGCGTAGTGCGTCATAATCAAAAGGCGTGATCCGCTTTCTCAAAGACAAATTCGCGCGGCGAAATCCGCCGGTCCTCGGTCCTCTCGAAAACACCGTGATGGAGCTTCTCTGGACTCGCGGTGAAAATAACGTCCGCGACGTGATGGACGGCCTCGACCGCCCCTTGGCCTACACCACGGTCATGACCACACTTGACCGTTTGTTCAAAAAAGGCCTCCTGGTCCGCCGCAAATCGGACCGCGCCTTTTTCTATTCCCCCAGCCTGTCGCAACGGGAATGGGAACAGCAGCGCGCCGGCGATCTGGTCGCCGGGCTCCTCGCCGACCCAAGCCGTTCGAGCGATCTGCTGATTTCCTGCCTGGTCGAAGCCGTCGGCCAGCGCGACGAAGCGTTGCTCGACGAACTGGAGCGAAAAATCCGTCTGAAGCGCAAAGAGCTGGACCGGCGGAGGAAATCGTGAGCTATTCCTTCAAGCTCCTATGCCTCTCGCTCGCCGCATTTTTTCTGGTGCATCTCGCCCTCGGCCTGGCGGCGAGCTGGTTCGCGCCCCTCGCCATTCGCCTGGCCGAACGAATGCAGCCGCGCACCGCCGCCCGCTTTCTGCTCACCGTTCGCCTGTTTCCCTGCGCGTCCGCGCTGTTGATCGTCGCCGCCCTCTGCGTCCCCAGCTATTTGTGGTTTGAGCCCGAAGCTGCCGCCGAAGATGTCGGCTTAGCGTGCCTGGCCGCGGCTCTTTTCACCGTCGCGATCTGGTCCATCTCCTTCGCCCGAACCGCGCGCGCTCTCTTAGACTCCCGCCGCTACCTTCGTCAATGCGAGCGCACCGGACACGAACGGCGCCTCCACGGCAGCCCGGCACTGGTTGTCAAAGGAGCCGCGGTAGCGCTAGCCGGTTTGATCCGCCCTCGCGTGATCGTGGCCGAAGAAGTCGTGAAATCTCTGTCTAGCGATCAACTCGAAGCCGCCCTTCGCCACGAGCGCGCCCACGCCGCCTCTCGCGACAATCTGAAACGTCTCCTGCTTCTTCTGGCTCCCGACGTCTTCCCCTTCTTCCGGAAAAATTTCTCGCAAGCCGAGCGCGCCTGGTCCAAATTCACCGAATGGTCCGCGGATGACCGCGCCGTGGCCGGTGACCCGTCCCGATCCCTGTCCTTGGCCGCGGCACTGGTTCGTGTAGCCCGCATGGGCGATGCTCCTCAACCGTCACCTCTGATGACATCGCTCGTGGCCGAAGACCTCTCGGCGCGCGTCGATCGCTTGCTGAACACGACGCCGCAAATCGAGAACCCGGACCGCTGGACGCCAGCCTTTCTCGCCTTAACCGCCGTCGCATTGGCAACCGTGATATTCCAACCAGCGGTATTGTCCTCAGTTCATCGGCTCCTGGAACGTTTGCTCGCCTGATTTCAACGGCATCGCGTTTCGCCTCAGTTCCATCCACAAATTCATCCTTTAAATTGCAATCAGAGATGGCTGGCGTACTTATCAACCACCAGTTCACCGAGCGGCGGCAGTCCTAGGAAACTTCGTCGCAACGTCAAGGGCTTAGTAGCGCTTTAAATTGGTCCGATGGTAGGCGAGTACAGGTGCTCGAAAAAACATTTTGTTCCCCTCGTCGCTTGGGGTTATGGGGCGATCCTGTGCCGCCAGGCAATGCGGGCCCTTACCGTTCTGGGTTACGAGCGGGGGAGCTCCACTGAATTTGATCCGGGGAGAAGCAGAGCACAAGGCGGCTAATGCCGCGAAGGCGTCACGGGAGTTGTTGTTGATGGAGTCAACGCAGCTCCTATAGCGGGGCTATTTACCGTGGCCGGTTCCTGCGCGTAATTATGGCGGATCACACGCGTCTGGTCGGAGTAAAATGTGCGGCTACCCGTATTCCCGAACCGCTCCGGCACCGCGCTGATTGCGTAGCCTGTGGGCGATGCGGTCACGGTCCAGATGTAGCCGCTGGCGTGGCCGTCCGCCAGACCTTCGGGGATAATGTCGGCGGCCGCGGGGCCAACGGGCCCGTTCGATGGGGGACCCAACTGCGCGAGGCTGGTCGCGTAATCTCCGAACTGCGAGTAATACTGCGCCTCGGCCTGATGCAGCGTCCCGATCTGCTGAATGGCAGCGTTTTCGTGCGCCGCCATGAGTTGCTTGCCCATGCTGGGAATGGCGATGGCCGCGAGTATCATGATCACGGCCATCACGATCAGAAGTTCGATAAGGGTGAAGCCTTTGTGTGGTGCCCTGCGAGGATTTCGCGTCATACTCCAGAGACGCACGGGACCGGCATAGCGTGCAGGGAATGAACCCAACCGACGATTCGCGGATTCCATGGATCCCCGAAAAGCGGAAAAAGCGCAAATCAAATCTGCGATAACGGACGGCGCGAGACGAACTGGAATACGTCCGCTGCATCTTCAGCCTCTGGGATGAGACCCGCTTCGTTTCGGCAAAAGGCACCGAGCCGTTCCAGCCGGAACCAAACGGAACCATGCCGACCACAAGCCGGACATCGCCCGGTCAAACCGAGATGCACACCGTTCACAACGACCGTTTCAATAACCCCGGCGACGGTGCAGTGCGCACACGAGTACGAAATACGGTCGAAGGTTCCATCGAGCTGACTACTCATGCAATGGGAGTGGAGCTAGCGCCCGAAAGATCTTTCAAAGAAGATCCCTTGAGGCAGGCGCGTAGCCCACTCGCACGACAGACCCAGTAGTACGGTAGTGCGCTAAATCTTCTGCCGCGTCCACAAAACGTTGCGATGCACTCCCGCCATGGCCGCTGGGATCGCGGACCACTGCCTCAGAAACTCACGCGTGAATCGATCAATAAGATCGCTAGTCCAAGAATGCTCTCCCCTTTGACCCAGCATACAGGTTTGGTGCGCATACTCCGCGAAGATCTTAAGCGCGTATTGAATAGATACCGGGTAGTGCGCTAAATCTGTGTCCCTCGGACCTGCGCCCATCAGCGCGTGGGCTCTCACTCTCTGGGATCGATCATCATGGATTGTGCTTCTGTGCGCTGGTCGAAATATTGGCGCATTCGGCAAAAAGTGGTCGATCACACGCAACCCAACCGTGGGAAAAGATCTGAGGCGAATGCGTATGTACCTATTCCCCAATGTGATACGTAGATGTTGTATGCTTTCTAGGCGCTACGCCCGATCGTGGGATTGGTCGGTCGCGTGCAATGCTTGAAACGAGGTCAAATAAAATATGACGCCGAACATTACTTTTAGCGAAGCCCCCAGAGTTCCGGCTCGCGCCTCCGCCTCCGCTAACTGGGAGCCGCGAACAGTTGGGGTCACGCCCACTGAGCGTTTAACATCAGGCGGAAACCAGTATGACGGAAGCATTCGCGGGAACGACCGGCGCAGCGATCTCGTGGATGATCCCAGCCGTTAGCGCCTCTGCGGCGGTTTTAGTCGCCGCACGAGAAAATAGGTGCGCCGCATCGTCGCGTGCAATTGGGGTTCTTTGCGCGATAACGTCAGCCATCCTGTTTTGATCAGCCTGCACGACACCGAGCATTTCTATGAGATTTGGCTCCGCGAGAGTCATTGGACCGGTTGTGTTATAGGCCACGCCGTGAAACATAAATGTTGACTGCGGAGACGCAATGCGGCGTTCGCCCGCGAGAAATATAACGTTGCCCACAGAGTCAACATTTCCGATATTGTAAGTCGTCAGCGAAACGGGAAATTGCCGCAGAAAATTGAACAGCGTCATGCCATTCATAATCCCCCCGCCCGTCGTGGACATCAGGAGATGGACCTCGCGCACGCCCTTACTTAAAGCATCAATTAGGGCTGCGATTACTCGATCCGTACTTGCTTTGTCAACACCAGCAGTAAACGCGATATATAGCGCGGAGGGTTGATTCGGGGCCATGGCGTGAATTCTAGCATTATTCTTCGGGACGCGGTGCCATTTTTCTATGCCAGCAGTTCGCGCACGCTCCACACGTGGTCCGTGATCCCCGCAGCCATGGCGGGAGTAATCCGTAGCGTCTGGTGGATGCGGCAGAAGTTGTAAAACGAGAACCAAAGAGCGTAGGCCGCTTTAAGATTCTCCGCCTTCTTGCTGAAGCCGTTCGTCAATCTGGTCATGCGCCTCATGCCCATGCGGATCGAGAGATTCTGGCGCTCGATGTGCGAAGTACAGACGTGCTTTTCGTCGGGGTCGCCGGTGTATGCGGTCTTTATGGTCCGTTCTATCTTCGGCGGGGTGTATCTGGCTTCGCCTTCCCGGCCCACGGCGTAGATCTTGGTCAGGGTTGCGAAGTCTAGGCGCTCGCCGAATGCGTAATCGACGGCGCTAGGGTAGGCGCGAAAGCCGTCCGCAGTCAACTGGAAGCGTTCCAGCGTGGTCGCCTGCCAGAGTTTCGTCATGAAGGCGTCCGCGCTTTTTTGATCGCGCTTGCCGCATTCCCACGCGAGGATCAACTTGCTGGTGCGTTCGATCCCGACCCAGCAGTAATAATCCCCGATAGCCGGATCTTCATCGCGGCCCCTAGGTCGGTTCTTTTCCTTGCAGTAAACGTAGCCCCAGATTTCGTCGGCCTGAACGTCCTTAACCGGAACGTGCTGAATCCGTTCGGTGGCGATCCGCTCGCAACGTTCACTAGCAAGCATCAGGACGCTGAGCACCGTCTTGGGTTCAACGTCGCACAGCCGAGCCGTGGAGCGCACGCTGTTGCCCTCCAGGAGGCAATGGAGGATGCGTAGCGCCGTTTCTTCCGGTAGCCGAGAGTCGGTACCGAACAACGTCTCCGTGGGAGTCGTGAAGCGCTTGTGGCACTGCTGGCACTTGAATCGCTGTGCGCCGTTGCGGGCGCGTCCAGCCTTAACGGCTTCGATCCGGCAAGAATGGCAGGTCACCGTGAATCTCCTTGAGATCCACAGCCAGAAAGCCGATAATGGGTTTGCGAGTCTCCATGGCTTCGGCTGTGGGATTTACGGCCCCGGTCGGTGTTTCAGCACTGATCGGGGCTTTTTGCTTCATGAGTAATTATACGTACTCCCCCTACGTATGTCAACAGAAAATACGCTTGCAATGCGTACCGGGAGTACGTATACTTAGAGCGTGGCTAAGAAGAAACTGCCGCCAGAGATCCGCGATTTCTTCGTCCGTATGGGAAAGAAGGGCGGCGCTTCTGGCGGGCGAAAGCGGGCCAGTCACATGACGGCGGACCAGCGAAGCGATGCGGCCCGCAAAGCTGTGCAGGCGCGTTGGGCGAAGAAAAAGGCCGAAGATGCTCCGGCCTGAGTTATACTGGAATCGATCTGCTGGCAGAGAGCGGGGGACTTGGACCCCACCGTGCTGATGACACGGCAATCTGCTTGTAGGGCAGTTGCACCGGACCTTCGGGCTTCACTCTCTGAATGATCGATGCCCACCACAGCCCCGATCTAGTCTTCTAGGACGGTAGGATCGGGGCCTTCTGGTTTCTGCACACGCTGCCGGATGGGCTGCGGCAACATGGCTACAACGGGTATCTTCCGAAGCATTTCTAACCTCTCGATCCACAGCTTCTCATAGATCACCAGAAGGTGAGTAGAAATCTTTTGTAATGTTGTACTTGTAGGTTTACTTTCCGGTTACCTTCCGATTAGTTTCCGGTTTGCTCGGCCAACAAAATCTCGGCGGTTGTTCCCATTGCGGTCGCTATGTCTCGGAAAATGTCCTTGCGAACTTTTCCGGTTCGCCGAAACGAGAGGATCGTTCTCTCTGATGTTTTTGCGCGTCGGGCGAAGTCCGCTTGTTTCATTCCCCTGGCTTCGATGAATGCTTCCATCCGATGTGCCGCGTGGAGACTATTAACCGTTGCTGGCGCTCGACGCTGTTTTCTTGCTGGCTGCCCTGGGGCCTCGGTCGGTTGGATGGTGACCGTTATCGGTTGAGTCTCTTGCTCGAGCATCCTACCGAGCCATCTGGAAATCTCGGCAACAAAAACGCGCGGCGGGTGTTCGTCAAGTTCTGACCAAGGCGTACTCGTTAGATCTCCCCAGCGACCAATAGCGGCGCAGGCCCAAATCAGTTCCGGTATGTCCTCGCGTAATAGCTCACGTGTTAGGATCGCAGCATCGAACAAAATTTGCGCGATACCAGCGAACGCCTTTTTAACGGCCGGAACCTCGCCGTTATCCGAGAGTGCACGAAGGCGGCTGGGCGACCAAGATGTTACGTTCGCATCAAGAATCACCTTCTTGATCCGTCTGCGTTGGCCTTCCGTCAAGCCGTCCACGGCCCAGCGGTCAACGGGCCCAGTCGGATCAGATGCTTCGTGTGTGTTGATGCTCAATTCGGAGCGCCCTAAGTCCGAATTGTAACTGCTTACGCCATGCCAATGAGATTGCGGACTCGGACATGCTCTGCTTGCCGGCTTCGAGTGCGTTTGCCCACCGTCTTCTCGATGTCTCGAAAGCATTTGCTCCGCCCGCACCGTCCCCGAAAGCTCAGCCGGATTTACAGGACGCCCACTCGTGCGGATACTTCAAGGGAATGATGGCCGCACTGGAAGCAGCAGGCTATGGGAATGAGATTACAGCAGTTGCGCTCCGCAAAACGCTAAGTGACAAGGCGCTTGGTTGTGACGAAGTCAATAAGCTGATTGATAAAGCGCATCCCACCAAGTAACATTCACCAATCAAGGATGTCACGCAGAGCAACCGTTCCGGGATCGTAACTCTGCGGACCGAGCCGCCTGTACATCGTGTCCAGCGCCTCCAACCCCTCTGGATGAATGGGTTTCAGTATCATGCCGTTAGGCTCTGACGAAGGCGTCTGAATACACATAAACGTACTCTTTCCGACTCCGGTTTCAAGCTCGCTCCACCGCTTTGCTTCGTACACACAGTAAAGCACTTGCTGCACATTCATCGTGTCGGTACAGCACCGATTTAGTAACGAGTAATGCGCCAGATGGGAACCACTTCCGATGCACCCAAAGTTCTCTACGGAAAATGCCTGATCCCTGTCTGTATCCGCCACGGAGGCATTGAACGTGTAAGGAATGTCGTTGATGAATCCACTAATCAGAAGTTGAACGGGATCACTTGGGGGAAAAGAACAGGCCGTGATCGCCTTTTTATAATCAGCTATAGGAATCTGCATTTCCTGCCAGACATTATGCTCTTCCATGATTCGATGCTGGAGCCGTTTCTGGTACAGCGACATCAGTGCGGTACATCGTGGTGTTGGGCCAGCCATCAGAGCCGTCCAGCCAGGACTCGCGAGGGACAATTTCCAGCCCAATTCATGTGCCCCCAAAGAAGGACCATAGTCCATTCGACGATCCGAGCACAGAACAGTCGCATACCCTGAATGATGTTTACAATGGGCCGCTATACACGATGTCATGGCGCTAGGGTAACTCAACGGCGCTGGGCGAATGCCAGAGTAGCAATCTGGGCCACGCCGCAACGTAACAGTTGGAGGGCTCATATCCTCTCTAAGACCACACCACCCCCTTCTACGACCTCTGGTAGTACCCGCGCCCCTCCTGTAGGCTAATTGGGTTCTGATGCCTCGCATTCTTCTATTCCTCTCGCTCTCTATCCTCCTCTCCGCCCAAACCCCCGACACCGCGACCATCCATGGACGTGTGACCGATGCATCTCATGCCGCCGTAGCCGGGGTTGCGGTTAAAGTCACCAGCGCCGTCAGCGATGTCGACCGATCCGCTCAGACCGATGGCTCCGGCAACTTCTCCATTACCGGACTCCCCATCGCCGGGACTTATACCATCACCGCCAATAAAGCCGGGTTCTCCGAAGCGCGGCTCGCCGACGTGACGCTCGCCGGTGGCACCACCGCCAATCTCACCCTGCAACTGAGCGTCGCCGGTTCTGAATCCAAGGTCACCGTCACCGGAGTGCCCGGCGAAGTGCGAGCCGATTCTCCGCAGTTGGGCGAGCGCCTCGACTCCAGGACCATTCAAGAGACGCCGCTGCTTAACAACCGGATCACGTATCTGCCCCTGCTCGACGCCGCCAATCGTCAGGCGATCAACCAGGGCGACGTGTTCATGAATGAGGATCTGTTCACCACCAATGGAGCCGGCCGGCGCCAGGCGTGGTTTGAAGTCGACAGCGTCACTGGCAACGATAGCTGGGGCCGGCAAACGATCTTTAGCAATATCCCTTCCAGTGCCGTGCAGGAAATGAATGTGCTCGAAAACGGATTTTCGGCCGAATACGGCGGCAGCACCGGAAGCGCGATCAACATCATTACCAAGTCCGGCGGCAACCAGTTCCACGGCGATGTGATGGAGGTGTGGCGGCCCGCGGCGACCGAAGCCGCTCTCTCCGGTTTTTCGTCCACCAACGCCGCCAGCGGCAACGACATTACCAGCGATACGCTGGGCCAATCGGCCCTGGCCCTGGGCGGTCCGATCAATTCGACTACGCATTTCTTCGCTGCCGGCGAGTTCAGCCGCGAAGATCGAGCCTCGCCGATTATCTCGCCGGTCGAGCCGGGGAGTTTCGTCGGACATTACCGCGGCTGGCTCGCGTTCGTTCGCTTGGACCATCAGATCAACGACCGCAACAACGTGTTTTATCGCGGCGATGTCGACGGGTTTCACGACACCAATCCCAACGGGATCGTCGGCGGCAACAGCCTGCCCAGCGTCGATCGCGTGTTCTACCGGCGGACCTATTCGAACGAGCTGGGCGAAACCGCGGTGCTTTCGCCAACGCTGCTGAACGCCGTTCGCGTGCAATTTCAGCTCGCCTCACCGATCACCGAATTCATTCCGGCGATCTACAGCACGCAATACGTGGTTCCGATTTCGAGCGGCGGCACGTTCACCTCCGGCACTTCGCAATCGGCTCTGCTGATGAATCGTCAGTACCAGGCGAACGATACGCTCTCGGCGACTTGGGGCAAACATCAGATCAAGTTCGGAGCGGACATGATCGTCGCGCACACCGGCGGCGACAGCAAGGAATTCGGAGGACCGATTTACCTGGGCTCATTCACGTATAAATCGTGCGGAGCCCAGGCCGGCCAACCGCTCACGTTCTGCGAAAGTCAGGCATACCTGGGCAGCCTCGCCAACGTCGCCACCTACACGCAGAGCTACGGCAACGCGAGTTACACGGTGAACGACACGCTGTGGGCGCTGTTCGTTCAGGACGATTATAAGATCCGGCCCGATCTGACTCTTGAACCTGGGCCTGCGCTACGAACAGCAGACCTTCACCGATTCGACAAGCTCAACTTCGCGCCGCGCGTTTGGCTTCGCGTATAACTGGCGCGGCGACGGCAAGACCGTAATTCGCGGCGGATTCGGCATCTATTATTCGCAAATCGTGGATAATTCCGAGGCCAATTACGCGCTGACCGGACCGACCGGCGTATTTAACTACACCGCTGCTCCGGGACAGATCGGATTTCCCACCAGCGTGACCGCGGTTCCGCTGCCCGCGTTTCCCGCCGGCGCGCAAGCTCCGCTGCGCAGCCTCTACATCCGCCCCGGCGATAGCTCCTATCTGAACCAGTTCTTTCCGACGTCGACGCTGATCGGTTATCAGAGCCAGCTTGCTGAGTCCCTACTCAGAACAATGGACCTTCGGAATCGAGCGGCGCCTGGCCACGAACTGGGTGCTGCGCGCCGATTACGTCGGCTCCCACACGCTGAAGATCAATCGGCCGCTCGACGTGGACCCGCCGTCGCCGTTCATCCGCACGCAGCCGGGACAAGTCCGCACCGCGCAAGCCGCCAACTGCACACGGCCGTATTGGATCTGGTGGTATCAGCAGCAAGGGACCACGTGCAACCCGAACACTGCTACCAATCCGCAGCCGCCTTACAGCGTGATTCAGAGCGATGTCAACGACGGCTACGCCTACTACGACGCTCTGGACGTAAACTTGAGCCATCGCTTCAGCAACAAGCTCAGCATGCTGGCCAGCTACGTGTGGTCGCATGCCATCGACAATGTCGATCCGGACATTCCCAGCCAGAACCCCAACGATCCGAACTTCACCGGCAAGGTGGAAAACGGCAACGCGATTTTCGATCAGCGGCAGCGTTTCGTCCTGAGCGGCGTCGATTCCTTGCCGTGGAAGATCAATTTCGGCGGCGTCGGAACGTTCGGGTCGGGATTGCCGTATAACTACACCACTGGCGTCACCAACAGCGGCGATACCGGCGCGACAACCGACCGGCCGGTGATCAACGGCGTAGTAGTTGGCCGCAACACCGGCCACGGCCGGCCGATTTACGACGTTTCGCCGTTCCTGGAACGCCCCTTCGTGCTGTGGAAGGAACGCCTGCATCTGGACCTGCGTATGGAGGCGTTCAACGTTTTCAATCACGCGAATTTCGTCGGCTATAGCGGCACTTACGGAAATAATACGGCCGGGACCCCTGGGGCAGGCTTCGGTACACCCCTGGTGGGCATCACGAATCAGCTTCCAGCGCGTTCGGTCCAGTTCACCGTCAAGCTGAGGTTCTAGGTTTTCGTCACCATGGCGCTGTGTGAAACCCCGCGGGATTAACCGCAGGTGTTTCACACAAAACTCGTTAAGCCATGGAATGCTTATGGTAAAGGCGTTTCACACAAACTCGTGGCTCCTCTTGTTAGGGAGCGGTATAATGAAGGCATGAAGTACACCAACATACATCGCGGCCCGACGCCGGGACCCCGGCCGAGACCCAGTCCGCATCCCTCCGTCTAGAACCGCCTAAAAAGTTCTCTGGTGATACCGCTGGAGCCAGTGATCGAGCGTCGTGTAATCGTTTTTGGCTCTGGCGGCTTCCATGCACTGGCGGACTCCGTTTAGCGCTTCCTCCTTGTCGCCGAAGGCGATCTTCACACAAGCTTCGGTCTCGTAGATTTCCGCGTTCAACGGCCACTGCTGACGCGCTCCGTGGATATATTGGAAGGCCAGATCCTTTTTGTCGACCCGATTCGCATCGGCATAGAAATAGGCGAGGTTGTTTTTCAGCTCCAGCGCGACCGTTTCGCTGTGCGGACTCTTTCCCGCCAGCGCCAGGCCCTGCTCCGCGAGTTTGATCGCCAGATCCACCTTTCCTACGCTCCAGAATTTGAACGAAAGCCGGTGGAAGGAATCCGTGTTGGCAGCTTCTCCCCGCTCCAGCAGCTCCGCCGCACGTTCCCAGTCCGATTCATGGTTGGAAAGGATGAGAACCGCGACCTGCTGCGCTACTTTCGCCTTTGGATCGGTGGTTTCCGCGTTGATTTTCGCGATGGCATCCACCGCTTTTCCTTCCCTGGCCAGCAACACAGCGGATTGGTCCGTAACCGTCTTCGCAACCTCGTCATCGGACTGCTTCAAGGATTGATCGTCGGTCTTGAGCTCGACCGTGAACCTCATCTTGAGCAGCGCATCCTGCACGACGGTGGTCAAATTGCCGAGGCCGGTCGCGACTTTATTCCCCGTCGCGCCCAGTTCCGAACCGATGGTTTCTCTCAGATCGCTGCCCCCTTCTTTGAGCGTCCGCTCGAGCACTTCCTTGATGGGCACCGCGGCGATCAACAGCGCAAGGGCGTATTTTCCAGCCTGGCCAATTTCTTCCAGGGCCTTTTTTGCATCTGGCTCCAGGCCGGGATGTTCGGCATACGCCCCCAGAGCCATCAAAACCAGAGCCAGCACTGTCGGCCACAGAAAGGAGAAAAACGCCATGTGACATTGTAGTACCGGTCGGTCGAATCTGTATGCACAACCACCTGCAGGTGGTGCTATATTGAGACCGTGCTGGTCCCCCCGTATATCGCCTCTTTGCGACCCTATGAGCCTGGACGCAGCGCCGAGGAGGTAAAACGAACTTACGGTCTGACGCGAGTGGCCAAACTCGCCTCGAATGAGAATCCTCTGGGGGCTTCGCCGTTAGCGGTAGAGGCGATGCGCGCGAATCTTACGAGCGTGAACATTTATCCGAACGGCGGGCTGGATCTGCGCGAGCGCCTGGCCGCGGAGTTCGACGTCAAAGTCGCGAATGTGATCGCCGGCAGCGGGTCGGACGGCATCATGTCGAACATCATTCGCGCGTTTCTGTGCGATGACGACGAAGTGCTGACCACCGAATCCGCTTTTATCGGTTTCCAGGTGCTGGCGAGGTCGCGCGGAGTAGCGTACCGGACCGTGCCGTATCGCCAATGGCATTACGATCTTGAGGGTCTGGCCGCAGCGATCACCGAAAGAACCAAGATCATTTATCTGGCGAATCCCAACAATCCCACCGGAACGATTTTCACCAAACACGAATTCGACGAGTTTTACCGCCACGTGCCGGAGCGTGTTCTGATCATCCTGGACGAGGCGTATTTCGAATACGCCAATGATCAGGGACTTTGTTTCCGGGCTGTAAGTCATGGCCTGCCAGTTGTGGCCGCCCTCGGTGCTGGGGCAGCGCCGGAATCCATTCGCCAGTGTTCTTGTGCGCGACGATATCGGGCCGGTAGGCGAGCAAACCTTTTGTGCGATCGAGCCAGGTGAAGACGTTCTGGAAGACGGTCTCCTTGGCGTCGAGGAACTCGCCCGTCTTCCGGTCCAGCTTCCAGAGGATGCCCGCTTTGCCGATGGTGAACGCCAGTTTGCTGGCGCCGATATCGACCAGGACGCGTTCGTAGACCTCGTCAAGATCGAGAGTCTCGCCGGGAACGTGCTGGAAATACCAGGCGAGCGTTCCGTCGTCGGGCCGCAGCGCCAGCGTCGCACTGGTGAAGAGCGCCTTGTCGTCGGGGCCGGTGCCGCGGCTGGCCTGCACCCAGGGCTTGGCCTGAGCCACGCCCCAGTAGGTCAGGTTCAGCTCGGGGTCGTAGCTGCCGGTGATCCACGTTTCGCCGCCCACGCGCAGCATGTTGGGAAGCTTGCCCCAGGTGTCGCCGCCGAGTTCGCCGGCCCGCGCCTCGGTATTGAACCTCCAGAGCAGCTTGCCCGTGTTGGGATCGAATGCGCTGATAAAACAGCCCTGTTCCTTGTCCTGGGCTTTGTAGCGGTCGCAGCCGCCCAGCCCCTGAATCACCTTCCCGCCAATGACGATGGGTCCGCTGGAATTGCCGTAGCCCTTGGAGGAGTCGGCGATGGCGACGTCCCAGACGCTCTTGCCGGTGCGCGCGTCGAGAGCCAGCAGATGCGCGTCCGTGGAGGCGGCAAAAACCTTGTCCTGATAGATGGCCAGATTGCGCATGGCGCCGGTGCCGCCGCCCTGCGAGCCTCCCGGCCTGATGCGATTCTCCCAGATCAGCTCGCCCGTTCTGGCGTCGAGCGCCTGAACGATATTGTCGACATTGGTCAGGTAGATGATGCCGTTGTGCACCAGGGGCGTGGGCTCGTTGGCTCCGCCCTCATCATTCATCGACCACACCCAGGCAAGGCGCAGATCGCGCACGTTGTCACGGTTGATCTGCGTCAGAGGGCTGTGGTTCCAGGCCTGATAGTTGCCGCGGACCATCAGCCAGTCGCCCGGATCGGGGTGCAGCAGCATTTCGTCGGTCACCGGCAGGTAGTTCTTCACTTCGCCGGTAGCCGTAAGGCCGGCCGGGGGACCTGCGCGCCGCGACGCGGTAGCCGCTCCGCCCTCGTCGTCGGAACGAGGCTGCGTGGCGGCTTGTCCCGTGGCTACGTCCGCGATCGGCACAGCGGAGGTGGCGCTGAGCGCATGGTTTCCAGCCGCGGCGCCGTTCGACTGGAGAATGAACGCCACGATGGCGACAATCTCGGTCTCGCCCAGCGAGCCTGTTTTGCCCGGCGGCATGCTGGTCAAAATTTTGTTGAACAAGTCGCTGGTGGTGCGATTGCGCCAAGTGCTCATGAAATTACCGCCCGCCAGAGGCAGAGCCTCGTTGCTGCCTTTGAGGTCGGGCAGATGGCAGGCAGCGCAATTCGCCTGGTAGACGGCGCGGCCGGCATCGGCCTGCGCCGCGGTATATACGCCAGCCCTGGCGGGCTGCTGTGCCTGGGCGCTGGCGATGCCCAGTGCGGCAGCGCAGCCTAACGCCAGAGCCAAACGAATTCTCGATTTAGCCGTTGACGGCGTTCCTGACAGGACCATGGTGAGCTCCTTTAGCGCAGCAGCCAGCCCCAGAGGTTGCCTTCCGGAGCTTTCTCAGAATCAATCTGAACGTAGAGCTTCGCGCTTCTCAGGTCTTGGAGTTGCGACGGCGTAAGTTCGACGGTGCCGGTGACATCGCCGCTGGTGGCATTGGACACCGCCAGATCGATAATGGGCGGACCCGGAATGCCTTTCGGTCCGAGGTGAATGCTGGCGTGTGTCGCCGGCGACCGCAACCCCCGAAAGGTTCCACTGAAGGTGAGCCTGTCGCCGTTCAGCACTGCTGTCAGCGAGCCCGAGCCGGCAACCCGGGACAGCATGGTTGCGTCGACGGGAACGGTGGAGAGCCGCACCTTATAGTTCTCGCTTTTTTGGGCGTCCGCGGCAGCGCATATCGCCAGAAGCAACATGCCCATCAGCAGCGAATTGAATTTCAGCCGCCTGCTCATCGTTTTATTTCGATCTCTGCTAAGAGATTGGTCGGACCGGCGCGTCGGCAAATCATAACGCTTATGCACCGCCGCTTTCAAACGCATGTGCCCGCGTGGGGTGCGTTCACCCGAGTCGGGCGCGTTCCGATGAAGGCAGTTGGCTGCGAACCTACCGGCAACTCGAATCGTCGTAAAAATTGCCGCCAACGATCATCGAACTCAAAAACTGACCGCACTTGGAGATTTTTGCCAATGCTTGGTCATTCTGAAGGGAGTTGGGGTCGATGCTTCTGGCGGCGTCCAGAGCCTTGCGTTCACCGAGAACCTGGTTTGCCCAATCGGTGAGGAGCGCATATTCCTGTTGGAGAAGCTGAACCGCCTGATTATCTTGCACCGTGGATGCGCCGAGTGTCGCTTGAAGCAAATCATTGCCGACGCGGTCGTGGTAATCCTCGGGCCACGTGCCTACTACGGGCGACTCCCGACGTGACGACGGCGCTGACCGCGCCTCTCCATTCCCTCATTTCAGCTAACGTGAACACAGCGAGTTGCTGAAACTGCTTGGACATGTCGTCGGCGGCTTGCGGAGCCGCCGCCGAAGCATCGGCGGGAGTGGCCGCCGGAGCTGGCTCGGGCAGGGTAAGCGTGATTTGGTTTGGCTCAAAGGTCACCGAGCCGCCAATAATTTGTGCCAAGCCCTCGATGTCCACATACGAGCGGCCTTCCACCTCGACGACGGCTGTATCAACGGTCTTTCCATTAACGACCAGGGTTCTAATCGGCTTGTCTTGAGCTACCGTTTCGCAGACGGACAAAATGATTCCAAGACCGAGCAGGAATAGAAGGAACTTGCCGGATTGGTTCATGGCGCTTCACCTTTCGGACGTCTTCTCTGCCACTCGATCATGCCAGAATCTCGCGGCCAAATCGAACCGAGCGAGGCAGACTCTGGGCGCCAAAGGTACTTGGCGCGCAACGCTAAATCGCTCCCTCCTTCGCTCCTTGTAAGCCGACTTCCGAGCGCTTTTCCTCCTCGTCTATCTTCCAACGGCCGGAGAACCTTGTCGCCGCTCAGCCATGCGCGTAAGCGATCCATATAGAGATAGACCACGGGAGTGGTGTAGAGCGTCAGCATTTGACTCACCATCAAGCCCCCCACGATGGCGATGCCCAGCGGGCGGCGAAATTCCGAACCATTTCCTCCGCCCAAGCGCGATGGGCAGGCCGCCAAACATAGCGGCCATGGTGGTCATCATGATGGGCCTGAAGCGCAGCAGGCATGCCTGATAGATGGACTGTTCGGGGCTATTCCCTTCGGTGCGTTCGGTCTCGATGGCCACGTCGATCATAAGGATGGCGTTCTTCTTCACGATCCCGATCAGCAGGATGATGCCGATGACCGCGATGATGCTCAGTTCGGTGCGGAAGATCAGCAGCGCCAGCAGGGCGCCGACGCCTGCCGAAGGAAGCGTGGAGAGAATCGTGATCGGATGGACGTAATTCTCGTAGAGAATTCCCAGCACGATGTAGACGGTAACCAGCGCGGCCAGGATCAGATAGGGCATCGTGGCGAGGGAGGCCTCGAATACTTGTGCCGTGCCCTGAAAAGACGGATGAATGGTAGCCGGCACGACCATGGTGCGCACCACATTTTGCACCGCGACGACGGCCTGTCCGAGCGTGACATTCGGGGCAAGATTAAACGTAAGGGTTATCGCGGGAAACTGCCCCTGGTGGGCGACGGCCAGCGACGTCATCGAGGACTCGTAATGCGTGAATGCGCTGAGCGGAATTTCCTGGCCGCTAGCGGACTGGACATAGATATTCTTGAGCGCATCGGGACTTTGCTGGAATTGCTGAGCCACCTCCATCACGACGTGGTACTGGTTGAGTCCCTTGTACATGGTGGAGACCTGCCGCTGTCCAAAAGCGTCGTACAGCGCGTTATCGATCGTCTGAGGAGTCAGGCCCAGGCGGGCGGCGGTATCGCGATCGATGACCAAGCCGGCTTCGCAGCGCGCGGTTTTGCAAATCGCTATTCACATCCTGGAGCTCCGGGACCCTTCGCAGCCTCTGTTCCACCACGGGCGCAAACGCGAGCAAGTCCTGCAGGTTGTCGCCCTGCAATGTGTACTGGAATTGCGCGTTGCCGGCGCGCCCGCCGATTTGCACGTCCTGCTGGGGCGTCATGAAGAGCGTTGCTCCGGGGACGCGAGCCAGCTTGGGTCGCAGGCGGTTGATCACCTCGAACACGCTCACCTTGCGCTCCGATAGCGGCTTCAGCGAAATGCTGATATAGGCGGCATTCGCTCGGCTGATCGTACCCTCGACAATCCGCACGGCTGGATCGGCCTTGATGATCGCCAGGTATTCCCGCAGTTTTTCCTGCATGGTTTGGAACGAAGTGTCCTCGCTGGCTCGCGCGTTCCCATTGATGCGCCCCGTGTCTTGCTGCGGGAAGAAGCCTTTGGGAATCGCCACGTAGAGATAAACCGCCAGGCAGACCGTTCCCAGGGTGATGGCCAGCACCAGCGGTTGATGTCGCAATACCCAGCGCAGGCTGCGGGCATAGCCGTCGCAAAGCCATTGGAATCCTCTGCCGCTCGCGCGGGCCGAGCCGGTTTTGCTTCTGGTCCTTTTCCGCCTTGAGGAACTTCGCGCACATCGCCGGAGTGACGGTGAGCGATATGATCATCGAGAGGGTCACGGCCACGCTCAAGGTGACGGCAAACTCCCGAAAAATGCGGCCTACGATGCCTCCCATCAAAAGTATGGGGATGAACACCGCGATCAACGACGTGCTCATGGAAAGAACCGTGAATCCAATCTCGCGCGCTCCGCGAAACGCCGCTTCGTAGGAGGAGAGTCCCTGCTCGAGATAGCGAGAGATGTTTTCGATCACCACGATGGCGTCGTCCACCACGAAGCCGGTCGAAATCGTGAGCGCCATCAGCGAGAGGTTATCGACGGAGTAGCCCGACGAGGTACATCACGCCGAAGGTGCCCACCAGGGAGAGCGGCACCACCATGCTGGGGATGGAAGTCGCCCAGACGTTGCCGAGAAACAAGAAGACGACCAGTATCACCAGAATGACGGATACGATGAGAGTCAACTCGACGTCCCTGACCGAGCCGCGGATCATCATCACCCGCTCCTCGGTTATGTCCAGATGAATGGAAGGCGGAATGGAAGCCTGCAGCATGCGGCATAAGAGCTTCCGCGCGCTGGGTAACGTCGATGATGTTCGCTTGCGGCTGGCGGTAGAGCTGCACGAGCACGGCGGGTTTTCCGTTAACGAAGCCGGCATTGCGGATGTCCTCTTGGCTATCGATCACCGTGGCCACGTCGGAGAGCCGCACCGGCGCTCCGTTGCGATAGGCCACGATCAACGGGGCATACTTCTTGGCCAGGAATAGCTGATCGTTGCTGTTCAGCAAGAACATGCGATTCGCATCCGAAAGCGCGCCCTTGGGAACATCCGCATTGGCCGCGGCCAGCGCCGTGCGTACTTGGTCCAGCCCCAGGCCGAGCTTGCTCAGCAGAAACGGATTGAATTCGACCCGAACCCCCGGCCGCGAACTGCCGCCCACAGTCACTTGGGCCGACGCCGGGTATCTGGGAGATCTTCTGGGCCAGGATGGAGTCCGCAACGTCGTAGAGTTGCGGCGTCGTCGCGGTATCGGAAGTCAGCGCGATGGTCACGATGTCGATTTCGGCGGGATTTACTTTGCGCCAGCTCGGATTCGTCGGCAGGTTGACGGGTAATTGGCCGCGCGCCGCATTAATGGCCGCCTGCACGTCGCGTCCGGCGGCGTCCACATTGCGATCCAGATCGAACTGCATGGTGATACTTGTGCTGCCGAGCTGGCTGAGGGAGGTCATCTGCGTTATGCCCGCGATGCGGCCGAACATGCGCTCGAGAGGGGTGGCAACTGCGGTGGCCATCGTTTCGGGGCTTGCGCCCGGGAGGCTTGCGGAGACGGTAATCGTGGGATATTCAACCTCGGGCAGCGTCGCGACAGGAAGAAAGGGGAAGGCCAGGGCGCCAAAGAGGAACAAACCCATGCTCAGCAGGGAAGTCGCCACAGGCCGCTTGATAAATGGCGCTGAAATATTCACCGTTAGCCGCCGCTTACGATCTTGCCCCTTTGCTCCTTGCTACCTCGGAAAAGCTCCTCAAGTCAGCTCGCTTTCGCGGACGCTTGCTCCGCGCGGTCTATCCCTCCGGTTGTCCTCTGGTAAGTGGGGCCGATAGGATAGCCGGGTCCTAGACGGCCATTTGCCCTCGATTTGCTTCCGAATGGGGCAAGAATACAACGCGGCGGCGCGTATGTCGCCGGATTTTCACGCTAACCTGGCCGGCGCCGAGCGGGTCGCGGCGCGTTCCCGGCCGGCGCCTGATGGATGCGGCGGGCCGAGACGCTTGACGCAGAAGTTTTGCCACACGCCCGGCTGCGGCGGCCAAAATAAGGTAGGATTCACCCTCTAGGAGGTCAACGATGACGTGGAAGGGTTTGCTTGCTTTGGCCGCCGGATTAACCGCTGGATTGGCCCTGACAGTCGCGACCGGTTGCGGCCATGGTTCCGCTCCGGCGCCAAGCTACCGAGGCGTCCGCTCCGGCCGCTCCTTCCGCTCCGGTCTCTTTGAACAAGGCGGACTACCCCGTCTTCCCCGATGCCGACGCAGGCGCCGATCCTTCTGTACCGGCCGAACAAGGCGGGAAAGGATTCACCGGCAAGGGCTGGGAGACGAACACGGATTTCGATTTGATCGGCGATCCGCAGAGCGGTCAAGGGCGGCGTGTTGCGCGACCACATCCTCGATTTTCCGGGCACGCTGCGAATGGCCGGGCCGGAATCCAATTCTGCCTTCAACTACGACATCACGTCGCTGGCCTATGAGACCTTGGTCGGGGTGCATCCAACGACCTACGAGTACATTCCTGGATTGGCCACGCACTGGCAAATTTCGCCGGACAAGATGACCTATCGCTTCCGCATCAATCCGAACGCGCGGTTTTCGGATGGGACGCCGGTGACCAGCGACGACGTGGTGGCCACCTGGGACCTGATGGTGGACAAGACTCTGCAGGATCCCGCGCCAGGAGTTGACCTTCGACAAGTTCAAGCGGCCGGTGGCGGAGAGCAAGTACATCGTGCGCGTTCAAGCCAAGGAGTTGAACTGGAGAAATTTTCTTTATTTCAGCGCCGGAATGCCGATTCTGCCGGCGCATGTTCTGAAGACGCTGAACGGCGACGGATATTTGAAGCAGTACAATTTCAAGCTTCTTCCGGGTTCGGGTCCTTACACGATTCAAGAAAGCGACATCCAAAAAGGCCAGCTCGATCACCGTGCGGCGGCGTCAACGATTACTGGGCGATCAAAGACCGCGCCAACGTAGGACTCAACAACTTCGACCAGCTGCAATTCACGGTGGTGCGCGACGATAATCTGGCGTTTGAGATGTTCAAGAAGGGCGAACTGGACGTCTACGTGGTCTCCCGCGCGCGGCAATGGGTGGAGGAGATGAATTTCGACAACGTGCAGCGCGGAGTCATGCAGAAGCGCAAGGTATTCAACAGCAACCCGCAGGGTTCGCGGGATTCGGCTTCAATACGCGCAAGCCGCCCTTCGACGATATCCGCGTTCGCAAGGCCCTGACGCTGCTCATGGACCGGCCGCAGATCATCGAAAAGCTCATGTTCGGCGAATACCTGCCGCTGAACTCCTACTTCGCGGCTACGCCGTACGAGAATCCGGACAATCCGAAGAACGACTACGATCCCCAAGCGGCCCTCAAGCTGCTTGCCGACGCCGGCTGGAACAGCCGCGACAGCCAGGGACGGCTGGCGAAGGACGGCATCCCGCTCGAAGTCGAGTTGCTGTACGACAGCAAAATCGAGGAACCGTCGATCTACCGTCTACCAGGAGGATTTGCGCAAGGTAGGAATCAACGTGAATCTTCGCCTGGTCACTCCCGAAACGCTCTTCCAGCTCATCAGCAACCGCAATTTCAAATGGTCGACATCGCTTGGGGAGGACTGCTTTTTCCCAATCCGGAGACGCCGTGGCTTTCTTCGCTGGCCGACGCAGAACAATAACAACAACATCACGGGATTCAAGAATGCCCGCGTCGATCAGATTTGCGACGCGTACGACAAGATGTTCGACGTGAAGGAGCGAATCAACGCCATCCGCGAAATCGACGGAATCCTGGCCAACGACTATCAGTACGCCCTGCAGTGGTACGCTCCCTACATTCGGCTCGCCTTCTGGAACAAATTCGGCACGCCGCAGGGCTATCTGCTGCGTACGGGCGACTCGTCTCGGCATGCTAGCAGTTGTGGTGGATCGATCCCGCCAAGGATGCGCAAGTGCAGAAGGCGATGCGCGATTCGTCCGTGAAGCTCGCCGTCGGGGCCGATCCGAGGATCATTATTGGGATGAGTACGCGAAGACGCATCCGTTAGCGCAATGAACGCACCACGGTCGCAGCCTAACCGGCAATGACTGGCTATTTCGTTCGCCGCTTCCTGCTGATCATACCGACCTTCATCGGCATCACCATGGCCGTGTTCGTGGTGATGAATTTTGTTCCCGGGCGGCCCGGTGGAACGCCAGATCATGCGCTACAAGAAGGCCGTGGCGCAGAGGGGCGGCGGCCGGGTGCGGACACGGAATTGCCCGCAGGACGCGCTCGACGAGATGCGCCGCTACTACGGCTTCGATAAGCCGGTCTACACCCGATACGCGTCCTGGCTATGGAACGTTCTGCACCTCGATCTGGGCCAATCGTACGTTTATCAGGACCCGGTCTGGGACGTCATCAAGTCGCGATTTCCGGTGTCCATCTTTTTGGGCTTGAGCGGGTTTTTCCTGAGCTACTTGGTGTGCATCCCGCTGGGTGTCTTCAAGGCCATCCGGCACGGTTCGCGGTTTGATCTGCTCAGCAGCCTCACCGTGTTTCTGGGCTACTCGATTCCGGGCTGGGCGCTGGGGACGGCGCTGCTGGTGCTTATTGGGCGGAGGCAGTTTCTGGAACGTATTTCCGCTGGGCGGATTCCGTCCCACAAACTGGGAATACCTGAACTTTTTCGAGAAGGTCGCCGCGCAGACTCCACTACATGTTCCTTCCCGTGCTGTGCTACATGATCGAATCGTTCGCCACGCTGACCATCCTGATGAAAAATTCGCTGATGGAAAATCTGGGGCAGGACTACGTGCGCACCGCCTTTGCCAAGGGACTGAGCGAACACCGCGTGATTTTCGTGCACGCGCTGAGGAATTCGCTGATTCCGATCGCCACCGGCCTGGGGAATGAGATCGGCCTGATTCTGGCGGGCTCGTTTCTGATCGAGAAGGTGTTCAACATCGACGGCATGGGCTATCTCGGCTACACCTCGATCCTGCAGCGCGACTACCCCGTGGCCCTGGGCATTCTGGTCGATTGCCAGCCTGTTGCTGCTGGTCGGAAATATCCTCTCGGACATGATCTACGTGATCGTCGATCCCAGGATTCGGTTCCAATGAGTTCCGCGGGCAGATCGCGAATATCGAAGAGCTTCCCCGCGGATTGCAAACCGGCGCGGCCGGCGCAGGGCCGTTCAGTTTCCCTTTTTCGCAAGCGCCTGCGCAAGTTCCGAACGATCAAGCGCGGATATTATTCGTTTTTGATCATCGTCGGCGCGTATGCCATCTCCTTCTTCCTTCCGCTGCTGGTGAACAACGAAGCCCTGGTCGTTGGCTACCATGGGCACTGGTATTTTCCCGTGGCGAAATACTACCCGGCGTCCACGTTCGGCCAGCAAGCGATCGGCGAGCCGGATTATCGCGCGCTGGCGGAGACGCTTCGCCGCGAGGGCTCGGGAAACTGGGTGCTTCTGCCCCCTTACCCCTACAGCCCCACCGAATCCCTGCTGGATCTTCCCGGCAGCTCCTCCCAATCCGCCGTCGCGGCAGCACATTTTCGGCACCGACGATCGCGGCCGGGACATCTTTGCGCGCCTGGCATACGGCTTCAACGTATCCCTCTCTTTCGCGCTGCTGGTGCTGACGGTCAGCCTGTGCATCGGCGTAACGGCGGGGGCTCTGCTGGGATACTTCGGCGGCAAGCTGGATATTCTGGGCGTGCGGTTGATCGAGATCTGGTCTTCGCTGCCGTTCCTTTACACCATCATTATCGTGAGTTCGATCGTCGTGCCGATTTACCTTCCCGGAAGGAACCTGGTCCTGCAGCCGTCCTTTTGGCTCTTGATTTTTATTTTGACGGCCTTCGATTGGATGGGAATTACCTACTATGTGCGCGGCGAATTCTACCGCGAGAAATCCAAGGACTACGTAGGCGCGGCGATTTCCATGGGCGCTTCCGACCGCTCCATCATCTTCAAGCACATTTTGCCCAACGCGCTCACGCCCATCGTTTCCTTCGCGCCATTCATGGTGGTGGCCAATATCGGCGCGCTCGTTGCGCTGGACTTTCTCGGCTTCGGACTTCCCGCGCCCACGCCCAGCTGGGGCGAACTGATCGGGCAAGGCGTGGAAAACCTGACCAAATGGTGGCTGGTGTTTTTTCCGCTGGCGGCGATGTTCGTCACGCTGCTGCTGATTGTGTTCATCGGCGAGGCGGTTCGCGAAGCATTCGATCCCAAGGAGTATTCGAGGCTGCGGTGAACGCGTCGCCCACTCCCATTCTCCAAATCCGGAATCTGAAGACCTACTTCCAGACCGAGGCGGGCATCGCCAAGGCCGTCGACGGAGTGGACTTCGACATTTTTCCGGGCGAAGTCGTCGGCCTGGTTGGCGAATCGGGCTCGGGGAAGAGCGTCACCGCGCTCAGCATTCTTCGCCTGATTCCCAGTCCGCCCGGAAAGATCGCGGATGGCTCGATTCTGTTTCAGGGCCGGAATCTGCTGGAACTGTCGTGGGCCGATATCCGCGCGATACGCGGAAAAGAGATCAGCATGATCTTCCAGGAACCCATGACTTCGCTGAACCCGGTCTTCACCATCGGCATGCAAATGACGGAGTCGGTTCTGGCGCACGAACGCGTTTCGAGAAAGGCTGCCTTCGACCGATCCGTCGAGATGCTGGAGCTGGTCGGCATTCCGGACCCGCCCTCGCGCATGAACGACTATCCGCATCAATTTTCCGGGGGAATGCGGCAGCGCGTGATGATTGCCATGGCGTTATCGTGCAATCCTTCCGTGCTCATCGCCGACGAGCCGACCACCGCGCTGGACGTCACCATACAGGCGCAGATTCTGGAACTCATGCTGCGCATCAAGGACCAGCGGCAGGACGCCGCCATCCTGCTCATCACCCACAATCTCGCCGTGGTGGCGGAGACTTGCCATCGCGTGATTGTCATGTACGGAGGGCGAATTCAGGAGATTGCGCCGGTGCAAGAGTTGTTCCGAAATCCGCTGCATCCGTACACGCGCGGCCTGCTGGCCTCGATTCCGGCGGTGGATGGCGACAGGCGCGAGCGGCTCCCGGCGATTCCCGGAAACGTGCCCAGCATTTTCGATCTGCCCGCCGGATGCAAATTCGAAACCCGCTGCAAAGAGCGGCTCGAACGATGCGCCCAAATCGAGCCGCCCATCATCGAGGTATCGCCCGGACATTGGGTGCGCTGCCATCTGGTGAACCCGTGAAGATGGTGAATCCGTGAAGATTCTCGAGATCGACCAGTTGCGGGTGAGCTTTCCCGTCGTTGGCGGCGTCCTCAGGCGGAAGACCGCGGAGGTGAAGGCGGTCGACGGCGTCACGTTCGCGCTGGAACAGGGCGAAACGCTGGGCTTGGTCGGGGAATCGGGTTGCGGCAAGAGCACGGTGGGACGGGCCATCGTCAACATTCTCCGCGCCATGGTTTACGGCGTGGAGATCTCCGGGAGCATTTTGTATCGCCACGGGTCCAATTCCGTCGATTTGGCCCAACTGAGCCGCGAGAAGATGCGGCCCTATCGTCCCGATATCCAGATGATTTTTCAGGATCCCTACTCCTCGCTCAATCCGCGCATGACGGTCGGGCAGATCGTCGAAGAACCGCTGAAGATTCACACTCGATTGACCTCGCGGGAGCGAAAAGATCGCGTCAACCTGCTGCTCGAAAAGGTGGGTTTCGCGGGGGAGCAGGGGAACCGCTATCCGCACGAATTCTCGGGCGGCCAGCGCCAGCGAATCGGTATCGCCCGCGCCTTGGCCACGAATCCTAAAATCGTCATCGCGGACGAGCCCGTCAGCGCTCTCGATGTCTCCATCCAGGCCCAGGTCATCAATCTCATGCGCGACCTGCAAGATGAGTTTGGCCTGTCCTACATCTTTATCGCCCACGATCTCTCCGTGGTGCGCCACATTTCCGATCGCATCGCCGTGATGTATCTCGGGCACCTGGTGGAGATAGGTCCGGGCGAGCTGATCTACAAAAACCCGATGCATCCCTACTCGCGCGCGCTGCTTTCCGCAGTGCCGCGGCCCGATCCCGTTGGTAACACGGGAACGGCGGATTCACCTTACTGGCGATGTCCCGAATCCCATTCGCAAACCGTCGGGCTGCGCGTTTCGCACCCGCTGTCCTATCGCGAAACCCACCTGCGCCGATGCGGTGCCCCCGCTGGAATTCAAAGAGGGCCGCTGGGTGGCGTGTCCTTGGGTGTGAACTGAAGCGTGCGCACGTGGCGATGGCGACGTCCTCCAAGCGGCACGCCATGCATGCTTCGCGGCTTTATCCGGCGCGGCGAACATGGTATAAGGTCTGGTCGCCAAGTCGTACAAAGGACACGCTCAACATGAGAGGAATTAAACCGCTTTTCGGCACTTTTTTTGGCGCAGCCGCGGCTGCGCTCGCGATGCTGTGCATCTTGATCGCGCCCGCTTTCGCTCAACAAGATGTAAAAGTACCGGAAAGAACCTCCGCCGGCTCCGAGACTTGGCACCCGTTACCGCCAGGCGGACCCGCGCCTCGCACCGAGGATGGACATCCGGACTTCTCTGGCGTGTGGTTCCCAAACAGTGCTGGAAGGCAGATTCAATCCGCCTATCCCATCGACCGCGCGGCGCGCAGGCAATTTGATCCCGCGGTCACGCCTGAAGAAAAGCCGGCCTTCATCCCTGGCGCGGAAGAAAAGCTGAAGAGGGACGTTCCCTACGGCCAATGCGTGATCCCGAGCACGCCGGGCACTTTGTTGCAGGAAAATAGTCTCACCTGGCCCATACAGTTCGTCGAGGGCCAGGGGCGGATCGTCATGATGATCGAATATCCCATGGACTTCCGCACGATCCACACCGACGGACGCCCGCACCCCAAAGATCCCGATCCCACCTTCAACGGCAATTCCGTGGCTCACTGGGAGAAAGATACGCTGGTGATTGACACCATCGCCCTCGACGAGCGAGCGCCCGATTGGGGCGGGTGGTTTCATAGCGACCAGGAGCACGTGATCGAACGCATTAGCCGTCCCTCGAAGAACTATCTTGTGTACCAGGTCACCATCGAGGATCCCGTTGTGCTGCAGAAGCCGTGGGTTTCAGCGCCGCGGAAGTGGTCGCTCTCGGTGGTTCCTGATGACGATTTGGAAGAGTTCTTCTGCACGACCAACGAAGAGCCCCAGGAGTGGCAGAGCCAGGGCCGCCCGGATCCCAACGCATTCCAGAGACCCAACCGGAACCGGTAACTCCGGCGCCCCGGGTAATACGGCAGCCCGCGTGCCGTGGATCATGTGCGAGTTTTTACGGAGCTTCCGGCGCGTATTTCCGCTTATTTGCCGGCCACTTGGCTTCTAACACCTCGTCCAGCGAAAGCATCCCCGGCTCCATCGTAGCAATCGCGAAACACGATAGGCACAGCAGCAGGGGAACCGCGTAAGAGGTCGCGGCGTAGATGTTTGCATGCCACGCGGTCACGGTGGCCTCCGCGATGCCCATCTGAAGCGCAAACAGCAGTGCAATGCCGCGAGTGAACAGTCCGACCAGCAGCAAAATCGCCCCGAAAAACTCAATCGCCCCGGCGATGTACGCGAAATACGATGGATAACCCTGGTGGGGAAACCAAACCAGCCATTTCGCCGGCGACCGAAAAAGCTTGTCGTAGCCGGTACCCAGAAAGACGACCGCGATACCCAGCCGTAAGAGCAAAATCGATACCGGCTTCAGTCTTTCGAGAATTTGCATCTGTCCCCCTCGTGCCGAACTAAGATAAGGAACGATGACGGGGAACTATATCCTGAATTCCTCTCCGGTTGGAGATGGACATTGCCAGGACCTACGGTTTACGAATTGGGACTTCGTCGCTCGGATTTAGATTTCTCAATCGGTTAGGCGCACCCTCAAGTGCGCCGCGACGCCGTGCTTACTTAGAGCAGACCAACGGACGGCATGAATTCAGGTAGGCATCGCGGGCGTGGATTGAGCCGAAAACAGCCAACCCGGCGGGCCAAGCCCAGCGCTCCGGGTCGCGCGCCTTGCGCTTCCAGTCGTGCGCGGCGATGAGGTTCGCCGTCGTGATGCCGCCCCAAACGAGTGAAACTCTGCCGGCGGAGCGTGAGCCGTTCAACAGGCCGCCATTCTCGACGCATGTTGCGCAACGCTCGAACACAGAGCGCGTACTGATCATATCGGCAGCATAGGCACCGACGTAGGCCCACGCGGCCACGGCAAACGTTTTGTCCCGAAACGTCACCATGTCGACGAATGTCGAGCGCGCTTCGCGCAGCGGTGCGAGCAGCACCTTGGCCACTATGAACTTTTTGCGCGGCACCTCGGGTCGATCCTGCGCAACAACGGGGAGGCACGAGAAAATCAACGCTAGGGCGAGGAATCGTGTTTTTAGCGTTGGTCCCCGCTCACGTGGTATCAGCCCCTTTTTCATTGGCTCTCTCCCTGCCTGTCTGTTAATTGGGCGGTGCGGCGCACGTCAAACCTGACTCACTGTGCATCTAGAGCCGGGGCTGATTCTGCCCCGTACAACACACAAGGCTTTCGTTCTTGCAGCCAAAGCGTCGGAGTGGCGGAATGGTCCACGGGGCGGACTCAACGTAAAATTCTTATTGAGGTGTCTGGCTAGCCCAGAAGGTCCGCGGAAAACAAGAACTTAGCTCACAAGCTAGAGTGGCTGTATTCGTGCGTTGCGACGCAAAACGTCCCCGCTCATGAACATGGCGAGTTGGAAACATGCGCAGCGCGGTAGTGTTCTGTTCCTCGAAGCGAAAGTGTGTCATAGGGAACAGCCGCAACATGGGGAATCGGTCTACGATTCTTTGCTTTCAAGGGATATCAATGAAAACCGTGGAACTCGAACAGTCGACGACGAGTGCCGCAACTCGAAGCACCGGCACGACCATGAAAGCGCTGGAGATGCCAATGACTTACCAGGAGCGCTACGACAAAACGAATGCCTGGAGTGCTCGGCGTATTGCCAAGGACTTGATGCTGATGAACGGGAAAAACGAAATCGTCAGCGAACACGATGAACATACGATCTGCGACGCCGAAAGCGGTGATGCCGCGATGCGACAGCTTGTAAAGCCACAAGCAAAGCCCCGGTTGCCGGCTTGAATGCGGACCTATTTCCACAAAGCAAGCGGCGAAATGGCAGGAATTCGCTCGATCGCCTTCACCGATGGCTGTCGGCCGGCAAGGTTCGGCCGTCGCAGAAGATCGCAATGAGCAAGCTGTAAGTGCGCGCTGTGCCGCAGGGATGGTCAGGTCTGGCCTCGTCTTTTTGCAGGCAGGCCGCCGGGCAACCAAGAGGTGAACGATGAGTAAGCCGAAACGACGTGCAATCCTGTTCCTCGAGAAGGAAATCAAGACGTACCAAGCTCTCGCTTTGTTCTTGTCGAAAAGGGACGTCAAGGAACATGTGCGAGTGGGAGCGAAAAAAGTTCTTATCAGCCCCACGTTTTACAAAGACCGAATGAAGGAAGCGAAGAAGCTCGTAGAGGACCTCAGGAAACCAAAGTAGGGCGCGAACATCTCTAGGCGCCATTGACAGTCGTTGACCCTCTTGGAGGATGTACATCGATCCGCGCCTGCGGATATTGCGCCATCGCGAAACCCGCATGCCTCCTCGGTTGTGACTTAGAGCGGCTTTGATGGAACCACTCGCCGATTACTCCTTGAATGGCTGTGCCGAATGGACCGGACTGTCATCCGGCCTAGTTCAAAGACACCGTACGCGGCATTCTCTCGCCAGATGTCGCGAATGGAGAGTACCTGCGTACGAAAATAACGCGCGAGTTTCGAACGGGGCCGGGCGGTTAATGGGGGGAATGTCACATCGTTCTGGGAAACGGGGGAGTCGCAATCCTTAAGCTGCACAATAGCGACAGCGCCATCGGTTTGCAGTTCGCCATCCGTGGCGTTTTCCAGCGAAGGTGGCAATGCTGGACGCGGGGCATTATGCACCGCTTCTACGCAACCTGCCAAAGTCAGATCGCGTACGATCTTCTCGCGCTCCACAAGGGCGCGGATTGTGGAACGATGACGGGGAACTATATCCTGAATTCCTCTCCGGTTGGAAATGGACATTGCCAGCGGAAAATGGCTGAATCGACTACGTCAAACTGGAATCTCTCGTAGGCCGGCGGCCATAATCGGCCGAAGTTTCTTTGGTCGGAGCGAAGCTGGAGCCGAGACCCGGGATTGAACCGGGGACCTACGGTTTACGAATCTACGCGCCAACCACTGGCGCACGCAGAATCAGATGTTTACGCGTGCGGTTGTCGGCAACCGTTGGCACTATCGGGCATGACCGGACGCGGTTTGTTCAATGATTCGTTCAACGATTTTGCTATTGCGGGTCACCGTCACCGGAGAGAGTTGGCCGTCAAACTAGCGCACGGCGTGGTGGCTCGTCGCGTCCATCGAGTCGAGTGTGCCGGCGTGAAGCACGTGAGCTCAAGTTTCAAGCTGATGCATGTTTTACCTCCAGCCGTTAATTCTGGCCTTTGCTTCACTGTAAGGAGCAAGCAAGGCCTGAAGAGAGCGCTCGGCTTGCTCTACTGTACCTCTTAATTCGGCGGCTCTAGCAATCACCTCGGGAGTCGAGATGGGATTGCGGTAGCGAAACAAGTTGAAGGCTCCCCTGGCTTCATCGACTGCAACATGCGCAGCGGTGAGTTTGGCGGAAATTTCAGCGAAGGCTTGCTCTTCGGGGCTCAGTGCGATTTCGGTAGGCATTCACAAGCTTCTCGCATAAATAACGAACACGGTCCACTAAATTCGGAGGGATTGTTTTTTGCCAGGGCCGCGTGGCGATCCGACGCTCAGCGGCCGGGACAAGACCGGGGTCTAGGGGTCTAGGCTCGCGAAAAAGCCACTTTCCGTCTATAACGGCGTCGGCGTCGTCAAGAACTTTTTCAAGCACACCCCTACTTTTGCGAGCCGGAAGCGGCGTCAAGGGCGGTCCGACCGTTTTTGTCGGACCGTTCATCGCCAGACCCTTGACGCAGCGGACGGCTCGCTACCATCGCGTCCGGACGAAGCGAAGCTTCGTCCTTACCCGGGATTCCTTTGCGGCGTCTGACCAAGACTCCTCTCCTTGAATCCTGCGGGGGAAGTCAGCTTCCCACCAACCATCTATGCGATCCTCAACCACGGACCATGATTCACCTGTTCGAACTCCTCCGTCTCTTTCCAGAGGAGGCAGGGCGCTCAATCAAAAACACGATAGGCTTTCGCCTACCACGGAAACTGCCGGGCTGCCCTGCATGGGAGCCGGCGGCACGGGCTGCGCTGCTTCACGCAGCTTCCAATACAGCCGCACCGCCAACTTTCGTGCGATGGCCACCTTCGCCACCGCACTGCCGCGGCGGAACTTCAATCGCTGATAGTCCGGCCGCAATTCCGGATCGTATAGCGAGGCCGTCTGGGCTGCTTCGACCAGCAAAAAGCGCACCATGGAGTTGCCTTGCTTGCTGATCGAACCCAACCGTTGCCTGCCCCCGCTACTCTCTCTCCTCGGATTCAACCCAGGTAACTCACCACCTGCTTGCTTCTCTGGAAACGGCTGACTGGCCCAATCGTCAGTACGAACGCCAGTGCCGTCACCGGCCCCACTCCTGGCTGTGTCATCAAGCGCACAGCCGCGGGGCGCTTCTCTGCTTCCTGGATCACTGCTCGATCCAATTCATCCATGACAGGCTCGAGCTGGTCCAGCAGGTCTAACAGTTGCTGCCGGCGACGACTCGCCCAGGGACCGAGGGACAGACCCTCTAGTTCCTTTCGCCCCACGGCCGTCCACAGCTTCTTCTTTCGACAGATGCCCTGGCCCATGGCCATGGCATGTAATTGGTTCTTCAACGAAGTTCGCAAGCAGACCAATTTATATCGGTGCCGCAACAGTTGTCGCACATCGCGCTCCTCCGTGGACGGAATCCAGATCCGCGGAAACTTGTCTCTGAGCAGCAGGTCCAGAATATGGCAAGCATCACGCGAGTCCGTCTTCTGCTTGCGCACCATCGCCGCACGGATCTCCGCCGCATCTCCTACCCACAACTGATGTCCTTGCTCGGCGAGCATCCGTTCGAACCACTGCGCGTATCCGGTGGCCTCCATTCCTACGCGCGCCGGAGTCGCAAGCCCGGCGTAAAACTTCCGAGCCTCACCGTTCTCGTGTTCTAACCGACGCTCGATGACTTCGCCGGTCTGTCGGATCCAGCATCGCAATCTGCTGGAACCGCGAATGGAAATCGCATCCTATAATCAGCATGCTCGGCTCCTTTCCTCCGAGTCTTGGTCAGATAAGCGCTGCCAAGTTTACTCGGTCGGGGGGGAGCCGA